>NZ_NFKA01000017.1 GCF_002160145.1 Gemmiger sp. An194 | reverse complement strand
GTGATTTTCCATCACGATAAGGTTCCGTTCAAGCTTCGATATTGTTCAATTTTCAAGGTCCTGTGCCGCTCTCCCTCACGGGACAGCTTGTTTATTATATCTCATCAAGTTCTTGTTGTCAATCACTTTTTTGAAATATTTTTTCAAGCTCTTTCGAGCGGCTTGCCGTCGTTGACGGCTCAGTTATAATACCACAGCCTGCAACCAGAAGTCAACACCTTTTTTCAAATTTCTTTGAAAAAAGTCATATTTTTCTTTCAGAGCCAAAAATCCCATTTTCCCCTATATATTGTATATATATGAACCTGTTTTTCCCTGTGCAATCTGTTTTGCACAAAAAAAGCCCGGAGGCAACACTGCCTCCGGGCTTTTGAAAAGTTATTTCAGCAATCAGAGCTTCTTGTTCTGTTCCTTCACCCAGTCAAACACCTGCTGTGCCACCGGGGCGATCGCCCCCTGCTCAAAGGGAACTGTGAAACCTGCAGCTTTGACCAGGCCCGCATAGGTGTCACCGCCGCCCTTCTTCACCAGAGCTACATATCGCTGCCAGGCATTCTTCGGATCGTTCAGGTGCGCAGCAAAGAACTGCAGCGATACAATCTGTGCCAGGCAGTAGTCGATGTAGTAGAAGGGGTACTGATAAACATGCAGCTGCCGCTGCCAGCCCGCACCCCGGCCATAGAAGGGCAGACCGTCAAAGTCGTTCCAGGGGCGGTACTTGCGCTCCAGCTCCAGCCAGATGCCGTTACGCTCATCCGGGGTCAGATGGGGCTGGCTGTAGACGATGTGCTGGAATTCGTCCACCATACAGCCGTAGGGCAGGAAGGTGAGGGCCTCCTGCGCGTGAGCCAGCGCGTACTTGGCAGTGTCCTTGCCGAAGAACAGGTGATGCCAGGGGCTGGTGAGGAATTCCATGGACATGCTGTGGATCTCGCAGCTCTCCAGACCGGGGTTGGCCAGCTCCTGGCACATGCCCTGGCCGGCCGCCACCCATGCCTGGAAGGCGTGGCCTGCCTCATGGGTGAGCACATCCACGTCGCCGGAGGTGCCGTTGAAGTTGGAGAACACAAAGGGTGCGCCGTAGCCGGGGATGGTCTCGCAGTAACCGCCGGGGGCCTTGCCGGGGCGGCTCTCCAGATCAAACAGCTGGCTCTCGGTCATAAAGTCGATGAAGCGGGCAGTCTCGGGGCTCAGCTCCCGGTACATCTGCACCGCCTTGGCCAACAGCTCGGGCGCAGTGCCCTGAGGAACGGGGTTTCCATCCTTGAAGCTGACGGTGGTATCATAGAATTTTGCATCCGGCAGACCAATACGGGCGAACTGCTCCTTCATGGCCTCGTGGGCCAGAGGAGTCACGCTCTGGGCCACCTGATCCCGGAAGCTCTTCACATCCGCCTGGTTGTAGCCCAGCCGGCCCATCCGCAGGTAGGACAGAGGCACATAGCTCTCGTAGCCCAGCTTGCGGGCCTGGGCATTGCGGTTCTCGATCATTTTGGTGTAGATCTCGTCCAGCTCTTCCCGGTTGTCATCAAAGAAGCGGCCATCCGCCTCAAAGGCCGCCTTGCGCACCGCCCGGTCCAGGCTCTGCTTGTAGGGGCCCATCTCGGGCAGGGTTAGGCTCTTGCCGTCGAACTGCACCTGACCACCCGCATACAGTTTCTGGTAGCGGCTGGCCAGAGCGTTCTCCTGCTGCATCAGCTCCAGCACTTCCTCGCTGGCGCTGGCGGCAGCAACCTCCATCTTCTGCAGCAGGATCTCGCCGTACTCCGCCGCAAGGCCTTCCTTGTGGGGGCTGGCCAGCAGTGCCCGGTACAGCGCCAGCTGAGCGTTGCCCACACCGGGAGTCTCCCGGTCAAAGAAGTCATTTTCCGCATCATAGAATTCATCCCGGGTGTCCAGCGTGTGGCGGATCTGCGCCAGGCGCGCCGCCGTGCTGAATTCATCGTCCAGCTTGGTGTGCTCTTTAAAGATGTCCGCCAGTTCCCGGCCGCTTTCTGCTTTTTCGGCCCGGGCGGTGAGCTGCCGGTAGGCCTCGGTCACCCGCTGCACATCCGGACGGGTATATTCCATCTCGCTGAATTTGCAAACTGCCATAGTCTTATTCCTTTCCGGCCTTTTTGCAAAGGCCCGCCGCAGCTGCCCCGGCAGGGGGCAGACGGCTTTACTTTTTCCTGATAACATTTTATACTTTTCCAGTGGATATTTCAAACCCTGAAAGGTGTATTGTATTTATGAAAGAGTCTTCGTTCCTTTCCCGTCCCGCAGTGGCTGCCGCGCTGGCCCTGATCCCCTGCTTTCTGTGGGGCAGCGCCGCCCCCTGCATCAAGATCGGCTGCCAGCTGTTCCAGCTTGCCTCCAACGATATCCCCGGCCAGCTGGTGTTCGCCGGAATTCGTTTTACCATCGCCGGGCTGATGGTCATTGTTTTTGCCAGCATTCGTGGCCGCCGTCTGGCGGCCCCCAGCAAAGCCACTCTGCCCATGGTACTCAAGCTGGGCTGCGTGCAGACCATTCTGCAATATGTGTTTTATTACGCCGGTGTGGCCAACACCAGCGGGGTGAACGCAGCCATCATCACCGCCACCAACACCTTTTTCTGCATTTTACTGGCCACACTGGTGTTCCGCTATGAGGCTCTCACCGCCCAAAAGCTGATCGGCTGTGCCGTGGGCTTTGTCGGGGTGGCGCTCATCAATCTGAGCAGCTCCTCCGGCGGACAGGGAGGCCTGCTGGGCGACGGCCTGGTGCTCATCGCCGCCATTGCCTACGCCTTTTCCAGCGTGCTGGTGAAGCGCTACTCCCAAAGTGAGGACACCTTCGTGCTCTGCGGCTGGCAGTTTCTGTTCGGCGGTGTGGTCATGACCCTGCTGGGCCTCGTGCTGGGCGGGCGGCTGGCCGCCCCCACCCCGGCTTCGGCAGCGCTGCTGGTCTACATGGGCTTTCTGTCCGCAGTGGCCTACTCCCTGTGGTCGGTGCTGCTGGCCCATAACCCGGTGGCCCGGATCTCGGTGTTCGGCTTTATGAACCCGGTGTTCGGCGTGCTGCTCAGCGCCCTGCTGCTGGGCGAGGGCGCTGCAGCCTTCCGCCCCCAGGGGCTGGCGGCGCTGGCGTTGATCTGCGCAGGCATCCTGGTGGTAAACAAGGCCGCAAGCCAGAAAGACTGACTTTAAAATTGGTTTTCGGGGCTTGTTTTCTCTTTGCGGCGGGTCTATAATGGAGCGTGCAGAGTAAAAGCCTGTGCGTCAAGTGCCAGCCCGACGGGGAGTTGCGGGCCGGACGAAGAAGCACTCCGCTTCGCGGTACAGGCTTTGCATCCCGCTGCTGCATAAACGAAGCGTGTGCAGGCAAATGCGGGGCGCAGTGCCCTTGCCGCGCTGTGTCCTTTTTTGTATTCTCACCTCCTTTTGTGCGGCATTCGCATCAAAAGGAGGTTTTTTTCATGTCCAAAATCAAACAGCTCTTTCAGGATTCCGCCGCCCGGTTCCACCAGCCCCGTACCCTGGCGGTGGTGGCACTGCTCATCGCGCTGAACATCACGCTGGATGCCCTGAACATCCGGCTGCAGCTCACCCCTCAGCTGCGCATTGGTTTCGGCTTTCTGACCAGCGCCATGGCCGGCATGCTGTTCGGCCCCGCGGTGGCCATGACCGCCGGAGCCGCCAGCGATTTTCTGGGCTGGGTGGTGAACAACGGCGGCGGTGCTTATTTCCCCGGCTTCACCCTTACCGCCATTCTTGCCGGAATGATCTGGGGTCTGGCCCTCTACCGCCAGCCCCTGCGCTGGTACCGGGTGCTGGCCGCCAAGCTGAGCATCAACATTCTGCTGAATATCTTCTTGAACAGCTTCTGGCTCTATCTGTATTATGGCCAGAATTTTCAGCTGGCCACCCTGCCGCTGCGCATCGGCAAAAATCTGGTACTGCTGCCGGTGGAGATCCTGCTCACCCTGTTTGTGGGCCGTGTGGTGCTGCGGGTGGAGCAGCAGAGCGTTTACAACCGGGGCAGACAGTAACACTCCGCACAAAAGAAAAGAAGGAGCTCTCCCCGGGCTGAACTGCACCCCATTTGTTAGACAGTATGATATACTGAATAACAAATGGGGTGCAGTTCACGGGGACACTCCCTGTTTTTTATTGTTCTTCGCCGCTCTCCTCTTTGGGCGGGGTGTAGGGCTCGGTGGTGAAAAAGCCCAGCTTGCTCTCGATCTCCTCCCGGCTGTGGCTGTCGAATTCCTCCTTCAGCCAGGCGATGGCCTGGGCCACCCCCTCCTCGCCGAAGGCAAAGCGCCGCTCCTTCACATCCTTCGTCTTCTCCAAACACCACACACCCATCCAGCACCAGGCGGCCAGCTCGTTGCCGTCGCGCAGGACCTTATAGTTGAACTGGCCCGCATTGCCGGACACCGGATTCTTGTTCTTGTACCACTGCATGGGGTAGTTGGGATAGTTGAAATGGATCATCTTCGCATCTCCTTTTCGGGCCCGGCGCACGGGTATTTTCATTATTATAGGTCTTTTCTGCAAAAAATGCCACCAATCCGGCAGGTTTTGCTGCCTGCTCTTGCACCCCTGACCTAATTATATTACAATAAAAGCCAAAAACAGTAACGTTTGTCATTGTTTCTTATCCGTCAAGAGAGGGGTGTGCACCATGAAGATCGGCTGCCTGATCCTGGCCAGCGGTCAGGGCAAACGCTTTGGCTCCAACAAGCTGCTGGCGGACCTGTGCGGACGGCCGCTGCTGGCGCATGCTCTGAACAGTCTGCCTCCCGGCGTGTTTGCCAAGGTTCTGGTGGTTACCCGCTGGCCCCAGGTGGCACAGCTGTGCGCGGCGCAGGGCGTCGCCTGCCTGCTGCACGACCGGGAGGACCGCAGCGATGTGATCCGCCTGGGCATCCGATATATGGAAGGCATGGACGGCTGCCTGGTCTGCCAGGGCGACCAGCCCCTGTGCCGCCCGGCCAGCCTGGCCGCACTGGCACAGGCCTTTGAGCGCCAGCCGGGGTGCATCCATCGCCTTGCCTGGCAGGGGGTGGGCGCAAGCCCTGTGCTGTTCGGCGCGGCTTATTTTGCCGCACTGGCCAGCCTTCCCCCGAAAACCGGCGGCAGCGCCGTTTTGAAACGTTTCCCACAGCAGGTCCGGCTCACCGAAGCCCAGTGCGCCTGCGAGCTGTGGGATGCCGATACCCCCCAGGCCCTGGAGCGCATCGCCCGGGCCCTGCAGCCCCCCTTATCTCCATGATCCCCAAAGGAGTGTCCCCCTCATGCTGTTTGCCATCTGCGACACGCAGCCTGCCGATGCACGGCGTCTTTCCGACCTGCTCGATCACTATCTGGAGCAGAACGATCTTCACTGCCGGGTGGAGCATTTCAGCCAGCCGGAGCTGCTGCTGGAATTCTGCCGCAATCACCCCTGTACCGCCGTGTTTTTGCAGGTGACCACCGCCGGATGCCCCAATCTGGAGATTGCCGGCCGCCTGCGTGCGCTTTGCCCTGAAACACCGGTGATCCTGACCTCGGATTCCCTGGACTGCGCACCGGATGGTTACCGGGTGCGGGCCTTCGCCTATCTGCTCAAGACCCGCCTGCCGGAAAGCTTCACCGCCTGCATGGACAGCCTGTGGGAGCTGCTGTTCTCTGCCGCCAACACCCTGTGCCTGCGGGCAGACCGGGAGGATGTGTTCCTGCCGCTGGAGCAGATCCGCTATTTTGAAGCCTCCGGGCACATGGTCACCGCCCACTTTTCCGCCTCGGCACTCTGGAGCACCCGGACATTCCGGGTGTCCATTCAGGAGATCGCCGACCGGCTGGAGGGGCGGGACTTTCTGCGGGTGCAGCGCAGCTTCGTGGTGAACCTGCGCTACGTGGACCGCTTCTCCAACTATATAGTCATCCTGAAAAGCGGTCAGCGCATTCCGGTTAGCGTCAAGCGTTTCTCCCAGCTGCGTCAGGAGTTTCTAAACTGGCAGAACCGCTGAGCCGCACCTGGCTTTTCGGCCAGGAAAACCCGCGTTTTGTGTCGCATCGCATTGATTCTGTGCATTTTCGGTTCTCTATTTCGTAAAATGCGTTATAATAATGGTACGCAGTTCCGGTTTGGGCAGAGCTGCGGGAATTGCACGATCTCTTCGGAGTCGGTCAAGGGAACACAGGCCGCCGCATACCTGCTATGGGTACGCGGCGGCCTGTGTTTTTGTCGTTTTTTGGTTTTATTGCATCCGGCTGCCGTAGCGGCGCAGCACCGCCTCCAGCACGCCGCCCGCCACCGCCCGGGCCTTGTCCGAGATGGTGGTGTAGTCAGCTTCCCGGCCACGGGGGTCCACGTCGCCGCACTTGAAGCCCGGCGTGACCTGGATGCCCTCATGCAGCATGCCACGGATCATGCCGGGGATCTGCACCTTCAGCTCCTCCCCGTCCACCCGGGCCACCGTCTGCCCGGCCTGGACCAGATCACCGATGGCACACAGCGGCTCGAACTGGCCGCTGACGGTGCTGCGGATGATCCGCTCGCCGGTGTAGCCCATGATGTTGCCAGGCAGGCCGGAATTGGGGGCGGCGGGGCCCTCCTCGATCACCCGGCCCAGCCGATGACCGCGCTTTGTTTCCACCACATAATGGCAGTCCTGCCCGGCGCAAAAGCCGGGGCCCACCCCAATCACCAGCGGCGCGTCGGTGATGGCGGTGCCCAGATTTTTCTTGGCCAACACCGCGTCCACCACTGCGGCGGGCTGCAGGGCCTTGATGCACGCGCCCTCCGGGTCCGGGATCACCGCCACGCAGCGCTTTGCCAGCGCCGCCCGGGCCGCTTTCAGGTCCGGGCAGGCCAGGGCGGTGACGCCCTCCACGGTGTACTCGCCCTCCTCCAGCGCGGTGGAGAAGGCCACCGTGCGGCGGATGCAGGTGGGCTGGGGCAGGTCGGTCATAACCACGTCAAACCCGCACTGCCACAGCCGCCAGCCGATGCCGGTGGCAATGTCTCCGGCGCCTCGAATCACAATCAACATATCGATTCCTCTTTCCATTCCTTTTTCTTTAAAGCGGCGCTCACCACGCGGGCGCTGCTTGTTTCTTTTACAGCCCGCACCACCCGGCGCAGGTCCGCCGGGTCACATGCATCGCTCTGGTTCAGCAGGATCACAAACCGCCGCCCCTCGCTGCCCTTGGCCAGGCCCCAGGGCTCGGCCGCCAGCCGGGCCAGCTGCTCCGGCGTAAGGGGGCTGTCCGGCTGTGTTTCCAGCCGCCGGACGGCCAGCTCGGCCCGAAAGCACACCTCCTCCAAAGGTCTGCCCAGGCTGGAAAGCCCCAGCACCGCCACCACCAGCCCGGTTTTTGCGGGCAGGGCGGGCTCATGCTCCCCGGGGGTCTTGCAGGGCAGGCGGCGGGAGCCGTCCGCCTCGGCCAGCACATAGTCCGCCAGCGTCAAAAAGTTATCCACCTGCTTGTCGCTCACCCCGGTCAGCTTGCCCCGCGCATCCATTGGCCCGGCGGTCACCGCCAGCCCGGTGCGCTCCAGCGCCGCCGCAATGCCTGCCGTATCCTCCGGCGAAAACACCGGGCCATAGCGCTGCTCCTCCGGCAGGAACATGTGGGTGGTGGTGGTCACGATCACCTTTTTGCCCGCTTTGGCCAGCTCTTCGGCCAGAGTCAGCATGGCGGTGGTCTTGCCGCCCGCCCCCACCAGTGCGGTCACCCCGGGGCGCACCCCCAGAAAGCTGCTCAACGTCTCGTTCATCGCCTGCTCCTTTCCCCATTTTCCGGCATCCGTTATGTAACTTTCAGTATAACGAAAACCCGCCGCCTGTGCAAGGGGCCCGCCGCCGGGTTTTGCTTGTAACCGGTCCCAAACCGCCGTATAATAAAAGGGCAAAATTCCGGCCGCAAAAGGAGGACCTGCCATGGAGGACCGCGACCTTATTTTTGAGACCGTATCGCTCGCGGGCGAGATTCTGCTGGCCTCCGGGGCCGAGATCTCCCGGGTAAGCGATACCATGGAGCGCATTGCCCGAGCCTACGGCAACCCCGGGCTGGATACCTTTATTTTAAGCAACGGCGTGCTGCTGTCCACCGGGGGCGGGCCCCGCAGCTACCGGGCCCGGGTGCGCCACATTCCCCTGGGCGGCGGTCGGCTGGACCGGATCGACGCGGTGAACCAGCTCTCCCGCGAGATCGAGCTGGGTCTGCACACCCCCGCCGAAGCCCATGAGCGGCTTGTGGCCATCCGGGCCATGCCCTCCAAGCCCCGCTGGCAGCAGGTGCTGGCCTCGGGAATCGGCAGCGGGGCCTTTGGCTATCTGTTCGGCGGCACCGGCCGGGACGCGGCCGCCGCCTTTCTGTGCGGGCTCGTTTTGTATCTTTACTTTTTGTATCTGGTGCGGGGCCGTCTTTCCAAGATCGCCATGAACATCAGCGGCGGGGCGCTGGTCACCCTGTGCGCGCTGCTCCTGACTCATCTGGGGCTGGGCAGCAATCTGGAGATGGTCACCGCCGGTGCGGTGGTGCCGCTTCTGCCCGGCGTGGCCTTCACCAACGGCATCCGGGACATTGCCGACGAGGACTATATTTCCGGCAGCGTGCGCCTGCTGGACGCGGTGCTGGTGGTGGCCTGCCTTGCCCTGGGCGTGGGCGCGGTGATGGCCGCCTATGCCGCATGGGGGGTGTGAGCATGCAGCGTTTTCTTTGCGAGGTACTGGCGGCGGGCATCGGAACCGCGGCCTTCGCCCTGATCTTTCACGTGCCCAGCCGGTATTACCTGCGCTGCGGCATCACCGGCTCGGCAGGCTGGCTGGTCTACCTGCTGTTCAAGCCCTTCTGGGGGGTGCTGCCCGCCATCTTTCTGGCCACCTTTGCGGTGCTGTGCATCTCCCGGTTTTCGGCGGTGCAGATGCGCTGCCCGGCCACCATCTTTCTGATCTCCGGCATCTTCCCGCTGGTGCCCGGTCTGGGCATCTACCAGACCGCCTACGCCATGGTGAACAACGCCACCGCCGAGGCCGGCCAGATCGGCTTTACCACCCTGAAAACCGCTATCGCCATGGTGCTGGCCATCCTGCTGGGGCTGGAGCTGCCGGGCAGCTGGTTCCGCCGCCTGGCCGCCCCCTGGACCAAGTGACCCTTTGTTGAGGTACCGTCTATGATCGACCTTGCCCACCTGGAAAAATACCGGGAGAACAACCGCCTGGAGGCGAAGCGCGCCCAGGGCGGGCTGCCCCGCAGCATCTGGGAAACCTACTCCGCCTTTGCCAACTCCTTCGGCGGGCTGATCCTGCTGGGCGTGATCGAAACCAAAAACAAAACCCTCGCCTCGGTGCCCCTGCCGGACCCGGAGGAACTGGTGCGCCAGTTCTGGCAGATCGTCAACGACCCGGCCCGGGTGAGCGTCAACATTCTGCGTCCCGCCGATGTATGGGTGGACGAGAGCGGCGGCAACCGGATCGTGATCATCCATGTGCCCCGCGCAGGCCGCCACGACCGGCCGGTGTACCTGGGCACCGACCCCTTCTCCGGCGCCTACCGGCGGGGCGGCGAGGGGGACTATCACTGCTCCGCCGAGGAGGTGCGGGCCATGATGCGGGACCAGGCAGACCTGCCCCGGGACCTGACCCCGCTGGAGGGGCTGGACCTGAGCGCTCTCTGCCCCGACGCGGTGACCCGCTACCGGGCCCGGCTGCTGCGCTGCCGCCCCGGCCATGTGTGGGGCGAGCTGAGCGACGCGGGCCTGCTGCTTCGGCTTGGGGTGCTGGCCCGCGCCAGGGACGGAGCCCTCTGCCCCACCGCCGCCGGGCTTTTGCTTCTGGGCGAGGAGTGGGCCATCCGCTCGGTGTGGCCCCATTTCAGCCTTTCCTACCGGGAGCAGCTGCAGCCCGGCCTTGCCTGCTGCCTGCACTCGGACGGCACGAACTGGAACGGCGCACTGTTTGATTTTTATTTTGCGGCGGCTCACCGTATCTGCGCCGACCCCCGCCTGCCCGCTGAGCCGGACCACCCGGTGCAGCTAGCGGTGCGGGAGGCTCTGGCCAACGCCCTGATCCACGCGGACTACCAGGACCGCCGAGGCCTGACCATTGAAAAACGGGGCCACCGGCTTTACATCACCAACCCGGGCTGTTTCCCCATGGAACCGGCCAGCGCCCTGGCCGGCGGCGTGAGCGACGCCCGCAACCCGGGCCTGAGCGAGCTGTTCCGGCTGGTGGGCGTGGGTCGCCGGGCGGGCAGCGGCCTGCCCCAGATCCAGGCGGTGTGGCGGCTGCAGGGCTGGGAGGAGCCCTCCATCCGGGAGGAATTGTGCCCCGGTGCCACCTGCCTGCGCCTGACCTTTGCGCCCCGCCCCGCGCTGCCGCCCCGGCCTGCGGCCAGCGGCAGTCAGGCTCTGCTGGAATACCTCACCGACCAGGTGAGCGCCAGTCCCGCCCAGCTGGCCGGTGCACTGCACCTGACCTCCGGTCAGGTATGCCGGATGCTGGCCCGGCTGGCTGCCATCGGCGCGGTGGAACCCGCCGGCAAGAACACCTGGCAGCTGAAACGCTGAACCAAACAAGCAAAAGGCCCCGGCCGTATCCAAGGGATACGGCCGGGGCCTTTTTTCATTTTTGTCCGTGCTGCAGGCGCATCAGCTCCACAAACCGGCGCAGCACCGGGTTTGCCTTCAGGGTCTTGTAATACATACCGAAGGACAGCGGCTCCACCCCGGCCAGCGGCCGCAGCACCAGCTCCGGGTCCGGGGGTGCCAGCAGCCGGGGCATCACCGCCAGACCGAACCCGGCCTTCACCAGCGTGATCACCGTCTCCGGCGACTCGCCGAAGAACAACTCGCCCGGTGCGCGCTCACCCAGCAGCTGTGCCTGTACCCGGGCAATGCTCCGGGGGGCCTTGCGGGGGTCGCCCAGCACCAGCCGCTGCCCCCGCAGCTGCTCCAGCTCCAGGGCTCCCTCCCCCTCCGGCGCCTGCAGACGGGTGGTCACGCAGACCATGGGGGTTTTCTCCAGCTCGGCATAGATGCCGGGCGCTTTTTTTGCCTCGTTTTCCTGGAAGCTCAGAATCACATCCACGTGCTCCTCCTCCAGAAGCCGGTACAAAAAGTCATAGGGCACCACCTGCAGCCGGGGGTGAAGATTGGGGTAGCTTTGAGCCAGCTGCCGCAGCGGCTCATGCAGGCTGAACAGATGGGTGTAGCCGTGGCAGCCCACCGAAAGCTCACAGAGCTCCCCCGCCGCCGGGTTCTCAAACCGCTTTTTTGCCCGCATGGCAATGGTCATCATGCCGTTGGCATCGTGCAGAAACAGCCGCCCCGCCTCGGTGAGTTCCACACTGCGGGTGGTGCGGCGGAAAAGCTTTGTGTTCAGCTCCTCCTCCAGCGTGCGGATCTGATGGGTCACCGCGGGCTGGGTCACGTTCAGCCGCTGGGCGGCCCGCGCAAAGTTCAGCGTATCGCTCACCGCCAGAAAGCAGGCCAGCTGAAAGGTATTCACCGCGCATTCCTCCCATTTCGATTAATAAATTCTGTTTATCAATAATAACATTTTTTTGAATTCACTTGCAACCGGCCCGGCCCTATAATAGAACCGTTGCAGGCGCTGCCTTTGCGCCCGCAATGTTCCACAAAAACAGATTCCACAAGGAGGAATGACTATGATAAAAACCCTGATGCGGCAGATCGGCCGTACCGGGCGGACTCCCTGCTTGCTCCCCTGTTCACTGCTATGGAGGTGCTGATGGAGGTGCTGATCCCCTTCATCACCGCCGCCATCATCGACAAGGGCATCGAGGCGGGCTCACTGCACGAGGTCTACCGCTACGGCGGCATCATGCTGGTGCTGGCCTTCGTGAGCCTTGCCTGCGGCGTGCTGGCCGGACGTTTTGCAGCCCGGGCCTCGTCCGGCTTTGCCTGCAATTTGCGGGACGGCATGTACGAAAACATCCAGACCTTTTCCTTTTCCAACATCGACAAGTTCTCCACCTCGGGCCTTGTGACCCGCATGACCACCGATGTGACCAACCTGCAGAACGCCTACCAGATGATTCTGCGCATCGCGGTGCGCGCGCCCCTGATGCTCATCTGCTGCATGGCCATGTGCTTTTTCATTAATCTGCGGCTGAGCCTGGTCTTCCTGGCGGCCATTGTGGTGCTGGGCGGCGCGCTGATTCTCATCATGCGGCGCACCATTCCCATCTTCGACCAGGTGTTCCGCCGGTACGATGATCTGAACGCCAGCGTGCAGGAGAACGTGAGCGCCATCCGGGTGGTAAAGGCCTATGTGCGGGAGGAGCACGAGACCGAAAAATTCACTAAGGCCGCGCAGAACCTGTACAACCTGTTCGTAAAGGCCGAGGGCCTGCTGGCTCTGAACAACCCGGTGATGATGCTGATGGTTTACGGCTGCATCATCGCCCTGTCCTGGTTCGGCGCCCACTTCGTTGTGGCGGGCAGCCTGACCACCGGCGAGCTCACCTCCCTGTTCAGCTATGTGATGGGCGTTTTGATGTCGCTGATGATGCTCGCGATGGTCTTCGTCATGGTGACCATGAGCGCCGCCAGCGCCCACCGTATCGCCGAGGTGCTCACCGAGACCCCGGACATCACCAGTCCCGCCAATGCGGTGCAGGAAATCGCCGACGGCAGCATTGATTTTGACCATGTGAACTTCTGCTACAAACACGGCTCCACCGGTGAGGACACCCTGCACGACATCGACCTGCACATCAAAAGCGGCGAGACCATCGGCATCATCGGCGGCACCGGCTGCGGCAAGTCCAGTCTGGTGAACCTGATCAGCCGCCTGTACGACGCCACCGAAGGCTGCGTGAAGGTGGGCGGCCGGGATGTGCGGGAGTACGACACCGAGGCCCTGCGGGACCAGGTGGCCGTTGTGCTGCAGAAGAACGTGCTGTTCAGCGGCAGCATTCTGGATAACCTGCGCTGGGGCAAGGAGGACGCCACCGAGGAGGAATGCCGCCAGGCCTGCATCCAGGCCCAGACGGACGAGTTCATCCAGCGCCTGCCGGACGGCTACAACACCCACATTGAACAGGGCGGCTCCAACGTATCCGGCGGCCAGAAGCAGCGCCTGTGCATCGCCCGGGCCCTTTTGAAAAAGCCCAAGGTGCTGATTCTGGACGACTCCACCAGCGCGGTGGACACCGCCACCGACGCCCGCATCCGCGAAGCCTTTGCCCAGGCCATTCCCGGCACCACCAAGCTGATCATTGCCCAGCGTTTTTCCTCGGTTCAGAACGCCGACCGGATCGTGGTGCTGGACGACGGCCGCATCAGCGATGTGGGCACCCACGACCAGCTGATCGCCCAGAAGGGCCGCTACTACCAGCTGTACACCGGCAACGCCATCGGGGCGTAAGCCGGCTGACAAAAAACGCCCGCGGATTTGGCAAATCCGCGGGCGTTTTCTCTGTCTGAACACAAAAAGAAAACCCACAGGCGAACCTGTGGGTTTTTGGTGGAGAATTAGGGACTCGAACCCCAGACTTCCTGCGTGTGATGCAGGCACTCTAACCAGCTGAGCTAATCCTCCGCGACGAAAATTATTATATCACCCCACCGGGGTAAAGTCAACGGTTTTTCGAAAAAATTTTCGTCATTTTTTTGCCCGCAGGCGGCGGCTTTTTGTTGCATTCATCGCGGGTGCATGGTATCATTTTTTAGTTGAGGACATCCTAAAAACAAGGAACGGTCCGCCGGGTCCCCGGTGGGCATATCAGGCGTTCATGCGATGAGAAGGAGACTATTTATGCAGATCGGATTCGATAACAACCTTTATATTCAAAAGCAGACCGAGAACATTCTCGCCCGGATCGAAAAGTTCCAGGGCAAGCTGTATCTGGAGTTCGGCGGCAAGCTGTTCGACGACTACCACGCCGCCCGGGTGCTGCCCGGCTTTGATGTGAACGGCAAGATCCGTCTGCTGCACGAGCTGCGCGACAAGGCCGAAATCATCTTCTGCATCAGCGCAGGCGACATTGAAAAGACCAAGATGCGCGCCGACCTGGGCATCAGCTATGACATGGAGGTGCTGCGCCTGATCGACGACATCACCGCCATGGACATTGCCGTGAACAGCGTGGTCATCACCCAGTACACCGGCCAGCGCGCCGCCGATGCCTTTGCCAAGAAGCTCACCAGCCGCGGCGTGAAGAACTACATCCACCGCCCCATCGAGGGCTATCCTCTGGCTGTGGACTACATCTGCAGCGACGAGGGCTACGGCTCCAACCCCTATGTGGAAACCACCAAGCCCCTGGTGGTGGTCACCGCTCCCGGCCCCGGCAGCGGCAAGCTGGCCACCTGCCTGAGCCAGGTCTACCACGAGTACAAGCGCGGCGTAATGGCCGGCTATGCCAAGTTCGAGACCTTCCCCATCTGGAACATTCCCCTGAAGCACCCGGTCAACCTGGCCTATGAGGCTGCCACCGCCGACCTGAACGATGTGAACATGATCGACCCCTTCCACCTGGAAGCCTACGGCGAGACCACCGTGAACTACAACCGTGACGTGGAGGCCTTCCCCATCGTGCAGAACATTCTGGCCCGCATCACCGGCGACAAGGAGTTCTACCGCAGCCCCACCGACATGGGCGTGAATATGGCCGGCTACGCCATCTTCGACGACGAAGTGGTGCGCAAGGCCGCCACCGAGGAGATCTTCCGCCGCTACTACACCGCTGCCTGCGATGTGAAGCAGGGCAAGGCCACCGAGGCCAGCCTGCATAAGATCGAGAACATCATGCAGCAGCTGGATGTGAACGCCGAGAACCGGGCCGTGGTTGCCCCCGCTCTGGCCAAGATGCGCCAGACCGAGCAGCCCGCCGCCGCCATTGAGCTGCCGGACGGCCGCATCGTGACCGGCAAGGCCAGCGACCTGATGAGCGCCTGCAGCGCCACCGTGCTGAACAGCCTGAAGGCCCTGGCCGGCATCCAGGATTCCGTGCTGCTGATCCGGCCCGAGGTGCTGGAGCCAATCCTGCGCCTGAAGATCGACTACCTGGGCAGCCGCTCCAGCGTGCTGAAGGTGGACGATGTGCTGGCCGGTCTGGCCGTGAGCGCCGCCACCGAGCCGGTGGCCGCCAAGGCCATGTCTGCCCTGCCCCTGCTGCGGGACTGCGACATGCACTCCACCCAGATGCTCCACTCCGGCGACCAGGGCACCCTGCGCAAGCTGGGCCTGCGCATCACCATGGAGCCCAAGTACCCCGGCAAGGACCTGTTCTTCTGATTTTTATAACCGACGCACAGCGCGCCCCCGGAACCGTCTGGTTCCGGGGGCGCGTTTTCCACACTCTGCCGTATTTTCTGTTGAAAGCCGACGCATTCTCCTTTTTGCCGCAAAACGATTTACAAGCCCCGGCCCGGACCTTATAATGGAAGAGGACTTCCCCGCGCGCGGGCAACTCTGTCCCCGCGTGCTGAAATGAAACACAGAAGGAGACAGCTTTTATGGAACGTTTGGTTGGCACTGTATCCCGGGGCATCCGCGCCCCGATCATCCGCCAGGGCGACGACCTGGCCAGCATCGTGGTGGATTCCGTTCTGTCCGCCGCAAACAGCGAGGGCTTCTGCCTGCGCGACCGTGATGTGATCGCCGTGACCGAGGCCGTTGTGGCCCGCAGCCAGGGCAACTACGCCTCGGTGGAGAACATCGCCCAGGATGTGAAGGAAAAATTCGGCGGCGGCACGTTGGGTGTGATCTTCCCCATTCTGAGCCGCAACCGCTTCGCCATCTGCCTGAAGGGCATTGCCGCAGGCTGCGAAAAGGTTGTTCTGATGCTCAGCTACCCCTCCGACGAGGTGGGCAACCATCTGATCAGCGAGGATGAGCTGGATGCCTCCGGCGTGAACCCCTGGAGCGATGTGCTCAGCGAGGAGCGCTACCGGGAGCTGTTCGGCTACAAAAAGCACACCTTCACCGGCGTGGACTACGTGGAGTACTACCGCAGCGTGATCGAGGGTGCGGGCGCGAAGGCCGAGATCATCTTCGCCAACAACCCCCGTGCCATTCTGGACTACACCAAGAACGTGCTCAACTGCGACATCCACACCCGCAAGCGCACCAAGCGGCTGCTGACCGCCGCCGGTGCCGAAAAGGTGCTCAGCCTGGATGAGCTGATGACCGCCCCCGTGAACGGCAGCGGCTACAACGACGCCTACGGCCTGCTGGGCTCCAACAAGGCCACCGAGGAGACCGTGAAGCTGTTCCCCATCCACTGCCAGGAGCTGGTGGACGACATCCAGCAGCGGATTCTGGACGCCACCGGCAAGCACGTTGAGGTAATGGTCTACGGCGACGGCGCCTTCAAGGACCCCATGGGCAAGATCTGGGAGCTGGCCGACCCCGTTGTCTCCCCCGGCTACACCGCCGGTCTGGAGGGCACCCCCAACGAGCTGAAACTGAAGTATCTGGCCGACAACGACTTCGCCAACCTCTCCGGCCAGGAACTGAAGGATGCCATCTCCAAGGCCATCCGGGAGAAGGACGAGAAGGCCGAGAGCCTGACCGGCAACATGGCCAGCCAGGGCACCACTCCCCGCCGCCTCACCGACCTGATCGGCAGCCTGTGCGATCTGACCAGCGGCAGCGGCGATAAGGGCACCCCCATCATTCTGGTGCAGGGCTACTTCGACAACTACACCAAGTAATTTTTCCTCGCACAGCAAAGCGGGCGGTTCCGAAGTGAACTGCACCCCATTTGTTAGACAGTATGATATACTGAATAACAAATGGGGTGCTTTACTATGCCGAAAGGAATACCAAACAAACGCTATACACCAGAATTCAAGAAGCAGGTAGTAGAGGCGGTCATACAAGAGGGACTAAGCTATCAGGAGGCTGCCAGAATTTATGAAGTTCAAGGACATGACCGCATCCAAAGCTGGGAACGGATTTATTTGGAAGAGGGGCCGGAAGGTCTTGAGGTGGAGCGCAGAGGGCGCAGAAGCACAGGCAGGCCAAAGAAGCTATCCAGCAAAGTAGAAGAGGACTTGCTTGCCGAAGTGCAGCGGCTGCGAGCGGAAAATGCATACCTAAAAAACTTGCAAGCCTTGGTTTTGGAAGAAGAGCGACGCCAGCGCAAAAAGCGCAGGTAGTTCAAAAACTGAGGCATGAGTTCTCGCTGGACCTTCTGCTCACAATCGCTCAACTTCCTCGTGCGACCTTCTACTACCATCTGAAGCGGATGAGGGTTCCAGACAAATACAAGGAAGCCAAGGCAGAAATTGCCGCGATTTACCATGAGAACAAAGGACGGTACGGATACCGCCGTATCACAACTGAGTTACATAACCGTGGATTTTCCATGAACCACAAGACAGTCCAGCGGCTTATGAAGGGGTTGGGGCTGGTTTGCCGTGTCAGAATCAAGAAATATCGTTCTTACAAGGGCGAAGTGGGAAAACTTGCCCCTAATCTGCTGAACCGGAACTTCTATGCGGAAAAGCCAAACCAGAAATGGGTGACCGATGTAACCGAGTTCAGTCTGTTTGGACAGAAGATGTATCTCTCGCCCATTTTGGATTTGCACAACGGTTATCTGGTCAGCTATACCATCTCTGACCGGCCAGTATTGGGTATGATAACTTCCATGCTGGAGAAGGCGTTTGAGATGATACCCGACGGAACAGGATTGATCCTCCATTCTGATCAAGGCTGGCAGTATCAGCACAAGAAATACCAACACATGATCAGGAGGAAAGGGATTCGCCAGAGCATGAGCCGTAAGGGCAACTGCCTGGACAATGCCGTCATGGAGAATTTCTTTGGCTTACTCAAAAGTGAACTGCTGTACCTGCAAAAATTCGATTCCCTGGAACACTTCAAGCAGGAACTGGTGGACTATCTGGATTACTACAATAACCGCAGAATCAAGATAAAACTAAAGGGCTTGCCGCCTGCTCTTCACAGACAACAAGCCCTCTCGGTTGCTTGAACAATTTCTTCAAAAATATTGTCTAACTTTTCGGGGTCACTTCAAAGCTTCGGAACCGCCCGCTTTTTTGTTTTCTTATTCCTCGGTCTTGGCCACGGCCTTCAGCGCCAGGAACAGCATCACGATGGACACGCCCATCAGAAGATGGCCGATGCCCGCGATGCCGCTGATGGCCGCGTCCGCTCCGCTGCTCAGCGAGATGCCCAGCACCTGCACAACGCCACGCACGGTGAACATCACGGTCATGAAGGGCAGCGCCACGTTGTAAAGGCCGTAAAAGCGGCGGAACATGGGCTGAGCAGTCAGGCTGGTGGTCTTGGCGAAGAGCGCCAGCACCAGAAACAGCACCGTGCCCAGCGCGAACAGATGCAGGTGGTTCACCGCCAGAGTGGTCTTGCCGGCAAAGCCGTTCCACTTGGTGAATTCCCGGTAGAACACGCCGAAGGCCATAGAGGCGATGGCGTAGCCGAATGCGGTATTGATGAGTTTTTTCATAAGGGGTTCCCTCTTTCCGGGCCGTTGGCCCATTTCAGTTGATTTTGAACGCGGTTCAGAATTTATGAAAAAGCCGCGCCGCTCCCGCCGGGGCGGCGCAGAATATTTGGTCAGTACAGTACCCGCCGGATCACCGCCAGCAGCACCGCGCAGTCGGTGTCCTCCCGGGCAAGCCCTGCCATCAGGCCGGAGAACACAAACGCCACAAACTGCTGCCGGGTCAGATCCTGCCCGAAGGCATCCGGCCGCACCTTTTCGTCCCGCTCCAGCACCTGCTCCAGGCTGGCACGCATGTGGCCAAAGGCCTCTTCCATGGTCTGCCGGGCCTTTTTCCGGTCCTGGGCAGCAAAGCCGCTCATATGAGCCCGCAGAAAATCCGGATATTCCGCTGCCCCGGTACGGATGCTGTGGAACAGCCACTCCACACAGGCACAGAAATCCCCGCTCTGGGTGCAGCTGCCCGCCGCGTGGAAGATCCCCCGCCAGATGTCCTGCACCGTGGCGGTGACCAGCTCTGCTTTGCTGGGAAAATAATTGTACACCGAGCCCACCGCCACGTTGGCGGCAGCGGCCACTGCCCGCATGTTCAGTGCGGCCAGGCCCTGACTGGCGGCAATGCTCTTGCTGGCGGCCAGCAGCTCCTCGCGGGATGTGATCACTTTATTCATGGCGCTCCTGCCTTTCATCTTGAACACTGTTCATCATACAGGGTTTTCCTCGTCTTGTCAAGCAAAAAGCCGGGGCGGTGTTCTGTCCGCCCCGGCTGCAAGGCTGTTTTGCCGGATTACAGCTCGATGGTCTCCAGCTTCAGGATGGCCAGGATGTAGATCTTGAGCGCCTGCATCAGCTGGGCGATGTTGGCCGCCTCGTTGGCGCCGTGCATGGGGCCGCCGAACTCGGGCAGCACGGTGTCCAGCCGCTCGGGACCGAAGCTCACTGCCTTGGGGAAGTGACGGGCGTAGGTGCCGCCGCCCATGGTGAAGGGCTTGGCGTTCTCGCCGGTGACCTCGTTGTAGGTCTCGATCAGCGCCTGGATGGGTGCGGCGTCGGCGCTGATGTAGAAGGGCACCCGCCAGGTGGCCTGTTCCACGGTGGCGCAGCCCTCGGAGGCCGCCTCCAGCCGGGCCTTGATCTCCTCGCCGGTGATGCTGGTGGGGAAGCGGCTGTCCACATCCTGCCACAGGCGGCCGTCCTTCAGCTCGATCATGCCGCCGATGATGGTCAGCGGATCGAAGGCGTCATCGCTGGCGGCGATGCCCACGCCGCTGCCGTCGGTGTTGCTGTGCAGCTTGCGCAGGTAGGTCAGGAACTCCTCCTCTTCGGCGGTGACCAGATGATTGTCCAGCAGGTAATCCACGATCAGGCCGATGGAGTTCACGGTGTTCTGAGGCATGGCCGCATGGCCGCCCTTGCCCCAGCCGCGGATGCGCACCGCGCCATTCTCTTCTTCCAGAGTGATGCCCTCCCGCTCACTGAGAGCGGCGAAGTCTGCCTTCACCAGGCAGGAGGCACGGTCGGGCACCACGTTGTGGGCCACGCCGCCGGTGAACTCCAGAATGTTGCCGTTCTCCAGCTTCTTGGAAACCAGGTAGCCGTTGAAGCCACCCTTCTCGCCGTTGCACACCGGGAACTCGGCATCCGGGGAGAAGCAGAAATCGGGAGCGGGGTAGTTCTTCAGGTAGTACTCCACATCCTCCATGCCGGTCTCCTCGTTGGCGCCCAGCAGCGCGCGCACGCCGTACTTCAGGGGCACGTTATGCTCCTTGAGGAATTTCAGGGCGTACAGGCACAGCACACTGGGGCCCTTGTCGTCGGCCACGCCGCGGCCGATGATCCAGCCCTCCCGCACCTGCATGTCGAAGGGATCGGCGGTCCAACCGTTGCCCTGGGGCACCACGTCCAGGTGGGTGATGGTGGCGATCTGCTTGTCGGTCTCGCCGGGCAGCTCGGCCCAGCCCATGTAGCCCTCGCAGTTATTGGTGGAAAGGCCCATCTCGGCGGCGATCTTCAGCGCCTCGTCCAGTGCGGCGGCAGGGCCCGCGCCGAAGGGCTTGCCCGGCTCCGGGGTGCCCTCCACGCTGTTGATATCCACCAGGCGCTTGATGTCGCGCACAACATTTTCTTCATTGGCGGCCACAAATGCATCCACCGCGGCCCGCAGTTCCTTTGTAATCATTGCTTTCTATCTCCTTATCTCCGCAGCACTGCCCGCCGGGGGAGGCGCTGCGGTGAGTCATTTCTTACTGGCTATTATACCACGATTCCGGCATTTGAAAAGCCACCGGGCAACAAAAAGGGAGCCGCCCCAAAAAATCAGGGCGACTCCGCCAAACTGCGCACAATCCTGCAGTTATTCCAGCTCGAAGGCACCGGTGTACAGCTGGTAGTACTTGCCCTTCTGGGCGATCAGCTGTTCGTGGTTGCCGCGCTCGATGATGCGGCCCTGCTCCAGCACCATGATCACATCGGCGTTCTTTACGGTGGAAAGCCGGTGAGCGATCACGAACACGGTGCGGCCGGTCATCAGCGCATCCATGCCCCGCTGCACAATGGCCTCGGTGCGGGTGTCGATGCTGCTGGTGGCCTCGTCCATGATCATAACCGGCGGGTCCGCCACCGCGGCCCGGGCGATGGCCAGCAGCTGCCGCTGCCCCTGAGACAGGTTCGCGCCGTTGCTGGTGAGCATGGTGTTGTAGCCCTCCGGCAGGCGGGTGATGAAGTCGTGTGCGCCTGCCAGCAGCGCGGCGGCCTTGCACTCCTCATCGGTGGCGTCCAGGTTGCCGTAACGGATGTTCTCCATCACGGTGCCGGTGAAGAGGTTGGTGTCCTGCAGCACGATGCCCATGCTGCGGCGCAGGTCCGCCTTCTTGATCTTGTTGATGTTGATGCCGTCGTAGCGGATCTTGCCGTCGGCAATGTCGTAGAAGCGGTTGATCAGGTTGGTGATGGTGGTTTTGCCCGCGCCGGTGGCACCCACAAAGGCCACCTTCTGTCCTGCCTCCGCATACAGGGTCACATCGTGCAGAACGGTCTTGTTGGGGGTGTAGCCGAAGTCCACATCGAACAGGCGCACATCGCCCCGCAGCCGGGTGTAAGTGACGGTACCGTCGCTGTGGGGATGCTTCCAGGCCCACACGTTGGTACGCTCGGCACACTCGCTCATGCTGCCGTCCGCGTTCTCCTTGGCGTTCACCAGGGTCACGTAGCCGTTGTCCTCCTCGGGCTTTTCATCCAGCAGGGTGAAGATGCGCTGGGCGCCCGCCAGGCCCATGACCACCGCGTTGATCTGCTGGGACACCTGCATGATGCTGCCCGCAAACTGCTTGGTCATGTTCAGGAACGGTACCACAATGCTGATGCTCAGCGCCAGGCCGGAAATGCTCACGTTGGGCACGCCGGCCATGAGCAGAAAGCCGCCGGCCACTGCCACCACCACATAGACCACGTTGCCCATGTTGTTCAGGATGGGGCCCAGAATGTTGGCGAACTTGTTGGCGCTCTCGGCGGCGCGGAACAGCTCATCATTGCGCTTGTCGAAGTCGGCCTTGCTCTCCTCCTCGTGGCAGAAGACCTTGACCACCTTCTGGCCGTTCATCATCTCCTCCACGTAGCCCTCCATGGCGCCGATGGCCTCCTGCTGGCGCAGGAAGAAGCGGGCGGAGTTGCCGCCCACCTTTTTGGTGAGCCAGGCCATGACCGCCACACCGGCCACCACCACAAGGGTCATCCACAGGCTGTAATACAGCATGATGCAGGTAACGCTGGTCATGGTGACCAGGGTGATGGTGATCTGGGGGAAGCTCTGGGACACCAGCTGCCGCAGGGTATCGATATCGTTGGTGTAGTAGCTCATGATATCGCCGTGGTTGTTGGTGTCGAAATAACGAATGGGCAGATCCTGCATGCCGCTGAACATCTTGACACGCAGCTTTTTCAGAAAGCCCTGGGTGATGATGGCCATCATCCGGGTATAGGTAAAGGCGGAGATGAGCGCCAGCAGATACATCACTACCAGAACGCTCACCAGACCCATAACCTGACCGGAGGCAGCGGCCCAGTCGCCGCTCTGCCAGTTGGCCTCGATCACGGCGATGACCTTCTGCATGAACACCGCAGGCAGCGAGCTGATGATGGCGCTGAACAGAATGCAGGCCACCACCACCGGCATCATGACCGGATAGAACGAGAACAGTGTTTTGAAGATGCGCAGCAGGGTGCCCTGCTTGCTGATGGTCGGATTGTTATGCATTCTCCTGCCCTCCTGCCTTGTTCTGCGAGGTGTAGACCTCGCGATAGATCTCGCTGGTCTCGAGCAGCTCCTTGTGGGTGCCGATGGCACTGATGGCGCCGCCGTCCAGCACCAGGATGCGGTCCGCGTCCTCCACCGAGGAGGTACGCTGGGCAATGATGATCTTGGTGGTCTCGGGGATGAACTCCCGGAAGGCCTTGCGGATCAGCGCGTCGGTCTTGGTATCCACCGCGCTGGTGGAGTCGTCCAGGATCAGCACCTTGGGCTTTTTCAGCAGAGCCCGGGCGATGCACAGGCGCTGCTTCTGACCGCCGGACACGTTGGAGCCGCCCTGCTCGATGTAAGTATCGTATTTGTCCGGGAAGCGCTGGATGAACTCATCCGCCTGAGCCAGGCGGCAGGCCTCCTCCAGCTCGGCGTCGGTGGCGTTCTTGTTGCCCCAGCGCAGGTTCTCCTTGATGGTACCGCTGAACAGCACGTTCTTCTGCAGCACCACGGCCACCTGGTTGCGCAGCGTCTCCAGATCGTACTCCCGCACGTCGCGGCCACCCACCTTCACGCTGCCCTCGGTGGCGTCGTACAGACGGCTGATCAGCTGGATCAGCGAGGACTTGGAGGAACCGGTGCCGCCGATGATGCCGATGGTCTCGCCGCTCTTGATGTGCAGGTCGATGTCGGTCAGGGCCATGCGCTCGGCATGCTCGGAATACTTGAAGCTCACATGGTCAAAGTCGATGGAACCGTCCGCCACTTCGGTGATGCCGTTTTCGGGGCTTTTCAGGGTGCTCTCCTCCTGAATGACCTCCAGAATACGGTGGGCGGACTCGCTGGCCATGGTGATCATTACGAATACCATGGAGAACATCATCAGGCTGCTCAGGATCTGGAAGCTGTAAGTAAGCAGCGCCGAGAACTGGCCCACGTCCAGCGCCATGCCCCGGGTGGTGATGATGGTGTAGGACCCGAAGGACAGCACGAAAACCATGACCACATACAGGCTGAACTGCATCAGGGGGTTGTTGAAGGCCAGAATCTTTTCCGCCTGGGTGAAGTCGCGGCAGACGTCCTCGGCGGCAGCGGTGAACTTCTTCTTCTCGTAGTCCTCCCGCACATAGGATTTGACCACCCGCATGCCCTGCACGTTCTCCTGAATGGAGTTGTTCAGCGCGTCGTACTTTTTGAACACCCGCTTGAACAGGGGCATTACGGTGCGGATGACGCAGAACAGGCCGATGCCCAGAATGGGGGCCACCAGCAAAAAGATCAGCGCCATGCGTCCGCCCATCACAAAGGCCATGGTGAACGAGAACACCAGCATCAGCGGGCAGCGGATGGCGGCGCGCACGATCATCATGTAGGCCATCTGCACGTTGGTGATGTCGGTGGTCAGACGGGTCACCAGCGACGAGGTGGAAAATTTGTCGATGTTCTGGAAAGAATAGTCCTGAATCTTATAGAACATATCCTTGCGCAGATTGCGGGCAAAGCCGCAGGATGCGGTGGCCGCATACTTGCCCGCCAGCACGCCGAAAAACAGCGACAGGCCGGCCATGGCCAGCAGCACCGCACCATATTGCAGAATGGTGGAAAAGCCGCAGCCCGCCTTGATCTGGTTCACCAGCTGGGCGATCACAAAGGGGATGATGCATTCTATGAGCACCTCCAGCGACACAAAGACCGGCGCCTTGATGGACACGGATTTGTACTCCCGAATGGATCGCGCGAGTTGTTTGTACATATCTTGTTTCACTCCTCCTGTTCTTTTTCCCAAAGCGGTATACACCGCCCCACATATTGCTTGCGCACGCAAACAATATGTGGGCGATAAAAAGAGCGCAAGTCCGGGCCTGCCGGGCTTACGCTTTTGGCTTGGTTTTTCTTATTATACCTACTATAATAGGGGGCTGTCAACAGAAAAGCGCCCTGCTTTTATGAAATTTCGCCAATTTGCACCGGACTTTTTCTCTTTTTTGCACTATTGTCCGCCTCGGCAGACTCCGATCCTCTTTACAAGCCGGAACTGTATTTTTATAATAAGATTGAATCATTTTTTGCAAAAAGGAGGGGTGCCGCTTGAAGCTGCCCAAACCGTTGTGGCTGGCCGCCGCGGCACTGGCACTGGCCCTCTGCGCGGGCTGCGGCTCGCCCGAGCCCTCGCAGCAGATCGAAAGCATCGCCCAGACCTCTGCCCCCGGCGCATCCTCGCTCCAGGCAGACAAGGCCGGAAGCTTCACCGCCCCCGCGCCGCTGACCACCGCCTTCGACGAGGCCGCCGCCCAGACCGACAACGGCGTTTTCTGGGACACCAGCCATCTTTCCCAGGGCTATGTGGCGGTGCGCACCGATCAGGAGGGTAAGATCAAATTTCTGCTCACCTATCAGGGCGACACCGGCGGCGCGCCCAGCCAGTATTCCTACCTGATGCCCGCGGACGGCTCGGCCGCCGTCATCCCGCTGCAGCTGGGCGACGGGCCCTATGAGCTGGCGGTCTGCCAGAACATCTCCGGCGACAAATATTCCTATCTGAGCCGCCAGAGCGTATCGGTCACACTGGAGGACGAGTTCGCGCCCTTCCTGCGGCCCAGCATCTATATCCCCTATTCCCCGGATTCAGCCTGCGTGGCAAAGGCCAGCGAGCTCACCGCCGGGGCGGCCGACGAGGTGGACGCAGCAGGCCGCATTTACGATTACATCGTGAAGAACATCGCCTACGACACCCCCAAGGCCGAGAGCATCGGCACCGACTATTACCCGGACCCGGACGAGACTCTGGCCACCAGCAAGGGCATCTGCGTGGACTACGCGGCGCTGGCCGCTGCCATGCTGCGCAGCCAGGGCATTCCCACCAAGCTGATCACCGGCTATGTGGCCCCGAATGACCTGTATCACGCCTGGAACATGATCTGGCTGGAGGAAACCGGCTGGATCACCGTGGAGTTTGAGGTGAAGCCCGGGGTCTGGAATCGGGTGGACACCACCTTCGCCGCCGGAGGCGCGGGCAGCCAGTACATCGGCGACGGCAGCAATTATACCGATTTCCGCACTTATTAAAGGGAGGGCAATGCAATGGCAAAAAACGAACTGAACAGCCTGGCCGTGAGCGCCTTTTGTGAATCCATGGCCATGATGCTGGAGGCCGGCATCCAGCCGGACGAGGCCGCCGCCCTTCTTGCGGAGGACGGCGGCGCTGGTCAGCTGCAGCAGGCGGCGCTTTCCATGCAGAAATCCCTGCTGCTGGGCGAAAGCCTTTCCCAGGCGGCCAGAACCTGCGGCATGTTTCCGGACTACGCGGTGCGCATGATCGCCGCGGGCGAGGTGAGCGGCCGAACCGACAGCGTGCTGCGCAGCCTGGCCCGGCACTACGCCAGCCAGGACCAGCTGCAGAAAAAGCTGAAAAGCGCGGTGTTCTACCCCGGCGTGCTGCTGGGGCTCACCGCTGTGATTCTGGCGGTGCTGGTGGCCAAGGTGCTGCCGGTGTTCACCGGCGTGTACCAGAGCCTGGCGGGCAGTCTGGCCGCCTCCTCCTACGGCTACATAAATTTCGCCTATATCGTGGGCTGGGCCGCTCTGGTCATCACCCTGCTGCTGGCGGCGGTTCTGGCCGCGGGTCTTGTGCTCAGCGGCAGCAGCGCCGGTTCCCACCGGCTGGCCCGGCTGTTTGAGAAGATTCCCTTCACCGCCCCCGCCGCCCGCAAGCTGGCGGTGGCCCGGCTGGCCAGCGCCCTTTCGCTGTTTCTGGCCAGCGGCGTGGATGCGGACACCGCCCTCACCGCCGCCAGCGACATGGTGGACCACCAGGGTCTGCGCGCTCAGCTGCAGGCCTGCCATGAGGACATGCTGAAGGGCAAGGGGCTTTCCACCGCATTGTTTGAACACAAGGTCTTCGAGCCGCTGTATGGCCGTATGCTCATCAGCGGCGCCCGCAGCGGCCAGGCCGACACGGTGCTGGCCCGGCTGACCCAGCTGTTCACCCAGGACGCCCAGGCCGCGCTGGACCGGCTGATCGATTCCATCGAGCCGCTGCTGGCCGCTTTCCTGACCCTGGCGGTCGGGGTGACGCTGCTGGCCGTGATGCTGCCGCTCATCGGCATTCTGGGCTCCATCGGCTAAGGAGGGGTTTGGATGTATCACATCAAGCAGATACTTTCGCTGCGCACCCGGCTGGCTATGGCCGCCGGGCTTCTGGCGGTGCTGGTTCTGCTCATCGCAGCCTTTGCGCTGGGCTCCCGGCAAGTGGGCCGCGATCTGGACAGCGCCAGCGCCCAGGCCCTGCGCCAGGCGGTGCTGCAGGCCGCGGTGCAATGCTACGCGGTGGAGGGCAGCTACCCTGCCAGCCTGGATTATCTGGAAGAAAACTACGGTCTTTTGGTGAACCACGACCGTTTTATTGTGACCTATGAGGCCTTTGCCTCCAACCTGATGCCTCAGGTGAACGTGCTGGAGCGGGCCTGAACACCCCCGCGGAAGGAGAGTTGAGCGATGGAACACAAGGAGCCCGGGCGCCTGGCGCCCCTGCTGGCCATGGCCCTGTTCGGCCTGATGCTGGCCTGTGTGCTGGGGCTGATGGCGCTGGGCAGCGGCCTTTACGGCAGCGTGACCCGGTCCATGACCGCCAACAACGCCGCCCGGGCCAGCCTGCGCTATCTGACCACCAGTGTGCGCGCCGCCGACACCGCCGCCGGCCTGCGGCTGGAAGGCGGCCCCGAGGGCGTGATACTGGTGCTGGAGGAGCCCTCCACCGGCTACGAGACCCGGATCTATCTGTGGCAGGGCCAGCTGGTGGAGGAGTACACCGCCGCCGAAAGCGACCCCGCCCCGGAGAACGCCCAGCCGGTGTGCGCCTGCACCCGCTTTGAGGCCGAGCGCTCCGGTTCGCTGCTGGAGCTGACCACAGACCAGGGCACCGCGCGGGTGGCCCTGCGCTGCGCAGAGGGAGAATGAACCATGAAGCACCGCAAAAACACCGCGTTTTTTATTGAGGCGCTGCTGCTGACCCTGTTCGTGCTGGCGCTCTGCACCGTGCTGGTGCGCCTGTTCGCCGCCGCTCGCCTGCGCTCGACTCAGGCCCAGGAGCTGACCGCGGCCCAGCAGATCGCCCAGAACGTGAGCGAGAGCTTTTATGCCAGCGATTCTGAGGAGGCGTTCTGGCAGCTGCTGGGGACTGCGAACCCACCCGCCGAAGGCCAGGCGCTGACCCTGACCGTGGACAGCCAGGGCCGCCCGGACCCCATCGGCACCTATGAACTGGAGCTGACTCTGGAGCACCAGGCCACTCAGGCCGGGCAGACGGCCCGGCTGGCCCTGCGGCTTTCCGGCAGCGGCGGGCAGGTGCTGTTCGAGGGCACCTTCGACCGCTATCTGCCCGGGTCCTGAGGTTTTGTGAAAGGAGGCTACTGCCATGATGGAACGCCATAACGTGCCCCCCATCCGCTCCGGCGCACTTACCCTGCTGCTGGCACTGGCTGCGATCTGCCTGGCCGTGCTGGCCGTGCTTTCTCTCACCACCGCTCAGGCGGACCTGTCGCTGGCGCAAAAATCCCTGGACCGCTTTTCCCAGGACGCAGCGCTGGAAAACGAAGGCCAGCAGTGGCTGGCCCAGCTGGACGCGGCGCTGGCCGCCGGGCAGGATACCGCCGCCCTTGGCCAGACCGGCGAGGACGGCGCTGTTACCGTGACCCTCACCGGGCAAGCCGGCCGCACCCTGACCATCGCCGCGCTGCCCACGCCCCAGGGCCCCGGCCGTTATACCCTGACCCGCTGGCAGTATGGCCAGGAGCGGGACTTTGATCAGGGCCCCCAGCTGTGGGACGGCAGCTTCTGAGCGCCCACGCTGTTGTTTTGTTAGATGCTCCGGCTGAAACAGGAGGTTTTATTTATGGAGATGGACGCCGTTCTGCACCGCGCCATTGATGTGCGGGCATCGGATATTTTTATCATTGCCGGCCTGCCGCTGACCTATAAGGTCAACGGCCGCCAGCTGCGGGAGGGCGAAATGCTCACCCCCGCCGACACCGCCCACCTGGTGGAGGGCATCTACGCTTTGTGCGGCCGCAATATGGACCGCTGCGCCGCCGAGGATGCGGATGACGACTTTTCCTTTGCCATTCCCCATCTGGGCCGTTTCCGGGCCAACGTACTGCACCAGCGCGGCAGTCTTGCGGTGGTGCTTCGGGTGATCCAGTTCGGCCTGCCTGACCCCCAGGCTCTGGGCATTCCTTCCCAGGTGATGGACGCAGCCAAAAAGCTGAAGGGGCTGGTGCTGGTCACCGGGCCCGCGGGCAGCGGCAAATCCACCACCCTGGCCTGCCTGATCGACTCCATCAACCACAGCCGGGAAGCCCATATCATCACCATGGAGGACCCCATCGAATACATCCACCGGCATCAGAAGTGCATCGTGACTCAGCGGGAGATCGGCAGCGACAGCCCCAGCTATGTGCGGGCGCTGCGCAGCGCCCTGCGGGAAAGCCCGGACGTGATCCTGCTGGGCGAAATGCGGGACCACGAGACCATCGAGGTGGCCATGACCGCCGCCGAGACCGGCCAGCTGCTCTTCTCCACCCTGCACACCACCGGCGCGGCCAGCACCGTGGACCGCATTGTGGACTCCTTCCCCGCCAGTCAGCAGCAGCAGGTGCGCATCCAGCTGTCCATGGTATTGCAGGCGGTCATCAGCCAGCAGCTGGTGCCCACGGTGGACGGTGGCCAGACAGTTGCCTTTGAGGTGATGTACACCAACCCCGCCATCAAGAACATGATCCGCGAGGCCAAATCCCACCAGCTGGACGCGGCCATCCAGGCCGGTGCCGCCGAGGGCATGTGCACCATGGATACCAGCCTTCTTCGCCTGTACCAGCAGGGCCGCATCACCCGTGACACTGCCCTCACCCATTCCATCTACTATGAAGCCATGGAAAAACGCCTAGCCGCGCTGTCCATGCTGTAAAGCAACATTCTTTCGCCCCATTCCTTCGGGAATGGGGCTTTTTTGCGCTATTTTTGCATTATCGTCCGCGTCGGTGGCCCAAACGCTCCTTTTTCCAAAAATTAATTGACTTTATCAGATATATCGAATATACTGACTATGTCAGATAAATCAACCGCACGGCGGTCTTTCCCCACGCCGTGCCCGATACCGGCCCCGCACCCGGGGCTCTGCATAAGAAAAGGAGACTGTAACATGAAAACTTCCACCAAGATCTGGCTCTGGTTTGCTCTGGTGCTCTGCGCCGCCACCACCGTGATGAACGCCTGCTTCGGCCGCTGGCCCTCCGTGATTGTGGCCATTGTTTCCCTGGCCGGCCTGTGCATGGTGCTGTTTGCCAAAAAGAAGGCGGGTTTTGCCCTGATGTGCTGCTGCTATGTGGTTTCCTTCTTTGTGGCCGTGCTGGGCAGCCTGGGCCAGCCGGGTCTGCTGGTGTCCATCATCATGTCGCTGGTGGGCAGCCTGCTGGTTCCCGTGATTACCTGGCTGCTCCTGCGCCGGGACTGGGACAGCCTGAACTGAGGCGCTTCATTTCCTTCGCTTTTTTCTCCCCATTTTCATACGAACCACAGCAAAAGGGCCGCTGATGTTTCAGCGGCCCTTTTGCCTGTGCCCGTTCCTTCGCAAAATCTGCTATAATAGATTGCGAACGTTTTATCCCATCCCCGACTGAGGTGTTTCCATGAATTATGATCCGATCCGGGTCCACCGGACATTGAAGGATATTTTCGGCTACGACGCCTTCCGCCCCGGCCAGCAGGAGGTGGTGGACGCCCTGCTGGCCGGGCAGGACGTGCTGGCGGTCATGCCCACCGGCGCGGGCAAATCCATCTGCTACCAGCTGCCGGCCTTGCTTTTGCCCGGCATCACCGTGGTGGTCAGCCCGCTGATCAGCCTGATGCAGGATCAGGTGCAGGCGCTGATCCAGATGGGCGTGCGGGCGGCCTACATCAACTCCTCCCTCACCGAGAACCAGTGCCGCAAGGCGCTGGCCAACGCCTGCGACGGCATGTATAAGATCGTGTATGTGGCCCCGGAGCGGCTGCTGACCCCAGGCTTTCTGCGCTTTTCCCACAGCGTGCAGATCTCGCTGCTCTGCGTGGACGAGGCCCACTGCGTCTCCCAGTGGGGGCAGGACTTCCGGCCCAGCTACCTGCAGATTCGCCAGTTTGCGGACCAGCTGAACCAGCGCCCGCCGCTGGGAGCCTTCACCGCCACCGCCACCCAGCGGGTGAAGGACGACATCCGTCAGCTGCTGGCCCTGCGCCAGCCCCTGGAGCTGACCACCGGCTTTGACCGGCCCAACCTGTTCTTCGAGGTACAGCGGATGGAGGAGCGGGAGAAGTTTCCCTGCCTGCTGGCCTACCTGAACGACCACCCTCAGGCCACCGGCATCGTGTACTGCTCCACCCGCAAAAAGGTGGACGAGGTATACGAAAAGCTCATCGGCCAGAACATCGCCGCCGCCCGCTATCATGCGGGCATGGCTCCGGAGGAGCGCCAGCGCAGCCAGGAGGCCTTCCTCTTCGATCAGGCGCGGGTGATGGTGGCCACCAATGCCTTCGGCATGGGCATCGACAAATCCAACGTGAACTTCGTCATCCACTACAACATGCCCCTGGATCTGGAGAGCTACTACCAGGAGGCGGGCCGCGCCGGGCGGGACGGTCAGGACGCGGACTGCATCCTGCTCTACTCCGCCGGGGATGTGCGCACCGGCAACTTCCTCATCGACAACAGCGAGCCCGCCGCCGGGGCCAGCCCGGAGGAGGTGGAGACCCAGCTTCTGCGCCAGAAGGACCGGCTGCGTCAGATGACCTTTTACTGCCACAGCCGCTACTGTCTGCGGGGGGAGATTTTAAAATACTTCGGCCAGCGCACCGGCCGGGAGGGCTGCGGCGCCTGCTCGGTCTGCCGCCCCGATCTGCAGCGGGCCTCGGTGGTGAAGCTGGCCGCGAAGAGCGCAGCCAAGCTGAAGGCCATCGAGGAAAAGGACCTGAATGCGGACCATCTGCAGCAGCTCAAGGACCTGCGGCTCAAGCTGGCCCGGCAGGCGGGCGTGCCCGCCTTCGTGGTCTTCACCGACGCCACCCTGCGGGCCATGTGCGCCCATCTGCCCAAGACCCGGGAAGCACTTCTGGAGGTGCCCGGCGTGGGCGTGCGCAAGTGCGAGCAGTACGGCGAGGAATTCCTTGCTCTGCTGAACACCTTTGAAAAGGAGTGAGAGCCCCCATGCGGCTCACCGTACCTGATTACTACGACCGGTTCCGGTGCATCGCCTCCCGCTGCACCGACAACTGCTGCATCGGCTGGGAGATCGGCATCGACCCGGCCGCGCTGGCGGATTACCAGTCCCAGACCGGCGCCTTCGGTGACCGGCTGCGGGCGGCCATCCAGCCCGGGGACCCGCCCTATTTCGCCCTGACCGGGGCGGGGCGCTGCCCCTTTCTGAACAGCGAAAACCTGTGCGACATCTACCGACATCTGGGCGAAACCCACCTCTGTGCCATCTGCGACCAGCATCCCCGCTTTCACAACTGGTTCGGCGCGGAAAAGGAGAGCGGTCTGGGCCTGAGCTGTGAGGAGGCCGCCCGGCTGATTCTGTTTTCTGCTCCGCCCCGGCTGACCAGCCGGGACATTGCGGAAGCGCCGGACCCCGACGGCCCCGACCCGGAGCTGCTGGCCGGACTGCGGGCAGTTCGCGAATCCGCCTTCGCTCTGCTGCGGGAGGCGGCGCTGCCTCTGGTGGTAAGGCTCGCCCTGCTGGCCAGCCTGGCCCGGGACCTGCAAAGCTGGATGGACGGCGCGCCGGAGCAGGCCGAAGCCCGGGGCTGCACCGCCCAGCAGCTGACCGCCGACGCGGCCTTTGCGCTGGCGGAATTTTACGGCGAACAGAGCCGCTGGCCGGACCTGGCCCGGCAGCTGGCCGAGGCCGTCCCCGAGGCCTCACTTGCGGAATTTCTCGCCCCGCTGCTGGCGCTGCTGGAAACCCTCCCGGCCAATCACGCCGATTGGCCCGGACGGCTGGCCGAGCTGCGGCAGGCGCTGCCCCAACGGCTGGCCCATCCTCTGTGGGAAACCCCGGAGCTGGAACAGACGGCAGCGAATGTGGCCCACTACATGCTCTACCGGTATTTCGTATCCGAGGCCTGTGAGGGCGACGCGCTGTGCGGCGCGATGCACGCCATCGCCGCGGCCCTGCTGCTGCCCCTGCTGGCGAAGCAGGAGCAGGGCGATTTTCAGACCGTTTTGGTCAGCGCCGCCAAGGCCTATTCCCGGGAGGTGGAATACGCCCCGGACAACCTGCGGGCGGTGAACGAAGCCTTCTGGCAGGCGGACTGGGCCGCGCCGGGCCTTGTGATCGGCGGCCTGCTGGGCCTGCACCCTTGAATACAAACAAAGAGAGCATCTGCCCGCCGGGTTCCGGCAGGCGAATGCTCTCTTTTTCTGTTTCTCGCAACGTTCAGTCCAGCCCGGGGATCTTGTCATCCAGCCGATACATGGTAAAGCTGGCGGTGGCCACCAGCCTGCCCTCCTGGTTGGTGATGGTCACTCGGTTCACGCAGGTGTGGCGGCCGGAATGCTCGCTCACCGCCTCCACCGTGAGCAGGTCGCCGGGGCGGCCTGCTGCCAGATAGTTCATGCCGGCCTGCAGCGTCACATGGGCATAGCCGCCCGCGCAGGCGGCCAGACCGCTGCAGCTGTCGCACAGGGTATACAGCCAGCCGCCGTGGGCGTTGCCGAAGGCGTTCTTTGCCTGGTCGCCCACCGGAGCCCGCAGCCGGGCCAGACCCGGCTCACAGGCCAGAATCTCGATCGCATCCAGGCAGGTCACCGGCTTGAGCCGGGCGCGGGCAAATGCCAGCAGCTTCTCCTTGTCCATGTTCGTTCCTCCTTTTTTGGCAGGCGCTCAGTGCTGCGCGCCCTGCCGGTCCAAAAGGGCGGTGGCGTCCCGGATGACCTGCTCGTCACCTCCGGCCCGCTTCAGCGCCAGCCGGGCCAGCTCCACCGCCTTGTCCTCGTCTCGCTCCACGCCCTGACCGTTCTCATACAGCAGTGCCAGCGCCAGTGCGCAGTCGCCGCCCTCGGTGCAGGTCTCCACACCGGTTCGGTAAAATTCCGCAGCGGCCGCTGCATCCTTCTTTTCCTGATGGTACATCTCGCCCAGATTGAACCAGGCCATGTCGTTTCCGCTCTGGCCCGCCAGCCGGTACAGCTGTTCGGCGGTCTCCAGATCCTTTTCCACACCCCGGCCGTAGCGGTAGCATTCGCCCAGGTTGTTCACCCCGTTGCGCCAGCATTCCCGCTCGGGCAGCGCCTGCTTGAGCAGCGCCTCGTACCAGTGTACTGCCCGGGCATGGTCCGCCTCTCCGGCCAGGCCCTCGTCCAGAAACCAGGCCGCGTTGAACTGGGCCTCCGGGTTGCCGCCTGCCGCGCCCTTCTCAAACCATTCCAGCGCAGCCTGCAGATTCTGCTCCACGCCCTCGCCCCGCCAGCAGCATTCGCCCAGGCAGTTCATGGCCTTGGCCAGGCCCCGGTCCGCCGCCTTCCGGTAAAGCTCCAGCGCCTTGTCCAGGTCCTGGGGCACGCCCCAGCCCTCCTGGTAGCAGATGCCCAGATCGCACACCGAGCTCATATAACCCTGACTGGCCGCGCGGCGGAACAGCTCCACCGCCTTTTCCTTCCGGTCCGGCCCGTCCGCGCCGGGCTGGCCCATCCGGTAGCACCAGGCCAGATTGTGCATGGCCCGCAGATGGCCCTGATCCACTGCCTTCTGATACAGCTCCACCGCCCTGCGGGGGTCTTTCTCCACGCCGGTGCCGGTGTCGTAGCACCAGGCCAGGCTGCACTGGCCGTCGGAATCCCCGGCCTCGGCGGCCTGGGCATACAGCTGGGCGGCCTTCACCGGGTCCCGCTCGGTGCCGAGGCCCATCTCGTAAAAGTAGCCCGCGTTGTACACCGCGGCAATGTGGCCCTGAGCCGCCGCCAGCTGGTACTGGTGCAGGGCGGTCTCGAAGTTGCGCTCCACACCCCGGCCCCGTTCATAGCACACGCCCAGGCTGAACTGGGCGGCGGTGTAGCCCTGGAAGGACGCGTCGCCAAACAGGCGAGCGGCGCGCTTTTGGTCCTTTTCCACGCCCCGGCCATCCTGATACAGGGTGCCCAGCAGATACTGGGCCCGTGCAAAGCCCTGAGCCGCGGCCTTTTCCAGCCAGTAGGCCCCCTGGGCCGGGTCCGGCGCCATGCCCTTGCCGGTAATGTGCAGCACCGCCAGATTGCACTGAGCGGGCGGGTAGCCCTTGTCCGCCGCCTGGCGGTAGAGCCAGGCGGCCTGAGGCAGGTCCAGTTCGGTGCCCTTGCCGAATTCGCAGCACCAGCCCAGGGTGCACAGGCACCACACATCGCCCAGCGCCGCCGCCTGGCGCAGTGCAGGCACCGCCGCCTCATAGTCGGCGGGCTCAGCCAAAAACAGCTCCTGTGCCTGGTGGGCCAGCCGCTCCCGTTCGTTTGCATCCAAGATCATTTGGGTTCTCCTTATTGGTACGCGGGGTCTTGCCCCGCTATTTTATGCGATATGATTTTATTGTACACTGTTTGGCCGCAAAAGCAAAGCGGGCAGCCGCAAACCGGCCGCCCGCACTTTGGAAATCGCTCACACCGCAAAGGTGTACTGATATACATTATAAAGGCTGATGCCCATGATGATGACCATCAGGCCGATGAACAGCTTGTCCACCGCCTTGTTGTCCATCCGCTTGTTGAAGGCACGGCCGATCATGCCGCCGCCGATGCCGCCGGCGACCATCAGCACCAGGCTGAGCCAGCCGAAGGGCGGCACACTGCCGGTGACCAGCGTGGCCAGCAGGCTGGTGATCTGGCTGACCAGAATCACATACAGGCTGTTCTGAGCCGCGGTCTTGGTGTCCATGGAGAAGAAGAAATAGAACACCACCAGGTTGATGGGGCCGCCGCCGATGCCCAGGAAGCTGGACATGATGCCCAGCAACAGGCCGATGATCAGACAGACCACCGCGCTGTCGATCTGCTTGGTGCGGATGCGCGCCTTGCACAGGGTGTACACCATGGTACCCAGGGTGATCAGAAACAGGCAGGCGGCCTGCACCGCACCCGCGGTCTCCTGGAACTGGGCGCTGATCACACTGAACATCTGCTTGCCCGCCACGCCGCCGATGGCCGCGCCGATGGCCAGCGGGGTACCGATCTTCAAATCCACCTTGCTGTCGCCCGCGCGCATGGCCTTGGTCACGGAATAGCAGCTCATGGCCAGCACGGTGCAGCCGGACAGAAAGCTTACGGTGGCCACGCTGTCCAGATGGAACAGGTCCAGGGTGGGCTTGATGATGACTCCGCCGCCGATGCCGCAGATGGCTCCGGCGATGCTGGCCAGCAAACTGATGATAAGATATGCAAAAACCTGCATTGGTTTCCTTCCTCTCTTGAAAAGCGCAAGGCCGGGCCCCCTCATTCCGGGGGCCCGGCATGGTTTATTTTAAAATGGGTATACCGCTCTTAGCCGCAGCAGGGATGATGGCCGTACTCGTCCATGCAGTCCTGGCTGGGGTCCTTCATGCACAGGTGCACAGCGGCAACCTTGAAGGTCTGGGGCAGCGCCAGAATGTTGGGGTTCTCGCCCACGAACTTCTTCTTGGCATCGGCCAGCGCCTCCTCAAAGGTGGCGCGGGTCTTCAGGCCCATGCTGCGGGCGATGCCCGGCTCCTCTGCGCCCACGATGTAGATGGCGCTGGTGTTCATCTCGGCGATGTGACCGCAGCTCATCATGGAGAAGCCGTGGAAGGGATGGAAGGCGTTGGTGAAGCGGTACTTGCGGATGTATTCCTCGTTGGTGGCGTAGTATTCGCCCAGACGGTTCATATCCGGCAGAATATTCATGTGGTCATGCTGGAAGGCCTCCCACTCCTCGCGCAGGTAGGGCCACAGCTCGTCGTGGAAATAGCCGTTGCAGATGGAGGAGCAGATGATCACGCAGTGGTCGCTCATCACGCGCTTGAAGCGCAGCACCTGGGCGCTCAGCGCCTGCATCATCATGATGGGGTTGGTGCCCATGCCGTCGCCGTAGTGGAACTTCTGGGGCATACCGAAGACCAGCACGTCGTATTTCTTTTCGGCCCAGTGCACGTAGGTGCGCTTGTCGGCCAGCTTCCAGCTCTCGGGCATCATCTCCTTGGCGTAGCCGGAGTAGATGGCGATCTGGCGGCTCTTGGTATCCAGCACAGCGTCGCAGCAGAAGAAGGGATGGCCCATCTTCTCCTCCATGTGCATACCGATCTCGTTGAACTTGTGGCGCATCAGGCTGCCGCCGTTCACGGGGGTGAAGTCGTCCCGGTGCATGACCTCAGGCACATGATGGCTGGCGATGCTGCGCCAGTTGGTAATGCCGGTGGCGCAGTGCTTGTACCCGCCGGAGTAACCGCCGTAGGGGTTGCCCTGCACGTGGCCGATCAGAATGGGAATATCGCACTCGAACACGGTCTTGTTCATGCACACCGGGTCGCCCCGCTTGGTGGTGCCCAGGTCGACCATGTTGTCCGGGTCCTCGGAGTCGTGGCTGGTCATCTGGTGGGTGTACCAGAACTCATTGAACAGCTCCTCACCGAAGATGGCCTTGTAATCCTCGGGCTTAGCGCGGGGATGCAGGCCGTTGGAGATGATGAACTGGATGTCCTCCTTCTTCACGCCGGCCGCATACAGCTCTTTCAAAATCAGCTTGATGCTGACCTTGCGGTGGCTGGTGGGCTGCTCGCCGCCCTTGACCCGGTCGGGCACGATGAAGACCACCTTTGCGCCGGGGAAGGCCAGCTCGCTCAGGGGCTTCATGCCGATGGGATTGCGCAGGCTCTCCAGATAGGCGTCCTCCAGCTTATCCTCGGGGATGTAGTCCGGGTCGGGCACGGTGGTGCCGGGAATGAACACATCGGTGTTGTCGGGCAGCTCGGCGCTCATCAGGCCGTGGCCGTATTCAAAATCCAGTTTCATGGAAACATTCCTCCTCTTTTGTTACTCGCCCAGGTAGGTGCGGATGATCTCGAGATACTCGTCCGGGTAGAAGCCGATCTCCCCGGAGAAGCGGGTCAGAGCAATCAGGCCGCCGTCGATCTCCTCGATGCTGGCCAGCATCTCGGCGTTGTCTTTCTTCAGGCCGCCGCCGTATACCACGGGGATGCCGCCGGTGCGTTCCTTCACGAAGCGGGCGATCTTTTCGATGTAGGGCTTGTCCGCCGGGGTCTTGCCGGGGCCGATGGACCAGATGGGCTCGTAGGCAATGACCACCTGGCTCTTGTCCACACCGTCCAGGCCGATGTCCAGCTGCTCACCCAGGACCTCCTGCCAGCGGTCCTGCTCCTCGCTCTTTTCGCCGATGCAGTACAGCACCTTCATTCCCCGGGCAATGGCCGCCTTGATCTCCTTGTTCAAAAGGCGGTTGGTGGCGGCGGTGTCGGTCACGCCGGCCTCGGCCAGAACGCCGTTTTTATCGTTGCGCTCCTCACAGTGGCCGATGATCACTCCGCCGCAGCCCATGGCCCTGGCAATGGAGGCGGGCCGGTTGGTGGTAAAGGCGCCGAAGTTGCCGCCCACGGCGGTATCGTCCCGATAGATGCTCTGGCAGCCGATCTTCACCGGGCTGTTCTCACAGCGGGCCGCCGCCGCGCCCAGGATGTGGGCCTCGGGGAAGTACTGCACAAACTCCACCTTCTCCGGGTCATACTTTTTCAGCTGCTCCTGGGTGTTCTCCACAATATAGCGGCCCCAGTCTCCCACCGGCGCGATGCGGTTCACGCCGCCGAACTCGGTGGGCACATCGAAGCGTTTCAGATTCAAAAAGATGTATTTCATGAGCACTTCTCCTTTTAGTCTGGTTTGATAAACCGGCCAGCGCCGGCTGCCCCCAAGGGAGCGGCCGGCGGCCGGAAACGAATTGGATCAGATGCCTTCCTTGCGGTAGCGCTCGGCCATCTCGTCCAGGGTCACCCGCTCCACGGCGGGCGCCTTGCCCACACTGCCGAACTCCACGATCAGGGTGCCGACCACTTCCTTCACGCCCCGCTCAACGCAGTCCACAATGGCGGCCACATCCTCGTCGGGTACATCGCCGTACATCACGGTATTCATGATGGGCGGCAGGAAGACACGGGGATCGAAGGCGGTCTTTTTCTCCTCCAGCAGGCGGTAGATGGCGCCGATGCTGGCGCTGCTTTGCAGCTCGGGGCGGTAGTGGAACAGCTCCTTCATGTTGCGGGTCACCGCCAGACGGATATCCGTATCCACATTGATCTTTGCGATACCGCAGCGGGCAGCCTCCTTCAGCTGAGCCAGCTCAATACCGTAGGCGTTCTGGAGGTCACCGCCCAAGGCGTTGATCTCCTTTACGATGTACTGGGGCACGGTGGAGGAACCGTGGCTCACCAGCGCACAGAAGATACCCTCATGCATCAGGCATTCCTTGGTGGCGATGGCGATCTCCTTGCGCAGCTTTGCGCCCTTGCCCTTGTTGGCGCCGTGCATGGTGCCGTAGCTGATGGCCAGCGCATCCACCTTGGTCTTTTTGATGAATTCCACCGCGTCCAGAGGATTGGTGTAGGTGGAGCCGGCACTGAACACATGGTCCTCCACACCGGCCAGCACACCCAGCTCAGCCTCCACCGAAACGCCACGCTCGTGGGCGTATTTTACCACCTCACGGGTGAGCTCGATGTTTTCCTCAAAGGGCAGGGACGAGCCGTCGATCATCACGCTGGTGTAGCCGCCGGCAATGGCCGCCTTGCAGGAGTCGAAATCCCGACCGTGGTCCAGATGCAGCGCAATGGGAATGGGGCTGTCCTCACCGTATTTCTTCACCGCATTGCCGATGTTCTGCGCGCCCACCTTTTTGTCCTCCAGGGTGGCGTTCATAAAATCGGTGCATCCGCCCATAAAACCGTTGGCCAGGTCCGCCCCCTGCAGGATGGCGGGGCTGCGGAACATCTCGTGTACCTGGATGGCTGCCTTGGCCTGGGCCACAGCGTTCACGTTGAACGCGCCCTGGGCATAGTGTTCTTTTTCAGTGGCTTCCAAAATCGCACGCAGAGGTACTAACATAATGATACTCCTTTTCGTATGGGTCGGCCGCCGGCGGCGGCAGGATTAACTACGGCGTTTGCTTTTGCTACAGGTCCAATCATAAAACAAATCCGCAGGGGTTACAAGGGATTTACGCAAAATATTTACACGTGTGTATATTTTCGGCTAGTTGCAGTAGACCGAGGCTGTTTTTCTGTGAAAATAGCCCATTAAACCGTATTTTCGGCTGGTTTTCCGCTTGGCGGAACACATTTCAGCACCACCGCCGCATCGCTCTGTGCGGAATCAAGTATCGGACCCGGTTGGGCAGCAGCCGAACCGGTCAATTTGCAAATGCATCCACCCGATTACTTCCTTCAAGCTTTTCCCAGTGCACGGAACATGCTGCGCTTGTACTCCTCCACACCGTTCTGATCAAAGGGGTCCACGCCCAGCAGCTTGCCGGAGATAGCGCAGGCGATCATAAAGAAATAATACATCCGGCCGTAGGTTTCCTCGTTCAGGCGGGGTAGCCGCAGCTGGATGCAGGGCACGCCCCCGGCATCGTGGGCCTGGATGGTGGCCTTTTCTGCTGCCCGGTTGATGTTGGCAAAATCCATGCCGTCCAGATAATCGAACCGGTCGCCGAAGGCCTTGTCCGACTGCACGCGCAGCTCAGCGCCCGGGTCATCCACCATCAGGAAGGTCTCGATCAGAATGCGTCTGCCCTCCTGCATGTACTGGCCCATGCTGTGCAGGTCCTCGGAATTGGTCATGGTGGCCGGGAACAGGCCTTTGTGGTCCTTACCCTCGCTCTCGCCAAACAGCTGCTTCCACCAGCTCTGGGCCCAGAACAGCCGGGGCTCAAAGGCGGCCAGCATCTCGATGGCGTAGCCCTTTTGGCCCAGCGCGCTGCGCAGTGCGGCATATTCCGCAGCGATGCCTCCCTGCTCTGCGGTCAGCTCCGCCTCCATGGCCGAGCCGCCCGCCACAAATGCCTCCACGTCCAGCCCGGCCACCGCCAGCGCCAGCAGCGCCACCGGGCTGAAGGCAGAATAGCGCCCGCCGATGCGCTCGGGGAAACTGAGGAACAGATAGCCGTTCTCCTTTGCGATCTCCTCCAGGCGGCTGCCGTACGTACCGGTAAGCACCACCCGCCGGGCCATCTCGTCGGGAGTATAGCGCTCGCTCATCCAGCGGCGCAGCACCCGGAAGTGGCTGCCCGGCTCCAGGGTCTCAAAGTTTTTGGCGATCACGTTGATGTAAACACTCTTGCCCTCCAGCTTCTGCAGGGTGCGAACCAGTTCCCAGGCCGAGAGAGTGTTGCCCGCATAGAGGATCTGGGGGCCGGTGGTATCCAACGCCTCGATCATGGCCCGGGCTGCCTGGTTGGAGCCTCCCACGCCCACCAGCACGAATGCATCGGCGTTCTGGCGAATCTCCTTTGCCTTTTCCGCGATCTGTGCCCGCTGCATGGCCGCCTCTTCACAGTGCAGCCAGCCGGTCACGCCCCAGTCCGGGCTTGCCTCACCGGCAGTCATCAGCTCCCGGTAAATATCCTTTGCCCGCAGGCGCTCCTGCTCCAGCAGCCCTGCGTCGGCATAGCGCCGGGCAAGATCGGTGTTCAGATAAAGCTTCATAACCACTCACTTCTCCTTATATTTCATTATAGGCCGCCGGTTTTCGACGGGCCAGTATGAAAATCCCTCATACCTTTCGCCGGCTGCTTCATGAAAAATCCCCCGAAGCAGCTGCTTCGGGGGATTCTCGCGAAAAAATATATTCAGACCTTTTCAAAAACGGTGCGGCCGCCCACCAGGGTGCGGACTACATTGAGGTCCTCGTCCAGCACCACCAGGTCGGCATCCCAGCCGGGACGGATGCGCCCCTTTTGGGTACCCATCTTCAACAGGTCCGCCGGGTTCTCAGTGAGCAGAGGCAGGACCTCTTCCACCGGGCGTCCAGTGAACTTGACCAGATTCTTCAGTGCCTGGCCGGTGGTCAGCGTGCTGCCGGCGCGTGTGCCGTTGCTGGCCAGCTTGGCATCGCCATCCTCCACCACCACGTCGTTCACGCCCAGCTTGTAGTTGCCGTCCGGCAGGCCGGCAGCCATGATGCTGTCGGTGATGGCCACCACCCGGTCCAGGCCCTTGCACTTGATCAGAAAGCGCACGGTGCCCGGGTGCAGATGCCGCCCGTCGCAGATGGCCTCGCAGTATACATCGGTTTCCAGCACCGCGCCCATGATGGCGGGGAAATGCTGGTGCAGCAGCTTCATGGCGTTGAAGGTGTGGGTGGCGGAGGCCGCGCCCGCGTCGATGCATTCCATGGCGGTGTCATAGTCCGCACCGGAGTGGCCGATGGCCACCACCACCTCACCGGCGATCTGACGGATCATCTCCGGTACGCCCTCCACTTCAGGGCTTACGGTCATGTATTTGATGCTGCCCTCGGCTGCTTTTGCGTAACGGCGGAACAGCTCGGCGTTGCCCTTCTGCAGCAGATGCTCCGGCATGGCGCCCTTGTACTCGCTGGCCAGGAAGGGTCCCTCCAGATGCACGCCCAGCAGCTGGGCATGGTCGCCGGTCTGGGCCTTGGCCTGCTTGATCTGCTCGATGCACCACAGAGTCTGCTCCGGCGTGTCGGTAAGCACGCTGGCCAGCCAGCCGGTGGTGCCCTGGCTGGCGAAGAATCGGCCGATGGTGTTGTTCAGCTGGTCGGCGGTGGCCGCATTCACATCCACCCCGGCGCTGCCGTGGGTGTGTACGTCAATGAAGCCGGGCACCAGACGCTTGCCGCCCAGATCCAGCACCGGGCAGCCCGCCGGGGTGTCCACCCGAGGCGCCACCTGGGTGATGGTTCCATTCTGAATCAGGACCTCCCGCTGTTCAAAGCGATGATTGTGGTAGACCCGTGCGTTTTTAATCACAAGTTCCATGGCTGGTTTCCTTTCCGCGTTTGCGCGCTGTTCAGAAGGGCTGCTTGGCCGCGTTGGCATTGGCAATGATCATGGCGTCCGGATGATTCTGAATCAGGGTTGCCGGGAAGTGGGCGCTCACCTCGCCATAGGTAGTCTGGCGCACCACACTGCGGTGCCAGTCACGGAAAACGCCCAGCCGAATCTTGCGGGCGCCCAGGATCTGGGCCATGCCGATGGTGATGCACTGCTTGGGCATGGCATCGATGGCACCGTTCAGATCGCCGATGGCGTTGGTGGTCCGGGTCTCCCGGCTGATGGTCAACACTCGAGTGTTCAAGGCAGCAAACTCCTCGGGGGTCAACTCATCCTGAGGCTCGTTGAAGGCCAGATGGCCGTTGATGCCAATGCCGCCGAAGGCGATATCCACTCCGCCCAGCTGCTCGATAACCCGCTGCACCTTCTCGGTGTCGTGAGGGTCCGGGAAGACCCGCTGCTCCTCAGGCATCAGCAGCTCCGGGTCCACCTTGCTGTAAACAGTGCGCTCCATGAAGCCCCGGAAGCTCAGGGGATTCTCCTTGTCGATCCATTCACCCTCGTCGGTGAGGTATTCGTCCATATTGATGAACCAGCAGTTTTTCAGGCTCACCCGATCCCGATTGACCAGACGCACAAAGATGGGATACTGCCCCACCGGGCCCACCGGGCAGATGAACACGGTCTTCTCGCCTTTTGCATTGTGCTCCTTGATGGTGTTCACCATCTCCAGCGCCAGCTCATAGAACACCTCGCCGGAATCCCCCAGCTTGAGCACAGGCACCTTGGCATCCTTGCCCAGGTCCTGGGCGCTGATCTGATAGTATTCGTACATGACTATTGACCCCTTTCTGAGAATTACTCATTCAAAAACAGATGCGATATATTCAGCTCCCGGATCATCTGAACGATCTCCTTGGTCCGGGAACATCCGAACTTATGTAAAAGGCCCTTGATCTGGGTCTTCACGGTCACCACCTCCACACAGCGGATGGCGGCAATCTCCTTGACTTTTTTGTCCTGCAAAAGCAGCTTGACCAGCTGCCGCTCGGCGGCAGTGAGCTGGGACACATTGTTGATAAAAAACAGCAGGCTTTTTTCCGAACGGCGCAGCCGGTTATATTCCTCCAGAACCACCTCCTGGATACGGGAATCCATCATGGGATGCCCTGCATACACGCTGCGGATATGCTCCAGCAGCTCCTCGTCCGGGCAGCCCTTCACGATGTAATCCGCTGCGCCGGTGGCCATGGCGGTGAGAATGGTCTTTTCGGTCTCGTGAGCAGTCAGGTAGACCACATGGGTGTCAATCTCTTCATCCCGAATTGCCTCCGCCGCCATGATTCCAGCGGAGAGACTCTCCATTTCGATGTCCATGAGTACCACATCACTCTTCACGCTTTTGGCCAGTTCCAGGATTTTTGCTCCGGTGGACGCTGTGCCCACCACCTGCATATCCGGCTGAGCGTTCAGCAGTTCAACCATATCCTCTCGCAGAAGATCCAGATCCTCCGCAATCAAGATCGAGATCATTTTCTCCCTCCTTCCCGGTTCAGCACCACTTCCTCGTGTTCACAGCTTTCCAGCAGTACATCCGGCCCAGCGGGCCGGGCGGCATAGCGGGGCAGAAGGATCAGAAAGCGAGTCCCCTGTCCCCTTTTGCTCTCCACCCGCAGGTGGCCCAGATGGCTCTTTACGATCTGCCGCACATAGTAAAGCCCCATGCCCCAATTCTGATTTGAATTTTTGCTGGAGTAAAAGGGTTCAAAGATGCGTTTCTGCTCCTCCGGAGTGATGCCAGGCCCCTGGTCTGCCACCTCAATTACCGTGTACAGCCGCTCGTTGTAGATGCGCAGCCGCACCGCCTGTTCCGGCCCGGCACAGCCCGCCATCACCATAGCCTCCCAGCCGTTGGTAAGCAGGTTATACAGCGCTTCCGCCAGGTGTACGGTATCCGCCAGGATCTTCAGTTCTTCCGGCACCTTCACCTGCACACTGCCCTCCGGATACTTGTGTTGGAACCGCTCAACAGCTTTTTCGGCCACCTGGGCGGCGGACACCACGCTCAGATAAAGGCTTTTGGCCTTTACGCTTTGATACAGCTCTTCCATCCGCTGCAAAAGCGCCTCGTTTGTCTCGTCCAGCATTGAACTGTACTGGCGCAGCTTTTCCAGGTCCGGCTCAGACTCAGCCAGGGCTGCCTTGATACGCTTGTGCAGCACTCGGTTGGCCAGCAGCTGGTTTTTCATGCTATGCACGAACACGCTCACACCCATATTGGCCGCGTCAAACTTGCGCTGCAGCACCAGTTCTCGCTGATTTTCTGAAATATAGGTATGGGTGTTACGCAGAAGGGTGTAAAAGCACATAACCCCTGCCACGGCAGTAATAGCGATCACCGCGATATAACGGCTGGGTGAGAGAATCGGGTTCAGATACCAGATCCCCAACAGCCACATATAATCGCTGCTGTAAAACAGATAGATCTGCGCCGGGTCCTGCGGGCAATACATAGCAAACAGCAGCCCCATGCTCAGCGGCAGCAATGCTTTTGCCAAGTAACGCTTTTTCAAAAACGAAATGCAAACGCTGAAATACTCATAAACCAATAGCGCCGCCGCCAGCAGCAGATAGGCCCAGATCCAGGCAAGACTCGCCTCCACCAGAAACTTCTGCAGCTCCAGCCGGTTATGGGTCAACTGCTTGAACACCGGCGGCAGATATACGAACAATGTAAGCGCCGGAAGGAGAAAAAACGCCCAGCCCTTTTTGCGCAGCGGCCGCAGCCAGGGACTCAGGCTGTACTGCAAAGCCAGAGCCACCAACAGCGGCGGAAAGGTATAACGTCCCACCGCCACGAAGAAACCCAGCTGCCCCAGCGTCATCACCCGGTACTGAAAAAAACGGCGCACATCACTGGTCAGATAAAACAGCGTCTCAATCTGGTCGCCGATGCCGCCCTTTTTTGCAATGTAGGTAAGGATGCCCAGCAAAAACACGTCCAGCGAGATCACCAGCCCCAGCACCAGCCAGCTTTCCTTGGAGCGGCGCACTGCCAACAGCACCCCGCTGCCCGCCAGAAGCAGGACCATCAGGATCAGGACCATCTGCCGCTCTCTCCTTTCGTTGTGTCCGAACGTGTTTTCGGCAATCACGCCAAAAAGCGCCCGGGTCCCGTGAAGGAATCCGGGCGCTTTTCCTATTTCAGTGTAAAGCGCGCAGAGCGTTTTGTAAAGACCTTATTCGGCAGCGGCCAGCATGTTGTCGAACATAACATAGTCGGATACCGGTACCTCCGCCTCGATCTGGCCATTCTTCAGGAAGTCATCCTGCTGAACCTTATACATCTTCTCCATGCTGCCGTCGTTGATGGACTCAATCAGCTCGGCGCTGGTCTGCCACTCGGCGTCGCCGCGCTGCTGGTAGCAGGTCTCGTAATCGGTCTTGGTCTGGTCGGCCACCCACTGAGCGATCTGTTCGTAGTTGGCTTCGTCGGCGCGGAAGTCTTTCGCCTTCATCAAAGCCTTGGTGAAGGCCAGGATGGTGTCGGCGTTCTCCTCAGCATACTTGGGAGTCACGATCCAGCTGGAAACCGCGGCGGACTGGTCAGAGAACATCATGTTGTCAGCCAGGACCTTGTAATTGTCGCCCAGCTGTTCCTGAATGGTAAAGGTCATGGGGCTCCAGGCGGCGCAGGCATCCAGGCTGCCGCTCAGCATGGCGGTCACCAGCGCGGAGGCGTCCATCTCCTGAGCTTTGATGTCGTCCATGGTCATGCCGTGGGCTTCCAGAGCGTACTTCAGGATCTGCTCGCTGGAGGTACCGGAGGAGTAACCAACGGTCTTGCCCTTCAGGTCCTCAATGGTCTCGATGCCCTTGGAGGCGTCGGTGACCACTGCGTCAGCGTTGCCCACATGGGCCATGCAGAAGATCTTGGCCTGACCCTGGATGGCCAGCTTATGAGCGCCGGAACCGATGTAGCCCACCTGAACGCTGCCGGATTCCATGGCGGCGATGATGGTGGGGCCGTCGGCAAACTCCATCAGCTCCACTTCCAGGCCCTGCTCCTCAAAGTAACCGTTGTTCTGAGCGGAGACCACCTCAGCCAGGCTGCCGTAGTTGGGCATGTAACCCACAACGACCTTGGTCTTTTCACCGGTGGAGGCCTCGGAAGCGGTGGAAGCGGGAGCGCTGCCGGAAGAAGCGCCGCCGGTGCTGGTGGCGGTGGATGCGCCGGAGCCGCCGCAGGCGGCCATGCTCAGGGCCATGCAGCCCGCGATGAGCAGGGATAACGCTTTTTTCATGATTGTTTCCTCCTGTTGTGATTGCGGCGGCCCTGAGGGCTCGCCGGAATATTTGATCCGGGCCGGCTGTTTCGTGCCCACGGTCCGGATGGGTACCGTTTTGCCGTTACTTGCGCACTGCCAGGTACTCCTGATACACCTGGCTCCAGATGTAGTTCTTCAGTTCCAAAAAGCGGGGGCTCATCTTGGTCTCTTGGGTGCGGGGATAGGGGATGTCGATCTCCACGATATCCTTGATGCGGCCGGGGCGTGCACTCATGATGACCACACGCTGGCCCAGGATGATGGCCTCTTCCACGTCATGGGTGATGAAGAAGCAGGTCTTCTGCTCCTTTTCCCAGGTATCCAGCAGCTCAGTCTGCAGCTGGGTACGGGTCTGGGCATCCAGGGCGCCGAAAGGTTCGTCCATCAGCAGCACCTGGGGGTTGGCGGCATAGGCACGGGCGATGGCCACGCGCTGCTTCATACCGCCGGACAGCTCCTTCGGGTAGTGGTCTGCAAACTTCTCCAGATCCACCATCTTCAGGTATTTCTGGATTTCGGCCTCCGCCTGCTCGCCCTTTACGCCACGCATGTCCAGCGCGAACTTGATGTTCTTCTTTACGGTGAGCCAGGGGAACAAGGCGTACTGCTGGAACACCACGCCCCGGTCGGTGCCGGTGCCGTGGACTTCCTTGCCGTTGCAGATCACCCGGCCGCTGGTGGGCTCGTGCAGGCCGGCGATGATGTTCAAAAGGGTGGATTTGCCGCAGCCGGAAGGGCCGACGACCGTGATGAATTCGTTTTCATGGATATCCAGGTTCACACCATTGAGGGCGACCATTTCGCCATTGCGGCCATTGAACTTCTTGACCACATTCTCAATTTTGACCTTTATATCTCTCTCTTTTCCTGCCATCCCGTCAGCTTCCTTTCCAAAGTTTTGATGATTTTCTCGATGGTGATGCCAATGATGCCGATGATGATGATGTACAGCAGCATGGGAGCGGTCTCGAAGCTGTTGTTCAGGGTACGGATTCGCATGCCCAAGCCTGCGGAAGCGCCAGTGGATTCGGCGGCCACCAGAGTGGTCAGGGCAACGCCGGCGCCCAGGCGGACGGCGGTGAGGATGAAGGGCAGGGTGGCCGGGGCAATGACCCGGATGAAGATGTCCTTATCCGACGCGCCCAGGATGCGGGCGGCTTTGATCAGGGTCTCGTCGATGTTGATAACGCCCTGGTAGATGGTCACGCACATGATGAGGAAGGTGGCCAGGGTGATTACGATGATCTGAGGCTTGCGGCCAACGCCCGCGCCGATGACCACCAGGGGAACGTAGGCCAGGGGCGGGATGTTGCGCACGAACTGGATCCAGGGCTCCAGAATGTTGCGCACCGGCTTGTACCAGGCCATCAGAATGGCCACCGGAAGGGCGATCACAAAGCCCAGCGCGTAACCTGCAAATACCGAGATCAGACTGCTGCCGATATCGGTGAACAGGCAGCCACGGTCGATCATGACCTGAATCTGCTGCAGCACGACCACCACATTGGGGAAGCATCGGGCGGTGCTGGGCAGAATGGAAAGTATGTACCACAGGACCATCGCCGTTGCGAAGGAGATGAACAGCCACAACCGGTTCATCCACTTTGCATCCGACTGCAATTTGCTTTTCTTCATTGCGGACAAGCTCCTTTTTCTCAAGATTCGTTTTCGCTGCCCCGCCCTGTGGCCGTGCACCTCACCGCTGGCATGGGACCGGTTTTTCTGCTTTTATTGTAGGATGCGAACCGGATTTCCACAAGTATGAAATTCTTTGATACCTTTTCTCGGTTTTTCTTCCCATTTTATTATTATTTTTGAGCATATACAACAAAAAGGCCCATCCCGCTTTGCGCAGGTGGGCCAATGGTCTGTGTCATTCTTTTGTAAGCCGGGAAAAGTTTATCAATCTGTTTCAGAACAAATTCCGGGGCAAACGCACATCGGCACGGGGCACCTTGTCCCAGTCGAACACCGTCAGCAGTTCCTCGGGGCGTGCGGGCTCGGGTTTGTCCAGCAGCCCGGCCAGAAAGGCCAGCCGCCCGATGATTTCCGGCGCGGTGTAGCGGCTCTGCAGCTGCTCCAGGCTCACGTCTCCGTCCCGTTTCGAGAGCCGCCGCCCGTCCTCCGCCAGCAGCAGCGGCAGGTGATAAAACCGGGGTGCGGGCAGGCCCAGCAGCTGATAGAGGTACAACTGGCGAGGGGTGCTTTCCAAAAGGTCCGCTCCCCGCACCACCTGGGTCACCCCCATCAGCGCGTCGTCCACCACCACCGCCAGCTGGTAAGCATACACGCCATCCGACCGGCGCAGCACAAAGTCGCCGCAATCGGTCTTCAGATTTTCCCGGTACGGCCCCAGATGGCCGTCGGTGAATTCCACCGTTTTGTCCGGCACGATCAGGCGCATGGCGGGCTTGCGCCGGGCTTCCAGCTCCCGGCGCTGCTCCGCCGTCAGCCGGCGGCAGGTACCCGGATAAACCGGGGTGCCGTCCTCCCGGTGGGGGGCGCTGGCCGCATGCAGCTGGGCACGGCTGCAATAACAGGGATACACAAGCCCCTGCTCCTCCAGCTTTTGATAGTAGGAATGATAAATCTCATCCCGCTGACTCTGGTAGTAGGGGCCATCCGGCCCGCCCCCTGAGCCGCCCTCATCCCACACAAGGCCCAGCCAGGAAAGATCCGCCTCCAGCTGGTCCGCCCAGACGCGGGGGCAGCGGGCCTTGTCCAGGTCTTCGATGCGCAGCACCACCCGGCCATCCGCCTGCTTAGCGCTCAGCCAGGCCAGAAGGCTACACATCAGGTTGCCCAGGTGCATCCGCCCGGAGGGGCTGGGGGCAAACCGCCCGGTCTCACTCATGCTGTTTTCTCCCCCTTTGGACGCGCTTGTGCCGCGCCGCCCAGTTTTTCTGTTCCGGTGTGATCCGATAGCTTTCCCGCATTTTCTGCAAAGCCTTGTTCCATACCGTATCCGGCAGCTGCGCCTCTTCCATGGCGGCGATGGTCCGATCAAAATCCGTGACCGCGAACACTGAATAGCCCCAGGCCACGCCCATCCAGGCATAGTAATCCGGCTGGCGGATGCCCCGGTACACCGTAAAGCAGCGGTCCAGCTCCTCGGGCCGGTTGAAATGGGTCAGCAGCAGCACCGCCGCAAACCGGGCTTCAAACTCCCGGTCCGAACCGGCATACTGTTGAATCAGATCAAAATATTCCTCTTTGTATACTCTCGCATCCCGCAGCCCGGCGCAGAAGCTGTCGCACACGGCCCAGTTGTCAATGCGGGGCACGAACTGCCGCACCAGCTCCAGCCGCCGGGCCGGATCGGTTTTCACCTTGCCGATGAGCATGCCCCGCAGCAGGACCTCCTCAAAGGTCTCATCCGGTGCGGCCAGCTCGGCAGCCCAGCCTTCCTTCGCCAGCTGAGCAGCAGCCTTGCGCAGCAGCGGCAGCCGCACGCCCAGGTAGTTTTCCACACCGGGCATCAGCTTGTGTTGAAAATCCCGGTAGGCCGGGTCCGCCTGGGCGGCAAGCCGGGCCCGGGTCTCGCCGGTCACAGGGCCACCTGATAGCAGCCGTCGCCGGTGCAGCGCACGTCCGCCCGGAACCATGCGGCGCAGGCATCCGCCAGCCACTGAACATCCTGCGCGCCGGTCAGCTCCACACAGGAGTGCATGGCCAGCTGGGGCAGGCCGATGTCCGCCATGGGCACACTCACCTGGGCGCCCAGCAGGTTGCCCAGGGTGGAGCCGCCGGGCAGGTCCGGCCGGTTGTAGTATTCCTGCACCGGCACCTTGGCTCCGTCGCACAGGCTGTGGAACAGCGCGCCGGTCACACCGTTGGTGGTGTATTTCTGGCTGGCGTTGAACTTGAGCACCACGCCGCCATTCAGCTTTACCGGGCTGGCCGGGTCGCTCATCTCAGCAAAATTCGGGTGGATGGCGTGGCCGTTATCGGCGCTGAGCAGCAGGCTGTTTGCCAGCGCGCGGCGGCGGTCCTGCTCGCTCTCGCCCAGAGCCTGACCGGCCCGGGCCAGTACGTCCGGCAAAAAGCTGCCGCAGGCGCCCTGCCGGGTGCCGCTGCCCACCTCTTCATTGTCGAACAGGCACCAGACCCGCCCCTGCCGGGAGGCCGGGGCGCTCAAAAAGCCGTACAGGGTACCCCAGGCGCAGCCCAGATCGTCGAGCCTCGGGCAGAGCAGGAACTCCCCTTCGCCGCCCACGGCCTGGCCCTTGTCCTTGCAGTAAAGCAGCAGGTCGGTGCCCAGAATCTCCGCCGACGTGCAGCCCGCGGCCCTGGCCAAAAGCTCGGTGTAGCAGGCATTTTTATCCGGCCCGGCGAAGATGGCCTGCATGTCCTTTTTCAGGTCATACTTGTGGCCGTCGTTCACGGTGCGGTCGAAGTGGATGGCCAGATGCGGAATCACCGCGCTCACGCCCTCCAGGTCCACCAGACGGCTCTCCACGCCGGTCTCGGTCTTCACCAGCACGCGGCCCGCGATGCCCAGAGGCCGGTCCAGCCAGGCGGAGCGGATCATGCCGCCGTAGCCCTCGGTGTTCAGCATGGTGAAGCCCGCCTGCTGGCTCACGCCCTTCACCTTGAAGGAGGGGCTGTCGCTGTGGGCGGCGCTCATCCGCCAGCCCTCGCCCGCCGCCTGGGGCATCACAAAGGCGATCAGGCTGGACTGGTTGCGGGTCACATAATATTTGCCGCCGGGCACAAGGCTCCAGTTCTCGGTCTCGTTCAGGGCAGCAAAGCCCGCCTGCTCCAGCCGCCGGGCGCTTTCGGCCACTGCGTGGAAGGGAGTGGGGCTCTTTTCGATGTAAGCAAACAGATCCTGATGGATTGCCATAACAATCATTCCTCTCTGAAAAAGCAGTTTATCTGCCTTCGATTATACGGCGGCAGCCCGCCGCCCGTCAATGCAGGCTTGTCAGGACCAGTCAAATTGGGTACAATCAGGGTAGAAAACCGGTGTTTTTATCCAAGTCTTTGGGAGGTGCTCTGTATGAAACTGTTCCGTGTTGCCGACGACTACTGCCGTGCTTCCAACTGGAAGATTCTGGCGCTGGTCAAATTCTGTCTGTTCTCCGTGGGGCTCATCTGCGGCATCCTGCTGCCCCGCCGCTGGAAGCGGCCTGCCATCGGTGCGGCCGGGGCGGTGTTCGCACTCACCTACATTCCCCTGATGACCAGCTTCTTCCGCTTCTGGGCAAAAGACAAAACCTGAGCCGCGCCGGAAAGGACCCCGTTATGGCCAAAAAACTTCTTCTGCTTGTATTGACCCTCCTCCTTGCCGCCGGGCTGTGCGGCTGTGAAAAGGGCCTGGAGCCCATGCAGCTGCGGGCCGCGCCGGTGAGCGAGGAGACCCGCCAGGTGCTGGACCTCATTGACAATGAACTCACCCTCTGGGAGTACCGGCTGAACGACGGCACCTACACCATGGTGGTGGACCTCTGGGTCTGCCAGAACGGCAGCTGGGAAAAGACCAATCTGCTCACCGGCCCAGCTGCCGGGCAGGCAGAGTTTGCAATGCGGCTCACCGCCAGTCAGGCAGAGCTGATCATCTTGGAGGAAACCGGCACAACGCGCTACGCCATCCCCTGCCCGGTGGATGTGACCAGCCAGTCCGGCACATGCAGCTATTCTTCCCTGACCGGGGAATCGGTGATTGAGCCCGGGAAGGAGATCCCACTGCTGGCCCGGCTGGGCTGGGACGAATCCACCGCCCCGGTGCCCACCGACTGGCAAAATTTTCAAGACAGCGGCTGCGACACCGGCGTGGCGATCACCGTCATCTTCACCGAAACCGGAACGGTGTAGCCGGTGACCAACTCGTCCTTCCGCTCCCAGCTTCCGCCCCCCGCCGCCTGGCGAAAGGGCAGGCGTGGCGCCATTGAGAAAAAGCTCTGACTTCGCTCTTTCCCGCTTCACGTGTGCCTTTTCTCCCATAAGCAAAAATGCTCCCCCGCCGGGTCAATCCGGCGAGCGAGCATTTTCTTTTTGTAATATTGTTTGCAAAAATACGAATTGTATTTTTACTTCACAACCACCAGTTCATATTCACGGGTGCCCAGACCGATCTTCTCGGCGTGCTCGGTGCAGACCCGCCAGTCGGTGATGGGGGTGGAATCGGTGAAGTGATCGCCGCAGCTGCAGAAGCCGGGGGTCTTCCGGTTGTCGTCCAGCTGGCTGCCGGGGATGGGCGGCATGTTGTTGCAGGCGTCGGCACAGGCCTGGTCCAGAGCCACCGGGTCAAAGGAGGCGAACATGCCCACATCCGGGATGATGGGCAGGTCGTTCTCGCCGTGGCAGTCGCAGTTGGGGGAAACATCGATCACCAGATTGATGTGGAAATTCGGCCGGTTCTGCACCACCGCCTTGGCATACTCGGCGATGCGGCAGTTCAGCTCGTCCACCGCCGCGTCGTAATCGCCGCCGATGGCATCGAAGTTGCAGTGAGCCAGGCAGCGGCCGCAGCCCGCGCACTTGTTGTGGTCGATATAAGCGGTACCGCCCTCACCGGTGAAGGAGATGGCATCCTGGGCGCAGATCTTGGCGCAGGCGTGGCACTTGCGGCAGAGGGACTGGTCCACATTGGGCTTGCCTGCGGCGTGCTGCTCCAGCTTGCCCGCACGGCTGCCGCTGCCCATGCCCAGGTTCTTCAGCGCACCGCCAAAGCCGGTATTCTCATGGCCCTTGAAGTGGTTCAGGCTGATGACCACATCCGCGTCCATGATGGCCCGGCCGATCTTTGCCACCTTCACGTGCTCGCCGCCCTCCACAGGCACCTCGGCCTCATCGGTGCCCTTCAGGCCGTCGGCAATGATGATCTGACAGCCGGTGGAATAAGGGGTGAAGCCGTTTTCCATGGCAGCGTCCATGTGCTCCAGCGCGTGCTTGCGGCGGCCCACATACAGGGTGTTGCAGTCGGTCAAAAAGGGCCGGCCGCCCAGCTCCTTGATCACATCGGCCACGGCCTTGGCGTAGTTGGGCCGCAGGTAAGCCAGGTTGCCCGGCTCACCGAAGTGGATCTTGATGGCAACGAACTTGCCCTCCATATCGATCTGACCGATGCCCGCAGTACGAATCAGCTTCTGCAGCTTATCCAGCAGGTTCATGCCGGGCTTTGCCCGCAGGTCGGTGAAATAGACCTTTGCCTTTTCCATGGAAATCTCCTCCATTCAAACATCCTTTTTCAAACTCTTATCGCAAAGAGAACACCCGGCCCCGGCCGGATGTTCTCTTTCCTTGTTTTGATTCAGCCGCCGCGACTCACAGGCCCAGCAGAGCGGCCGCCAGCACCACGATGCCCAGGGCAATGCGGTACCAGCCGAACACCTTGAAGTCGTGCTTTTTCACAAAGTTCATCAAGAAGCCGATGGACAGCACGCTCACCACAAAGGCCACCACGCAGCCCAGGCCCAGCACGGCCAGCTGCTCGCCGGTAAACACCATGCCTTCCATCAGATACTTGACCACCTTCAGGGCGCTGGCGCCGAACATAACCGGGATGGCCAGAAAGAAGGTGAACTCCGCCGCCACCGGACGGCTTGCGCCCAGCAGCAGACCGCCCACAATGGTGGCGCCGCTGCGGGAGGTGCCGGGGATCATGGCCAGCACCTGCCAGAAACCGATGATCAGCGCATCCTTATAAGTAAGCTGGTCGATGCTGCGGATACGGGGCCTTTTGTGCCGGTTCTCGATGAGAATGAAGAACACGCCATACAGAATCAGCATGGTCGCAACCACGATGTAGTTGTAAAGGTGCTCCTCCAGCCAGTCGTCCAGCAAGAGGCCCAGCACCATGGCGGGCAGGGTGGCCACCACGATCTTGAACCACATCACCCAGGTGTTTTTCTTGATATATCCCTTCGACTTGTCGGCGCAGAAGGGCCAGAGCTTGGGGAAGAAGAGCACCACCACCGCCAGGATCGCGCCCAGCTGGATCACCACCCGGAACAGCTCCAGGAAGGACTCGTCAAACCCCATGTTCAGATACTTTTCCGCCAGGATCAGGTGCCCGGTGCTGCTCACCGGCAGCCATTCGGTGATCCCTTCAATGATCCCGTACAGGATCGTTTTTATCCATTCCATTGTTTCGCCTCACTTGTTTTCTGGCATTTAGCGCCCGCCGGGTGCCCGGCAGGTACCATAACAGTATACCACAGGAAAGTGCAAAACAGAACGCCCTTTTTTCTGCTGAGCCCTTTCTTTTCCGGGTAAAATACAGTATAATCGGGATAAGCGAAGGATGTGGGCCGCCCGTGGGGCTTTGAGTCCATATCTCGCTGTTTTTTTCAGATTTTTTCTGTTATAAAAGAGGTGTTTTCTTGAATATCCTTGTTGTAGGCTGCGGCCGTGCCGGCGCCAATATTGTGCGTATCCTGGAGCAGATGGGCCACGAGGTCTCTGTGATGGATTCCAACCCGGAAGAGCTTCAGCGGCTGGAAGGCGTGGACGGCTACCATTTTTCCGGCGTCGCTGCGGTGGGCATTCCCATCGACATCGACGACCTGCGTCAGGCGGGCATTGAGACCTGCGACGCGGTGGCCATCGCCACCCCGGATGACAGCGTGAACATCATGGTGGCCCAGATCGCCAAGAATATCTTCCATGTGCCCCGGGTCATCACCCGTGTGACCGATCCTGCCCTGAAGAACTTCTTCACCAAGGAGTTCGGTCTGCGCACGGTATGCACCACCAATCTGACGGTGGAAAGCATGCTGCTGGGCCTGCTGGACGATCAGGAGTCCCGCAGTGTGACCATCGGCGCCACCACCACCGCGTTTGTCACCGTTCCGGTAAGTCTGCGGGACGTGGGCCGAAGCCTGAACCGCATCCGTCCGCCGGAGGGCGATCTGCTCTACGGCGTATTGCGGGCCGACACTACCGTGGAACTGGCGGTGGAGCCCATGCCGGTGCTGGAAGAGGGCGACCAGATCATCTTCGCCCGCATCGCGGACTGAGTCACAAAGCAGCAAGGAAGAGGAAGCAATTATGAGAGTAATGATCGTCGGCGGCGGCAAGGTGGGCTACTACATGGCAAAGACCCTGCTTGACCACGGCCACCAGCCCATCGTGATCGAAAAGGACCGCAAGCTGTGCAGCCAGGTGGCCAACGACCTGGACATCCCCGTGACCCAGGGCGACGGCTCCACCGTGGAATATCTGGAGGCCGCGGGCTGCGGCCGCTGCCAGGCTCTGGTGGCGGTGACCGGCCGGGACGAGGTGAATCTGATCACCTGCCAGATCGCCAAGCGGGTTTTCCATGTGGAAAAAACCGTGGCCCGAGTCAACAACCCCAAAAACACCGAGGTGCTGCGCCGCCTGGGCGTGGACATTGCTGTGTCCAGCACCGACAACCTGGCCCGCATTCTGGAGCGTGAGGTGGAGACGGCCGCCATCCAGCAGGTGCTGAACCTGGCGGGCGGCACCGCCACCGTGTTCGAGATCCAGATCCCGGACCGGTTCAAGTACAACGGCAAAAGCCTGGCGCAGATTCCCATCTCGGAATCCGCCGTTATCATCGCCATCACCCGCGCGGGCGAGCTGCTGATCCCCCGTGGTAATACCCAGATTCTGAATGGCGACAAGGTGCTCTGCGTCGCGCGGGACACTGCGATCCATGAATTGATGCAGGATTGGGGCCTGGCCAGCGGCTGACGCCCTTTCCCGCCTGTTTGCAAAGGAGGTCCGTACCCGTGCTGCGCTTTACCGCGAGTGCCGGCGGCGCCCGGGTAGTGGCCCTGTGGCTGCTGCTTGTCGGCGCGGTGCTGGCCCCCTTTGTTTTCTGGCAGACCTTCTGGGGCGGCGTGCTGTTTTGCGCCGTCTGGCTGTTCTTCTGCGCGGTGTGTGTGCCGCTGCACCTGTCCACCGTGCGGGGCAGCGTCTCGCTGGGCGAGGTGCGCCTGAGCCGGGGCATCCTGTTCAAATCCAGCCGCCGGGTGCCCACCCGATTTGTGGCGGGGGTCTGCCGCATTCGCACTCCGCTGTTGGCACTGACCCGCAGCAGCCTGCTGATCGTATACACCAGCGGCTGTGTGCTGTTCCTGCCTCCGGTTTCGGACGAGGACGCCGAGCCGCTGATCCACGCGCTGGAAGGAGGCGGCCTATGAGGACCGTGCGCGCCCAGGGGCGCTTCCACATCGTTTTCATCGTCAAATACATTCGTTACGGCCTGATTCTCTGTCTGGTGCCCATGCTCCAGGCGCTGATCGCCTTTGACCTGCCCAGCCTGACCAGGGCCCTGCGGCAGGATGCCGCCATCCTGGTGGGGATGGCGCTTTTTTCATTTGTCATCTGGCGGCGCTGCGGCTTCGTTCTCACCGACCGTCAGCTCACCCTGCGCCGGGGCATCCTCTGGCACCGTCAGCAGGTGATTCGCCCGTCGCAGCTGGCGGCCATCCAGCTGGACCGGCCCATCTATCTGCGGCTGGCGGGCTGCACAAAGGTGCGGCTGTTCGCCGCCTCCAGCGCCGCCTTCGGGCAGGTCCAGTTCTTTCTGCCCCGCCGCCAGGCCGCGGTGCTGGCGGAATGCCTGATGCCGGTGCAGTCGGCCTCCTCCTTTTTTGCTCCCACCGGAGCGGAGCGGCTGCGCTTTACCATGCTCAGCGCCAACCTGGTCACCACCTCCTTTCTGGTGGTCTTCAGCGCCCGGCAGACCCAGGGTCTGATCGGCAACAACCTGGGCGTGGACCTGGGTTCGCTGGCCATGGCCAACCTGGGCCGGATGGAACGGCTGGCCGAGCTGTTTCTGCCCGCCGGTGTGGCCTGGCTGTTCACATTGATCTTTACCCTGTGGGGCATCGCGCTGTTCTCTTCCCTGCTGGCCACCGCCAACTTCCGGGTGAGCCGAAGCGGCGGCGTGATCTTCGCCAAGGGCGGGCGCATCAATCTGACCGAGCGGCGCATTCAGGCCTCAGCGGTAAGCTATTGCGACATCCGCGTCACCCCCATCTCCCGGCTGCTGCGCCGGTTTCCGGTGTTTCTGTGTGCCGGAAGCTACACCGGCGCGGACCTGCCCATTCTGGTGTACGGCAAAGGGCGGGATGCACTTTTGCAGGCGCTGATGCCCCAGTTCATCCCGCCGCGGCCGGTGGCTGGCATCACCGCCAACCGCAGCTGGCCCCAGTTTCTGTGGAAAAGCGGCGCACTTCTGGCCTTCTGCGCCATGCTGTGTGTGGTGTCCATGTGGAAGCTTCCCCAGCTCACCCCGCTGCTGCTGGTTCCGCTGGCACTCTCGGCCGGGCTGGTGGCCGTCTCGGTGGAGGGCTGGTTCACCGAGGGCGCGGCCCGCAACTCCAACGGCACCATGGCGGTGTGCTACAACCGCCTGTTCAGCCGCCACCAGCTGTGTGTGTTCAGCCCCAACATCTCGCTTTCCAGCATCCAGACTCCCTTTTCCGAGGCGGTGGGCCGCTGTACCCTGACCATCTATCTGCCCTGCCGCCGCCGTATCCGGGTGCGCAGCATCAAAAAGCTGGCGGCGGACCACCTGCGGCTGGTGGCCTGAACGCGCACTTTCTCAATCATTTTGCATCGCCAAGGAGGCGAAATCAGCTTTGTATCGCTATGTGATTTTTGATCTGGACGGGACCCTCCTCAACACGCTGGAAGACCTGGCCGCCGCGGGCGAATATGTCTGTGCCCAAAACGGCTGGCCCGCCCACACGCTGGAGGAATACCGCTACTTCGTGGGCAACGGCATCCCCAAACTCTGCGAGCGGTTCTCTCCTGCCGACCAGCGCAGCCCCGAGCGGCTAGCCCAAACGCTGGAGCAGTTCACCCGCTACTACGACGCCCACAAGGAGGACGCCACCGCGCCCTATCCGGGCATCGAGGCTCTGCTGGACGCTCTGCAGGCCGCAGGCGTGGTCTTCGGCGTGCTCACCAACAAGGCCCACCCCCTGGCCAAAGGCGTGCTGGAGCACTATTTCCCCGGCCGTTTCGCCTTTGTACAGGGTGCACTGCCCGGCGTTCCGGTAAAGCCGGACCCTGCCGGTCTGCGCCAGCTGATGGCCGCCATGGGCGCGGATGCGGCCTCCACCCTCTTTGTGGGTGACAGCAACGTGGACATCCGTACCGCCAAAAACGGAGGTCTGGCGGGCTGCGGCGTGCTCTGGGGCTTCCGTACCGAGGAGGAGCTGCGCGGCGAAGGGGCGGACCATATTGCCGCCGATCCTGCCGCTTTGGCGCAGATCATTCTGGAATGACCGGCTTTTCCAAAAGCGCTGTTTCTCTTTTACATAGGCAGACACCCCGCCGTGCTTGCGCGCCCGGCTTCTGAAACAAAGAAAAATCCCGCTGCTCGCATTTGAGCAGCGGGATTTTTTGCATTGTTACGGGTCGGCTTACGCCTTCACGATCACGTGCTTGGGGCAGACCTCCACGCAGGCGCCGCAGCCGGTGCACTTGTCGTAGTCGATGTGCGCCAGGTTGTTGGTGACCTTGATCGCCTCACTGGGGCAGGTCTTCTGGCACTTCATGCAGCCGATGCAGCCGGTCTGGCACTCCTTTATCACCAGAGCGCCCTTCTCGGTGTTGTTGCACAGCACCTTGGGCTTGTTCTCGGTGTTGGAGCAGATCTCGATCACGCCGTGGGGGCAGACCGCAGCGCAGGCGCCGCAGCCGGTGCACTTGGCCACGTTCACGCAGGCAACGCCGTCCACAATGTGCATGGCGTCAAAGGGGCAGGCCTTTACACAGTCGCCCAGACCCAGGCAGCCGTGTACACAGGCCTTGCCGCCGCCGAACAGAGAAGCGGCAGCAGCGCAGCTGGCCACACCCTTGTAATCAAACTTCTGGGTGCACACGCCGGGGCGGCCCTGGCAGCCCACGATGGCCTTCACCACCGCAGTGGCGCCGGCCTCCACACCCATCACAGCGGCCACGTCTTCCGCAGCCTTGGCGCCGCCAGGAACGCACTTGTTCACTGGAGCGCCGGACTCAACGATGGCCTTGGCGTAGTCGGCACAGCCGGCATAGCCGCAGGCGCCGCAGTTGGCGCCGGGCAGGCAGCCGTTCACCTGACCGATGCGGGGGTCCTCCTCCACATGCATGAACTTGGCGGCCAGCACCAGAATGATGGCGCCCAGCAGGCCGACAACAGAAACGATGGCAATCGCCATTGCAATAGACATATTCCCGGCCTCCTTTTAAATTGCACCAAAGATGTTTTCGATCAGACCGCCGAAGCCGCCGAAGCTCAGGGCAGTGGCGGAAGCCGCCACCAGAGTGATGGGCAGGCCTTCAAAGCACTTGGGGGGCTGAGCATCCTCCAGGCGCTTGCGCACGCCGGAGAAGATGACCATGGCCAGCATGAAGCCGAAGCCCGCGCCCAGGGCGCAGACGATGGACTCCACGAAGTTGTAGCCGTTGTCGATGTTCAGCACGGTAACGCCCAGAACAGCGCAGTTGGTGGTGATCAGAGGCAGATACACGCCCAGAGCCTTGTGCAGGGGAGGCATGTACTTCTTCATGATGATCTCAACCAGCTGAACCAGCACGGCGATCACCAGGATGAACACGATGGTCTGCAGGTAGCCCAGATCCCATTTCAGGTTGCCTTCCGCGTCCACCGGGGTGAGCAGGAAGTTCTGGATGGGCCAGGTCACCGCAGTGGCCAGGGTCATAACAAAGATAACAGCGCAGCTCATGCCGAAGGCAGAGTTGAGCTTTTTGGATACGCCCAGGAACGGACAGATGCCCAGGAACTTAACCAGGACATAGTTGTCCACCAGGATCATGGTGAAGAAGATAGCAGCTAAACGAGCAGCCATTATTCACAGCCCCCTTTCGCGCCGCAGACGCTCTTGGAGGGGCAGCCCTCACAGCCGATGCTGCGCTCTTTTTTGTTGCCGGTCTTGTTTTCGATGAAGATCACCAGGGCCATCAGGCAGCCGAAGGTGAAGAAGCCGCCGGCGGGCGTAGTCATGAAGGTGAACCGGTCGATGGAAGCGGGGATCACGGTCATGCCGAACCAGGTGCCGGAGCCCAGGATCTCACGGATGGAGCCCATGAGCACCAGAGTCAGGGTGAAGCCCAGGCCCATGCCCAGGCCGTCCAGGGCGGAGTCCAGAGGCTTGTTCTTGGAAGCGAACATCTCGGCACGGCCCAGGATGATGCAGTTAACAACGATCAGGGGCAGGAACACGCCCAGGGACTTATCCAGAGCGGGAACGTAAGCCTTGACCAGCATCTGCACGATGGAAACGAAGGTGGCGATAACGGTGATATAAGCCGGCAGGCGCACCTTGTCGGGGATCACGTTGCGCAGCAGCGAGATCGCAATGTTGGAGCAGAACAGCACGAAGGTAGCTGCAATGCCCATGCCCAGGCCGTTGAAGGCCATGGTGGTAACAGCCAGCGTGGGGCAGGTGCCCAGAACCAGGCGCAGAACCGGGTTCTCCTTCACGAGGCCGTTGGTAAAGATCTGAACTTTATTCATGAATTCACAGCCTCCCTATCAAGACGCAAGGCCCGCGGCATATGCCTGGATGCACTTGCGCACTGCCTTCTTCACGCCGCGGGTGGACTCGGTGGCGCCGGCGATGGTATCCACGCCATCCAGACCGGCCTCATCGGTGATGCCGGTGTACTGGCCCAGGTAGTCCGCGCCGGCGGCCTGATCGCCGATGCCGGCGGTCTGACCGGATACATCCACCCAAACGCCGGTGATGGCACCGTTGGCATCAAAGCCAACCGCCACGTTCAGGGGCTTGGTGGAGTACTCGTAGCCCTTATCCTCGGCGTACAGCACATAGCTGCCGTCGTCGCCCTGCCAGGCGTCAGTCAGGCCTTCGGGAGCAGTGATCTGGGTCAGAGTGGCCCCGGGAGCCAGCGCAGCGCGGGCTTCCTCGGCGCTCATGGCGCTCATGTCGGTGCCCTCGCCGCCCTCGTCAGCAGCGGGAGCCTGGCCCAGAGCCACCTCGTTGTAGCAGCTCAGAGCAGTGTTCACGGCCTCAACGACCGCCTTGGAGGAGATGGTGGCGCCGGAGATGGCATCCACGTCGCCGATGGCGACCTCACCGCTCTTGCCCACCAGGCTGGCGGCCAGAGCAGCAGCTTCTTCATTGCCTTCCTGATACAGCTTTGCACCGAAACCATCGGTCTCGTTGTTCTTGGGGAAGCTTACGCCCACGATGGCACCGTCAGCGTCCAGACCCACGATCACGGGCACCTGGCCGCCGAAGCCTTTGGCACTGGCCTGGATGACCCAGCCGGTGTCAGCCTTCACAGCAGCCTGTACGCCGCTGGTGGCGGATTCCACCGCCTCAAAGGTGGTGGCGTCGGGCAAAACGGCCTTGCAGGCCTCATCGCTCAGGGTAACGGTCTCCACAGCGGCCTCGCTGGAAGCGGCTTCGCTCTCAGCATCGCCGCCCTCGGGAGCAACCGCGGTGGCGGCAGCGCAGTCAGGGTACATGGCAACAAATGCCTGGATGCACTTGCGCACACCCTTCTTCACGCCGCGGGTGGACTGGGTAGCGCCGGAAATGGTATCCACGCCGTCCAGGCCAGCCTCGCCCAGCACACCCTTGTACTGGTTCAGGTACTCAGCGCCGCCCGCCTGATCGCCGATACCGGCGGTCTGGCCATCGGTGCCGACCCAAACGTTCAGGATGTTGCCGTCAGCGTCCAGCTCTACCAGAACATCCATGGGAGCAGTCTCGTATTCATAGCCATTGGCCTCGGTGCGCAGCACGGTGGTGCCGTTGGCGGTCTCCCAGGCGCCGGTCAGGCCCTCGGGGATCTCGATCTCGGTCAGCTCCATGCTCTCCAGAGCCTGTTCCGGAGTCAGCTGCTCGGCTTCCACAACAGCAGCCTGGCCCAGAGCGACCTCGTTGAAGCAGTTCACAGCGGAGTTCACGGCAGCCAGAGCAGCCTTGGAGGAAACGGTTACGCCGCTGATCATATCCACGTCGCCCGCTTCCAGGGTGCCGCTCTTGCCCACAAAGCTCTCGGCCAGCTTCTGGCCGTCAGCGTCAGCGGGATCAGCCAGCTTCTGGCCGAAGCCGGCGGTCTCGCTGTTCTCCATGAACTTCACCTTCAGAATGGTGCCCTCGCTGTCGAAGGCAACAACCACAGGCACGTCGCCGCCGAAGCCCTTGCCGTAGGCCTGGATGACCCAGCCGGCGCCGTTGGTGGCCTTCAGGGCCTTGGTCACATTGCTGGACTGGAAGTCGGTGATCTCCTCAAAGCCGTCGGCCTCAGGCAGAACCTCCAGATAAGCGGCATTGGCAGCAGCTTCCTCCTGCGCCTTGATGATGGGAGCCGTCAGCTGGTTGGTGCCGGCCAGCGCAGCGCTGGCCACGATGCAGATCACAACCAGAACCACAACGGGTTTCAGAAAGTTTTCCCACATGTTATTGTTTTTCATGCCTTTTACACCCCTTTCTTCTTCGCGCCCAGGGGTTTCTGGCGGGTCAGATCATTGATGTAGGGAACCAGCAGATTCATGAACAGGATGGCATAGGAAACGCCCTCGGCCATGTTTGCCCAGTAGCGGATGCCGCAGGTGATGATGCCCAGGCCCAGACCGAACACGATCTTACCCTTCAGGGTGAAGGGGCTGGTCACATAATCGGTAGCCATGAACACGGCGCCGAACAGCAGGCCGCCGGCCAGCAGCTCAGCCAGAACGGGCTTGCCCGCCAGAGCGCTGATGACCGCCACGGTGGCCACGTAGGTCACGGGGATGGCCGGGCTGATGGTGCGGGTGGCAACCAGCCACACGAAGCCGATCAGGATGGCCAGGGCGCAGGTCTCGCCCAGCACGCCGCCGTGCTGACCCAGGAACAGGTCCATGATGGGGTACTGGCCCAGCAGAGAGTTGCCGGCAGCATCCACCACCTGCAGGGGAGTGGCGCTGGCAGCGGCATCGATACCGCTCAGGGTCTGCTCCATGCGGGAGGTGAAGGTCCAGGTGGTCATGCGGGAAGCAAAGCCGGTGAACAGCACAATGCGGCCCACCAGAGCGGGGTTCACAAAGTTGAAGCCCAGGCCGCCGAACAGCTGCTTGGTCACAACGATCGCGATGAACGCACCCACAATGGCGATCCACAGGGGCATGCTCACGGGCATATTCAGAGCCAGGATAATGCCGGTAACCACGGCGGACAGATCGCCCACGGGGTTCGGCTTTTTCATCAGCAGGCAATACAGGTACTCAAAGCCCACGCAGGCGGCGGTGGTAACGCCGATCACCAGCAGAGCGCGCAGGCCGAAGATCCACGCACTGGCAACCACACAGGGCAGCAGAGCGATAATCACATTGCCCATCAGCCCACGGGTGGAGGAACGATCCACAATGTGGGGGGAGGCAGTGACCATATAACGGTTTTCCATTTATTTCTTTGCCTCCTTCTTGGCAAATTCTTTGGCCAGGCCCATGGTCTGAGTGACCGGGCGCTTGGCGGGGCAGACATAGCTGCAGGTGCCGCACAGCATGCACAGGTCCACGCACAGCTTGTTCAGCTCCTCAGTGTTCTTCTTATTGAAGGCACCGGCGATCTGCACGGGAGCCAGGCCCATGGGGCAGGCCTCGATGCAGCGGCCGCAGCGGATGCAGGGACCCGCGGCGGGCAGAGTGGCCATCTTTTCGCTGAAGGCCAGCACGCCGTTGTTCTGCTTCAGAACCGGCTCATCAGCGTCCGGCAGCGCAACGCCCATCATGGGGCCGCCGCTGATCAGCTTGGCAACGGTCACGCCCTCTTTCAGGCCGCAGAAATCCAGCACCTCGCGCAGGGGGGTGCCGATGATGGCTTCCACATTCTTGGGCTCCTTGATGGCGTCGCCGTTCACGGTCAGGCGCTTGGTCACCAGAGGCATACCGGTGGCCAGGAACTTGCCGATGGTGGACACGGTGGTCACGTTCAGCACGATCACACCCGCATCGCTGGGCAGACCGCCCTGGGGCACTTCACGACCGGTGGTCTTCTCGATGAGCACCTTCTCGGCGCCCTGCGGGTAGCGGTTGGGCAGGACCTTCACGGTCACACCGGCCTCACCGCTGAACAGCTGATTCATAGCGCTCACGCACTCGGGCTTGTTGCGCTCGATGCCGATCACACAATTCTTGATTTCCAGATATTTCATCACGGCCTTGATGCCGGAGGCGATGGTCTCGCCGTTCTCCAGCATCTCGCGGGTGTCAGCAGTCAGATAGGGCTCGCACTCCGCCGCATTGATCACCAGGGTATCCACCGGAGCCTTGGGGCTCAGCTTCACTGCAGTGGGGAAGCCGGCGCCGCCCAGGCCCACCAGACCGCAAGCCTGAATCGCCTCAATGAAGCTGGCCTTATCGGTCACCACCGGAGCCTTCACAGCGGGATCAACGGTCTGCTGACCGTCGGGCGTGATCACAACAGCCGGTACGCTGGTGCCGTTGGAAATATGCACGGTGTCCACCGCAGCTACCGTACCGGACACGCCGGAATAAATATTTGCGCTCACAAAGCCTTCCGCTTTGCCGACCAGGGTGCCCACCATTACAGTGTCACCCTTCTTGACCACCGGCGTGCAAGGTGCGCCGATGTGCTGCTGCATGGGCAGAACAACCTTGCTGGGCACAGGCATCTTCACCGTGGCCAGGGCGGCAGTTCCCTTCTCATGCGGCACGCCGGCGCCCAGCGCCGCACGTTTCAGCTTTTTCAACATGGATTGAACGTTCCCCCATTTCATACAATCTACGGGGCGCATCTACGAACCACAGCATGGCGCACCCGCTCTAGAATATTCTAATTCCTTTATGGATTCAAGTCAACATGGATTACGATTCTGTAACCCATCTTCTTTGTATTTTTGCCGTTTTTCCCCATAAAATGGTTTGCACGCGCCAACCGCTTTATGCTATACTAAAAGCAACATCCCGCATTATTTAAAGGAGGGTTTCCCGATGAAACTGCTTGTTAAAATTTTAGCTTTGATTTTCGCGCTTGCCGGCGCTGCACTGGGCATTGCCCTGCTCAAGCAGGAGCACGCCCCTTCGTATATTTCTGTTTACGACACCGACGACGATCTGTTCTGATTTTACATCCATCCAACTGCTTTTACCGCTTCCCCACCTTTTATGGAAGGTTTTACCTTCTTTATAAAGAAGTTGGGGGAAGCGGTTTTTATTTCCAGTTTTTGATGCAAGGTTTTTAAAATTTCTATTAATAAAACCGCTTATCTTCTAACGTGTTTTTCGAAAAATCATTTTATAACGAATTTTGTGTTACTTTTGTGTTTTCCAAAAATTCAGACAAAATACTCTTGTTAGTTTTATCGGCATATGCTACGATAAAAATACTATAAAATGGTAAGGAGTTATATGCCATGTCTGAACAAAAGCGAGTACGCCGCACCTCTGAGCAGATCGCCAATGATCTGGATCTGCAAATCGCCGAGCTCAATGATTCGATTCAGGATGTAGAGGCGAAAAAGGCCGAAGCCGTGGAAAAATTCGACGCCAAAATTGCCTCGATCAATGAGAAGATCCGCAAGCTGCAGGCCCGTAAACAGGATCTGCTCACACCGAAAAAGCGCGTGCGCCGCAAAACCAAAGCACAGCAGATCAAGTCTCTGGTCTCCAAAGCCCAGAAATCCGGCATGAAGCTGAACGAGATTGCCGAAAAATTGGGCGTTTCCATCGAAGAGTAATTGAATAAGCGTGTTTTCGCTTTAAAACCCATTGATTCGATCCTTTCCATGTGATCAAATGAATGGGTTTTATTATTTATATGTATGGCACCGGGAGAACGCAACTGCCTGTTTCGTTTACGTTTCCCATTTTGTGGTACACTTCTAGACGAAGGTGTTAAGAAAAACATGCCAGCGGCATGTTTTTTAGCCTGAGAGTCCCTGCCAGCTGAACCGGAGCGCCATCGGCGCGAACGGTGAAGCCGCCCTCGCAGAGGGGAAGTGGACCAAAAGAAAAGCGAGCACCTTTCAATGCTCACCTCTTTGTGGTGCACTTCTAGACGAGGGCGTTAAGAACAACATGCCGGTGGCATGTTGTTTAGCCCGAGAGGCCCTGCGAGCTGAACCGGAGCGCCATCGGCGCGAACGGTGAAGCCGCCCCCGCAGGGGGGAAGTGCAGCAAAAGAAAAGCGAGCACCTTTCAATGCTCACCTCTTTGTGGTGCACTTCTAGACGAGGGCGTTAAGAACAACATGCCGGTGGCATGTTGTTTAGCCCGAGAGGCCCTGCGAGCTGAACCGGAGCGCTAACAGCGCGAACGGTGAAGCCGCCCCCGAAGGGGGGAAGTGCAACAAAAAAGACAGGACGTTTGTCCTGTCTTTTTGTGGTGCACTTCCAGGGACTCGAACCCTGGGCCCGCTGATTAAGAGTCAGCTGCTCTACCAACTGAGCTAGAAGTGCA
>NZ_NFKA01000016.1 GCF_002160145.1 Gemmiger sp. An194 | reverse complement strand
GATGAATGTTGCCTTGATGCCTTTCAGGTTCTAGTGGTAGCGATACCGTGGGGGTTCAAGTCCCTTCATCCGCACCAAAAATCCCGAATGCGAAAGCGTTCGGGATTTTTCCTTTTTCACTATTTACTTTTCACAAGCTTTTGCCGCCCGCTCGGGATTTGGGGAAGTGAGACGAATCCCCCTTTCATCGCACTAACGTAAAAGCCCGCTCAATGAGCCGGGTTTTTTTATGTTCTCCCCTGTTCTTACAAATGCTTCAGTCGAACTCCGCCAGCTTCCACACCATCACCGATGCCTCACCGGACCGGTTCGCCACATCACTGCTGTAATTCAGCTGAAAAGCAGTCGCATCCTCCGCCCGCAACAGCAGAAAATTGGTGCCGCCAGCGGTGACCATCGGGTCCGCGGTTCTTGCATACACCCCATAGGCAAGCTGGGGGCTGCCATTCTGCGACGGGGTCACCTGCAGATAGCCTGGATTTTCCAGCACAGTGGCTAGGCGATACCACACTGCATATCGCCCCGGCTCCAGCAGAATCGCGGTTTCATCCGCCAGCCGGATCTGGCCGGTCTCGTCTTCTGTGCCGATGACCAGCGGAACCGCCTTCCCGTTTTCGAACCGCCGCTCAAATGCAAAGAAGGAGGCGGCGGCAAGCACGCTGTTTTCCCCTTTCGGGCCTGGTTCCCCCTGCGGCCCCCGACAGCAGCAACAGCCCGGATGGGGGCACCGGCACCGCTGCTCCCCTTCCCGGCTGCTGGATTCCGGTCGATTGCATCGCATCACATTGTTCCCTCCATTGCTCTGATCTGGTTGCTCCAGCCTATGCAGCCGCCGGGCGAATGGTGCAGACCGGCGCGGAGAAATGCGCATTCTGCCGGTTTGGCCCTTTTCCCTCTTTTGCAAATATGATATGATAAAGCTGCCCGGCCCAGCCGCTGGGTGATTATCGAATCAATCCTCAAAGGAGAACCCTTATGAAAAAGTTTTTGAAGGAATTCAAGGAATTCGCCATGCGCGGCAATGTGATCGACATGGCCGTCGGTGTTGTGGTCGGCGGCGCATTCAGCAAGATCGTGACCAGTCTGGTGAACGATGTGGTAATGCCCCTGATCAGCCTGGCCACCGGTCAGGTGAATTTTACCGGTCTTTCCTACGTATTCCGCGCGGGCGGCAACGAGGTGGTGCTGGCCTACGGCAACTTCATCCAGACGGTGGTGGAATTCATTATCCTGGCCTTCTGCGTGTTCTGTGCGGTGAAACTGATGACCAAACTGCACATCGAGAAGAAGAAGGAGGACGCCGCCAAGGCACCTGCCACGCCTCCCGCCCCCTCCAGTGAACAGCTGCTGACCGAAATTCGTGATCTGCTGCGGGCCCAGGTGGAACAGAGCGCCCCCAAGAACTGACATACCCGCTCCGGTTTTGGAAATTCCTGAAACCGGGGCATTTTTTGTTTCTTCTGCGAATATTTGCCCCGGGCTGGGGCTTTACTTTTGGGTGGTTTCGCTTTATCCTTATAATAAGAAGCAAGAAAGGGCCCTGCTGCGGCGGGGCCGATTTTTCAGGGAGCGTTATCGTTATGAATGAACAACCAATCGTATTCTGCAAGGGCGGCGGCTGCACCGCCAAGCTGGGCCCCGGCGCGCTGGCCCACGTGCTAGAAAAGCTGCCCCCCTTTACCGACCCGAACCTGCTGGTGGGCTTTGACCACTCGGACGACGCCGCCGTCTACAAACTCACCGATGACATCGCCATGGTGCAGACGCTGGACTTCTTCCCGCCCATGGTGGAGGACCCCTACATCTTCGGCCAGATTGCCGCAGCCAATGCCCTTAGCGACATCTACGCCATGGGCGGCACGGTGAAAACCGCACTGAACATCGTGTGCTTCCCCGAAAAGATGGACTTGAACATTCTGGGCCGCATCTTGCAGGGCGGCGCAGAGAAGGTGCGGGAGGCAGGCGGCATCCTGGCGGGCGGCCATTCCATCGCGGACAGCGATGTGAAATACGGTCTGTCGGTCACCGGCATCATCCACCCGGACAAGGTGCTGGAAAACAACGCCTGCCGCCCCGGCGACGCGTTGATTCTCACCAAACCTCTGGGCGTGGGCATCGTCTGCACCGCCAGCCGGGTGGGCCAGGCCAGTGACGAGGCCATGGAAGCAGCTATCGCCAGCATGACCACCCTGAACAAATACGCCTCTGAAGCACTGGCACCCTTTGAACCCCACGCCTGCACCGACGTGACCGGCTTCGGCCTGCTGGGCCATCTGAACGAGATGCTGGCGGCGCGCTGCGGCGCACAACTGCACTGGAAAGCACTGCCCCACATTCCGCAGGCGCTGGAATACGCGGATGAGTTCCTGCTCACAGCAGCCGCCCAGCGCAACCGGAACCATCTGGAGGGCAAGGTGGAGTTTGAATCCACCCCCTTTGCGGTGGAGGAGCTGCTCTTTGACCCCCAGACCTCCGGCGGACTGCTGGTCAGCGTTCCCGCCGACCGGGCCGAGGAAGCCCTGGCCGCTGTGCAGGCGCTGGGCCTTGGCTGCGGCATCATCGGCCATGTAACCGATGAACATCCCGGCGTGATTCGCGTCACGGAATGACCCTATCTTTACTTTTTACTCTTCACAGAAATCGAGGTTTTATAAAATGCAATATCAGGTAAACGCCATGGGCAAGCCCTGCCCCATCCCCGTTGTGGAAACCAAAAAGGTCCTGGCCCAGATGACCGCGGGCGACACCGTGACCGTATCGGTGGATAACGCCATCGCGGTGCAGAATCTTCTGAAGATGGCCGGTCAGAAAAAGCTGGCCGCCGAAAGCCGCACTCTGGCCTCCGATCACTACGAGGTGGTTCTGGCCCTCACCGAAGAGAGTCTGGCCGCCGCGCAGACCCCCATAGCGGAAGAAGCCCCTGCCTGCATCCCGGACGCCCGCGCCAAGGGCACAGTGGTGGTGCTGTCCAGCGATGAGATGGGCAGCGGCGACCCGGTGCTGGGCAAGGCCCTGATGAAGGCCTTTGTCTATGCCCTTACCGAACAGGACATTCTGCCGGACACCATTCTGCTGTACAACGGCGGAGCAAAGCTTTCTGTTGAGGGCGCACCCACGCTGGCAGATCTGAAACTGCTGGAAAGCCAGGGCGTGGAGATCATGACCTGCGGCACCTGCCTGAACCACTACGGCCTCACCGAGAAGCTGGCGGTGGGCAGCGTGACCAACATGTATGCCATTGCGGAGAAGCTGATGGGCGCAGCCCGGGTGGTCCGGCCGTGATCTATCTGGATAACGCCGCCACCAGTCTGCACCGGCCCGACTGCGTGGTGCAGGCGGTGGCCGCAGCCATGAACGGAATGGGAAACTGCGGCCGGGGCGCGCATGCGGCCAGCCTGGCCGCCGGGCGCACCATTCACGAAGCCCGCAGCCGCATCGACCGGCTGTTCCACGGCTACGGCGCCCAGCAGGTGGCCTTCACCGCCAATTCCACCGCGGCGCTGAACATTGCCATCTCCAGCCTGCTGGCAGAGGGCGGGCACGCCATTGCCACCGCACTGGACCACAACAGCGTGTTGCGCCCACTTTACCGCAGCGGGGCGGACCTGACCATTCTTCCTGCGGATGAAAACGGCCGTCTCTCGCTGGAGGGATTGGAAGCCGCCTTCCGGCCGGACACCAAACTGGTGGTCTGCACCCACGCCTCCAACGTGACCGGCGATCTGGTGGACATTGGCCGCATCGGTGCGGCCTGTGCTGCCCATGGAGTGCCCTTCGTTCTGGACGCATCCCAAACCGCTGGCTGCTTTGCCATCGACATGCAGGCCATGGGCATCGACGTGCTCTGCTTCACCGGTCACAAAGGCCTGCTGGGCCCCCAGGGCACCGGCGGGCTGTGCGTTTCGCCCCGGCTGCGGCTCTCCCCTCTTTGCGTGGGCGGCAGTGGTGTGCACAGCTTTGACCGGGAACATCCCGCTCAGATGCCCACCGCACTGGAGGCAGGTACCCTGAACGGCCACGGCATTGCCGGGCTGGCGGCAGCGCTGGAATGGTTGGAGGAGATCGGCCTTGATACCATTCGCCGCCGGGAGCAGGCGCTGGCAGGCCGGTTTTATCAGGGCGTAAAGGATCTGCCCGGGGTGAAATGCTATGGCGACTTTTCCACTGCTGAGCGCTCCCCCATCGTGGCACTGAACCTGGGCGACTGGGATTCCTCGCTGGTGAGCGATGAGCTTGCCCAGCGGTTCGGCATCCTCACCCGCCCAGGGGCCCACTGCGCACCGCTGATCCATGAGGCCCTGGGCACAGTAGCCCAGGGTGCGGTGCGGTTCAGCTTCGGCTATTTCAACACGGAAGAAGAGGTGGACGCGGCCATCCGCGCCATGGACACCCTTTGCAGGGAGGAAGCATGAGACCCAGAAGCCTACAGCTTGTGATTGCCTTTGATACCACCGCGGCTGCTCTGGCCTTTGAGGCCGCCGCTCCCGCGGCGGGCCTGACCGGTCGGCTGATACCGGTGCCCACCGCCATCACGGCGGGCTGCGGCCTTGCCTGGCGGGACGATCCCGCCAGCCGGGACACCGCCAGCGCCCTGCTGACTCGGGAGGGCATTGCCGGAGCCAGCCTGTATGAGCTGGTGATCTGAGGATTCCACATTCCAAACAATCTTGCACGCAGCGCCTTAATGGGCCGGCGCTGCGTTTTTTTGTTATCCGATCTCAGAACTCTTTTGAAATTAGGCCTTCTTTTTTTGTTTGTTTTCATGTATAATAAATTGGTCTATATCGACTTTTCAAAATCTCTTTCGAGCATACTGTTCTATCATAAGAAGAAAACAAAGGATAAGCGAGGTTTTTATGCTTTCTGTAAATGACGTAAGCCTTCAGTTTCAGGGCAACTATCTGTACAAGAACGTGAACCTGAATTTTGTGCCGGGCAACTGCTACGGTATCATCGGTGCGAATGGTGCCGGCAAGTCCACCCTGCTGAAGATCATCTCCGGCGTGATCGAGCCCACCAGCGGCAGTGTATCCATCGGGCCGGACGACCGGATGAGCGTGCTGGAGCAGGACCATTACAAATACGATGAGTTCTCTGTGATGGAAACCGTCATCATGGGCAATCGCCGCCTGTACGACATCATGAAGGAAAAGGACGAGCTGTATGCCAAGGAGGATTTCTCCGAGGCGGACGGCGAGCGCGCCGGTGAGCTGGAGGCGGAATTCGCTGAGATGGGCGGCTGGGATGCCGAGACCGAGGTCAACCAGCTGCTCAGCGGTCTGGGCCTGCCCACCGACCTGCACTACGCCCAGATGGACGCGCTGGACGGCCGCCAGAAGGTGAAGGTGCTGCTGGCACAGGCCCTGTTCGGCCAGCCCTCCATCATCCTGCTGGACGAGCCCACCAACGGTTTGGACATTGAGTCCATCGACTGGCTGGAAGAGTTTCTGATGGATTACTACGGCACCATCATCGTGGTCAGCCACGACCGTCACTTCCTGAACGCAGTCTGCACCCACACCGTGGACATCGACTACAACAAGGTGCAGATGTACGCGGGCAACTACGACTTCTGGTACGAGTCCAGCCAGCTGATGCAGCAGCTGATCCGCAACCAGAACAAGAAGAAGGAAGAGAAGATCAAGGAACTGCAGTCCTTCATCCAGCGCTTCTCCGCCAACAAGTCCAAGTCCAAGCAGGCCACCAGCCGTAAAAAGATCCTGGACTCCATCCAGCTGGAGGAGATGCCCGCTTCCTCCCGCCGTTACCCCTTCGTGGGCTTTGACCCGGAGCGGGAGGCCGGCAAGGATATCCTGTTCGTGCAGGGTCTGACCAAGACCGTGGATGGCGTTAAGGTGCTGGACAACGTGACCTTCACCATGAACAAGAACGACAAGATCGCTCTGGTGGGTGACAACGAGGTGGGCATGACCACCCTGTTCAAGATCCTGATGGGCGAGATGGAGCCGGATTCCGGCAGCTTCAAGTGGGGCGTTTCCACCAGCCAGAGCTACTTCCCCCAGGATAACTCCGCCTTCTTCGACGGCTTCGAGGGCAACCTGATCGAGTGGCTGCGTCAGTACAGCCCGGACCCCACCGAGACCTTCCTGCGCGGCTTCCTGGGCCGGATGCTCTTCTCCGGCGACGAGGTCTACAAGCCCGCGTCGGTGCTGAGCGGCGGTGAGAAGGTGCGCTGCATGCTCTCCCGCATGATGATGGCCCACTCCAACATTCTGGTGCTGGACCAGCCCACCAACCACCTGGACCTGGAAAGCATCCAAGCGCTGTCCAACGGTCTGGCCTCCTTCAAGGGCAACCTGCTCTTCTCCTCTCACGACCATCAGTTCATTGATGAAATCGCCAATCGGATTATTGAGATCCCCCTGGGCCAGGAGGGCTGCCTGGACCGCACCGGCAGCTTTGAGGAATTCCTGGCCTGGAAGAAGGAGCGGGGCCTGTAAGCCAGGTTCTCTTCCCTTCCCCATTCTATAAAACGCAGAAAAAGCAGCACCCGCCTCCGGAACTTCCGGAGGCGGGTGCTGCTTTTATTGGAGGTTGGAATGGCTGTTAACGTTGTTTGCGAGGCATGGTCCAGGCATTGTGATCGGTATGGAGCAGCTGATGAGAGCGATGGCTCATGGGCTCGCCCAGATACTCGGCATACAACCGCTGCACGTCCGGGTTCTCGTGGGAGAAGCGCAGTGCGGCGCTGCTGTCCAGTGCATAGAGGTTCTTGCCCCGTTCAAAGGCAAGCTCCTCGCCGTCGTGGATGGGCTGACCGCCGCCGCCCACACAGCCGCCGGGGCAGGCCATGACTTCCACAAAGTCATAGGACACTTCGCCCTTTTCGATCTGCTCCAGCTGTTTGCGGGTGTTGCCCAGGCCGCTTACCACGGCAGTGCGCACCACGGCGTCGCCCAGATGGAACTCGGCAGTGGTCACGCCGGTGCCCTGGCCCTGGCTGCGCACCTGCTTGAAGGCATCCGCAGGCGGGTTCTTACCCATCACCACATAGTAGGCGGTACGCAAAGCGGCTTCCATTACGCCGCCGGTGGCGCCGAAGATCACGCCCGCGCCGCTGCCCGCCTGCATCAGAACATCGCAGGGGCGGTCGACCAGGGTATCCGGCCGGATGTGGGCCGAACGCATCATGCGCACCAGCTCACGGGTGGTGAGTACCGCGTCCACATCGTGGCCCGCGTACTCGCCATCGAACAGTTCCATATTCCGTTCACCCTTCTTAGCCACACAGGGCATGATGGATAGGGTGTAGATGTCCTCGGGAGAGCGGCCGATGGACTGTGCAAAGTAGGATTTCATCACCGCGCCGAACATCTGCTGCGGGCTCTTCGCGGTGGACAGCTGCGGCACCAGGTGGGGATACTGAGACTTGATGAACCGAATCCAGCCCGGGCAGCAGGAGGTGAACATGGGCTTTTCCTTGGTCGCTCCGCGGGTGAAGCGGCCCAGGAACTCGGTGCCCTCCTCCATGATGGTCAGGTCGGCGGAGAAGGTGGTGTCGAACACATAGTCCACGCCCATCCGCTTGAGGCTGTCCATGATCTTGCCCACGGTGGCCTCGTCCCGGGAAAGGCCCAGCTGCTCGCCCCAGGCCGCACGAACGGCGGGAGCAACCTGGGCCACCACGACCTTCTTCGGGTCGGAGATGGCCTGCCAGACCTGTTCCGTGTCATCACGTTCATGCAGCGCGCCCACCGGGCAATGGGTGATGCACTGACCGCACAGCGAACAGTCTGCCTCACCGATGGTGCGGTGACCGGTAACATTGATGGTGGAACGGGAGCCGGTGCCTTCCAGATCCCAGATGTTCAGGCTCTGAACCTTATCGCAGATCTGCACGCAGCGCATACACTTGATGCACTTGGCGGAATCCCGGATCAGAGGGAAATTCTGGTCCCAGGGCTGGCGCTCCAGCCGCTCCTCAAAGGGCAGCTCGTGGATATTCAGATCTCTGGCAATGTTCTGCAGCGCGCAGTTGCCGTTGCGGAAACAGGTGGCGCATTTGCAGTCGTGCTGGGAGAGGATGAGCTGCACGGTGTTGCGCCGGTCACGGCGGACCTTGGGGCTGTTGGTGTAGATCACCATGCCCTCTTCCACCACGTTGTTGCAGGCGGTGATCAGCCGCTCCTTGCCTTCCAGCTCCACCACGCACACGCGGCAGGCGGCGATCTCGTTGATTTCCTTCAAAAAGCAAAGCTTGGGGATTGCAATGTTATTCTGCGCGGCCGCCTCCATGATGGTCGTGCCCTTGGGCGCGCGGATGGCCAGCCCGTCAATTGTCAGGTTTACCATACCTTTTCCCTTCCTCCTTTGAACAGGCCGAAGCCGAAGTGATCGCACCGCAGGCAGCGCCCGGCCTCCTGGCAGGCTTCCTTATCGGTCATGCAGTTTTCCACGCCCTCGAAATCACGCACACGCTCGCAGGCCTGGCGCTCGGTAAGCTCCACACGGCCGCAGGGGCTTTTGTCGGCCAGATCGGGCTCGGGGATCTCCACGTCGCAGGTGATCTTGTGGTTGTAGCCCAGGTATTCGTCGATGTTGGCCGCCACCACCTTGGCCGCCGCAATGGCCTTGATGACGGTGGCAGGACCGGTGGCGCAGTCACCGCCGGCGAACACGCCGGGAATGTCGGAGAAGCCGCCGGAGGTCTCGGTGAGGATCTTGCCTCGCTCCACCGGCAGACCGGCTTCCTGGAAGTGCTTGGTCTCGATGCTCTGACCTACCGCCACAATGAGGGTGGTGCAGGGAATAAACTGCTCCTCTTCTCCGCTGGCCTTCACGCTGGCGCGGCCGTCGCGGATGGCGCTGATCATCTGGGGGGTGGTCCACAGCCCCTTCACATGGCCGTTTTCATCAACTTCGATGCGGGAGGGTGCCTGCAGGGTGCGAATCTCCACGCCTTCCGCCATGGCACCCTCGATCTCGGCGGGCAGGGCGGTCATATCCGCCACGCGGCGGCGGTAGACGATGCTTACCTTCTTGGCACCCAGGCGCACAGCAGTGCGAACCGCGTCCATGGACACGTTGCCGCCGCCCACTACAGCCACTTCCTGGCCATTCAGCTCCATGGACTCGCCCTGGCCCACAGTGCGCAGGAACTCCACAGCGGAGACCACACCGGGAGCATCCTCGTGCTCCATGCCCAGCTTCTTATCGGTACTGGCGCCGATGCTCACCAGCACGGCGTCGTAGGTTTTGCGCAGCTCTTCAATGGTGATGTCCCGGCCGATGCGCTTGCCCAGCTCCACTTTTACGCCGGTTTCCAGAATGGCCTGAATGTCATCATCCAGCCGTTCCTTGGGCAGGCGGTAGTTGGGGATACCATAGCGCAGCATGCCGCCCAGCTGAGGCAGCATCTCGAACACGGTCACCTGATGGCCCATCAGCTGCAGATAGTAGGCAGCGGACAGACCGCCGGGGCCACCGCCCACAACGGCAACAGTTTTGCCGGTGGAAGGCGCATTCTTCGGCGGGGGTACATGGCCCGCCCGATCAGCCGCGACCCGCTTCAGGCCGCGGATGTTGATGGCGTCGTCCACCATGTTGCGGCGGCAGCGGGCCTCGCAGGGGTGCTCGCAGATGAAGCCGCAGGTGGTGGGGAACGGATTGTCCTTACGGATCAGGCGGATTGCATCCGCATGACGGCCCTCACGGACCAGGGCAATGTAGCCGGGGATGTCCACATGGGCCGGGCACAGGGTGACACAGGGCACCGGCTGGCTGTAAGTACAGGTACAGCGGCCCACCCGAATGTGCTGCTCGTAGTCATCGCGGCAGCCGATCAGGCTCTGGTAAACCATGAGGGCCGCCTCGTGGCCGATGGCACAGTCGGCGGATTCCATGATGGAAAGGGCCGTGTTTTCCATCAGGGTCAGGGTCTCCATGGTGGCCTTGCCGTTCAGCACATCTGTGATCAGGTGCTTGAGCTGCAATAGGCCGATGCGGCAGGGTGCACACTTGCCGCAGGTTTGCGTGTGGCACAGCTCCAGGAACGCGCGCGTCAGGTCCACCGGGCAAAGGCCCGGGGGGCTGGCCTCAATGCGGCGTTCCAATTCCTTGTACAACTGTTCGATCACTAATTGCGACCTGCTAGGGGTCGGCATTTCCAATCTGCTCATACCATCCTCCGCAAAAGTAATACTTTTATTTTCTGGTTTGATTTTACCATAACAAAGTATCCCGGGCAATAAATGATAATTTTAAAACAAGTTTTTGAAAACTTTTCGTGCAAACCGAACAATCAGCGTTTTTATTTTCTGTGCAAGTTTTTAGGTCTTTTTTGCATTTTTATAAAAAAACAGGGCTTTTCCCTATTCATTCTAGAGGAAAAAGCCCTGTTTTGCAATGGCTTACGCCATGCGCTTGTGAAAATTTTCTCAGATTTTGTTGCTGTAGAGCGGGGTCACATAGCTGCCGTCGAAGCAGGCAGTGCACAGACCCTGGCAGCCGCAGGCCTGCTTCAGATCATCCACGCTCAAAAAGCGCAGCGAATCCGCACCCAGCACCTTGGCCAGCACATCCGGCTCCAGGCTGGCGCTGGCCAGCTCGGCCCGGGTGGACATATCCACGCCATAGAAGCAGGGGTACTTGATGGCCGGAGCGGCGATGCGCAGATGCACCTCGGTGGCGCCCGCCTGACGCAGCAGAGCCACGATCCGCTTGGAGGTGGTGCCGCGCACGATGGAGTCGTCCACCAGAACCACCCGCTTGCCCCGTACCACCGGCACGTTGGCGGACAGCTTGAGCCGCACGCCCAGATCGCGCTGGGCCTGGGTGGGCTGGATGAAGGTACGGCCCACATAACGGTTCTTGATCAGGCCCATCTCGTTGGGCAGGCCGATGGCTTCACTGTAGCCTGCCGCAGCGGACAGCGAGGAATCCGGAACGCCCACCACAATGTCGGCCTTGAAGAAGTTGTCCAGGTCTTCCTGGGCCAGCAGGCGGCCGCACTCACGGCGTACGCCGTGCACGTTCTGCCCCTCCAGCACCGAATCCGGGCGGGAGAAGTAGATGTATTCCATGGCGCACAGGTTGCAGCTGGTCTCCTCGGTGTAGAAGCAGCTTTCCAGACCGGCGGCGGAGATCTTCACGATCTCGCCGGGGCGCACGTCCCGCACCAGGTGCGCGCCCACGATATCGAAGGCGCAGCTCTCACTGGAAACACACCAGCCGTCGCCCTGCTTGGCCAGCGACAGGGGCCGCAGGCCGTTCTTGTCCCGCACGGCGTAGAGATTCTTTTCGGTGAGAATCAGGAAGGCGAAGGCGCCATCCAGACGGTTGCAGGCCTGCTTGATCTTCTCGATGAGCGGGCCCTTGGTGCCCTGCAGCAGATGCAGGATGATCTCGCTGTCCGACGAGCCCCAGAAGATGCTGCCCTTATCCTCCAGCTCCTTGCGCAGCTCGGCAGCATTGGCGATCTGGCCGTTGTGGGCCACCGCCAGCGCGCCGCCGTTGGCCAGGCGGGATACGATGGGCTGCACGTTTTCCACCTCACCGCCGCCTGCGGTGCCGTAGCGCACATGACCGATGGCATTCTTGCCGGCCATGCCGTCCAGATCGTTGCGGCCGAACACATCACTCAGCAGGCCCTTGCCCTTCCGGCAGCGGACGGTCTTGCCGTCTGCCACGGCGATACCCGCGCCCTCCTGGCCGCGGTGCTGCAATGCATGCAGACCGAAATAGGTCAGATGTGCCGCGTCGCTCTGGCGGTATACGCCGAACACACCGCATTCCTCGTGCAGACCCTTATCCAAATACTCTCCCATAGTGTTACTTTTACCCCCTTGAAACAGATAAACCGGCCCGGTAATGATTACCGGGCCGGCGCATTTATAAACAGTTACTCACGCACCAGGTATGCGTCGCGGGCAGCGCCCACGGAAACATACTTGATCTTGCAGCCAACGGCCTTTTCCAGATACTCCACATAGTCCTTGGCAGCCTGGGGCAGACTCTCCCAGGTACGGCAGGCAGTGATGTCGCAGTGCCAGCCGGGCAGGAATTTCACCACCGGCTTGGCGTTATCCAGCGCCTCGCCCATGGGGAAACGGTCAACCTCTTCCCCGTTTACCAGATACTTCTCCACCACAGGAATCTCTTCCATGTAGTCCAGCACATCCAGCAGGGTCAGAGCCAGCTCGTCCGCACCCTGGCAGAACACGCCGTAACGGCTTGCCACCACGTCAAAGGGACCCACGCGGCGGGGACGGCCGGTGGCCGCACCGAACTCATGGCCCGCCTCACGCAGAGCGTTCTTCTCTTCCTCAGTCATGGCCAGCTCGGCGGTGAAGGGGCCCTCACCCACGCAGCTGGAGTAGGCCTTCATGATGCCGATGCTCTTGTGCAGCTTGTGGCCGGGGATGCCCGCGCCGATGGGCGCGTAGCTGCCGATCACATTGGATGAGCTGGTGAAGGGATAAATGCCGAAGTCGATGTCACGCAGCGCGCCCAGCTGAGCCTCGAACAGGATCTTCTGGCCCTCACGGTCAGCCTTGTCCAGGAAAGCGCCCGCGTCGCAGATGTAATCCTTGAACAGCTCGGCGTATTTCTGGCACCATGCCCACATCTCTTCCAGATCAATGGGCTTCTGACCGTAGACCTTTTCCATGGTCAGGTTCTTCCACTCCACGATGGTTGCCAGACGGTCCTTCACGGACTGGTCCAGGTTGAGCAGATCGCCCATGCGCAGAGTCTTCTTCATATATTTGTCGCCGTAGGAGTAAGCAATACCACGGCGGGTGGAACCGAACTGGTTGCCGCTCTTGGACAGGCGGTCCTCCTCCAGGCCGTCCTCAGCCACATGATACGGCATGCAGATGGTGGCCCGGTCGCTGATCTTCAGATGGCTGGGATCGATCTGGATGCCCTGCGCCCGCAGTGCGGCGATCTCCTTCTCCAGATGGGCGGGGTCAATGACCATACCGTTGCCCATAACGCACACCACATCCGGCCGCAAAATGCCGCTGGGCAGCAGATTCAGCACGAACTTGCCTTCGGGGGTCACCACGGTGTGGCCGGCGTTGTTGCCGCCCTGATAGCGCACCACGATGTTGTATTCCTGGCTGAGCAGGTCCACCATGCGGCCCTTGCCTTCGTCGCCCCAGTTGATTCCGGTGATTGCAGTTAACATAAATCCCTTGCTCCTTTGTTCCTTGGCTGATTGCCTCAAAGCCTGACCACTTTGCAGCTGCGCGGCCAGACGAGCCTTTTCACACAAACAAAGACGCCCACAATCTGCCTTTCAGCGCTTTGTGAACGTCTTTATTCACTTTAAAATTCTACCATCCCGGCGGGGCCATGTCAATAATTTGCCAGAAATGCGCCGATTATTTTTTGCGGCTTCTTTTCCCTGCTGCGGCCCGGGCTCAGCCGCACACCTGCATTTCAAGCGCAAAAAGCGGCCTGCTCCGCGCTTTGCACACAGAGCAGACCGCTTTGCTGTTTCGGGATGATATCCCGCCAATGACCGATCAGGCAGCCTTCTTGGCCTCGGTTTCCGCAGAGGGGAAGATGATCTTGTTGACGAAGAAGAAGACGACCATGGAGATGCCGCCGTTCAGTACGGTGGTACCGATGTTGTAGATGAAGTCCGGAACCAGCAAACCGGCCACGGCCACCCAGATGCAGTTGATGGAGTTCACGATGCAGGTGATGATGCAGAACGCCACCAGATACCAGGCAATCTGCGGGCCCAGCTTGCCGTGAGAACGGAACACAAAGTTGCGCTGGATGGGGAAGTTGATGCACTCGCCGATCACCATAGCAACCATGTAAGCGCAGAAGTAGGCAAGGCCGCCGTGCGCCTGGTCATAGCCCAGAATGTTCCACTCGAAGGTCTCGCCGAACAAAGTCAGCGGAATGCCGGGCCAGCCGAAGCTTGCATCGCCCAGACCTGCGAATGCGGCGGGCAGGAACTGCAGCATGAGATATTTGAGCACGGTGATCACATTGCTGACGATCACGAACAGGCCGCCCTCGCGGACCCACTTGGCTGCCGCCGGATGCTTGGCGGCAAAGTTGTTCCAGAAATTCATTTATCTATATCCCCCTCAATTTTATCAGACGCCACTGATCTGCTCCGTTTTACTTCTGCGCCTTGCGGCCGGCAAAGAATGCCTTGATCAAACCGCCCAGACCCTTGAAGAAGTGGCCGTTCACCATGGTCACCATGCAGCGGGCCATATCCATGGTCACCGCGCCGCCGGTCATCTTGGCAATGCCGCGGAAGGGCATGTTGTAGATGAACAGGATGTTCAGATCCGGCTCACCTTTGGCAATGCTCTTGTCTTTCAGATGGGTCAGGATCTTGTAGACCAGACGGGCCAGCGGGCTCTTGGCGTAGTACATCTGGCAGATGGCATCGTTCATGCCCAGCAGGCCGCTGGCGTCCCAGCCGGATTCCGGAATGGGATGACCCAGCAGAGCCTCGAACTGCGCGTCAGACACCTGGGTGACTTTGCCGGTATAGTAGCATTCCAGCTGAGCAGGATCATAGGGACAGGCAGCGCCGGTGCCCTGTACGGTAACCTCGCCCTCCAGGCGGATATCGGCCACGCTGGCGCCCACCATCAGCTGGTACACGCCGCCCTCCACCTGCCAGGAGTCGGTCTTCACATCAAAGTAGCGGAAGGCCTTGTCATCCAGCTGGATGGTAACGGTCTTGCTCTCGCCTGCCTTCAGGAATACCTTGGCGAAGCCCTTCAGCTCCTTGGCAGGGCGGAACACCTTGCCATCCTTGCAGCCCACATACAGCTGGGCCACCTCGGCGCCATCCCGCTTGCCGGTGTTGGTCAGGGTGAAGGTTACCTCCTTCTCGCTCACCTTCAGATCACTGTATTCGAAGGTGGTGTAGGACAGGCCGAAGCCGAAGGGGAACCGCACCGGCACGCCGGCGGTCTCGTAGTAGCGATAGCCCACATACAGGCCCTCGCGGTATTCACTGGTGCGCTCCAGGCCCGGGTAGTAGGGGCTGGAGGGGTTTTCCTCACAGGTCATGGGGTAGCTCTCGGCCAGCTTGGCGCTGGGGTTCACCTGACCGGTGATCACACGCAGTACCGCACCCGCGCCTGCCTGACCGCCCAGGTAGCCATGGACCAGAGCCTTGCAGCGGTTCAGCCAGGGCATCTCAACCGGGCTGCCTGCAGACAGTACCACCACCAGATTGGGGTTCACCTCGGCCACGGCTTCCAGCAGCTCCACCTGGTTTTCCGGCATCCGCATGTGATCCCGGTCCAGGCCCTCGGTCTCGCTGATTTCGGGCAAGCCCACATACAGCAGAACCACGTCTGCCTTCTTGGCCAGCTCCACGGCCTCCATCTTCAGGGCCTCGTCGTGCTTGTTGTTGCGCTGGTAGCCCTGGGCATAACCCACAGACTGCAGCGGCATGCCCGCCAGCAGCTCGTTTGCGGTGTCCAGCTTGGTGGGGTTCACCAGGCTGGAGCCGGCGCCCTGGTAACGGGGCTTCTGGGCAAACTCGCCGATCACGGCCACCTTAGTGCCCTCGGCCAGAGGCAGGATATCGCCCTCGTTCTTCAGCAGCACCACGGTCTCCTCAGCGGCATGGGCGGCCAGCTGATGGTGGCCCTCCTTGTCAAACTCCTTGCCTGCAGCGGGAGCGTTGATGGTGGAGAACACCAGACGCAGGAACTCATCCACACGCTGGTCCAGCAAATCCATGCTCAGACGGCCTTCCTTGACCGCGGCCACCAGCTCACGGTCGCTGTCGCCGCCGGTGCCGGGCATTTCCAGATGGCTGCCCACACGGACCCCCTCCACATGGTCGTTGGAGCCGCCCCAGTCGGTGACAACGGCACCCTGGTAGCCCCAGTCGTTCACCAGAACATCCTGCAGAAGGTGCTTGCTCTCGTTGGCGTAAACGCCGTTGATCTTGTTGTAAGCGCTCATAATGGTCTTGGGCTGACCTTCCTTTACGGCAATCTCAAAGCCGGTGAGGTAGATCTCACGGAAGGTGCGCTCGTCCATCACGCTGTCGTTTGCCATGCGGCGCAGCTCCTGGCTGTTGGCCGCGAAATGCTTGGGGCAGGCGGAGATGCCGTTCTCCTGCACACCGCGCACGAAGGCGGCGGCCATCTTGCCGCTCAGGTAGGGGTCTTCGGAGAAATACTCGAAGTTACGGCCGCACAGCGGGCTGCGCTTGATGTTCAGGCCGGGGCCCAGCAGCACGTTCACATCCAGGCTGGCAGCTTCTTCACCCACCAGACGGCCCACCTCCTGGCTCAGCTCCGGATTCCAGCTGTTGGCCATGGTGGCAGCGGTGGGCAGGCAGGTGGCGGGTACACTGGCATTCAGGCCCAGGTGATCGCCTGCGCCCATCTGCTTGCGAACGCCGGTGGGACCGTCGGACAGAAAAATGCTGGGGATGCCCAAGCGCTCGATGGGACAGGTGGTCCATACATCCCGGCCGGACAACAGACTGCACTTTTCCTCCAGAGTCATCTGATCGATCAAATCTTTGTACTTCATGGGCTTAACTCCTTTGCTCTCTAGCGCCCGCCTTGGGGCGTGGTTGGTCCATTGGCTGGTTCCCACAAAGCAGTTTTGAAGAAAACCGCTCTCTGGGAGCCGGCCATGACCGGGGCCCCGCATGATTTACACGGGGCCCCGGCATTACGGCCGGTCAGTTACCGGTTATTGTGCTTCGAAGGAAGCTTGGAAAGCATTACGCTTCGGTGTTGGCCTGAGCCTGGGCTTCCTGCGCCTTGCGGCGGCTGTAGCCCTTAACGGTGCGAACCTCCAGCACGACCAGCACAGCAGCCAGCACAACGTCGATGGCGATGGCGGCGATCTGCCAGCCGGGCATACCGGGGTTCAGGTTCTCTTCCATGTAAGCGCGGCTGTTCACCACGGTGTACAGGATGTTCTTGCAGGCCTGACGGGCGGCCAGAACGCCGGTGGCGCTGGTGGTATCGGTCAGGTAGTTGGTCTCGGTGGGGTAGTTCACCAGGCAGAAGTCGGTGCCGTTGCGGATGGCCTGGTCAGCGTCCATGTAGCCGTACACGCCGAAGTAGTCGGTCAGAACCATGCCCACGAAGCCCCACTCGTCACGCAGGACAATGTTGCACAGGGCGTTGGAGGCGCCGGCCCACTCGGTACCCACATAGTTGAAGGAGGACATTACGGCATCCGCGCCGCCTTCCTTCACGGAGAGCTCGAAGGGCTTCAGGTAAATTTCGCGGATAGACTGCTCGTTGGCCCAGGTGCACAGCATGCTGTTACGGTTGGTCTCCTGGTCGTTCAGAGCGTAGTGCTTGATGTAAGCGTACACACCATGCTCCTCAGCGCCCTGGACGGCCTGGGCAGCCAGCTTGCCGCTCAGCACGCCGTCCTCAGAGTAGTACTCGAAGTTACGGCCGCTGAAGGCGGAGCGATGGATGTTCATGGCGGGAGCATACCAGCCGGAAACATCCAGATCATCAGCCATGCGGCCGATGGAGGAACCGAACTTGTAAACAGTGTCGGTATTCCAGGTGGAAGCCATCAGAACGGTACCGGCGAAGCCGATGGAGCCCTGACCGGTGAAGTTATTGTTGATGGAAGCGGGGCCATCACAGTCGTAGGTCTGAACCTTACCGATGCTGGCCAGAGGAGCGGTCTGGTAACCGCCCATAGCAATCAGTTCGCTCATCTCCGATACGGTCAGCTGATCCAGGAAGGTATCCCACTGAGCGTCGTCGTAAGCTACGCCGCGCATGTCGACCAGCTGCAGGCCATTCTTGGCGCCGGTGGTGGGCATCTGATCGTCGGGATTGTTATAGTTGTTGGGATCGTAGTTCGCGTTGTTCAGGAAGGCAGCCTTATCCTCTTCGGACATGGTCATGCTGGCCGGAGCGGCAGTGGCCTCGGCGTAGTTGGCAAAGCCGTCGGCGCGGGACAGGTAAGTCACATCACCTTCCACATTCTCAAACTGATTGGTGGGAGCAGTCTTATCGGTGCTGCGGCCGTCGCTGTATACGATGGTGCTGGGCACGTTGTAGACTTCGCTGTCCAGAACAGTGTGGGAATCGCTGTTGATGCTGATGACATAATCGCCGGCCTCCAGCACGTAGGCAGCAGCGCCGTAGGTGTCGTAGGAAGCCATATCTTCCGCCTTGAAGCTGATGGTCACAGTCTCGGAAGCGCCGGGCTCCAGGATCTCGGTTTTGTCAAAGGCAACCAGGTTTGCGGAAGCCTTCTCGATGCCGCCGTTGGTGTAGGGAGGATTGTAGTAGACCTCTACAACGGTCTTGCCGGCCACACTGCCGGTGTTGGTTACGGTCACATCAAAACTCAGGGTGCCGTCACCCTCGGTGATGGGGCCCATCTCCTGAGAGAAGGTGGTGTAGGACAGGCCGTAGCCGAAGGGATACACAACGGTGGAGTCGTAGTCGATCAGGCCTTCTGCCGCAGCAGTCTCGTAGAACTTGTAGCCCACGTAGATGCCTTCCACATAGTTCACGAAGCTGGGCAGAGCAGTGCTCTGCTCACCGGTGGAGAAGCTGGTGGTAACCACCGCATGCTCATCCATATTGTCATAAGTAAACTGGCCAAAGTTGTTGGCAGTGGGGGTATTGAACAGATCGTAAACAAAGGTGTCCACGGTCTTACCGGAGGGATTCACCTCACCGGTAAACACCTGGCCCACTGCATTGAAGCCGTTCTGGCCGGGGCAGGGAGCGTACACCGCAGCGTCAACACCGTACTCCTTCAGGAAACCCAGCTCCATAGCGTTGTTGGTGTTGATCAGCACGATCACCTTATCAAAGTTGTCGCAGACCATCTGCAGCATCTCTTCCTCGCGGTTGCTCAGCTGCAGGTAGTGGTCGCCTTCATCCCAGTCATTGCCCTCATTCAGGCTGTCGTCATAAACACCGTTGAAGTAGGAGTTGCCGGTAATGGCATCTCGCTCGAGCCAGCTGCCGTCCACAACAGACACCATATCGGTGGGCATATCGGCGTTCTCGCCGCCAGGACGGGAGATCACAACCAGAGCAGTGTCGGAGAACTCCTTGGCACCGCTCATCAGCTCATCGGTGTAAGCACTCACGTTGGGCTCGGGCAGGGTCCAATCCTGAGCCCACATGCCAACGCTGGGGCGCTCGGCCTGGTAGGTCTCGTAGAAGTTCACCAGATCCTCGTTCACATTCAGGCCGGCGTTCTTCAGGCCGGTGATCAGATCGGTTACTTCATACTGATCGTTCAGAGCACCGGAACCAACGCCGCCGTAAACGGGAGCAGTGGAAGCCCAGCCGAACACATTCAGGTTGGAACCGCTGGCCAGGGGCAGAGCGCCGTTGTTCTCCAGCAGGGTAACACCTTCGCCAACCAGCTCGGTGTTGACTTCATAGGCTTCTGCCATGCTTTCCTCAGTGATGGACCCGCCGCCCATGGCCAGGTTGATCACAGTGAACATGGGGCCGAAGCAGATCAGGTTAACAGTGATCACCAGGGCCAGCAGGATCGCCAGACCAGCCTGGCAGCGGATCATCGCCTTCTTGGCCTTGGGCAGCTTCATGCAGGCGATCATAACCAGAATCGCCAGCACCAGAACGACGCCAAAGCCAATCAGCTGAGATTTCATTGAATCCAGAACTTTGATGACGTCATCAATATTGATAGACAGCATTTCGTTTCCTCCTTAAAATGTAAATGCTTGCGTACTTGCCTCCGCAAGAGGCTGTTCCCTGTGCGCGCAGCCACCTTCCTTTCCGGCGCGCCGGCCGCGGTGCATTCCCTGTTTGCATCGCATTGGGCTCATCACGCCGCTGTCATTCCACAAGCCGGCCCCCATCTCTTGGGCCTACCCGTTTTTCTGAATGAATTTTAACACGGTCTTCTTACACATTTCATGGTCTCTTCACAAATCGCAGCTTTTGCGCACAAACGGATTTTCACTTTATTGATTCCGCACAAATAGTCCCCGCTTGTTTTCGTCACATTCACCAATGCCACCCACAAGTTACAAAATCGTTTCATTTTTGTGGAATCACACAAAAAGAGCTCGCGCAGCTTCACTGAACTGTGAAAACTGCGCGAGCCGCTTGTTTTTATTCTGTTTTCGTGCCGGGCGTTTCCTCTTTGGGCAGCGGAAGCAGGACCTTCATTTCAAACCAGTTGTCCTTGGCAGCCACGGTCACACTGCCGCCGTATTTTTCCGCAGTGTAGCGGATGCTCTTGATGCCAAAGCCGTGGTAGGCCTTCTCCTTTTTGGTGGTCACCGGAAGTCCGCCCTCAAATTTCAGCGTGCCTTCATAGTAGTTTTCAAACCGCAGCAGCAAAAAGCTTTTCTGCACCGCAACGGTCACATGGATCAGTCGTTTGGACTTGTCCGGGATGCGCAGTTCACACTCAATGGCGTTGTCCAGCGCGTTGCCGAAGATGGTGCAGATGTCCATCACGCTCATAAAGCCCAGCCGGGTACCATCCGCCACACAGGTGAGGGTAATGCCATGCTTCTGGCAGTAAAGACTTTTGCTGGTGAGCACGGTATCCAGCACCGCGTTTCCGGTCTTGTTCTGGGCCTCATAGGTCTTGATGTCCTCTTCCATCTCGTCCAGCCAGGCAGCGCGGCGCTCCGGGTCGCTCTCCGCACGCAGGGCCGCGATCTGATGCTTCAAATCGTGATACTTGCGGTTGATCACATCAATGCTTTCGCGGGACTGGCGGTACTGCGCATATTGATTCTGCAGCACATTCTGAATGGATTCCAGCTCATAGCGCATATGCAGCTCGCCACGCTGCAGATGATAGGCATACAAAATGGCCAGACCGCCCAGGTCCACCAGGGTGCGGGTGTTGAAGATATCGGTCACAAAGCCGCTGCTGAAGGGAGTATTGCTGTAGGCATAGCTGAGGTTGCTCATCAGAAAAGCCGCCAGGCCGATGGCCACGGCGCTGGCCGTCTCCCGCGGGGTGACCTTGAAGTGCCGGGCAGCCTCCTTCCGGTGCCGCTCCAGCAAAAGAATAAAGCCGAACACCGCCCCATAGATCACCGCCAGACAGAGCAGCTCCCATACCTTGCTGCGCCAGCCCAGCCGAAACAGAGTATAGAAGTACAGCTGCCATTCCAGAGCCGCCGCAAATTCCGCCAGCAGGAAGGCCCGGATGCAGTGGTAGCAGGCATCCAGCACCGGAAGGTTACAGCAGGCGCAGAACAGCCCCAGCATCAAACAGATCGCCACGATCATACAGGGAATCCACAAAAACAGCGGCGCATCGCCGGTGAGCTCCAGAAACAGACACTGCACCGCCAGCATGCCGCCGCTGATACCGACCAGCCGCCAGCCCCGAAGCCGCAGCGGCAGCTGGCTGATATAGACCATGCAGGCCAGCCATTCCGCAATAGCAGTATAAATGCGGGGAATGTCGGGAAAGAGCAGGGTGTTCACTTGATCACCTCGCCCACATAGTTGGCCAGTGCTTCCATAAAATCATTTTTCCGCCCCCGGCTGATCAACAGCTCCTTACCGCCCACCAGTGCGCAGCCGCCCTGTACGCTATCCACATGCTCCAGATTCACCAGATAGCCCTTGTTGCAGCGGAAGAAGTTCAGGGGTTCCAGCTTGCCCTCCACATCCTTCATGGTTCCGCTGGTCACATGGTCGCCCTGCTCCGTATGGAAGATCAGGTTGTGGCCCTGACTCTCCACATAATAGATCTTGTCGATGTCCAGCTTCTGGGCCCCGCCCTTAATGCTGATGGTCATGTAGCGGCGGGCCCGCTTTTTCATCCGCTGGATGGCCCGACTCAGCCGCTGGGAAAAGGCAAAATAACTCACCGGCTTAAGCACATAGTCCATGGCGTCCACTGCATAGCCCCGGATGGCGTACTGGGCCATGTTGGTGATGAAGATGATTACCACTTCCGGGTCCACCCGCCGAATCTCCTCGGCGGCGGTCATGCCATCCATGAATTTCATCTCCACATCCAGCAAAATCAGATCATACTGGGCCTTGTAGCCCTCCACGATCTCGTCTCCATCGGAAAAGAGGCTGATTTCAAACTCCTGCCCGCTCTCCTGGGAATAGCGCACCAGGAACTCCCGCAGCTGTGCCGCATAGGCCGCCTCATCCTCCACGATCGCAACGCTGATCATCATTCATCGTGCCGTCCTTTCCGTTATCAAATTCCGTACGTTCGCCGTTTTTCATTACTTATTATAAGGAAGGCCCCGAGGTTTGACAAGTACAACCCCGATTCACTTTCCCGGAAACGCAAAAATGCGCGGCAAGCAAAAAACCTGCCGCGCATCGCTGTTTTCCGTTTTGTTTCCGGCAACTCAGCGCAGGATCGCATAGATGATATAACCGACATACACCAGAATACCGATGCCGCCCATCAGCCGACTCATCCGGCCCTGCAGCCAGCACCACAGGCACATGACCGCCGTGACCACCAGCAGCACCACCGCGTCGGTGAATACCTCGGCGGAGCTTTCGATGGCGGTCAGCGCGCTGGACGCGCCCAGGATAAACAGGATATTGAAGGTGCTGGAACCGATGGCGTTGCCCAGCGCCAGGCCGCTTTCGCCCTTGCGGGCGGCCACGATGCTGGTGGCCAGCTCCGGCAGGCTGGTGCCCACGGCTACGATGGTCAAACCGATCAGAGTCTCGCTCAGGCCCAGGGCCGCGGCAATGGCGCTGGCGCTGTCCACTACCAGGTCACCGCCCCAGATGATGGCTACGATACCCACCACCACAAACAGGAGGCATTTTGCCACCAAGGGTTTTTCCCCGGCTTCCTCCTCCGTACGCTCTTTCATGGCTGCATATACGGTCCAGATCATATACAGCACCATGCAGGCCAACAGGATCAGGCCCTCCCAGCGCTGGAGCACACCGTCCAGCAGGAAAACCACCAGCAGAGCCGATGCTCCCACACAGACCGGAAAATCCCTCACGATAAGCTGCCGCTCGATACCGAAGGCCAGAATCAGTGCGCAGCCGCCGGCCACCACCAGCAGATTGAACAGGTTGGAGCCGATCACATTGCCCAGGCTCAGGCCGTTGCTGCCTGCCAGACCGGCGGTAATGCTCACCGAAGCCTCCGGCAGACTGGTGCCCATGGCCACGATGGTCAGACCGATCACCACCGACGGCACCCGCAGCAGGCGGGCAATGCCGGAGGAGCCATCCACAAAGGCATCCGCGCCTTTGACCAGCAGGGCAAAGCCCACCAGCAGGATCACAATATTGAATAACATATTGTTTCCTCTTTCTCTTTGTATTCTCCACAAAGCCGAAATCAATTGTGCCAAAACGACACGAACCGATTCTCATAATACGAGTTCTTCCCCGCCCTGTCAAGCGCATCGCCGCCCGCTGTTTCAAATTGCTGCAAAAAGGCCGTCGAACCACTTTCAAGCGATCCGACGGCCTTCTTCACTCGTTAATTATGCAAGTGCTTTGCAGATCATGGCGCGCACATGCGCTCCACTCCGGTTCAATCCCTCTTCTCCCTCGCAGCTCTGGGCCGCAAAGACGCTGAGCAGCGCTGCCTTGAGCACATAATGACAGTATTCGTCACTGCTGGAGGGCGACACCCGGCCTTCCCTGCGGCCGGTATCGATCACCTGCTGCACAAGGGCAGTCAGCCGGTCCTTGCGCTCCTCCAGCGGCCGGCGGGCATAGTCGGGCAGTTCCTTTGCATCCCGGGGAATCGTGAGCGCAGAGGCAATTACCCGGTAACTGCTGCCCCGCTCCAGCAGCATCCTCACCACAAAGTTCTGGCAGCTTTCCAGCTGATCCTCAAAGCAGGTGCAGTCCGCCAGCTGCTCCTCCAGCGCATTCAGCTCCCGATCCATACACCAGAGCATGGTCGCTGCCAGTATTTCCTCCTTGGAGGAGAAATATTCATACAGTGTTCCCTTGCCCAGCCCCGCAGCGGTGGCGATGGCCTGCACCTTCACCTCATACATGGGCACTCCCTGCTGGGCCAGGGTCAGCACGCCCTGGAAAATCTTTTCCCGCGTTTGCTCGCTCATTCCTCATCCTCCTCTCCCAGGTCCACCTTTTTCAGCTCCTTGCGGAACAGCAGGTCATACAGCACCGGTACCACAAACAGGGTGAGCAGCGTTGCATAAGCCAGACCACCGATGGTCACGATGGCCATGGCGCGGCTCATCTCGGCGCCCATGTCCTGAGAGAACACCATGGTGCTCATGGCCAGAATGGTGGTCAGGGCGGTCATCAGGATGGGACGGATGCGGCGACGGCCGGTAAGCACCAGTGCGTCCCGCTTCTCCATACCGGCCAGACGCAGCTGGTTGGCGTAGTCCACGAACACGATGCCGTTGTTTACCACAACGCCCGCCAGGATCAAGAAGCCCAGCATCGAGATCACCGAGAGCTGCTGGCCGCTGATCCACAGAGCCAGCAGGCCGCCGGTGAAGGCCAGCGGGATGGTGAACATAACAATAAAGGGGCTGAGCAGGCTCTGGAACTGAGCCACCATAATCAGATAAATGAACACCAGCGCAAGGGCGATCATCTTCACCAGATCCACCATAGCGTTCTGGATGGTTTCCACCTCGCCGCTGATCTGGATGGTATAGCCCTCCGGAGCCTGGTAGTCCGCCAACAGCTGCTCCACCTGACGGCTGAGCAGAGTGGTATTGTAGCCCTCTTCGGTGACGGCGGTCACGGTCATATAGCGCTGCTGGTTGTCGCGGCTGATGGAGGCCAGGCTGGCATCGGTCTGAACCGTGGCAAACTCGCCCAGGGTGTGGGTCTCCTCTTCGCTCTCGCCGTTCTCCCCCTGCACCTGCACGGTGAAGGCATAATCCAGCAAATTCTCCCGGGTCAGGGCATCCCGTTCATCCACGATCACCACGTCGTAATCGTCCTGCCCCACCGTGAGGGTGGTGGAGGTGGTCTCGGTGGTGAGCGCGGCGGAAAGCTCGCTGTAGATCTGCGCCACGGTCAGGCCATACTGCATGGCCTTGTCCTTGTCCACGGTCACCCGGATCTGGGGCGCGCCGTCCTCCTGGCCGTTGCTGATCTCGGTAAATCCCTCCACCTGGCCCAGCAGGTCCATCATGTCCTGACTGATGGACTGCAGGGTATCCAGGTCACGGCCCTGGATAACGATTTCCATACCGCTGCCGCCCAGAACCGACATATCCATATTGGAGGTGGACACTGCCAGCTCACAGCCGGGCAGCTGCTTTTGCATCTCCTGGGTCATCTGATCTGCCAGTGCCTGGCTGTTCTTTGCGCCCTCTTCGCTCAGCAGCAGGTAGAAGCTCATGCTCTCCACCGTGCTGGAGCTGCTGCCGCCCATGCCCAGCAGACTGGCGGTGCTGCCGCCGTCCATAGCGCCCACGGTTTCCACACCGGGAACTGTGAGCATGGTCTCCATGGCCTGATCGGCCATTTCATAGGCCTCCTGGCGCTTGGTGCCCTGAGGCAGAGTGAGGGTGGCGCTTACCTGATCGCCGCCCATGGAGGGCATGAACTCCATGCCCATGCGGGCCGTCTGCCACACCGCCAGGACCAGCAGCAGCGCCGCCAGACCCAGCGGCAGCACCTTGTGCCGCAGGCAGAGGCGCAGCGTCCGGGCATAGCCGTTCACCATGCTCTCGAACCAGGGATGACGCTTCTCACTGGCGGTCTTCAGCAGGGTGCTGCTGAGGGCGGGCACCAGCGTAAGGGCCACCAGCAGGCTGGCCACCAGAGAATAGGCAATGGTCAGGCCCATATCGGTGAACAGCTGGCGGGTGATTCCCTCGGTAAACACGATGGGCAGGAACACGCAGATGGTGGTGAGGGTGGAGGCTGCAATGGCGCCCGCCACCTCCTTGGCGCCCTGCACCGCCGCCTTGGCCGCCGGGGTGCCCTCGCTGCGCATTCGGTAGATATTTTCGATGACTACGATAGAGTTATCCACCAGCATACCCACACCCAGAGCCAGACCGCTCAGGGAGATCATGTTCAGGGTTACGCCGGAGAAGTACATGAGCACCACCGCAAACATCAGGCTGATGGGAATGCTCAGCGCCACCACCAGAGTGGGCTTGAAGTCCTTCAGGAAGACCGCCAGCACGATGACCGCCAGCACGCCGCCCCACGCCAGGTTGGACAGCACGCTGCTCACCGTCATCTGGATGTAGTCGCCCTGGTCCATCAGCGGGGTGATGCGCAGGCCGGGGTATTTTGCCTGCAATTCCTCAATGGCCTGGTTGGCCTCCTTGGACACCTCGCTGGTGGAGGCAGTGGAGCCCTTCTGGATGGTCAGTACCACCGCGCTGTTGCCGTTCACCCGGGCATAACTCTCGGCGCTGTTGTCGGTCATGGCGATATCCGCCACGTCCTGCAGGCGGATATCGCCCACGCCGTCGATGTGCATCAGCAGGGCATTCTCCACGCTCTCCTGATCCGAGAAGGCATCGCCCACTCGCAGGATGTAGGAGTCGTCTCCTTCCTTGATATAGCCCGCGGGCATGGAGAAGTTCTGAGCCATCACCAGACCGCTCACCATGTCCTTGGTGAGCAGCTTGGAGAGGTCCGCCTGCTCCATGGCCTGCTGACGGGCGTCCTCAAACTGCTCCTGGGCCTGCTCCATCTGCTCCTCGGCCTGGGTCAGCGACTGCTCCGCCGCCGCCAGCTGAGCCTGACCGCTGCCAAAGCCCGCCGCCGCACTGAGCTTTCCGCTCTCCAGCTGCTTGTAAGCCTCCTGGGCCTTTTCCAAGCCCTCCTGGGCAGCCTCCTTCATCATCTTGGCCGCCATCAGCTCGGTTTCCAGGTTGGCCAGCTCGGTATCGATCTGGGGCAGTCGCTCGTCCATCTTCTGCTGCAGCTGGGTCTGCTGCTCCGCCAGCGCCTGTCGCTGGGCAGCCAGCTCGGCGCGCTGGGCGGTCAGCTGGTCTTTCTGGGCCAGCAGCTGCTCCTTGCCCGCCGTCAGATCCGCCAGAGTGGTCATGCCCTGGTCGATCAGTGCCTGCACCGCGTCCTTCAGCTCCTGAGTGGGCAGCATAGCCGCCAGATCGCTCAGTGCGGTATCCTCCGGCAGACCCATGGCCAGCAGCTGGTCGATGCCCGCTGCCGCAGCGTCGATCTTTGCAATGCCATCGTCCATCTGGGCCAGACCCGCGTCCATCTGGGCCAGACCGTCGGCGATCTGCTTTGCGCCGTCCTCATAGCCCTTTTTCTCTGCTTCCAGAGCGGTCTTGCTGGCGGTGAGGGCGGTCTCCTGGCTGGCCAGCGCCTGGGCCTGGGCAATTGCGGAATCCAGCTGAGCGCTGCCTTCCGCCAGCTGGCTGGCGGTCTCGGCCTGTTTATCCTCCAGGGCGGTCTTGCCGTTTTCCAGCTCGGCACGACCATCCTCCACCTTCTGGCGGGCATCGTCCAGCTCCTGCTTCGCCTCGGCCAGCTTGTCATCCACACTGGCCAGAACCTGAGTGTTCACCTCGTCGATCTTTTCCTGGTTCAGGGTCACCTGCAGGGTCTTTTCCACCATGCCGGTACCGCTCACACTGGCCACGCCGTCCAGCCGTTCAAAACCGGGGATCACATCGGAATCCACAAACTCGGTGAGCTCGTAGATGTCCATATCCTCCATATCCACGCTGGCGATCATCACCGGGAGCATATCCGGCGAAAGCTGCATCAGCATGGGATTTTGGGCCGTCTCCGGCAGTGCGCCCTTGATCTGATCCAGCGCAGTGGACAACGCCACCATGGCGCTGTCCATGTTGGTGTCCTGCTCAAATTCCAGAGCCACCATGCTTACGTTCTCGCTGGAGGTGCTGGTCACGTTTTTCACACCGCTCACGGTGCCCAGCCCCGCCTCCAGCGGTGCGGTTACTGCCGCCTCCACCCGCTCCGGGCTGGCGCCGGGATAGCTGGTCACCACCATCACATAGGGCAGTTCCATGGCGGGCAAGAGATCCGTGGTCATGCTGGTAAAGCTGATCACGCCCAGCACGATCACCATGATCACCGCCACCACCACGGTAAACGGCTTTTTCACGCAATATTTGGACATAGCTGCTTACTCCTTAATGCATTTTGCAGAATGAAGCCGCCATGCAAAAATACACAGCGGCATAAAGCCGACCGACCGGTCGGTCGGTTCGCCTGATCTAGTATACACCCCGGATTCATGCCAGACAAGACGGTGCTTAAAATTTATTTTCCTTTATTCAATACCGGGCGCACTGCATAAACTTGCTTTCACATGCAGAAAGTATGCCTTTTCCTGCGATTTTTGCACAAATTTTATCCGAAGCAGGCCCGCAATTCATGCGATTCACCGTTTTGTTTGTAACCCCTTGATTTTTGTGGGAAAATATCAGACAATATCCATGTTGAAGTGTGTGCGCGGCCTGCGGACGGGCCGCACCGATCTGTGATGAGGTGTTGTGTTTTATGATGATCTCCACCAAAGGGCGCTATGCTCTGCGCGTTATGATGGATCTGGCGCAAAACCCGCCGGAAGAATACGTCGCTCTGGGCGGCGTGGCCGAACGGCAGGGCATCTCGATGAAGTATCTGGAAGCCATTGTAGCGCTGTTGAACAAGGCCGGTTTTCTGGAGAGCCGGCGCGGCAAGGCCGGCGGCTATCGCCTGGTTCTTTCCCCTGCGGAGTACACCGTGGGCGAGATTCTGAAAGCCGCCGAGGGCGGCCTTGCACCGGTAAACTGCCGGGAATGCTCCGACGGCGACTGCCCCCGGGCAAGCCAGTGTGCCACCCTGCCTTTGTGGCAGCGGCTGGACCAGCTGGTGGAAGACTTTTTGCAGAGCGTGACCCTGCAGGACATGCTGGACGGCACGCTCCCTCCCGTTTGATTTTCACGGGAGCATCTGCACAGCCGCAAAACGCTGTGCAGAATTTTTTTATTTTTCTTTTTCCTATTGACTTTCTTGGTTTTTCGTGTTATTATCCTATTGCAACGATGGGAATTGAATTTTTCCCACTCTGTTTCAGCGTTTCCTGCCGGACATCCGGCAGTTTGATTCAGGAGGAATACAAATGGGCTATATCTATGCCGATAATGCGGCCACCACAAAGATGAGCCGCCACGCCGCCGAGGTCATGCTCGGCGTGATTGAAAACAACTACGCAAACCCCTCCAGCCTGCACACCCCCGGCCAGCTGGCCGCCGTGCAGCTGGCCGAGAGCCGCCGGGCCATCGCGGAGATTCTGAACTGCGAGCCCCGGGAGATCATCTTCACCGGCGGCGGCAGCGAGGCCGACAACCAGGCCCTGCTCTCCGCCGCGGCCATTGGTCAGCGCAAGGGCAAAAAGCACATCATCTCCACCAAGTTCGAGCACCACGCGGTGCTGCACACCCTGCAGAAGCTGGAAAAGCAGGGCTTTGAGGTGACCTATCTGGATGTTCACGAAAACGGCATCGTCCGCCCCGAGGACGTGAAGGCCGCCATCCGGCCGGACACCGTGCTGGTGAGCGTGATGTACGCCAACAATGAGATCGGTACCATCCAGCCTATCCGGGCCATCGGCGCCATCTGCCGTGAACAGGGCGTGCTGTTCCACACCGATGCGGTGCAGGCGGTGGGCCATCTGCCCATCGACGTACAGGCAGACAACATCGACATGCTCAGCCTTTCCGCCCACAAATTCCACGGCCCCAAGGGCGTGGGCGCACTGTATGCCCGCAAGGGTGTGGCACTCACCAGCCTGATTGAGGGCGGCGCACAGGAGCGGGGCAAGCGGGCCGGCACCGAGGACCTGCCTGCCATCGCCGGCATGGCGGCTGCTCTGCAGGACGCCGTGCGGGAGATGGAGGCCAATACCGCCAAGGTTTCCGCGCTGCGGGACCGGCTGATCGAGGGCCTTTCCGCAATTCCCCATTCCACCCTCACCGGCGACCGTGAGCACCGGCTGCCCGGCTGCGCAAGCTTCTGCTTTGAGGGCATTGAGGGCGAGTCGCTGCTGTTGCTGCTGGACCAGAAGGGCATCGGCGCTTCTTCCGGTTCCGCCTGCACCTCCGGTTCGCTGGACCCCAGTCACGTGCTGCTGGCCATCGGCCTGCCCCATGAGGTGGCCCACGGCTCGCTGCGCCTGACCCTGAGCCCGGAAAACACCCCCGAGGAGATGGAGCACATCATCCAGGCCGTGACCGATGTGGTGGCCTACCTACGCTCGATCTCCCCCGTTTGGAACGATCTTCAGAAAGGAATCAAGAACTATGTTATACAGTGATAAGGTCATGGACCATTTTCTCAACCCCCGCAACCTGGGCACCATCGACGACGCCGACGGCGTTGGCGAGGTGGGCAACGCCAAGTGCGGCGATATCATGAAGATCTATCTGAAGATCGACAACGATATCATTACCGATGTAAAGTTCAACACCTTCGGCTGCGGCAGCGCCATCGCTTCCAGCAGCATGGCCACCGAGATGATCAAGGGCAAGCCGGTGGACGAGGCGCTGAAGCTGACCAACAAGGCGGTCACCGAGGCGCTGGATGGCCTGCCGCCCCACAAGATCCACTGCTCGGTGCTGGCCGAGGAGGCAGTGCAGGCGGCTATTGCCGACTACCGCACCCGCAACGGCCTGCCCACCGATGATATCCCCTCCTGCAACGGCTGCTGCGGCGGCTGTCACAGCCATGACCATGGTCACGGCCACGACGAGGAGTAAGGACTGCTTTTTCTGATTTCCCCCTCTTTTCATAACATCCTCCAATCTGCATTTTGCGGCAAAGGACCGGCTCGCCCACTGGGCGGCCGGTCCTTTGCGTTGTGTGCGTCTTCTTTTTTCGTCAATCAGGCGGCGTTTCGGCTGCTGAGGAATTCCTCAATGGCCTCCACGGTCTGCTTCTGCTGCTCCTCCGCGGAAATGGTCGCGGGGGCATCCCCCTTCTGGGGGCCGTAGTTGCCGAACTGGGCATGGTTGCCGCCCTCGATCTCCACCACGTTCTCGGTGTAGTCCAGCTTATCCTCCACACTCTGGTTCAATGAGCCGTAAACAGTGAGGGTGTCCTCCGGGGCATAGTCCCCGTAGATATAAGCCCCCAGCAGGATCAGGCCATCCACCTCATCCGGGTGATTTGCAGCGAACTGAGAGGCCATGGCCCCACCCATGGAATGCCCGGCAATGTACCAGTGCTCTACCTCCGGGAACTGCTCCATCACCTTTTCGGCGGCGTTGGAATCAAAAATTGCCATATTGAAGGGCATTTCCACCAGAATGCAGGTGACGCCGGTCTGGCGAATCTGATCCAGCAGCGGCAGATAAGCCTGTGCCTCCACCTTGGCCCCGGGATAAAAGATAATGGCGGTATCGGCGGGCGCAGAGGGCGACAGAATGGTCAAATCATCCTGCACGGTGATGCCATCCTCCCCGGAAAGAACCGCCAAGGCCACATCCTCAGCCCGGTAATAGTCGGATACATACCAGAAAAAGGCCCCCGCCAGCAGAATCAGCACTGCCAGGACCACAGCCCCGGCGATCAGCAGCTTTTTGCGCAGGGACATTTTGCGTTTGCTCATTCGTTTTCTCCTTTTGTTGCCTGCTCCCATCCCGCCAGCCAGGCTGCCGCTTCCTGACGGGAATGAAAGCGGATGATGGTTGCTTTCTCCCGGAAGAATTCCATCAGCTCATTCATCTGCGGAAGCTGAGTTTTGGGGAAATCCTCGATCCAGCTGCGGAATTCCGGGTCAAACTCGGTCTCCACCCATGGCATATCCTCCCGCTTGGTTCCAATGCGGGAGGCTGCACTCTCCAGACAGAGCTCCAGCGGATAATCCAGAAAGAACACGGTATCACACTGCTCCAGACGCATCTCCATGGTGCGCAGATAGTTTCCGTCGATAATCCAGCGGGGCTGCTTCAGGATATTCGCCAGCGCCGCGTCGAATTCCTCCGGGGATACCTCGGTTCGGTCCGGCTTGTGCCAAATCCGGTCCAGATAATAAAGCGGCAAACCGGTCGCCTGGTGCAGCGCCCGGGCGAAGGTGCTTTTGCCCGCACCGGGGCAGCCGATCACAATCACTCGTTCCATGTTCTCACCCGTTCAAAAGCTCCTGCAGTTCGTTCACCAGCCGGCACAGATGGAAACCATCGCATACCGCGTGGTGCACCTGCACCGCCAGCGGCAGCAGTACCCGGCCGTTTTCCTCGTAAAACCGGCCCATGGTAAAGATGGGCGGCAGATAATCGTAGCCGTTTTGCAGGTTCAGATTGAATCCCTCAAAGCTGGCCCAGGGAATCATGGAAACCGGGAAGGTATTGGCCGGAGTGTCCGGACGGGCCACCATGCCCGGGTTGTTCCCATAGCTTGCCATGTCCTGCTCGTAGGCGGCACAGAAGGCCGTATAATCAGTTGTATAGGCCGTCCACAGGTTGGAAAAGGTCTCGCTCTCCTTGTGGAAGATGGTGTAGCAGGGGTGCACCACATCGTAATAACCCGGCTCCCCCGCCTCGTTCAACGCCATGCGGAACTCCTGATGCCGGTTTACCACGGTGGACAGATAATACAGCATGGCCGGGTAAAGCTTCTGGCCGCTCTGCCGCAGACGGGTGATGTCCAGCTTGAAGGTTCCGCTGTAGGTACAGGGAACCTGACTGAAATAATGGTTGAAGTATTCCTCCCGCGGCCAGGCGGTGCTGTCAATTTTGGTAAAACTCATTGTTTGTTTCCTCCCTGTACCTGCTCGATCACTTTTCGATAGGGGCCCACGATGGCCTCGGTCATCTTGCCCTTGGCCTGCTTCTGGATGGAAGGCACCGCCAGCAGCGTTCCCACCAGCTTCATCTGCAAAATGCGCTTTTTCTGCTTCTGGGGGAAGTCGTAGATTCCCTGCTGCTTATAGAACTTGTGGTCCGCCTTCATCAGGCCCTGCATCACATAGATCAGGTCCCGGAAGATCTTCATGCCGCCCACGCCGTAGAAATTGGCCGGGCGGGTGAGCTTTTTGTCCATGGCAAAGGTCAGGTTTTCCGCCAGCTGCCGGATCTCCCGGGCGGTGTCACCCTCGTCGGTGGCAACGCCGCACAGATAGTTGCCGCCCACCTCGGCACGGCCCTCCAGAATCATGCGCAGGTTGGGTTCGTACCGGTAATCGCCGCTGACCAGATAGGCAATGGGCGTGCCGTGGGTCACAGTGCGGTGGCCGTTGCAGAACTGCCGGTCATCGAAGCACTTGAAGCTGGACTGGGTGTAATGATCCGCGATGGTGAAGGCGTACACAAAGCCATCCGCGGTCTGGATGGTGTTCCGCAAAAAGTCGTCAAAACCGTCCTTATACACACATTTTCCGGTGACAGCGCAGCCAAAGCAGCCCAGGCAGCCGCCGTCAAAGGGGAACTGGCGCAGGTTCACCACGCGGCTTTCACAGGGCAGTGCGGCGCGGAAATCCGCGATCATATTGGCCAAATTCTCGTCATTTTCAGCGCAGTTGGTCACGATGACCACATCCCCGCTGCGGTCCTTGGCTGCCTGAGGCAGCACCGGCCGGTAAACGGTTTTCTGCCGGGCCGGAGCCTTCACCGGCGGTACCACAAAGGGCCCGTGCTCACAGGAAAACAGCAGCTGATCGAAGAAGTTCCGGGCATCCTTCTGGCCCTGCTCGTTGAGCAAATCCTCCATATCGGCGGAAAGCCCGCGAATCACCTTCATGCCCAGATCGCAGCAGTTTTCCTCCACATAACGGTGGGCGGTCACATCGTAGAAATGCTTGGAGGTGGTGATCTGGCTGGCGAATTTTCCGCTCAGGTCCACCCCGTCCGCCTTGATCAGCTCGATCAGCCGGTGAAGCTGATAGGGCGCGATAAAGGTGTAAACCGGGTAGCAGAACAGCACCAGCTCCGCCTGCTCCAGGGCAGCGCGCACCGGCGAAAAATCCTTTTCGTATGCCTTGATCCGCTGGCCCACCGGCAGGAAGGTAAATTCATGCTCCGGGTGCAGCGCCTGCAGATAGAGCGCCGTGTGGATGGTGGCGGAGTTTTTCCCTTTGGGGCTTGCGTTCAAAACCAGTATTTTCATGCTTGTTCCTCCAATTCGCAAAGCAGCCGAGCGTACCAGTCACGCTCAAAACGGGCGGCGGCGATGCCGTAGTCGATGGTGTAGCCCTGAAATCGAAAGATGGAATCCCAATCCTTTCCGCCGGGCACCTCGCCCTGACAGATGGCGTCGAACCGGGCGCGGATGGCCTGCAGCGTGGCTTCCATCTCCTCCATCTGGCGCAGATAGCCCCGGATGGCTTCCAGGCGTTCCGCCGGGTCTGCCAGTCCCAGGAAAAACAGCCGGGCCAGTTCCATGTTCTTGACCTTATCCGCCTGCATGGGCTGGCTTACCCAGCTTGCAAAAGCGGCGCGGCCGCTCTCGGTGATGGAAAAGATCCGCTTGCGCCGCTTGCCCTCGTTTGCCTCCCGGGCGCTGATGCGCCCCTCCCGCTCCAGCTTTGCCAGGGCGGTCTGCACGCTGCCCGCGCTGTGGGAGCAGATCAGGGCCAGATTCTGCTTGATAAACTGCTGCAGCTCATAGCCGGTCATGGGCGCAAGCATCAGCAGCCCCAGGATCAGATATTCCATAGGCTCCCTCCAAATATATCGAATAGAGATATTATAGAAGAAACCGGTTGCTCCGTCAAGCAGCCGGTTTCCTCAAAAAATCCCGCCTCAGTTATTTACCGAGGCGGGATTTTAAAATATGATCTGAACGCTCGTTACCTGCATTCCTTCTTCATGGCAGAGTAGCCGATGAGTACTGTCCACACATAGGCGCAGGTTTTGGGGATCATCAGCATACCGATCATGGGAATGGTATCGGCCCAGAGCACCACCGGAATGTAGAAACCAAAGCTCAGCACGATGGTCAGCCACATCCAGCGAAAAGCCTTGTCGTTCTGCTCCTTGGCGCTGCGGTAAAACAGCACGATGATCAACAGGCCCAGCAGTGCGAAAGGAATGTTGCGGTAGATGCCCCAGGAGAGCGGAGATTCCGCACTGAGCCACTGGTTCTGCGGCATCATGCACAAGGCCACTCGCACAGCGGAAAGGATATATACCGCAGCGGTGATGCCGTTCTGGCCGGTGATCTTGTAGCGCTGCCGCCATACGTAGTAAAGCAGCACATAGAACATGGTCATGGTAACGGAAGTGATCCACTTGCCCAGGCCCAGAGGGACGGTGTAGTTTTCCAAGCCGGTGGTGCACAGCGCCAAAGCCCGGGGGATCAGATGGAAGGAATCGCCCGCGCCCAGCACCACTGCCATCCAGCCGAACAGCCGGAACTGGCGGTCGCCCTTGCTGCCCCGAATCATCAGAACACCGATGGTGATAACCGAAATCAAATAGACCGCGTCAAATGCAGTTTCCACAATTGCCTGCATTGTTTTTTCTCCTTTAATCCTCTATATTATTTTGAACTACGGCTGGCGGCAAAAACCGCCTTGCCCCAGTTGCAGCCAAACAGCAGCCCGGCCAGCAGCAGCGACGCGCCCAGACCGGTATAAAACACTGCAATAAATCGCTCCGGCGCAAAGCCGCTGGCCCGCAGCCCGATGCCGCCGCTCATCATTACGGCCATAATGGCGAAGGCCTTTTTGTCGAAGAATTTCAAAAAGAAATGCCGTTCCTCTTCGTAGCCGCTGATCCGCGCAGTGTGCTTCTTTACCAGTTTTCCAAAGACAAAGGTCTGAAATACCGCGAAAACCAGCACAGACAGCAAGTAATTCAGCACAGACTGATAAGCCGGATAGCTCATCAGGCCGATGCGCAGAATGTTGACCCCTGCCGCGCTCCAGACCAGACAAGCCAGAAGCAGCAGCGTATTGCGTTTTACCTTCATGGAATACCTCCTATTGAACATTGTTCAGTATTGGGAATCAAAAATGCCATACAGAGCATCTGCACGGCCTTGTTTCTTTTTACGCAGACTTCTTTGATCTTTTCTTCTCCCGTTTTGTCGAAGAGGAAAAGCGTTTAAGCTTTTTCTGAACATTGTTCATTATACTGGACACGGCTTGTCTTGTCAAGAGAAGTTACGATTTTTCTGCACACAATACACTTTTCTCCGGTGAAGTCCACCTCTTTTTCAATTTTTATATGCATTCTAATAAAGCAATAAAGTTTTTTCGTAAAATCCATTGACATTCGTTTCCGGGAATGGTATATTGAACAAAATTGAATACGAAATGAAGGCTGTGACGAAGAATGGACCAGGATGATCCGCTGCAGAGAGCCGGTGGTTGCTGTGAACCGGTGCAGATTGCCTGACTCCTCTCCCTTCTGAGCTGGAGACTGAACCTCCTCTTTTGGGGCAGTAGGATATCCCGTGTATGCTGCGTTAACGCATAGAAGTTGTTTGACTTCGAACCAGAGCAAAGGCTGTGACGAAGACGGACCTGCAACGAATTTTTCAGAGAGCCGGGGGTGGTGTGATCCCGGTAAAGGACTGCAGTGCTTCCCATCCCTTCCGAGCCGGAGGCCCCAACGGTTTTCCCAGTAGGCGTCTCCCGAGCATGCTGCGTCAGTGCATAGAAGTTGTTTCGACTTCGAAGAGGTGGCGGATCTGTGTATCCGCAATTTGAGTGGTACCGCGAGTGTATTTTACACCCGTCTCAAAGCAAAATTCGCTTTGAGACGGGTGTTTTTCGTTTCAGAGCAGGAAAAGGAGTAAAAAGTTATGCTGTCTCTCGACAAGGTATTCGACGCGCAACAGGTTTTGAAAAACATCGTGCGGGAAACCGGTGTGGTCCGGGCATACGGAATTGCGCCGGAATGTGAACTGTATCTGAAACCGGAAAATCTGCAGATCACCGGCTCCTTCAAGGTGCGCGGTTCCGCTTATAAAATCGCCATGCTGTCGGAGGAGGAAAAAGCGCAGGGCGTAATCGCCTGCTCAGCCGGCAATCACGCCCAGGGTGTGGCGCTGGCGGCTTCCAAAAACGGTATCCAGTCCATCATCTGCCTGCCGGACAACGCCCCTATCTCCAAGGTGGAGGCCACCAAGGGCTTCGGCGCTCAGGTCTGCCTGGTGGAGGGCTGCTATGACGATGCCTATCAAAAGGCGTTGCAGCTGAAGGAGGAAATGGGATATACCTTCGTTCATCCCTTCGATGATGAAAACGTGATCGCCGGTCAGGGCACCATCGCGCTGGAGATCTTACAGGATCTGGATAACATTGACGCGATCATCGTTCCCATCGGCGGCGGCGGATTGATTTCCGGCATTGCCTATACGGTCAAGCAGATCCGCCCCTCCATCAAGGTATACGGCGTGCAGGCAAGTGGTGCACCCAGCATGTACAACTCCATCCGGAACGGTTCCATCGAATGCCTGGACAGCGTGCAGACCATTGCCGACGGCATCGCGGTCAAGCAGCCCGGCCAGAACACCTTCCAGCTGGTCCACGATTACGTGGACGACATCGCCCTGGTCACCGACGATGAAGTGGCCTGCGCCATCCTCGCGCTGATCGAAAACCAGAAGATGATCGCCGAGGGCGCCGGTGCGGTGGCGGTGGCTGCCGCCATGTTCGGCAAATTCCCCATTCAGGGCAAACGGGTCGTGTGCGTGATCTCCGGCGGCAACATCGATGTGACCAGCCTGTCCCGCGTGATCGACCGTGGCCTGCGCAATTCCGGCCGCTCGTCCAGCCTGCTGATCGAGCTGATCGACAAGCCCGGCCAGCTGAAGGACATCTCCCGCATTATCGCGGACTGCGGCGGCAACGTGACCGGCGTGCACTACGAAAAGGGCAACACCGAAAGCGTTCACGGCTGCTTTTTGCGCATCGAGATGGAAACCCGTGACTTCGAGCATGTGCGCCTGATCACCCAGTCGCTGCGCAACGAGAACTTCAAGATCATCTGATCTTTCCCCCGCACTTCAGAAAATCCAATCGTAAGGAGGAACCCACCATGACCCTTTCCGGCGCAGATATCCTGGTCCGCACCCTGATCGAGCAGGGCGTTGATACCGTATTCGGCTATCCGGGCGGCCAGATCATCAATGTATACGACAGTCTTTACAAGTATCAAAACGAAATTCATCATGTACTGACCGCCCATGAGCAGGGCGCGACCCATGCGGCAGACGGTTATGCCCGCACCACAGGCAAGCCCGGCGTGGTGATCTCCACCTCCGGCCCCGGCGCCACCAATCTGGTGACCGGCATCGCCACCGCTTATCTGGATTCCATCCCCCTGGTGGCTCTGTGCGGCAACGTTCCCACCACCCAGATCGGCACCGACAGCTTTCAGGAGATCGACATCACCGGCGTGACTCTTCCCATCACCAAGCACAATTACTTCGTCAGCTCGGTGGAGGATCTGGCCGACACCATCCGTGAGGCGTTCCGGCTCGCTCAGTCCGGCCGTCCCGGCCCGGTGCTGATTGACATTCCCAAGGACGTGCAGATTGCCACCTGTGAGTACACCCCCGCCCCGCCAGTCCCCGCCGACGAGCCGGTGAGCGCCCCTATGGCACAGGTGGAGCAGGCGGCAGTTCTCATCAACGCCGCCAAACGCCCCTTCATCTATTTTGGCGGCGGCATGATCGCCGCTGCCGCCCAGGAGGAGATGCTGGCGCTGGCCGACGCCATCGACGCCCCCATCGGCTGTTCGCTGGCGGGCATCTCCGGCATTCCCACCGACCATCCCCGTTTTCTGGGCATGCAGGGCATGCACGGCCACTACGCCTGCTCGCTGGCAATGCACAATGCGGACCTGATCATCTCTCTGGGCGTCCGGTTCAACGACCGGGTCACCGGCAACCGTTCCAAATTTGCCCCGGGCGCGCGCATTGTGCAGGTGGATGTGGACGGCTCCGAGCTTTCCAAGAATATTCCCGCCACTGTGGGACTGTGGGGCGATGTGAAGAAGACTCTGCAGGCGCTTCTCCCCCTCATCCGCCCCTCCCAGCTGCCGGGATGGCAGAGTGTGGTCGCCCAGCTGCGGCAGGAGGAAGAGGAGAGCCTGGACCATCGCCCCGGCCTGACTCCGCGCAACGCGATCCTGGCGCTGAACGAGCGGCTCAGCCCCTCCACCCCGGTGGCCACCGATGTGGGCCAGCACCAGATGTGGGCCGCGCAGACCCTGCGCTTCTGCCAGTCCCGCCGTTTCGCTTCCAGCGGCGGCCTGGGCACCATGGGCTACGGCATGGGCGCTGCCATCGGCGCCTATTTCGCCACCGGCGAGCGCAGCGTGCTGGTCACCGGCGACGGCAGCTTTGGCATGTGCCTGAATGAGCTGGCCACCGCGGTCAGCAACCGGATTCCCCTGGTGATTCTGCTGATGAACAACGGTGTGCTCGGCATGGTACGCCAGTGGCAGACCCTGTTCTTTGACAAGCGCTACTCCAACACGGTGCTGAACCGGAGCACCGATTTCGTCGCCCTGGCCAAAGCCTTTGGCGCGGCCGGTGAAACCGCCGACACCCTGGAGGAGCTGAACGCCGCACTCGACCGGGCCTTCGCCTCGGACGGCCCCTATCTGATCGATTGCGCCATCGAAAAAGACGAATTTGTTCTGCCCATGCTGCCTCCCGGAGGAAGCGTGGAGGAAATCATCACAAAGGTAGGTGACTGAAGATGAATCGATACACCATCGCCGTACTGGTCCGCAACCAGTTTGGCGTGCTGAACCGGGTGACCAGCATGTTCCGCCGTCGCCAGTTCAACATCACCGCTCTTACGGTAAGCGAAACCGAATCCAATCAGTATTCCCGCATTACCGTAGTCTTCAGCGGCGATGCTCTGAAGGAGCAGCAGCTGATCAGTCAGCTGCAGAAGCTGCCGGATGTTTGCTCCATTCGCCAGCTGCACAGCGAGGATTCTATCAGCTGTGAGCTGCTGCTCATTAAAATGGCCAATGAGCCCTCCACCCGGGAAGAGATTCGCGCCGCCGCTTCTGCCTTTGGGGCCGACACCGTGGACTATTCCCAGCATTCCATGGTCTTCCGCCTGACCGATACCAGCCACCGCATTGACGATTTTTTGGATTTCATGCGAGACTATACCATTCTGGAAATCTGCCGCACCGGCTGCGTTTCCCTGCAAAAGGGCAGCGCCACGCTTCGCCAAGATGTGGACGAATGAGCACTTCACTTCGCTTTTACTAAGGCGGCACCGTATTTCTTCCGTCGGTGCCGCTCCAACATACAAATTATAAAGAAAGAGGTACATTACAATGCAAAGAATTTTTTATCAGCAGGACTGTGATCTCCAGAAGCTGGCAGGCAAGACCGTTGCCATCATCGGCTACGGCTCCCAGGGCCACGCACATGCGCTGAACCTGAAGGAAAGCGGCGTGGACGTGGTGGTCGGCCTGTATCCCGGCTCCAAGAGCTGGGCCAAGGCTGAGGCTCAGGGCATGAAGGTCATGAACAGCGACGAGGCCGCCAAGGTTGCCGATGTGATCATGATCCTGATCAACGACGAAAAGCAGGCCGCTCTGTACAAGAAGAGCATCGAACCCAACCTGACTGAGGGCAAGACCCTGGCCTTCGCCCACGGCTTCAACATCCACTACGGCTGCATCAAGCCGCCCAAGAATGTCAACGTGATCATGGTTGCCCCCAAGGGCCCCGGCCACACCGTGCGCAGCGAGTACCAGGCCGGCAAGGGTGTTCCCTGCCTGGTAGCCGTGGAGCAGGATGCCACCGGCGATGCACTGGAGATCGGCCTGGCCTATGCTCTGGGCATCGGCGGCGCCCGTGCCGGTGTGCTGGAAACCACCTTCCGTACCGAGACCGAGACCGATCTGTTCGGTGAGCAGGCCGTGCTGTGCGGCGGTGTCTGCGCTCTGATGCAGGCCGGCTACGAAACTCTGGTGGAGGCCGGTTACGATCCCCGCAATGCCTACTTTGAATGCATCCACGAGATGAAACTGATCGTGGACCTGATCTACCAGAGCGGCTTCTCCGGCATGCGCTACTCCATCTCCAACACCGCGGAGTACGGCGACTACATCACCGGGCCCAAGATCATCACCGACGAGACCAAGAAGGCCATGCGCAAGATCCTGAAGGACATCCAGGACGGCACCTTTGCCAAGGACTTCCTGCTGGATATGTCCTCTGCAGGCAGCCAGGTACACTTCAACGCCATGCGCAAGCTGGCTTCCGAGCATCCCAGCGAGGTGGTCGGCCAGGAGATCCGCAAGCTGTACAGCTGGAGCGACGAGGAGCAGCTGATCAACAACTAATCTCCTCCCCTGTTTCCCGCAAGCACCAGCCCGCCTGGTTTTCCAGACCGGGCCGGTGCTTGCTATTTTCTGCAAAGGAGGTGGGCGCGAACCGGTGCGAGGCTTTATCCGTCTTGTCCGGGCGCGCCATAGGATATGAATCCAAAGGAATTGAAGCTGCTGGCCGTCCGGCTTCAGGCGCTGGCCCTGTTCCGCTCTCTGCGTACTGACCCGGTGCTGGCTGCGCTGGAAGACTTTCTGGCCACCCCGGACCCGGAGCACTACGCGGTGTTTGTCTGCGCCCTGTACGAGGCCAATGGCGGTGATCTGACCGGACACATTGAACAGCTCTGTGCCAACAGCGACACGGTATACGTGCGAATGCTGGGCGCGGGTAAGCAGCCCGGGCCCCATCTGCAGCGTGCATTGCAAACTGAGCTGACTACCCTGCAGCAGGTCGCCTGCCTGGACTCTCCTTGCCTGCAGGCTCTGATGGAGCAAACCGAGTTTCTGCCGGAGTACCAGTGCCGTCCCATTGATCTGCCCGCCCTGATTCTGCACCGGCTGGAAAATATTCACCGCTATGGCTACGGCATCTACGCCAACCACGGCATGTTCTGCGTGGACGATGCGGGCCAGATCCTGCCGGTATCCCACCCGGACCCGGTGGCCCTGTCCGATCTGGTGGACTACGAAGCACAGCGCACGGTGATTCTGCAAAACACCCAGGCGCTGCTGGAAGGAAAACCCGCCGCCAACATTCTGCTCACCGGCGATGCGGGAACCGGCAAATCCTCCACCGTGAAGGCGGTGGGAAATAAGCTGTTCGATCAGGGGCTGCGCATCGTGGGGGTCCGTAAGGACCAGCTGCGGATCATTCCTCAGGTGCTGGAGCAGCTGTCCTCCAATCCGTTAAAATTCATCCTCTTCATTGATGATCTTTCCTTTGTGAAGCAGGATGATAATTTCAGCACCCTTAAGGCTGTGCTGGAGGGCTCGGTAACCGCAAAATCCCGCAATGTGGCCATTTACGCCACCAGCAACCGCCGCCACATCGTCCGAGAATCCTTCTCCGAGCGGGACGGCGACGAGGTGCACCGCAACGACACCATGCAGGAGCTGGTTTCGCTGTCGGCCCGGTTCGGCATTCACATCACCTTCTCCAAGCCCAACAAGAGCACCTACCTGAATATCGTGCATCATCTCGCCCGAGCCGCCGGGCTGAAGCTGTCGGAGGAAGAGCTGGATCTGCGCGCCGAACAGTACGCGCTGGAACGGGGTGGCCGGAATGCACGCCTGGCCCGCCAGCTGGTGGACCGGCTTCTGAGTGAACAATAACCAAACTCGCCATAGAAAAAATCAGAGTCTTGTCAAAAACGAGGGTCTCTTTGTACTGAAGCAAAATAAAAGGTCTAACTGATCAGCAAAAATCAGTTAGACCTTTTCTCTTAGAATAAAAATCCTGCGTATTCGCAAGCCACCCAAATCACCAGAATAACTCTGAAATTGACGGGTGCTATCAATCTGCTATCAAAGGGGAAATCTGAAATCCGAAAACCCAGTGTTTATGCGGGTTTGCGGGCTCTTATATCCACTTTTACCTTATTCAAACTCGATGGTTGCCGGGGGCTTACCGGTGCAGTCGTACATGACGCGGTTGATATGGGGAACCTCGTTCACGATACGGCTGGTCACCTTGGCGATCAGATCCCAGGGCAGATATGCGGGCTCGGCGGTCATGAAGTCGGTGGTGGTCACCGCACGCAGAGCCACGGCGTAGTCGTAGGTGCGCTCGTCGCCCATAACGCCCACGCTGCGCATGTTGGTCAGCGCTGCAAAATACTGGCCCAGGTTCTTGTCCTCACCGGCGGCGGCGATCTCCTCACGCCAAATGGCGTCGGCATCCTGCACCATCTTGATCTTCTCCTCGGTCACCTCACCGATGATACGGATGGCCAGACCGGGGCCCGGGAAGGGCTGACGGCTTACCAGGTACTCAGGAATACCCAGCTGACGGCCGGCGTTGCGCACCTCATCCTTGAACAGGTCGCGCAGGGGCTCGATGATCTCCTTGAAGTCCACGTAATCCGGCAGGCCGCCCACGTTGTGGTGGCTCTTGATCACGGTGCTCTCACCGCCGGCGCCGCTCTCCACCACGTCGGGGTAGATGGTGCCCTGCACCAGGAAGTCCACGGTACCGATCTTCTTGGCCTCTTCCTCGAAGACGCGGATGAACTCCTCGCCGATGATCTTGCGCTTCTTCTCGGGCTCTTCCACGCCCTTCAGCTTATCGTAGAAGCGCTGACGGGCGTTCACGCAGATGAAGTTCAGGTCGTAGGGACCCTCGGGTCCGAACACGCTGCAAACCTCTTCGCTCTCGTTCTTGCGCAGCAGGCCGTGGTCTACGAACACGCAGGTGAGCTGCTTGCCCACCGCCTTGGCCAGCATAACGGCAGCCACAGAGCTGTCCACACCACCGGACAGAGCGCACAGCACCTTGCCGTCGCCTACCTTGGCACGGATGGCCTCGATGGACTTCTCCACGAAAGAGTCCATGGTCCACTCGCCCTTGCAGCCGCAGACATTGTACACGAAGTTGGAGAGCATCTTGGTACCCTCCTGGGTGTGCAGCACTTCGGGGTGGAACTGCACGGCGTACAGGTTGCGCTCAGGCCACTCCATGGCAGCCACCGGGCAGTTGGTGGTGTAGGCGCTGATGGTAAAGCCGGGAGCCGCCTTCTCGATGTAATCGTTATGGCTCATCCAGCAGATGGTCTTTTCGCTCACGCCCTGGAACAGCTTGCTCTTGGTGTCCACGTTGACCTCGGTCTTGCCGTATTCCCGCTCGGGGGCAACGCACACATGGCCGCCCAGCAGATGCATCATCAGCTGCGAGCCGTAGCAGATGCCCAGCACGGGGATGCCCAGCTCGAACACCTCGGTGCTGATGGAGGGGGAATCCTCCAGATATACGCTGTTGGGGCCACCGGTAAAGATGATGCCGGCGGGCTTTTTCTCCCGGATGGCCTCCATGGCCTTGGTGTAGGACACGATCTCGCTGTAAACGTGGCACTCACGCACACGGCGGGCGATCAGCTGATTGTACTGGCCGCCAAAGTCCACAACTAAGATGGTTTCTGCCATTGATTTTCCTCCCTTTGCGACTGGTTTGCTTCACAGTTTACCCATGATTATAGCACAACTTCGTGGGCAAGAAAACAGCAAAACCGAAAATTTGCCGGTATTTCGCCGCTTTTTCCGTTTTTCCAGTGTACACAGCGATTATCCGGCCGATACTGGTGAAAGCGCCCAAAATCGCCCCCATCCGATGCTTGACAAAGCGCCCCCATATCCTGTATCATCTAGGCATTCCCACTAAACCCGAAAAGGAGAGCATTTGATTTATGGACGACGGAGACCCTGCCCGATGCCCCATTGCAACTGAATCAAACCGACGATACAAGACACACCTGTTTTCTCTTTGTGCGGAAAACGGGCGTGTCTTTTTGCGTTTTCTGCGAATGCTGCGTTAGCGGCACTTTCCTCTTTGCGGGCATTCCCCAACTTGCCCGCCCCGCCTGTTTGTTTGATTCACCAACATGAAAAAGGAGCTTATATTTTATGAACCCGATTGTATGGCAGATTCTTCTGCAAATCATTCTGATCGCACTGAATGCGGTGTTTGCCTGTGCTGAGATCGCAGTAATCTCGGTGAGCGACGCCAAGCTGGCCCAGCTCATCGCCCAGGGCGACAAGCGCGCTGTGCGTCTGGCCCGGCTGACCAGCCAGCCCGCCCGTTTTCTGGCCACCATTCAGGTTGCCATTACCCTGTCCGGCTTTCTGGGCAGCGCCTTCGCCGCGGACAATTTCGCCGGCATCCTGGTGGACGGCCTTCTCAGTCTGGGCGTGCCGGTGCCCGCTCAGACCCTGAACGCGGTATCGGTGGTGCTTATCACTCTGATCCTTTCCTATTTCACCCTGGTGTTCGGTGAGCTGGTGCCCAAGCGTCTGGCCATGAAAAAGGCAGAAAGCCTTGCGCTCGCCATGTCCGGTATGATCTCGGCGCTGGCCCGGGTGGCTTCGCCCATCGTGTGGGTGCTCACCGCCTCCACCAACTTTGTGCTCCGGCTGTGCGGACTGGACCCCAACGCCGAGGAGGACGAGGTGAGCGAGGAAGAGATCCGCATGATGGTGGACGCGGGCAGCAAAAAGGGTGTGATCGACCAGGAGGAACGGGAGTTCATCCAGAATGTATTCGAGTTTGACGACCGCACCGTGGCCGAGTTTGCCACCCACCGCACCGAGCTGACCGTGCTCTGGCAGGAGGACAGCGACGAGGTCTGGGCTGCCACCATCCGGGAGAGTCGCTTCGCCAAGTACCCGATATGCGGCGAAACCGCCGATGATGTGGTCGGCGTGCTGAACGTGCGGGATTACTTCCGTCTGCAGGATCGCAGCCGCACCCAGGTGATGGAAAAGGCGGTGCGTCCGGCCTATTTTGTGCCCCAGCATCTGCGGGCGGATGTGCTGTTCCGGGAAATGAAACGCACCCGCAACCATTTCGCCGTGGTGCTGGACGAATACGGCGGTGTGACCGGTGTGGTGACCATGAACGACCTGCTGGAACAGCTGGTGGGCGACCTGGAGGACGACATGGAAAAGGCCGCTCAACCCCGGGAGATCGAACCTCTGACCCCCGGCCGCTGGCGGGTGCAGGGCTCCGCTCCCCTGAAGGAGGTCGCCCGCAGCCTGTCGCTGGAACTGGACGAGGAGCTTCTGGATACATACGACACCTTCGGCGGCTTTGTGTTCGGTCAGCTGGGCACGGTTCCTGCCGACCAGGAGCGTTTTTCCGCCAAGCTACCGCCGGTGTGCATTTACACCGCTCGGGTGCGGGACCACCGACTGGAGGATGCGGTGGTAAGCCCTCTGGCTCCGCCGGAGCCTGCCAAAGCGGATGAGAATGCCGAAGAGGGCTAATTTCCCCGTTTTTCTTCTTTCATAAACAACAACGAAAAAACGCCCGTGATCTGTGCGGTTTGCCAGGTCACGGGCGTTTTCTGTTTTTTTATCCAGAGGCGTTTTAGAACTCCACGCCCTTGCGGCCCGGGATGCCCCGGTCGAAGGGATGGCGGTGACAGCGCATTTCGGTACAGTAGTCCGCCGCATCCATCAGCCACTGGGTGGGCTCGTGGGCGGTGATCACCAGCTCCAGTCCGGCGGGCTTGTGCTCCACCAGCTGACGCAGGGTATTCATATCCTCCAGCATATCCAGCTGGCAGAGGGAGCCCGCCTCATCCAGCACCAGCAGGTCCACCTGCCCTTCGTTCACCAGACGGATGGCCTCGTTCAGCATCTTCTGCTGCACGGCACGGGCAGCCTGCTTTTCCTCCTCGGTCATTTTAAACACGAACTTCATGGTCTCGGTGCTGCGGATCACCTTTGCACCCAGCTTTTCCAGCCCGGCGACCTCTCCACTGGGGTGGCTTTTCAGAAACTGAACCGCCACCACACGCCAGCCGTTGCCCAGCGCCCGCAGCGCCAGGCCCATGGAAGCGGTGGTTTTGCCCTTGCCGTTGCCGAAGTAAAGATGTGTCAAGCGTTCTTTCATGCTGTTTCTCCTTTTGCGCTCCCGGTCAGCACAGCCTGCTGCCGGGCACGGTTTTTCCAGTAATATACAAAGCCCACCAGGTCCGCCAGGAACCAGCCGATGGGAACCGACCACCAGATACCGGTGACTCCGATGGCCGGGATGGCGGACAGGCCATAGGCCAGGATGACCCGGGTGCCCAGTGAAAGAATGGTGAGCACCACCGACATGCCCGGTTTTTCCATGGCCCGGTAGAGGCCGTACAGCAAAAACAGACAGCCGATGCCGCAATAAAAACTTCCCTCAATGCGCAGATACTGCACGCCGATGGACAGGATCTCGGTTTCCTCAGGGGCCACAAAGATGAGCATCAGCGGGTGAGCGCAAACAAATACCAGGGCACTCACTGCCACACAAAACCCGGCCGAGATGGCCACCGCCCGCCGGATGCCCTTCTGGATGCGGTCGGCCTTGCCTGCCCCGTAGTTCTGGGCCACGAAGGTGGAAAAGGCGTTGCCCAGGTCCTGAGCGGGCATGTAGGCAAAGGTGTCGATCTTCACCGCGGCCGCGAAAGCGGACATCACCGCCGGGCCGAAGCTGTTTACCCGTCCCTGCACCATCAGGATGCCGAAGTTCATAATGGACTGCTGCATGCAGGTGAGCAGTGAGTAACTGGCCACCTCGGCCAGACGGGCCCGACCAAAGCGCCAGTGCTTTTTCCGGGGCAGCAGCTCCCGGGCGCCGAACAGGCTGTACACCGCCAGCCCGATGCCGGACAGATACTGGCTGAGCACGGTGGCAAAGGCCGCGCCCGCCACACCCCAGTCAAAGCGCAGCACAAACAGCAGATCCAGGCCGATGTTCATCACCGAGGAAACACCCAGAAAGGCCAGCGGCACCGCCGAGTTGCCCACCGCCCGCAGCATACAGGCGAAATAGTTGTACAGGAAGGTGGCGGGAATGCCCGCAAAGATCACCAGCAGATACACCCGCATCAGATTCCAGACCTGCTCCGGCACCTGCAGCAGAGCCAAAATAGGGTCCACCAGCAGATAAACTCCCACGGTGAGCAGGGCAGCCAACACGCCGATCAGCGTAAAGGAGGCCGCCACGCAGGAGCGCATCCGCTCCCCGTCCCGCTGGCCCCAGCAGATGGATACCAGCGCTCCGCTGCCCATGGCAAGGCCCAGCAGAATTGAGGTGAGGAAGGTCATGAGCGTGTAGGCCGAGCCCACCGCCGCCAGGGCATTCGCCCCCAGAAACCGGCCCACGATCAGGGTATCGGCAATGTTGTACAGCTGCTGCAGCAGATTGCCCGCGATCATGGGCAGCGAAAACAGCACCAGGGTCTTGGTAATGCCGCCCTGGGTCAGATCCTTTGTCAACGAAAACCGCCTCCATACCAAAGCAAAAAGCACCCGCCCTGCGCGGCCAATGCCGCCTGATGGGCTGAGTGCTTTTTATTATAGCATATTTTCTCCGGTTGATACAGCGGGTTTATTCTGTCCTGCCTGCCGGTCGCCAGAGAAAACGGCCCCGCCGGGGAATCGCCGGCAGGGCCGTTTGAATGATTGTTTTGGCTCAGCAGCCCAGGTAGGCTTTGCGCACTTCGATGTTATTGGCCAGCTCGTCGGCGGGGCCTTCCATCTTCACGGTGCCGGTCTCCAGCACGTAGGCACGGTCGGCAATCTCTAGGGCCATCTTGGCGTTCTGTTCCACCAGCAGAACTGTCACGCCGTCCTTGTTTACGTCCTCGATGATCTTGAAAATCTCCTTCACCAGCAGGGGAGACAAACCCATAGAAGGCTCGTCCAGCAGCAGCATCTTGGGCTTGCACATCAGTGCACGGCCGATGGCCAGCATCTGCTGCTCGCCGCCGGACAGAGTGCCCGCCTGCTGCTTGCGCCGCTCCTTCAGGCGGGGCAGGCGGTCGAACACCATCTCCAGATCCTGAGCGATGGCGGAAGCGCCGTCCTTGCGGGTAAATGCACCCATGGACAGGTTCTCCTGCACGGTCAGATGGCTGAACACCCGGCGGCCTTCCGGCACCTGGGCCAGACCAAGCCGGATGATCTTATGGGCTTCCATCTGGCTGATGCGGTTGCCCAGAAAGTCGATGGTGCCGCTCTTGGGCTTCAGCAGGCCGGAAATGGCATGCATGGTAGTGGTCTTGCCGGCGCCGTTGGCACCGATCAGAGTCACGATCTCGCCCTCGTTCACGTGGAACGAGATATCCTTAATGGCATGGATGGAGCCATAGAACACATTCAGATCGCTTACGCGAAGCATCTCACCCATGGTCAGTCACCTCCCAGATATGCCGCAATGACCTTGGGGTTATTGCGGATGGATTCGCCGTTGCCCTGGGCGATGACCCGGCCGTAATCCAGCACATAGATGTATTCGCAGATGCCCATTACAAAGTTCATGTCGTGCTCGATGAGCAGGATGGCCACATCGAACTCCTTCTGAACGAACTTGATGGTGTTCATCAGCTCTTCGCTCTCGCTGGGGTTCATGCCAGCAGCGGGTTCGTCCAGCAGCAGCAGCTTGGGATTGGTCGCCAGCGCACGGGCAATCTCCAGCTTGCGCTGCTTGCCGTAGGGCAAGCTGGAAGCAGGCAGATCCGCTTCCTTATCCAGATCAAAGATCTTGAGCAGCTTCATGGCCTTGTAGTCCATCTCCTGCTCCTTTTCCTTGAAGCCGGGCAGACGGAACACGCCGGTCCACATGGGATACTTGACCTGGTTGTGCAGGCCGATCTTCACGTTGTCCAGCACAGTCATCTGGCTGAACAGGCGGATGTTCTGGAAGGTACGGGCAATGCCGGCCTGGTTGATCTTGGCCGGGGCCTTACCGGTAATGTTCTTGCCGTCCAGAATGATATCGCCCTCGGTGGGACGATACACGCCGGTGAGCATATTGAACACGGTGGTTTTACCGGCACCGTTGGGGCCGATCAGGCCATACAGATGGCCCTTCTCGATCTTCATATCCAGCTGGGCCACCGCCTGCAGACCGCCGAAAGCGATGCCCACGTTCATTACTTCAAGCAGAGCCATGGATTATGCCTCCCCCTTGTTTTGTTTTTTCGCCTGCGCCAGCTTCTGGAACAGACCGATGGTGGAAAGCTTTTCCCACACCTGATGACGCCAGGCGACCACCTGGGCGCTCTGGTTGAAGATCATCATAACGATCAGAATCACCGCATAGATCAGCATGCGGTAGTCGTTCAGACCACGCAGCAGCTCGGGCAGCACATACAGAACAGCCGCCGCAATCACGGAGCCACGGATGTTGCCAATGCCACCCAGAACCACGAACACCAGCACCAGAATGGAGGTGTTGTAGTCAAACTTCTTGGCCGCCAGAGCGGACATATTCAGTGCATACAGCACACCTGCCATGCCAGCCAGGAAGGCGGAGGTGATGAAGGCCATCAGCTTGTACTTGGTCACGTTGATGCCGGTGGCCTCGGCGGCAATGCGATTGTCGCGGATGGACATGATTGCACGGCCGGCGCGGGAATTGATCAGGTTCAGCACCACAAACAGGGTGATGAGCACCAGAATGATGCCCGCAGTGAAGCTGGAGGCTTTGGTCATGCCGCTGATGCCAATGGCACCGTTGATGATGACCTTACCATCCTCGCCCATGTTCAGAGCAGTGGCATCCTTCATGGAGAAGTGGAAGCCGTTGCTGTCCCAGCCCAGGTAGATGGCATTCAGGATATTTTTGATGATCTCACCAAAGGCCAGGGTCACAATGGCCAGATAGTCGCCCCGCAGCCGCAGCACGGGAATGCCGATCAAAAAGCCGAACACACCGGCCATCACGCCGCCGATGAGCATGGCAATCGCCAAACCCAGAACGGAGGGCAGGTTCTGCCCCGCGATCATCCAGTACACCGCGCCGGAAAAAGCACCAACGCTCATAAAGCCCGCATGGCCCAGGCTCAGCTCGCCCAGGATACCAACGGTCAAGTTCAGGGATACCGCCAGGACCACATAGGTGCAGATGGGCACCAGCATGCCCTGCATGGAGTTGCTCAGCACGCCGCCGCTGGCCAGCAGCTGCATCACCAGATAAAACAGCACCACAATGCCATAGGTAATCAGGTTGCTGCGGGTGGACTTTTTCATGGTTTTCAGCATATTCATAACCGCCACCTCACACCTTTTCACTGATTTTCTTGCCCAGCAGGCCGGTGGGACGCACCAGCAGCACAATGATCAGCACTGCGAACACGATAGCGTCCGCCAGCTGGGTGGAAATGTAAGCTTTGCTCATGATCTCGATCACGCCCAGCAGGATGCCGCCCACAAAGGCGCCGGGAATGGAACCGATGCCGCCGAACACCGCAGCAGTGAAGGCCTTGATACCAGGCATAGCACCGGTGGTGGGCTGCAGAGTGGGATAGGCGGAGCACAGCAGCACGCCGGCCACTGCAGCCAGGGCAGAACCGATGGCGAAGGTCATGGCGATGGTAGAGTTCACATTGATGCCCATCAGCTGAGCAGCGCCCTTATCCTCGCTCACGGCCAGCATAGCCCGGCCCATTTTGGTGTTGTTCACGAAGAAGATCAGACCAGCCATGATGATAGCGCTCACCACAATGGTCACAATGGTCTCGCCGGAGATGACCAGACGGCCACCGGCCAGCTGCACCGGAGCCAGCCCCACCACGGAGGTGAAGGACTTGGGGTCCGCGCCCCAGATGAGCAGCGCCAGGTTCTGCAGCAGGTAGCTCACGCCGATGGCGGTGATCAGAACTGCCAGAGAAGAGGCACTGCGCAGCGGCTTATAGGCAAACCGCTCGATCACGATACCCAGCAGCGTGCACAAAGCCATGGAAATGATAATGGCCAGCAGCGGAGGCATGCCCATCTGGTTCACCGCAATGAACACGATGTAGCTGCCCACCATGATCACATCACCATGGGCAAAGTTCAGCATCTTGGCAATGCCGTACACCATGGTGTAGCCCAGGGCGATGATGGCATATACACTGCCCAGGCTGATACCGTTGATTAAGTAGGACAAAAATTCCATACTCGATTCCCCTTTTTTCGCGGCGGCGGACCGATGATGCCTACACCTGTCTGCCGCCACCGCACAGAATATATGGATTATTATAGCACTGCTGTAAAGTGCGCACAAGAATTCTACAGCATTTTCTGCCGGATCTTGCTGTTTTTTTGAATAAAAAAGGGCTGCTGCGCCCCCCGGCGAGCAGCCCTTTCAGCACCGGACCAGGCCGGGCTGTTTGAATTACATTGCGGTGTAAGCGCCGTTCTGAATCTTAACGGCACGAGGAGCCTTGTTCACTTCGCCGGTGGCTTCCCACTTCATGCCCTCGCCGGTCAGGCCATCCACAGTAATCTGGGTCATGGCAGTCTTCAGAGCATCGCAAACAGCGGAAGCATCCATATCCGCGGTCACGCCGCCCTTCTCGCAGGCAGCCAGGATGGTGTAAACACCGTCGTAAGCGTCGGCAGCGAACTGGTTGGGAGTCTCGCCGTACTTCTCTTCATACTTGGAAACAAAGCTCTGGGTCTTCTCGTCCTGCGCGTCGGCAGCGAAGGGAGTCAGCAGCATTACGCCCTCGAAGAGGGAGGTGTCGGCGCCTTCGATGGTCAGCAGGCCGTCCAGACCGTCACAGCCAAAGATGGAAGCGGTGCAGCCCTGCTTGTTCATCTCCTGGATGATCAGGTTGGCTTCGCTGTAGTAGATGGGCAGGAACACCAGCTCAGCGCCGGAGCTCTTGGCCTTCTGAACCTGTACGGAGAAGTCGGTCTTGTTGTCGGCAGTGAATGCCTCGTCGGCTACGATCTCCAGGCCCTTGGTGGCAGCCTCTTCCTTGAACTTGTCGTGGATGCCGGAAGAATAGGCATCGGAGCTGTCGTAGATGATGGCGATCTTGGTGGCCAGGCCGTTCTCAGCGATGTAGTCCGCGGAAGCAACGCCCTGGTTGGGGTCGGTGAAGCAGACCTGGAAGGCATTGTCTTCCTTGATGACATCCACCGCAGAGGCGGAGGGAGTCAGCAGGAACATGTTGTCCGCAGCGGTCTCAGGTGCTACGGTCAGGCAGGGCTGTGTGGTAACGGTGCCCAGCAGAGCCTGCATGCCCCAGTCCTTCAGGTTGTTGTAAGCGTTCAGAGCCTTTTCCGGGTCATTCTCGTCGTCCTGGAAGTTCAGCTCGAACTGCAGGCCGCCCTGGGCGTTGATCTCTTCCACAGCCAGAGCCGCGCCGTTCTTAACAGCGTTTCCGTAGATGGCAGCGCCGCCGGTCAGGGGACCAATACCGCCGATCTTAATCGCGGTGCCGGATGCGGTGGATGCTGCGCCGCTGGTACCGGACGCACCGCCACAAGCAGCGAAGCTGAATGCCATTGCGGCCGCAAGGACCAAACTCATTGCTTTTTTCATGTGGATTCTCCTCCGATCTTCCCCCTCACGCCCCTAATGCGCTTTTTGTGGGGGGAATTTTTTGCTTTTCTAAATTATACGGACATCAGTACAAAATTGCAATTCGCTATTTTCACATACTTTTTATCGTTGTAAAGCGCAAAGGTGGTGATAATGCACAGACTTCTTTGTTTTTTTGGACAAACAAAACTGTGCATTTGGCAATTTGTAACGCATTCGTTATTATTCATCCCTGAAAAAGCTGTTTTTTCAGCAAAAAAGAACGTTTTAAGCATTGCAAACCCTCCGCTTTTCTGTATAATAGGTGTATTACCTTTTTCCGTGTGTGCATTTTGCCCGCGGTGGGGATACTTTTGTGTAGGGAGCGTTATAAAGGTATGAAACTGCTGGAAGAGCGAATCGTTAAGGACGGTCAAGTCCGCCCGGGCAATATCATTAAGGTGGATTCCTTCTTGAACCATCAGCTGGATGTAAACCTGCTGGACGAAATCGGTAAGGAATTCTATCGTATTTATAAAGACGATGGCATCAACAAGATCCTGACCATTGAGGCTTCCGGCATTGCCATCGCCTGCATGACCGCCCGTTACTTTGATGTTCCGGTGGTATTCGCCAAAAAGGCCAAAAGCAAGAATCTGGACGGCGAGGTCTTCACCTCCGCCGTACATTCCTTTACTTACGGCAAGGACTACGACATTACCCTGGCCAAAAAGTTCCTGGGCCCTGAGGATCGGGTACTGATCCTGGATGACTTCATGGCAGTGGGCAAGGCCATGCATGGTCTGCTGGATGTATGCGAACAGGCAGGCGCCACCGTATGCGGCATCGGCATCACCATCGAGAAGGGCTTCCAGAGCGGCGGTGACTCGCTGCGTGCTGCAGGCTACAAGCTCACCAGCCTGGCCATCGTGGAAGGCGTGGACGATGAGGGCAATATCATCTTCCGCCCCCAGGAAGGCTAAGCTTTTCGCAGCATCCTTCCAAAGAAAACCACTTCTCAAATCAAACAAAAAGAACACCCGGATGAACTCATCCGGGTGTTCTTTTTGTCTCAAGGGAACCTTGTCCGCTTATTCCGCAGCCTGCTCGCCCTCGGGCTGAGCATTCTGCTTCACACGGTCGATGATCAGCTCATAGCCGCCGTTGCCGTACTGGATGCAGCGGTTGATGCGGCTGATGGTCGCCGTGCTGATCTCCACGCTCTTCACGATCTGCTCGTAGGTTTTGCCATCCAGCAGCATCTTGGCAGCCTCCAGACGCTGAGCCATGTCGGCCAGCTCCTTCATGGTGCAAAGATCCTCAAAGAATGTATAGCACTCTTCCATGCTCTGCAAAGAAAGGATGGCCTCGAACAACGCGGTGGTCGCGGGGTTTCTCAGATGATTCTTGTCAGCCATTACGCACCTCACAATTTGCTTTCTTGTTTTATTTGACTAAAGTGTATCACATAAAATTCCAAAAAGCAAGCCCGCATTATGGAATTTTTACTGTAATTTACACAAAGCTTTGCCCGGTTTGCCGCAGCTTCAACGGGCAAAAAAAAGAGCCTGCCCCGCCTGATATTCAGCGGACGGCTCTTATCTCTCATGAGCAGGGATTATTGTAGCACGACTTTTGACCATTTGCAAGCGATTTGGTCGAATTACCACTTTATTATTGCAAATTAGTACATTGAAACAATGTGTATGTACCAAAAGGACAAAAACGCGCAGAAAAAATTGTCATAAAATAATAATTCCCAAGTTTTTCCCACTTTAGATTCACCGGTACATGACATTTTTTCTGGTTGCATACAACCTTCCTATGCCCTTTTTCCCATTAAAATCCATCATGGAACACAGAAAAAAGGCGGTGCTCGTTTGAGCACCGCCTTTTACGGCTTGTTTGTCAGCCCTTGTGCGCTTGTTCCGCAGTGTGCGACTTAAAAACCACCGCGAGCGCCGGGCCGAAGCCTCTATTCACAATCGAATCACCGGACTGCACTCAGCCCCGCCTGTTCTCCCAAAGGCTTTCGCCCACAAAAACGGGACCGGTACTGCTCCGGCAGGAAGAAAGCGAATGATCACACACCCCGAAAGGTGCATTGGTAAGTCGAATTCGACTTACTTCACCATGCTGGCAACCTCGGCAGCGAAGTCGTCAGTCTTCTTCTCCAGGCCTTCGCCCTTCTCGTAACGAGCGAACTTGGTGATCTTGATCTCGCCGCCCAGCTCCTTGGCCACCTTATCGGTGTACTTGGCAACGGTCAGCTCGTTGTCCTTAACGAACTCCTGATCCACCAGGCAGTTCTCCTTGTAGAACTTGCCGATGCGGCCCAGAACCATCTTCTCCTTGATGGCGTCGGGCTTGTTGGCGTTCTTGGGATCGTTGGCGATCTGAGCCAGCAGGATCTCCTTCTCCTTCTCGATCACCTCGGCGGGCACGTCAGCCTCGCACAGGTAGCCGGGGTTAGCGGCAGCGATCTGCATGGCGATGTCTTTGCCGTAAGCCTCGAACTCGGGCTTGGAAGCGATCTCCTCGCTGGTCTCGAAGTCAACCAGAACAGCGTGGGTGCCGCCGGCATGGATGTAAGCGGAGCAAACACCCTCGAAACGCTCGAAGCGGCGGATCTTGATGTTCTCGCCGATGACCAGGATCTTCTCCTTCAGGGCAGCCTCAACGGTGTCCTCACCCAGCTTGCAGGCCAGCAGAGCATCCACATCAGCGGGGTTCTGCTCGGCAACCACAGTGGCGATGTCCTTAACGAAGTTCTGGAACATCTCGTTCTTGGCAACGAAGTCGGTCTCAGCATTCACTTCGACCACAACGCCCACCTTGCCGCAGACAGTGGCGTAAACCATGCCCTCAGCAGCGATACGGCCAGCCTTCTTCTGAGCAGCAGCCAGGCCCTTCTCGCGCAGGTACTCAACAGCCTTCTCGAAATCGCCGTTAGACTCGGTCAGAGCCTTCTTGCAATCCATCATGCCGCAGCCGGTCTGCTCGCGCAGATTCTTAACGTCTTGTGCAGTAAAAGCCATTTTTATTATCCCCTTTCGTTATCGGTGGAAAATGGTGGGTGCTTAGGCCTCAGCAGCCTCAGCGGTCTCCTCGGCGGCGTTCTGCTCGCCCTGACGGCCTTCCATCACGGCGTCGGCCATAGCGCCGGCGATCAGCTTAACAGCACGGATGGCGTCGTCGTTGCCGGGGATCACGTAGTCGATCTCGTCGGGGTTGCAGTTGGTGTCGACGATAGCCACGATGGGGATGTTCAGCTTGCGGGCCTCAGCCACAGCAATGCGCTCCTTGTGGGGGTCAACGATGAACATCGCCTTGGGCAGGCCGTGCATGTTCTTCACACCGCCCAGGAACTTCTCCAGCTTCTCGATCTCCAGCTCCAGCTTGGCAACTTCCTTCTTGGGCAGCAGATCAAAGGTGCCGTCCTCGCTCATCTGGCGCAGCTGCTCCAGACGGTCGATGCGCTTGCGGATGGTGCGGAAGTTGGTCAGCATGCCGCCCAGCCAACGAGCGTTCACATAGTGCATGCCGCAGCGGGTAGCCTCGTCCTTAATGGACTCCTGAGCCTGCTTCTTGGTGCCGACGAACAGGATCTCGCCGCCCTCGGAAGCAACCTCGCGAACAAAGTTGTAAGCCTCGTCCAGCTTCTTAACGGTCTTCTGCAGGTCGATGATGTAGATGCCGTTACGCTCGGTGAAGATGTACTTCGCCATCTTGGGGTTCCAGCGACGGGTCTGGTGACCGAAGTGTACGCCGGCTTCGAGAAGCTGCTTCATAGATACTACTGCCATGTTTAAATCCTCCAAATAATTGTTTTTACCTCCGCATTGCATGCATGCTCTCCCACCCTTGCGGGCACAGGGGAACAAAGCAATGCGTGTGTATTGCCGGTATAGTATACCACAAGGGTGCCGGGATTACAAGCATTTTTTCGCATTTCTCCGCGAAAAAAGCCGCGAAACGCCGCAAATAAGGGCGGCGGAGCCCCGCAAGGCCCCGCCGCCCCCTTCTCACTGTTCTTCCAGGGTGTATTCCTGGCCGAACATCAGGTCATATTGCAGCATCCAGTGCTCGTCAAACCACTGGCTTTGCTCCTCGGTCAGCTCCTCGGTGTCCGCCGAGCCGTCCGGCTGGATGGTCACACCGTGGGTACGGCTGCGGTAGGCCGACAGCTGATCGACCAGGTGGTCAAACAGTGCAGGCTGCTCCAGACCGTACAGCTCGAAGGTCACCGGGCTGATCTCGTAGGCCGCCACGGTGCCGATGTCCACCGGCTCATCCCAGTAGTTGGACCAGATCATCAAAGGCATCTGGTGCAGCTCGGGGGCCTCGCTGTTGGGCGAGGAGGAATAACCGGTGGCGGTGTAAACCTCATAGCCGCTGCCGATGGGGTTGTAATGGTCGCCCCAGAACACCAGGATCACCGGCTCGTCCACCTGGGAGAAGTAATCGGTCAGCTCACCCAGCATGGCATCTGCTTCCTTCACACCGGTGGCGAAGTCCCGCAGAGCGCCCAGGGTCTTGTCGCTGATGCCTTCGGGAGCCTTCACAACATCCACCAGCTCCTCCTCCGGATAGTTGGCCTCGTTGTAGCTGGTGTGGTTCTGCATGGTCACCGCATGCATGAACAGGGGCTGGTCCTGGTCCCGCTCCTCCCATTCCTGGATGATGCGGTGGGTCATCTCGGCATCGGTCACCAGACCGCCGCCCCAGTAGTAGTCGCGCTTCTTCTCAGGATTTTCAAAATCCTCCAGCGAAATAAATTCGTCAAAGCCCAGGTTGGGGTAGGCCGTGTTGCGGCTCCAGAACTTGGCGTAATAGCAGTGAATGGCCTGAGTGGCGTAGCCCTGCTCTTTTAAATAGGAAGCCACCGAGAACATGGGCCGGGTCACATGCTGCTGGAAAGGCTTGCAGCCGCTGGGCAGAAACTCCACCGAGTAGCCGGTGAGCGCTTCGAACTCCACATCGCAGGTGCCGCCGCCGAAGCTGGGGCTGTAGGCCTTACCATAGGCGGCGCTTTCCATCAGCCGGTGCAGATTGGGGGTGACCTCCTGATCGAACTCCACCCCGTACTCCTCCAGCTCGGCCACATCCCAGAAGGATTCGTTCATCACGAAGATAATATTGGGCTGGGTCACCGCACCATCGCCTTCCCTCTTGTAGCTGCCCGCAAATTCCGGGGCCAGGTCCTGGGAGACATCCTTATCGATGATTTCCTGCACCGCCTCCTGGCTGTAGCCGTCGGGCTTGTCCACCTGCAGATTCTGAATGTTGGTCAGAAAACCTGCGATCACACCATAGTTGCGGTAGTAGCGATTCTGCATCCACATATCCGGTGTGATGCCCACCAGCTGGGAGACCGTGGGGCTGATGAACACCCCGAACACCAGCACCAGCGCACCGACGGCAGGAATACCCGCAGCCAACGCCCGGGCGCGGACACCGGTTTTGGGCTCCCGTACAAAGCAGGCCAGCACGAACAGCACAGCGAAGATCAATCCGCTGACCCACATGGAGGTCTGCAGCTCCACACCGGACTTGCCCGCCACATCGGTGGCTTCGGAAAACTGGGACAGATCCCAGGGGAAAAAGGGCTCGCCCCGCAGCTTCAGCTTAAAATATGTAACTGCCGCCGGAATACAGCCCAGCAGACCGGTCACAGCCACCGCCAGCGGATGCAGCCGGGTGGCCCGGGCCAGAGCCTGATAAATGCAGCCCAGCAGCAGCCAGGTAAGCAGAAAGGCCGGCAGATGGGGCAGCACATTATCCGTGAGGACCTTCACGGTCAGCTCGCCCCGGTGAATCCACTCGGTGCATACCAGAGTGATCAGGCTCACCAGCGGTGCCATGGCATACCGCAGCGGACTCAGCCGCCGGGTAATGACGGCAAAAATCGACGGTTTTGTCTTGATGCTTTGCAACGATTTGTTCCTCCTTTGACCGGGCGGCATGGTCCGCAACGGCAGACTTCCCCGCCCCGGCCCCGCGCTTTTCGGCTGAAAAGAAAACGAGGCTGCGGCGGCAATTGTTTCATTTCCCAGGCAATTTTTTACCCAAAAGATATTTTTGTAAAGCTCACGTAAAACGGAAACGTTGTTTATTATACGATGTATCCTGCAGACGGCGCAAGTTTTCAGCTGCTTACAAATTTGTGAAAGATTGCCCAAATCCCCTCACCGACCGGTTTCTGCACAGGCTCCGGCAGCGGACAGTTCACCAGAATCACATCCTCACCAATGGTCTCGATCTGCTGCCAGGCGATCATCAGGTCTTCCTCGTGGCCCAACAGGCCGAACCAGCGAGGCCGCCCCCGCAAAATCAGTCCCCGCACCCGGGCGCTGCTTACCTCCAGCTCCAGGTCATCGGCCCGGCCCAGCTTGGTACCGGAGCCCAGCTGCACCACATCCTTTTTGCACAGTTGACGCAACGTCACAGCCCATCGCCCCCTTTATTTTTTCTTTTATTGATATGCTTTGGCACGGCAGCTCATGCCCAAAGTTTTGCCTGGGCATTTGCCCCGGGAAGAAAATCGTGTATAATAAAAATAATATCCCCGGGCTGCGCAGCCCTTGAACGATTGCAAAGGAGAATCTTGCCTTATGTATAAAAACATCATCTTCGATCTGGGGGGCGTTGTGGTGGACTTCAATCCCCGGGAGTTTCTGCTGGAGCGCTTTTATAACGAGGAAATCGAACAGAAGGTGTTCGATCTGACCTTCGGCAGTGAAGAGTGGCTGCTGCTGGACGCCGGAAAGCTGAGCCGGTCCGAGGGCAATGCCCTCATGCTGGAAAAGGCCCGGGCTGCCGGCTGCGCCTTCGAGGTACAGAGCGTGCTGGATGACTGGGCCCGCATGCTGAAGACCCGCCGCAAGACCGTGGAAGTGATCAAACGGCTGAAAAAGATGGGCTTTTCCATCTACTATCTGTCCAACATCCCTCAGGATGTGATCGACGAGATCCGCCAGCGGGAGTTCTGGCCGTTGTTCGACGGCGGCATCGCCTCCTGCGAAGTCAAGCTTACCAAGCCGGACCCGGCCATCTACAAGCTGCTGCTGGAGCAGTACGATCTGACCCCTGCCGAGACCATTTTTGTGGACGACCACAAGCCCAATACCACCGCCGCTTTCGATCTGGGTATTACAGGCATCCACTACAAGGGCAGCGCCTCCTTCATCCGGGCGCTGAACACCTGCGGCATCCCCATCAAGGAGCACCTGCTCTGGTGATTTTCTTTTCAAAAACGACCAATGTGCCGTGCACCGTCTCTTACTGAGAGATGTGCGCGGCGCATTATTTTTTTGACAGCTTTCTCCTCTTCACTGCGCTACAATCGAAACCAGAGCGGGCAAACAGGCCCGGCAAAAAAGGGGTGTAGGTGCAGCTGTGAAGACCGTGATCTATCTGGATGTGCTTTTGCTGGTGAATTTTCTGGTGGCCTATCTTTTACTGCGCGCGGTGGGCTTTGTGTGCGGTGCACCGCCGGGTTTTGGACGCAGCTGTGCCGGGGCACTGCTGGCTGCCCTGTCCGCGCTGATTCTGCTGGCCCCTCCGCTGCCCACCACTCTGAGCCTTTTGTACCAGGCTGTCAGCGCCGCTGCCGTGTGCCGCGCCGCCTTTCCCTTCCGGGGCTGGCGAGGCTTTGTCCGCCAGACTGTGTGGTACTTCCTTTTGAACCTGGGACTGGCCGGAGCGGTGCTGCTGGCTTTGAGCCGCAATCTGCCGCTGGGAGCCCAGACCAACAACTTTGCGGTCTACTGGGCGGTCTCCCCCACATTACTGGTGGGCTGCGCTGTGCTGGTCTATCTGGCCCTGCGGCTGGTGCTGCTGGTCTTCGGCGGGCCCAGGGATACCGAGTGCTGGCAGCTGCGGCTTTCCCTGGGAGAGGCTGAGGGCCCGCCGCTTGCCGCCCTGCTGGATACCGGCTTCCTGCTGCGGGACCCCTTGAGCGGCCAGGCGCCGGTGCTGGCCAGTTATACCGACATGTGCAGCGCCTTGCCCCAGGCCGTTGCTGCCTTTCTGGAGGGCTATTTTACCGGAACCTGCCCCCAGCCACCGCCTGGCGTACCCATACGGCTGATTCTCTGCAAAACCGCCGGCGGAATGCGCGCCTTGCCCGCCGTGGGCGGCTTTTCCGCCCGGCTTTTCGGTCCCGGCAAAGCCCGGCAGGCCGAGCGGGTACTGGTGGTTTTTACCGACCAGACCCTGGCGGACGGCTCAGTACAAGCGCTGTTCGGCAAAGAATTTTATCATACCGCCCGGCCTGTGCAGCGCCGTCTCACACAAACCGGACAGGAAAGGAGCGCTGTGGAATGAAACGCAATTGGCTTTTACGCGCCTGGCATGCTCTGCTTTGCTGGCTCTGCCTGCCGGACGCGGTGTATTACATCAACGGACCGGAGACCCTGCCCCCTCCCCTGACCCCCGCCGAGGAAAAACTGGTCTTTGCCGGGCTGGAGGAGGGCCGCCAGAGCTGCCGGGACATCCTGATCACCCACAATCTGCGGCTGGTGGTCTACATCGCGAAAAAATTCGAGGGCAGCAATGTCTCGGTGGAGGACATCATCTCCATCGGCACCATCGGGCTGATCAAGGCGGTGAACACCTTCGCCCCCTCCAAAAATATCAAGCTGGCCACCTACGCCAGTCGGTGTATTGAAAATGAAATTCTCATGTACCTGCGCAAAAGCAGCAATCGCCGTCAGGAAGCCAGCATCGACGAGCCGCTGAACACCGACGGCGACGGCAACGAGCTGCTGCTCTCGGACGTACTGGGCAGCGACCAGAATCAGATCAGTGCCCAGCTGGAGCAGGATGCGGAGAAAGACATGCTGCTCCAGGCGGTGGCCCGGCTGGCCCCTCGGGAGCGGCAGATCATGCAGATGCGCTTCGGTCTGACCGACGGCATCGAGCGCACCCAGAAGGAGGTGGCGGACGCCATCGGCATTTCGCAGAGCTATATTTCCCGGCTGGAAAAGCGGATCATCCTGCGGCTGCGCCGGGAGCTGGAAAAAGCACTTTAATTTTTCAAATGCAAGACAAAGCCGGGCAAGGACTTTTTGCCCGGCTCTGTTTTTTTATCGGGTGACGGCACATCGGCAATCCGCCGCAAACCGCTCCAGCAGACTACCCGCAAGCCCCATCTCCCCCGCCGGCAGATACAACCCGTAGTGAAATCCGTCCCGCTGCCAGCAGGCCAGCGCACTGCCGCCGGGAGCCTGGCGCAGCTCGGTGCGCACCCCGCTCACCGGCCGCACCGTGAGCTGGTCGTACTCCGGCAGCCCCAGCTCCCACAAACGCAGCTCCTCGCTCTCCGGCGCCACCCGAAGCACCGCCGTCCAGCTGGGCTGGATAAAAAATTCCAGCTGTCCCACGCGCCGCCCCAGCAGATACACCCGGTCCAGCCGCAGATAGGGCATGCCGGGCAGCCCGGTCACCTTGAAGCCCGCCTTTGCGGTAAAATCCGGTGTTTGCAGCTGCTGCTTTTCCCGGGCGCAGCGGTCATAAAAGATGGCCCACAAAAAGGCCAGCCCCGCCGTGAGCAGGAGCACCATTCCCATGCAGCACAGCAGCCAAAGTTCTGAGGTCATTGTCGCATCCACTCCCTTGCATCGTTTGTGTTCACAGTATGCCGGGCGGGAGAGTTTGGTGCGTCCCGGCGCGTTATTCCTGCTTTTTTGCGGCTGTGGGCCCTGATTTTGCCAGCTCCGGCGCTGACTGCCCCGCCCCCACCGCGGCCATACTTTGAACAGGCACCCTTGCCTGTTTGGAGTGTGAATGCGTTTGTATTACAACAAAGTGGAGCTCTGCGGCGTGGACACTGCACGCCTGCCGGTACTGAGCGAGGCGGAAAAAAAGCAGCTTCTGATCGCCGCACATAAGGGCGATGCCGCCGCCCGCCAGACCATGATCCAGGGCAACCTGCGGCTGGTGCTCAGCGTGGTGCAGCGTTTTTCCGGCCGGGGCGAATGCATGGACGACCTGTTCCAGGTGGGCTGCATCGGGCTGATCAAGGCCATCGACAACTTTGATCCCCAGCTGAATGTTCGCTTTTCCACCTACGGCGTGCCCATGATCGTGGGGGAGATCCGTCGCTTTCTGCGGGATAACAATCCCCTGCGGGTGAGCCGCTCCATGCGAGACACCGCCTACCGGGCCATGCAGGCCCGAGAGCAGCTGCAGAAGGAGCTGGGCCGGGAACCGAAGGCGAAGGAGATCGCCGCCCGGCTGGACATGCCGGAGCGTGCGGTGACCCTGGCGCTGGAAAGCGTGGTGGAGCCGGTGAGTCTGTACGAACCGGTGTACAATGACGCCGGCGATGCCATGTATGTGATGGATCAGGTGGGCGAAAGCGACGGAGAGGACAGCTGGATCAGCGAGATTCTTTTTAAAGATACGGTGCATCAGCTCAGCGAGCGGGAGAAAAAGATCATGGCTCTGCGTTATCTGGCGGGCAAAACCCAGATGGAGGTGGCCCGGGAAATCGGCATCAGTCAGGCCCAGGTGAGCCGCCTGGAGAAAAACGCCCTGGGGCGTATCCGGGAGCAGCTGTGAAGCAGCCGTTCCGCCCGGTCAAGCAAAAAAGAGTGTTCCCTTCCTTTTTGAGGGGAACACTCTTTTTCGTTCTTAATTCTTACTCTTCATAATAATAGCAGCCCACGCCCAGCGCACCCGGGCCGGTGTGGCAGGCGATGCTCAGACCCAGCGCACTGCACTGCACCTTACAGCGAGGGAACCGCTCCTGCACATACTTCTGCCATTTTTTGCCCACCTCCGGCGCACCGGAGTAAGCCACGCCGATGTGCATGGGCATCCCGGCAAAACGGCCGGTCAGATCGGCACAGATGGCATCCATCAGCTTGTCCTGCGCCTGGGCCAGGCCCCGCACCTTGCCGAAGGCATCGATGCCGCCGCCCTGGATCTGCAAAAGGGGCTTGATGTTCAGCACGGTACCAATGGCAGCTGCCGCCGGGGTGACCCGGCCACCTTTTTTCAGATATTTCAGAGTATCCACCGTCAGATACACGCTGGCCTTCAGGGCGTTCTCCTCCAGATTCTGCTTGATCTGGGCAGCAGTCAGCCCCCGCTTTGCCAGCACCTGTGCATCCAGCACAGACTGGCGCTGGGGCAGCGAGATGCGCTTGTTGTCCACCACCTGGACCCGGCCGCCGTATTCCGCCGCCAGAGCCAGCGCGGTGGCGGTGGTTCCGCTCAGGCCGCTGCTCATGGGAATGTGCACCACCGCCTCATACTCGGCCAGAAGCTTATCCCACAAATTGGTCACGGTCTCCGGGCTGGGCTGGCTGCTGGTGATGTTGGCCCCGGCCGCCTGCCGCCGGTAGAACTCCTCCGCCGTCAGGTCCACGCCCTCCAGCATCCACTCTCCGTCCACCGAAAAGGGCATGGGCAGGCAGTATACCCCCAGCTTTTTTGCCTCTTTTTCCGAAATGCCGCTGTTGGTGTCGGTCACAATTGCGATCTTCATCTTCTCAATCCGCCTCTCCGCCCTGGCGCGGGCGCTGGTTTTCCTGTTCTCTTAATCAATGGTACACGCCTCATGCAGGTTTGTCAATTCGCGGCAAAGCCGCCCCGGTCTTTTTGCGGCGGGGCACTGGTCAGACCGGGGATTTTGTGGTATGCTTTAAGATGTAATTTTATGGGCTGCCGGCGGTTTTGCCGGGGCCCGCGCTGCATTGTATGCCTGTTTGAACGAAAAAGGAGCCCTTGCCCTATGACCTACCGCCTGCGCAGCCAGACCGGCGATTCCATCGCCGTGCCTCAGCTGATCTTCACCAATCTCACCCGCGCCACCGGCGACCACATGCGGGTGGCGCTTTACATTCTGGCCACCCACAGCACCGATGCCAAGGACATCGCCCACGCGCTGGCACTGAAAAACGTGCAGGCCGCCCAGAAGGCGCTGGATTTCTGGCACGGGGTAGGTCTTCTGGAGCTGGAACGGGACGCTGCGCCTCCTGCTCCCCTGCCCGTCAAACAGCCGCCCCTCACCGCCGAGGAGCTGCGCATGGCCGCCATGCGGGACCCCATGGTGAGCACTCTGGCCACCGAGGCCCAGGCCTATCTGGGCCAGAGCCTGGGCCAGAAGGACATCCAGCGGCTGGTGTCGCTGTATGTGAACGAGAGCATTCCGGTGGATCTGATCCTGCTGTGCGCGGCGCACATTTCCAGCCAGGGGCGTCATTCGGTGACGCAGCTGGAGCGGGAGCTGGACCGCTGGGCTCAGGAGGGTGTGACCACCGGTCAGGAGGCCGAGGCCTATCTGCAGCGCTTGAAGGAACGCAGCCAGCGGGAGGAAAAGGCTGCCGCCATTCTGGGCATGCCCGTGGGCGCGCTCACTCTGGCGGACAAGCGGTGCATCCGCCGCTGGTATGAAGAGTTCGGCTACTCGGACGCCATGGTGGAGGAGGCGGTGCTGCACGGCAACGGCAGTAAGGACCCCAAATACATCAACGGCATCTTGAAAAGCTGGTACGCCAAGGGCTGGCGCACCCCTGCCGATGCCCGGGGCGGCGGCTCGCTGACCGGCGCAAACACGCGGGTGGACCGGCAGGCCCCCAGCGGCAACGACATTCTGCAGCGGCCCGCACGCCGTCCGCTGCGCCTGAAACAGGAGGAATAAGCCATGCGTACCAAAAACGAACTTTACCGGGAAGCCCTGCGCCAGGTGGCCAGCCGCCGCCAGCGGGCGGTGACCCAGGCCCAGGAGCGCCGGGCACGGGCGCTGGCTACTTTGCCTTGGCTGGGTGAGCTGGAGGCTCAGGTGCAGTCGCTGGGGCTGCGCACCATGGAGCTGGCCGCCAAGGGCGCACCCCAGGCCGAGCGCCAGGCGGTGGCCGAGCAGCGCCGCCAGACCCAGGAGGAGCTCCGGCAACTGCTGGCCGAAAACGGTTACGGTCCCCAGAGCCTGGAGCCCCGCTACACCTGCCCGGACTGCCAGGACACCGGCATGGTGAACGGCCGCCTGTGCCCCTGCGTGGGCAAGCTGGCAAGGCAGCTGCGCTGGGAGGAGATCAGCGAGGAGACCCCGCTGAGCCTGTGCAGCTTTGAGAGCATGGACCTTTCGCTTTACCCGGACGCTATCGACCCGGCCACCGGCGAGAACATCCGCGCCCTGATGCAGGACAATCTGAATTACCTGCAGGCCTATGCCCGGGAATTCGATATGCGCAACGCCAATCTGCTGATTTACGGCAACGCAGGCCTGGGCAAGACCCACGCCGCCCTGGCCATTGCCAAAACGGTGCTGGAAAAGGGCTTCAACGTGGTGTACATCTGCGCCCAGAACCTGTTCAGCCAGCTGGAGCGGGAGCGCTTTGCGGACAGCTGCCCTCTGCTGGAGGCAGTAATGGAGGCGGATCTGCTCATTCTGGACGATCTGGGCACCGAGTATGTAAACCCCTATATGTCCAGCTGCTTTTACAATATTCTGAACACCCGCATCCTGGAAAACCGGCCCACTATCTACACCACCAACATTGTGGACGGTAAGGCCTTTGAGGTCCGTTACACCGAGAAGGTTGCCAGCCGCCTGGGCGGCAGCTGCGAGCCGGTGCTCTTTCTGGGAAAAGACATCCGGGGCCTGAAAAACCGGATGTGACCAAGCGCGGGGCTGCCCCGCCCAACAAACGTCAAAAAGGAAACGTGACAAGCGCCTTTCCCCAAAAATGGGGAACCGGCGCTCCGCCCCGTTTCCTTTGTTTTGCCCCAAAACGGGGCTTTTGACTGTGTGTGAAAATGGAGGATTGTGTAAATGAAGGAAAACATCATGGGAACCAAGCCGATGGCCCCGCTGCTGCTGGGCATGGCCTTCCCCATCATGATCAGCATGCTGGTGCAGGCGCTGTATAACGTGGTGGACAGCATCTTTGTGGCCCGCCTCAGTGACGCGGCTCTCACCGCCGTGAGCTTTGCCTATCCGGTGCAGATGCTCACCATCTCGGTATCGGTGGGTACCAGCATCGGTGTGAACGCCCTGCTCAGCCGACGCCTGGGCGAGGGCGACCGCAAGGCCGCCGACCGGGTGGCCCATAACGGCCTTCTGCTCATGGTGGCCAGCTGGGCAGTGTTCGCGGTGTTCGGGCTGTTCTTCTCGGAGCTGTTCTTCAGCTTCTTCACCAAAAAACCGGAGGTTGCTCAGGGCGGTGCCGCCTACCTGCGCATCTGCCTGGTGTTCAGTCTGGGCATGTTTTTGCAGATCTGCCTGGAGCGGCTGATCCAGGTGACCGGCAAGACCGTTTACCAGATGGCCAGCCAGCTCACCGGCGCGGTGATCAATATTATTCTGGACCCCATTCTGATTTTCGGCATGTTCGGCCTGCCCAAGATGGGCGTGGCAGGCGCGGCCGCGGCCACCGTGATCGGCCAGTGGATCGGCTGCTGCGTCTGCCTGTGGCTGAATCTGCGCCACAACAACGAGGTCAAGCTGCGCATCAGCGCCCTGCGCTTCGACTTGCCCACCGTGAAGAGCATCTATTCGGTGGGCCTGCCCAGCATCATCATGCAGAGTATCTCCAGCGTGATGACCTTCGGCATGAATTTCATTCTGGCCGGTTTCTCCGAGACTGCCGTTTCGGTGCTGGGCATCTACTTCAAGCTGCAGAACTTCGTATTCATGCCCGGCTTCGGCCTCACCAGCGCTCTGGTGCCCATTGTGGGCTACAACTACGGCGCGGCTAAAAAGCAGCGCATCCTGGCCTGCACCAAAATCGCCATGCTCTCCATCTCAGTGATCATGATCTTCGGCACCGCGCTGTTCCAGCTGTTCCCCGGTCAGCTGCTGGCCCTGTTCAACGACGGCGGCGATCTGGCCCGCATCGGCGAGCCTGCCCTGCGCATCATCTCGCTGAGCTTTGTGTTCGCGGGCATCGCCATCGTGCTGAGCAGTCTGTTCCAGGCGCTGGGCGAGGGCCTGCACAGCCTTCTGATGAGTGCCTTCCGCCAGCTGGTGCTGATTCTGCCCATTGCCTGGCTGCTGTCGCTTTCCGGCAATGTAAATCTGGTATGGTACTCCTTCCTGATTGCAGAAGCGGTTTCGCTGTGCTTTGCGCTCACCCTGTTCCGGCGCAGCTACAACACCAAGATCAAGCATCTGGGCGGCGTTTAACGTCGTTTCGCCATACTGCCTTGCCCGAAGCGGTTCCTGTTTGGAGCCGCTTCGGGCTTTTTTGTTGCGCAAATGGCCCGGGCTGTGCTATACTTTTTCTAAAGTATGATTTATTCGTGTGCAGGAGGCAATTGGATATGGCAAGAGCAAAAACCGGTGAAGCGGGACCGCTGGGCGGCGCGGTGATCAGCCAGCAGATCGCGGCCCAGCTGCTGCGCGAGATGCGCACCGGCCCTTACGAGAGCTGTGAGCGGCTGCCCGCCGAGGTGGAGCTTGCGGCCCGCCTGGGTGTCAGCCGCACCGTGATCCGGGACGCACTGGCCGAGCTGGAACGGGAAGGCTACGTGGAGCGTGTGCGGGGCATCGGCACCGTGGTGAACCGGCGCATCGTGGCGCTGGACAACCGCCTGGACCAGAAATTTGAATACAGCGCCATGATCCGTGCCGCCGGTTACATTCCCCATGCGGACAGCATCTCGGTGCAGCAGCTGAATGCGGACAGCCACCTGGCCCACCAGCTGGAGCTGGAGGTGGGCGACCCGGTGCTGATGGTGCGCAAGCGGGTGCTGGCAGGAGAAATGCCGGTGATCTACTCGGTGGACTATCTGCCCGCCAAGCTGCTGGACCACGAGAGTGCCCAGCGGCAGGATTTTGCCCGCCCCATCTTCGATATTCTGGAAGAGGTGTGCGGCGTTTCGGTGACCAGCACTGTCACCCATACCAGTGCCGTGCTGGGCGATGCGGCCATTCGCAAAACGCTGGAGGTTCCGGATCACGAGGCTCTGCTTCTGATGGATGAGATCAGCTTCTCCAAGCTGACACGGCCGGTGATGTATTCCCTTTCCTACTACACCAACTTCTTCTCCTTCTCGCTGCTGCGCAAGAAGGTGTAAAACCACAAAACAACGCAAAAAGGCAGGTCAACGCGACCTGCCTTTTTTGTTATACCTGCACCGGCTGAGGTGCGCCTGCCTCCGGCTGACCGGGCAAAAGGCACACCTGCCCCTGCTGCACACAGGCGGTGAAGCTCTGGCCCGGCTGGGCCTGCCCGCTGGCAATGCTGTCCGCCAAAGCCTGCTCCACTGCCCGGCTCACCTGCCGGCGCAGCTCCCGGGCCCCGTAGGCGCTTTTGCCTCGCCGGGCCAGCTCCCGCGTCAGCTCATGGGTATGGCAAAGCCGGTAGCCGCTGCGGTTTGCCCGCTGCTCCAGCTCGTCCAACAGCTGCTCGGTGATCTGCTCCAGCGCCGGTCCCTCCAGCGGCGAGAAAACCACTGCCTCATCAAGACGCCCCAGGAGCTCCGGCCGGAAAAATCGCTTGGCCTCCTCCAGAGCCAGTTCCTTTCGGCGGGCCAGCTGTGCTGCCTGCCCGGCCGCAAAGCCCAGTGCCTCCGACTGGCCACACAGATGCCGCGCCCCCAGATTGCTGGTGAGCAGCACGATGCAGTGGGAAAAACCGGTCTTGCGGCCCTCGCTGTCGGTGAGCTGGCCCTCCTCCAGAATCTGCAGCAGCAGATTCTGCACGTCCGGGTGAGCCTTTTCGATCTCGTCAAAGAGCACCACGCTGTAGGGGCGGCGGCGCACCGCCTCGGTGAGCTGACCGCCCTCGCCATGACCCACATAGCCCGGAGGCGCACCGATGAGCTTGGCGGCGGCGTGGGCCTCCATATACTCGCTCATATCAAAGCGAAGCAGTGCCTTTTCGCTGCCGAACCACTGGCTGGCCAGCGCCCGGGCCAGATGGGTCTTGCCCACACCGGTGGGCCCCAGGAAGAGAAACGCCCCCATGGGACGAGTGGAATCCCGCAGGCCGGTACAGGCCCGGCGGATTGCTCCCGCCACCGCGGCCACCGCCTGGGGCTGGCCCACCACCGCCCCGGCCAACCGCTGCTCCAGCAGATCCAGCTTGCGGCGCTGGTGCTCGGTGATACGCTGAGCGGGCACACCGCTGGCCCGCGCCACCACCTGGGCCAGCTGTTCCGGCTCCAGGGTGGGCGTACCCGGCTGGTCCTGGCTCTGGATGTGCAGCGCAGCGGCGGCCTCGTCGATCAGGTCAATGGCCTTATCCGGCAGAAAGCGCCCCGGCAGATACCGAACCGAAAGCTCCACCGCCGCCTCCAGCGTGCGCGGGGGCAGCGTAACCTGATGGAAACGCTCATATCGGGGAGCAAGGCCATGAAGGATGCGCACCGCCTGCTGCGGGTCCGGCTCCTCCACCAGCACCCGGCCGAACCGCCGTTCCAGCGCCGGGTCCTTCTGCATGCAGCGGCGGTATTCCTGCTGAGTGGTGGCGCCGATCATGCGCAGCTCGCCCCGGGCCAGCAGCGGCTTTAAGATATTGGCCGCGTCGATGGCACCCTCCGCCGCGCCCGCGCCCACCACGGTATGCAATTCATCCACAAACAGGATGGTATTGCCCTCCCGGCAGATCTCCTCCAGCAAATTTTTCAGCCGCTCCTCAAAATCGCCCCGGTATTTGGTGCCCGCCACCAGGCTGGCCATATCCAGGCAGAGCAGTCGGCGGCCCTGCAGGCTGCCCGGCACCCGGCCCGCGGCAATGCGCTGGGCCAGTGCCTCGGCCAGGGCGGTTTTGCCCACCCCCGGCTCCCCCACCAGGCAGGGGTTGTTCTTCTGACGGCGGCACAGAATCTCGATCATTCGCTCCAGCTCACTCTCCCGGCAGAACACCGGGTCCAGCCCGCCCTCCGCCGCGATGCGGGTCAGGTCCTTGCCGTATTTGTCGCTGGCACGGCTGCCCCGGCTGGGAGGCGGTGCGCTGAATTTGGGCTGCAGCGGCAGCACCAGCTGGCCGGAAAGCTGACGGCACTCCTTGGCGGCGGCGCTCACATCCACCCCCAGCTCGGCCAGCCAGCGGCTGGCGGTGCAGGCCGGGTCTTCCAGAATGGCGCAGAGCACATGCTCGCACTGAGCCTCCTTCATGCGGGCGGCGTGGGCCCCCAGCACCGCGAAATCCAGGGCCTTGCAGCTTTCCGCCACCATATCCTTGGGGCCGGGGCGGCAGGGCGCACCGCCCGGCTGCTGCTCCACCTTACCCAGAATCTTCGCCCGGGTCACGGTGCGGGCCTCCAGCAGGTTCGCTGCCGGGCTGCCTCCCTGGGTCAGGATCGCCAGCAGGATGTGTCCGGTGCTCACCTGCCGCTGCCCCCGCTGCCCTGCCAGCGACAGGGCCAGATTCAGCATCTTCGCCGCACTGCGGGAAAAGCCTTTGAACCGGTAGCTCATTGCCATCGTTCCCCCTTCGTTTGTTGGTTCCGGCAAGAGTATGGCCCGGCAGGGGCAGCATTTAAACCGAAAGAGCACAAAAAACCGCCCTCCGGCATTTCCATACCGAAAGGCGGCTTTCTTTTATTGAAAAAGGATTACACGCAGATGTCCCGCCGGGTGAACACCACCATTCCGGCGGCAAAGAGGACAACTGCCCCCAGATACAGCCCCACCAGCGGCAGAACGTTTTCGCCGTTGGCCAGCACCACCGGGTCGTACAGGGTCACCGGGGTGAACCAGCGCAGGAACTCCGCCTGCTCGCCCACACCGGCCAGCATATCCAGCAGCAGGAAGGCCACGCTCAGACCGCCGCCTACCCACAGGGCCGGGCCGCTGCTCTGGAACAGGCAGGCCGAGCAAAAGCACAGCCCCGCAAAGAAGAGCAAAAGCCCCAGATCACCCAAGTTCACCAGTGCAAAACGGTCCAGCTCCAGCTCGCCGGGGAACAGTACCTCTGCCAGCACGCTGCACAGACCGGTCATGTAGCCCACCAGCAGCACCACCGCCGCCACCAGCACAAAGGCCTGAGTGAGGACCAGCTTCCAGCGGGGCGTGGGGCTGGCCAGCAGCCAGGCCATGGCGCCCCGGTCGGTGTAGCGGATCAACAGCCGCTGCACCAGAAGCAGGATCATCACCAGCGGCAGGGCAATGAGCAGAAAGCCGTAAAGATAGTTGGCCAGAAACTGAGTCAGGCTGGCCCCCGGATTGCTCATGCCGAAGGCGGCGAACAGCTCCGGCATGGTCTCCATCATGGCGTTCAGGCTGTCGCCCAGCTTCGGGTCGAACATGTTGGTGATCATGGACCCGTACAGGGTGACCACCCCCAGAAAGATCACCGCCAACAGGCCGTTGGCCCGCAGCTCCTTTTTCAGCAATGCTCCGCTCATTCGTTTCGCCCCCCATACATCCGCAAAAACATGTCCTCCAGCGATTCCTGCCGGGTCTGCAGGTCCTGCACACCGCTCTGGGCAACCATCGCCAGCAGGCGGGCCACCGGCTCGCCCCGGCTCAACTGCAGCTGCACCCAATCGCCCTTTGCCGCCGCGCCGGGCCAGGCCGCCGCAAAGGCTGCCGCCTCTTTCTCACCCGCAAACCGCAGCTGATACACCCGGCTTGCCTTGGCCCGCAGCTCGCCCAGCTGCTCCACCGCCGCGATGCGTCCGCCGCGCAGCAGAGCCGCCCGGTCACACAGCCGCTCCACCTCTTCAAAGATATGGCTGGAGAGCAAAATCGTCACGCCCCGCTGCTTTTCCGCCAGCAGAATTTCCCACAGCTGGTTCTGCATCAACGGGTCCAGGCCACTGGTGGGCTCGTCCAGAATCAGCAGCCGGGGGCGGTGCATCAGCGCGCACACCAGACCCACCTTCTGCTTGGTTCCCTTGGACATCTTGCGGATCTTCTGCCCTGCGTCCAGCCCAAACCGCTGGCACAGCTGCCAGGCGTAGCTCAGGTCCTTCTGGCCCCGCAGCCCGGCCATCAGCCGGATGAAGGCCGCGCCGGTCATATCGTCCATCAGGGCCAGCTCACCGGGCAGGTAGCCCACCTGACTCTGCACCTGGGCAGCACCTGCAAAGCAATCCTGCCCGAAGATGCGCGCGCTGCCTGCTCCGGGGCGTACAAAGCCCATCAGCTGGCGAATCGTAGTGGTCTTGCCTGCGCCGTTGGGCCCCAGAATAACAAAGGCCTCGCCCGGCTGTACCGCAAAGCTCAGCCCGAACACGCCCCGGCCGCCGCCGTAATCCTTGGTCAGGCCGCTGACCTCGATCGCTGTTTCTCTCATTGATACTCCTCCTTATAGGCGTAGCTGCGCAAAATGCCCCGCCACACCATGTATTCCCTCACCAGCTCTTCCAGCTCCAGGGGTTTTTGCTCCATGCGGTGGCGGTGGATGTAACCGTCGGTCAGATAGACCAGCATGTCCAGCACCTGCCGCGGCTGCACCCCGGGGCGGAATTTTTCCAGATCCACCCCGGTGAAATACCGCTCCCACAGCTCCTCCAGCACCCGCACCTGATACTTCTGCAGCGCCGGGCCGATTTCCCGCTCGGCGGTGTAGTACATCCGCACCGAAAATTCCAGCGCCCAGGGCAGCTTGCGCAGAATGGCCAGCTTTTCCTCCATGCCGTAGTCCAGCAGGTCGAAAAAGTCGGTGATGCCCGCCAGCTGCTCCATCTTCATGTTCTGCTCGATGAAACTTTGCAGATAGCGGGCCAGATACAGATAAAGCGTCTGTTTGTTTTTGAAGTAATAAAACAACAGCCCTTTGGAAATGCCCGCCTTTCGGGCGATCTCCTCGGTGCTGGCCCGCTTGTAGTCGCTCTGGGCAAACACCTCCATGGCGGCGTGCATCACCGCCTTGCGCTTTTCCTTGGACAGCTGGCGCAGCCGGTCCATCCTGCCATCCCCTTTCCCTCTGTTTTACCTTGACCCGCCGGTCAGGGTTTCTGGGTCCATTGTACCCCATTGACCCGATTTTACAAGACCCCCCATGGCGCAAAAAAAAACGCCTTTCCCTTCCTGGGGAAAAGCGGTTTTTGGGGAACATTTCCGGGTTACAGGCCCTCTTCCTGCAGAGCGGCCTTCAGGGCCTTGGCGATCTGGTCCGGGCAGGAGGTGGCACGGGGACCGCAGGTGGTGCCCTCCATGCGGCGGATGGCCTCGGCGGCGGGCATGCCCTGCAGCAGCTGGCAGATGCCCTTCAGGTTGCCGTTGCAGCCGCCCACAACGCTCACTTCTTGGATGATGCCGTTCTCGCTCAGGGTCACGGTGGTGCTGCGGGAGCACACGCCTTTATTCTGGTAGGTATGGGTCATATTGGGTTTCTCCTTTGATTTTGGCTCACTGATTTTATTAAGCGGACACGGAGAAAACTCCCCGCCCGTTCCAACCGGCAAAGAGCCGCAGATGCAGCCCCGCCGGGTCTGGATTGATGATGGGCAGCGCTGCCCTGCTTCATGCGCGCTGTGTGGTTCAGCCCTTGCGGTTCTGGGCCAGCTGCTCCAACCGGGCCAGCGCATCGTCGCCGGTGCGGCACATGCCCAGCGCCCGGGGGCTGCCGGTATTGCGGCCGTGGAAGTCACTGCCGCCGGTGACCAGTAGGTTGCACTGGGCCGCCAGCTGATACAGCACCTCTTTGTCCTCGGGGGTGTTGCGGGGATGCTCGATCTCGATGCCGTCGATGCGGCCCGCCAGCGCCAGCTCGGTGACCAGCGCCATGCTCTTGTACACGCTGGGATGAGCAAACACCGCCACGCCCCGTGCCTTGCGGATCACGTCCAGCACCTGGTCCACGGTCTGGTATTCCGGGTCGTGCAGCACCTTGCCGCCCTTGCCGAAGAGAGGTTTGTAGGTCTCTTTGTAAATACCGTCCGCCAGGCCGTAGTCGCACAGCACCTGCATCAGGGTGGATTTATACAGTACCCCACCGTCCTGCGCCAGGGCCAGGGCATCCTCCAGCCGGAACTGGGGGTAAATTTCTTCCAGTTCCCGGCCGCTCTGGCGGCAGACTGCATTGCGCCGGTCCGCCATCAGCCGGCAATGGGCGATCAGATCCGGGCAAGTCTCGTCCGGCCAGTAGCACAGAATATGCACCCGCCGCCCCCGTTCAAAATCGAAGGCGGTAAGCTCGGTGGCGGGAATCAGCCGCACGTTCTCCCGCAGGGGATTGGCGTAGCCGTAGCGCACCGAATGCATGGAATCGTGATCCGAAATGGCCAGATGGCTCAGCCCTGCGCGGGCGGCCAGCCGGGGCAGCCAGTCCGCCTTCAGCGAACCGTCGGAAAATGTGGTGTGAGTATGCAGATCGCCGGGCATGGCAGCTCCCTCCTTTGGCAGATCATCAAACCGGCCGGGCCATGCCGGAGCAGGCTGGAGCCGTGAAAAAAGTATTATTTTGCGATTTCTTTTTATTATAGCACACTTTTTGCGCTGCGCAAAGACTTCTTGCGGTTCCCGGAAAAGGAGCAGCTCCGCAGAGATGAAGAAAGCCCCGGTCGTTTGACCAGGGCTTTTGTGTGAACCAGTGAAGAGTGAACAGTGAATAAGTAAAAATCCTTCTTGGCCCGCAGGGCGGGGCCCCCGCAAAAGTTTGCACAGCAAAATTTTGTGGGGAAAAGGAGAAATGACGGAGCGGTATGAGAAAAGCCCGGCCAAATGGCCGGACTTTTTGAATGGAGCGCAGTCCATTCCGACGTGGAGCAGATGATGGGAATCGAACCAGAAAGCGGCCTTTTATCAGGGAAAATAGAGGTGTGGCAAGCCACGTCTTAG
>NZ_NFKA01000015.1 GCF_002160145.1 Gemmiger sp. An194 | reverse complement strand
GGCATTTGCAGCGGCCCACAAGCGCCTGTATGCCATGTTCTGCAAGCCCCAGACCGTCCGCCGGTTCACGATTGCATGAGGGTGGGCATTATGAACAAAGAAGCCATTGAACAAGCCATCGAGCTGCTGGCCCGCAACGGTGCAGACCAGCGACTCTTAGACCTTCTTTACATCCTGCGCCGAAACGACGCCGCTTTTGTGGCAAGAGTTGCCACTTTTGCGTGTTGGCTTGAAAACTAAATTAAAGGAGAATTGACCATGACAAAAGAGGACGTTCGCCGGATCTTCGACCGGGAGGCAATGATCATAGGGCATTCCGATGCCGTACCAGCGGCCAAAGCAGCCAAACACTTCACCAAAGACGCGCTCCAATTCGCCAAACAGCTTGGCAAGACAGAAGCAGGCAACGCTTATGGAATTGGTAAACGCTGCAGCTCATTCGAGTATTACACCCTATACGGTTTGGAACTTGCCGCAACCTATGACAACATTTCGGCTCTGCTAACAAATTGAGCGATGCAAAGAGAAGCCCGTCAGGATAAGTCCAGGCGGGCCTTTTTATTGGCACTATAGCTTGCGCTGCCGGATGCTGCGTGCTATTGTGAAGGTACGAAAACCAACTCCGACAAACCCATCCGACGAGGTAAAGTCCATGATGAAACCTGAAATTAATTCCCATGAATGCGTCGAGATGTTCCGGGCCAACCAGCTCAAAGAGACAGAGGACATCCTCGTGCAGAAGATTGTGGCCGGTAAATTCCACTGGGCCAACGGCATTGTTCCGGCTGGATCTACCAAAGCCATCACCCACATATACACCGCGCCCTTTATCGCGTGGCTGGAGGAAATGCTGGGGCACCCGGCTAGAGGAAAGCATATGCTTGAGGATGATTTTAGAGAATCTGAGTGACAGCAGAACGCCCGCCGGTGCAATTCCCCAGCGGGCGTTTTTTTAAACTATACGCTCACCAGACCGCCGCTTTTCTTTGAGCCATTGACTGGATCTTGTACGCCACAGCATCCGCCAGCGCGTTCACATCCATGCCGGGGGCCGCGTTGATGGTGATGTTCACAGCGCCCATGTTCATGCCGCCGGATGCAGGCAGGCTGGCAACGCTCACGTTTGTTTGCAGGTTGCTGGTGGCCGCATTGAGCGCATCCTCCAGCTGCCACGCGTTTTCACGGATGCCTTTTGCCATGCCGTTGATCATGTCCGGCATCCACTGTTCATACTGTCTTAGGCTGCCTTTATCGGGCCGCGAGAAGTGCAAATAACTGGTAATTGTATTTGCTACACTGGATACGGCACTTACCACACTTCCGATGGAGTCCAGAATTCCAGAAACGAATCCCGAGATCATGTCCCGCCCCCACTGAATGGCTTGATTCGGGAATCCCTTGATCGCATCCATTGCAGCCTGCATAGCTTCCTTAAATGTGCCGCTCATAGTGCTCCTGAAGCTGCCCGCAAGGTTTTTGATTCCGGTTGCAATGCCTTTGATGACACTAGATCCCAGGCTTACCCAGTTGAATGCAGCGATAGAATCCACAATTGCCTTGATAATTTGTGGCATGTTTTGAATGATAACCGGAATATTCTGAATCAGGCCGATTACCAGTTTCCCGATTAGCTCAGCAGCGCTTGCAATCAATTTCGGGGCGTTTTCGTTGATTACGTTCGCCACGTTGCTGACAATAAGCGGCACGTTTTCAATCAAGGCAGGGAGGGACGCGATAATCCCGTCAGCAAGAGTCTGGATCATTTCCAGTGCGCTGTCGACGAGGCTCCCGATATTTTCCTTTAGTCCCCCGGTAAAGCTAACAAGAGACTCCACGCCGCTGGAAATTATGCTAGGAAGGTTTTGCTTTATCCCGGCGGTTAAGTTATCAATCAAGCCTTTTGCGGCGGTCATAACCTGCGGAACGGCCTGAATTATTCCAAGCCCGATTGAGGCTACAATTTGGGTTCCGGCTTGCAAAATTTCGGGAAGATTAGCGGCAATTTCGGATGTGATGCTAGAAATGGCTTCCGAAATTTGTGCGGAAAATTCTTGCATGGAAACGGCCCCGCTTACCAGACCGCCAAAATCCACAACGCTTAAAGAGTCGGAGAAAGTGCCTAGCATTTCAGAGAAATTTTTCTTGATTGCTGTTGCAATCGGTGAAATTTGTTCGGCCAGATCAGCCATATTTTCATTGAATTCCGCTTGTGCCTGATTGGCGTCCACCAGATCCTGATTGTTTTGCTGCCACGCTTCACCGGCCTGCGCAAGACCTTGACTTGCCATAGCTTGCAGCACCATATTGGCCCGCTCGCTTTCGTTGGACGCTTCAGCAAGTTTGGCGTTGAAGTCATCCTCGCTTTGACCTGCCCAATTCAGCACGTCTGCAAATGTGCCGGTTACGGTTCCGGTTTTGATAGTCTCATTGATTGCCTCAGAAAGGCTGTCGATGGGGATGCTGTCGCCATATCTTGCCCATGCGCCAATGGCCGCGTCTGTGAGCCCAGTCAGCTGCTCTTGCGACAGCCCGACGGCTTGCAGGTTTGCGGTAGCAGTAGCCGCCGTCTGATCGTCGCCCAAAACACCATAGAGCTGCCGGAATGTCTCGGATGTTTGCTCTGCGGTATACCCGGCCGCCTGACTGGATGTTTCTAGGCTGGCCATGATTTTTCGGTACTCTTTCGTGCTTTCGACAGCATCGCCAAACGCGCCTACAATTGCCTTTGTGCCTTCGATCAAGGCGCCTGCGCCAAGAATATCGCCGAAGCTCAATGCGCTGTCGCTCGCATCTTTCAGCGCGTCCCCTACATCTTCCACGCCGTTTTCCAGCCCAGATAGCTGCGATTTCATACGATTCAGCTGGGCGGTGGCTTCGTTTACAGATTGTTTCCATTGAAGTGTCCGGGTGTCAGCATCGCCGAATTTTTGAGACGCAGAGGAAAGCCCTTTTTTCAACTGTTCAAGGCGCTGCTGCTGTACTTGAATCTGCTGGTTCAGTACCTTTGCCTGAGCTGTTAAGGCTTCCTCGCTCTTGTCATTCTTATCAAACGCGCTGGTTACCGCCTTCAGCTCGGACGAAAGCGTTTTCTGCTGCTGGATGATGTTGCTGATTTCCTTCCGGAACTGAGCCTCACCGTCTATGCCGATTCGCGGCCCAATGTTTACGGCCATTTTCTACACCTCGCTTTTTTGAAAGTTTTTTGGCCTTTTTTTGGACTGCTGCAATAGCCTTGCATGATGCGTTAAGCACTCTTTTCTGATCGCGTTCAGTCATCGCTTGCAAGTCTGATGCAGTGAGCGGAACAACGCCAAAACGACCGCCCACAGCCGCACCATCCAAAGACATAGCCAACGCAAAGCGGATTCCTGTCGCTGTTTTTTCGTCGTGGCTCATGGCTTCGATTGCGTGGCCTACCTTGCGGATATCGCCCCCGCAGATTGCAGAAAGCTCTTGCGAAAAGCATTCACCAATGGCAAACAAATAGGTATTGCCACCAACACTCAGTTTTTCTATAAAATCACCCCCTTTCATGAATTGGGTGCTAGAGTTGGAAAAAGTTACCCTCGCCAGTAGGAATTAGATTTTTCCGCTGGTGTGCGGGTGGGGGGCCTTATCATCTAGCCGCCGGGGCTGTCTTGTGCATTTTGTTGAATCAGGAGTGCCGCAGCGCGCCGGATCGGCGCCGGTGGCATGGTCTGGTTCTGGCGTTTTGCACAAAGAATCAGCTCTTTGCAGTTAGCTGCAACGGTTCCCCAACGAGCCGGGGAAGAGCGTACCCACTTGTGGGCATAGTCACGGCGGATACCCCATCGCAATTTGTTGCGATGCTCCCCCAGAAGTGGGGGGAAAGGGCTTGTTTGTTATGCACACAAGTGTGCACGGCTGCGTGGTACACTTCTGTACCACGCCCCAATCGGACAAATGCACGGTTGCAAGGGCGGGAACATCCTTCGTCACAAGTGTCGAAAGATTCCCAGCAAGATGGGGGGATCACTCCAAAAAGTCGTACAGCTCCTTCGCATGCAGCCCCAGCAGCTCGGCCAGATGCTTTGTGCTGGATGCAGCAAGGCGGCGTTCCTTCTCTTCCTGTCTCTCCACAAGGCGCTCCTGCACGCTGCCGCCGCTCTTCCATGTTCCGAAGCCGGTTCCTTGATAGGCCCGGGAGAGAAGATCTTCGCCGTAGAATCTGCGCAGGCCTGCGTTTTGCCGCAGGGCGCGAAAGGCGTAATACTCAAGCCGCCGGGCCTGTTCCGGTGTTATTCTGGTGGCCTCGGCGGCCTGCTTCAGCGTTAAGTCATCATAAAACCGTTGCACGATGATTTCCCGCTGCTGGTCAGGAAGAAGGGAAAGCGCCTCGTTCAGAACTGCCCGTAGCGTTTCCAGATAATAGTCTTGTTCTGCCTTCTCCAGCTCCAGAGCCGCCGCCGGGTCTGGTGTTATATCGCCGCGCGTTCTTGCTTCGTCTCCGGTACCCGGCAACACTTCATCCAGACTCTGAGCGGCGTTCAATGGCTCTGACGGGATTCTTATTTTGTTGCCGTCCTTAGCTGTTGCGTAATGGACGCAGCCCACAGTCTCGCGGATTTGGTGCAGCACACAGTATTGCAAAGCCGTTAAGAAGCTGCCCTTTTCGGGATTATAGTATTCGGCAGCCCGCATTACGGCAAAGATGCCCTCTTGCTCTAAGTCATCCATAGTTACCCCGGCGGCTTCTGCTGTGCGTTGGTTCCTGCTGTACCAGCGCCAGAACATTGTGTGCAGAACAGGCTTGTTGATCTCCCAGAGCCGGGCAAGGGCTTCTTGATCGCCCTGTCGGGCCAGCTGCGCAAAACGGCTGTTCATTTCGTGGCGCTGCTCTATGGTTTTGGTGTTATCCATTGTGTCGCCCTCCCAACAGTGCTACACTAATAGTGGGTTTTGGGCCGTCCGGGAGGGCGGCTTATTTTTTGCGTTCACGTCCACAAGTGTGCGGGCCAGACTGGTGCGGGTGATGTATCGGCCAAGACCGTGCCCCACAAAAGGGAACTTCGTGGCCGCCGTCTTTTCTGTAAAGCCGGTATACCGTGCCGTGTCCCGAACGGTCAGGCATTCCTTGTCGGGAAAGGCTGCAATTACGCTTTCCAGCTGGTCGCGGTATCCGGGCAGTTCTCTTGCCATGGTTCGATGCTCCTTTGCTTAAAATGATGGTGCTTTCAACTTTGCTGTTTTGGCGGGATTCTTACCCCGATTTCATGGGACTAACTGCTCCGATAGGGAAAGTTATCACCGAAAAAAGCAAAAGCCGCTTGTACGCAATGCCAGATGCCGCCAAAACGGCTAGAATTGGATGATAGCTAATCAAGCCATCTTTCGTTGCCTTTGTCCGGCTTATCACGTTCCAGTCTGGCCCACCTGCGCACAGCTGCTTTCCAGTCTTTCATTGGGTTTTTCCCGGCGGCCATCCAGCCGTTGGTTTCGTAATAATCAACAAAGCTTTCCGGATCTATGGCTATGCCCTTCTCGGTGCAATATTCGCTAACATCGTCAACCGTTGGGGGGGCAAAGAGAGCGCGCGGCGGCTTGTCCGCCGGCGGCGCTTTGCGAAAAGCGCCGCTATCACGCTCTGTTGTGTTATGTTCTGTTAAGTTATGTTGTGGTTCCAAACTGGAAACCAGTGGTGTACCAATGGTAGTCGATTGGTTGTCACTTGGTATGCCGTCAAGATCCGAAGCAGATTTTAGAACATATCTCCCGGATGCGCTCATGGCAAGCAAGCCCTTTTCCGCTTGGTAAACAGTGGCTTTGTACCGGTCATTACGCAGTGTGTTGTTCAATGTCCAATCGGTAATAACGACAACACCACTTTCAAACGGAATGATATAGCCCTTTGCTGCAAGCAGTTTTAAATCATCCTCATTGCAGCCTGCAGCACGGGCAATTTTTCGCGGTGACGATACAAAACCATCATCGTCACCATGCATTCCAAGGTGGAAATAAAGCGCCTGCGTACTTGTGGGCATATCCATAAATTTGTCGGTGTCTACGACATTCAGTGAAAACATTCGTTTGTGCCCCAAATTCTCACCGCCTTTCTATCAGGAATTTTGATGCGTGCTCCATCAGGAGTGAAAGGATATTACCAGATTGTTTGAATTCTTTCTGCTAGAATTCTTCACCCGACAATTTGACCAAGTTGGGCCTTTCTGAGTTCCTTTCCACGCTCGGTCATGCGCACACGCTGTTCCTCGGTCAAGATTCGGCTGGCATTCACCTTCACCCACTTTTTGGGAATGGTGTATTCTTCGGCCCCATCGGGAAAGCGGCGGTTCAGGTGAACATCCCCCGGGCGTTCATCTGCCAGCTTCGCCAGTTTGCGCTTTAAGGCTCCGTTCTGGGTGTAGATAATCGCCTTCGGTTCAGCTTCGTTGAAGTTGATAAGGGTTTCCTGTTCGGATCTGCTGTTCATTGTTTTACCTCGTTGATTCTCTGGAATGGATACCGGTTAGCCTGCTTTCTGCATCAAAACCGCCTTGATGTCATCGTATTTCATGCCGCAATCGAGCAGAGTTGCCACCTGCGCCTCTCGTTTTGCGACTTCGGCCAATGCTTCAGAGCCAATCAGCGGCACAGCATCCACCAGACGGCCAGCCCCGGCGGCTTTTCGTATCTGCGTGGCATTCATTCCAGTGGCTGCTTTGTAAATCAGATTCGTATAAGCGGTATATGCGTGGCCCTTCATGCGCTCGTCCTCGCCACTGTCCCGGATCGCGTCCGTAAGTTTACGGCGAATCGGCGTTTTTATCGCCTGCTGAATCTCCCGCCGGGCCAGTTCCTGCCGGGCTTCAAAGAAGCCGCGAACGAGTGCCTTCTTGAACTTCCGCACCGGAGCGGTGTTCTTTAGGTAAGTAATAAGCAGCGTGGCCTGCTGCTCATTCAGGTGGTAAATTTTGCGCGCGCTAGAGCCGGTGCGATGGGGGCACGCTCGGATTTCAAATCCCAATGTGCCGAATTCCTCCAGATCGTTTTTGTGCTTTCTAATCAAGTGTTCGACTGTCTGAGAGTGTACTTCTGCATACTTTGCGATTGCATCCGCTGTGGTGTACGGCTCCATGTGTGAGCCAATGGGCTTGATAAGCACAAGACCGGTTTCACTCATGAGTTTGCCTCCTCCAGAATTTCGGTAACCTCCACGCCAAGGGCGCGGGCGATTTTCCCAACCGTTCCGGGTAGAACATCCTTCCCGGCATTGATATTTGATAACGTTTGGGAAGAGACTGCTCCTGCCTCTCGTAAACGGCGTTGATTCCAGCATTTCCTCGCTAAAGCAATTTCCAACTTGGATTTACAAATCTTCAAATCGTAACCACACCTCCTTTTAGACCAATAGTGGTCTGTGTAGGGGTATTATAGCAGATAAAAAATGGTCTGTCAAGGTGCGCGTTTGTTTGTTCATAGATAAAATTTGGTCTGGACTTTTATGGGATTTACTGATATTCTGAAATATGAGGAGGTGGAGCGATGACAACGGGCGAACTTATCAAAAAACAGAGAAATAGTATCCGGATGACGCAAAAGCAATTAGCGGATCTGTGTGGTATGGCAGATTCAGCGATTCGGAAGTATGAATCAGGGCGAATTGTTCCCAAAGTTCAGACTTTGGAAAAAATAGCAAAAGCACTTAATTGCAAGTTGTCTGACCTTATTCCTGGAGCAAAATATTCAACAAACGAAAGCCGCAGAAAAATAGAACAAGAGTATGAGCTGGAAGAGAACGCACTAGAAAATGTGGGGCGTTTGGCGCTAGAAGCACAAAACGAATCACTGTTCTGGGCATATGTTTCGGGGGCATTTTCGGCTTATATTGAATCGAACAAATTGACTCCAAGAGATGAAAATGCGCCTGATTTTTACCCAGAACAGCCCACTGCCGAAAAAGTTAAAAAAATAGCAGATGCTTGGGGAATTCCAATTAAAAAACAAGACGAAATTATTGAAACGTGTTCAGAATCTTACAAAAAAGTAAATCTAGATCCTGAAGAGATAGCGGAAAAGATTGTACGATTGCCGGAAGAACAGATTAGGGCCATAATGGAGTTTATCGATCGTGCTATCGATCACGCTGCATCAAAAGAAGGCGCAGGAAGTGGTCCGGAAGACGAAAAACAGACCTTGGAAGTACAAAACCGGAAGGGAGAATAAGCGGCTGGAGGGTGTTAGGGGAATCCCCTAAGAAAATGACGTTTGGTCGTCCAAATGTCGTGCTTGCTGGAAATGTGCATACAAAAAGCCCCCGGCGGCTGCCGGAGGCGGGAAAGGAAAAAGCTATGAAGATCTTCACCATAATCGGCGGCGTGAACGGCTGCGGAAAATCCAGCCTTACCGGCTCTTTGAAGGCCGAGCGCACCGATCTGGGCATTATCGTAGACCCGGACAAGCTCACCGCCGAACTGGGCGGGGATGAATACGAGGGCGGCAAGCTGGCCGTGGATAAGCTGGAGAAGGCTCTGGCCGATGGAGTCAGCTTTACCCAGGAAACCACCCTTTCCGGCGGCTACACCCGCAAGCTGGCCCGCCGGGCCAAAGAGGCCGGATATTACATCCGCCTGTATTACATCGGGCTGGACACCGTGCAGGAGAGCCTCCAGCGCATCGAGAACCGCGTTCGCAAGGGCGGGCATGATATTCCTCGGAAGGATGTGGAAAGCCGTTTTGCCCGCCGTTTTGCCGATGTGGCGAAGGTGCTGCCCTACTGCGACGAGGCCCGCTTCTTCGACAATGACAACGGCTTTGTGCTGGTGGCAGAATACCGGAACGGTGAGATCCTGCCCATTGGCCGCCGCCGGCCGGAATGGCTGGTGCAGCTGATGCAGGAAATTGGATAAAGCGGGAAGGAGGCCAGCATGGCTAAGAAGATGTATAAGCGGCCGGACGGCCTCTTTGAAAAGATTTTGGTGTTAAACGGCAAGCGGGTGGCATTCCGGGCGCACAGCGAGCGGGAGGTTATGCAGAAGATTGCCGCCTACAAGGAGAGGGAAGAGGCCGGGGCTATTTTTGACGAGGTGGCCGCCGAGTGGTGGGCATACAAGGAACCCCGACTTTCTCCCAACACGGCCCCGAACTACCGGCTTGCCATGCAGCGGGCTGTGGAGCAGTTTGAAGGGCAGCCGGTGAAGGAGATCACGCCGGTGGCCGTCAAGGGCTATCTGGAGCGGCTGGCCCGCCGGGGATATGCCCGCCGGACGGTGAACCAGCATTTTGTGGTGCTGCGGGAGATCTGCGCCTGGGCATGCGAGAACCACAACGTGATGCAGAACCCGGCGGCGCTGGTGAAGCTGCCGGACAAGCTGCCACAGGCCCGGCGGAAGATGCCTCAAACCGGCCAGATCGAGCGGATCAAGGCCATGGCAGACACACCGGACGGCCTGTTTCTCAACTTCCTCATGTATACCGGCCTTCGCCTGGGCGAGGCTCTGGCCATCCGGTGGGGCGACATTGACCCGGAGCGGGAAATGATTCATGTGAGCCGCTCCCTGTACTATGCGGGCAAGAATCAGGGCCAGATCAAGGCCCCGAAGACTGAAGCGGGCCAGCGGGATGTAATTTACCTGAAGAAGCTGCAAGCCATTCTGGAGCCGCACAGAGGCCCCGCCGGGGCGTATGTGTTCGGCGGGGATAAGCCCATGAGCAAACGGGCCTATTACTGTCTGCTGGAACGCTGCCGCCGGGAAGGGCTGGACATTACGCCCCACCAGCTGCGCCACGCATTCGCTACCCTGTGTTTTGAGGCGGGAATCCCGGAAAAAACTGCCCAGGGGCTGCTGGGCCATGCTCAGATCAGCACCACAATGGATATCTACGCAGAGCTGCGGCAAAAGAAATTGATGGAGGCCGCAACGGCTTTGAACAGTGCAGATTTGTGATGTGAAATGCACAGCAAATACACAGAAAACTAAATAAATGGCTTTGTTGAGCCATTCAATAGGGATTCGAGTTCCTTACCGTCCACCACACAGGGCGCTCAATAGAGCGTCCTGTTTTTTGTTTTTGCGCAGTTTAAAAGAAAACAGGAGCTCGAATCCAGGAAAGACTTCTTCTCATACAACGAAGCATCAAGCGGCTATGATACACCAAGACTATAAAAATAGTATGAAATAAAAAAGAAAAATCGGTCGGTTTCACCGGCTTTTGAGAAAAGAGCAGGGCCCAAGCGGGGTCCTGCTCTTTTTGTCTGCCCGAAGTCCGCCCGCTGCCGGTGGGCGGTATTTGCTATTTTATAAAAAATATAGTATACTATATCGGTTAATATGGAGAGGTGTATCTATGCGAGTATTGGGCATCGACCCCGGCTATGCAATCGTGGGCTGGGGCGTGGTGGAATATGTGGGCAACCGGTTCACGCCGGTGGCGTTCGGCGCGGTCACGACCGAGGCGGGCGTGCCCTTTGAACAGCGGCTGGACAAGGTGTATGAGGGCGTGTTGGATGTGATGACAACCTACAAGCCCGAGGCGCTGAGCATCGAGCAGCTGTTTTATCAGCACAACCAGACCACGGTGATCGGCGTGGCCGAGGCCAGAGGTGTGATCCTGCTGGCGGCGGCCAAGTGCGGCATCCCCATCTTTGAATATACCCCCATGCAGGTGAAGCAGGCGGTGACCGGCTACGGCAAGGCGGTGAAAAAGCAGGTGCAGGAGATGACCCGCATGATGCTCAAGCTGGAAAAGGTGCCCAAGCCCGATGATACCGCCGACGCACTGGGCATGGCCATCGCCCATTGCCATTGCAGCCGCAGCCGCCTGATGGGCACGCCGCTGCGCTGACCGAAGCTGAATGCAACAGGAGGTTCCCGATGATCTATTGTCTGACCGGAAAACTTTTGAAAAAGACCCTGGACATGGTGGTCCTTTCCTGCGCGGGAGTGGGCTATCTTGTGCAGGTGCCCGCGTCGGTGTCGTCGGCGCTGCCGGCCATCGGCCATGAGGCCACCCTTTATACCTATATGAATATCACGGAAAACGATGTGACCCTCTTCGGCTTTGCCACCGAGGAGCAGCAGGCCTGCTTCAAGATGCTCACCGCCGTGTCCGGCGTGGGCCCCAAGGTGGGTCTGGCGATTCTGAACGTGATGACCCCCGAGCGGATCACCCTGGCCATCTCGGCCGGGGACCACAAGGCCTTCACCGCCGCCAACGGCGTGGGCCCCAAGCTGGCCCAGCGCATTGCCCTGGAATTGAAGGACAAGGTGGGCAAGGGCCTGGCCGAGGGCATCACCCTGGGCGATGTGAGCGGCGGCGCAGCCCCGGCGGGCAATCTGAGTCAGGCCATTGCGGCCCTCACCAGTCTGGGCTACAGCCCCAGCGAGGCGGCCCAGGCGGTGGCCAAGGCCGACCCCTCCCTGCCGGTGGAGGAACTCATCAAGCTTGCGCTGCGCGGCATGGCGAAAGGAAGGTAACCCGTGGAAGAATACGAATTCGGCACACGGCTGGTCAGCCCGGAGATGAACCAGGGCGAGAGCGAAGAGATCAGCCTGCGGCCTAAAACCCTGGACGAGTATGTGGGCCAGGAAAAGGTAAAGGAAAACCTGCGCATCTATCTGGAAGCGGCCAAGCGCCGGGGTGAGCCCATGGACCACATCCTGCTCTACGGCCCTCCGGGTCTGGGCAAGACCACGCTGGCGGGCATCGTAGCCCAGGAGATGGGGGTACAGATCCGCATCACCAGCGGCCCGGCCATCGAAAAGCCCGGCGACCTGGCGGCCCTGCTCACCAACCTGCAGGAGGGCGACGTGCTCTTCATCGACGAGATTCACCGCCTGTCCCGCCAGGTGGAGGAGGTTCTGTACCCCGCGCTGGAGGACTACGCGCTGGACATTATGATCGGCAAGGGCCCCAGCGCCCAGAGCATCCGCATCAATCTGCCCCGATTCACCCTGATCGGCGCCACCACCCGTGCGGGCCAGATCACCGGCCCTCTGCGGGACCGGTTCGGCGTGCTGCTCAAGCTGGAGCTGTACAGCCCGGACGAGCTGAGCGGCATCATCCAGCGCTCGGCGGGCATTCTGGGCCAGCCCTGCACCCCGGAGGGGGCCTATGAGCTGGCAAAGTGCAGCCGGGGCACCCCCCGTGTGGCCAACCGGCTGTTAAAGCGGGTGCGGGACTTCGCCGCTGTTCTGGCGGACGGCGTGATCGACGAGGCCACCGCCAAGCTGGCCCTCAAGCGGATGGACATCGACCAGCTGGGCCTGGACGAGATGGACCGGAGCATGCTGCGGGCCATCATCGAGCTGTACGGCGGCGGGCCGGTGGGCCTGGATACCCTGGCCGCCGCGCTGGGCGAGGAGGCCGTGACGCTGGAGGATGTGTGCGAGCCCTATCTGATGCAGATGGGCTTCCTCACCCGCACCCCTCGCGGCCGCTGCGCCACCCGGCAGGCCTGGGTCCACCTGGGGCTGGAGCTGCCCAAGGAGCTGGACGCTCCGGGCCAGCAGAGCATGTTCGACTGACCCCGCCAAGAAAATTTCATAAATACACGTTATACTGATACGGAAATCGCCCAAAAACACAAGCGGCCGGTTTCCCCGGAATGAAAAAGGAGAATTGCGTATGCGCCCTGCCACCAGCTGGCAAGATTATGAACTCATCGACGCAACCTGCGGCAACCGTCTGGAGCGCTGGGGCAGCACCCTGCTGGTGCGCCCGGACCCCCAGGTGGTGTGGAAAAGCCCCGAGACCAGCCCCCTGTGGGCCAAGGCAGACGCGGTGTATCACCGGTCCGAGCGGGGCGGCGGCCAGTGGGAGTACCGCCGCCGTCTGCCGGAAAAGTGGAAGATCGGCTGCGGCCCGCTGACCCTGGTGGTCAGCCCCACCGGCTTCAAGCACACCGGCGTGTTCCCCGAGCAGGCCGTGAACTGGGCCTGGTATGAGGAGAAGATCAAGGCCGCGGGCCGGCCCATCAAAGTGCTGAACCTGTTCGGTTATACCGGCGGCGCCACCCTGGCCTGCGCCGCGGCGGGCGCCAGCGTCTGCCATGTGGATGCCTCCAAGGGCATCGTGGCCTGGGCCCGTGAGAACGCACAGGCCAGCAGCCTGGCCGATAAGCCCATCCGCTGGATCGTGGACGACTGCGCCAAGTTCGTGGCCCGGGAGATTCGCCGGGGCAACACCTACGACGCCATCATCATGGACCCGCCCAGCTACGGCCGGGGCCCCGGCGGCGAGGTGTGGAAGCTGGAAGACAACATCTACGACCTGATCGCCCTGTGCGCGGGTGTGCTCAGCGAGCAGCCCCTGTTTGTGGCGGTAAACAGCTACACCACCGGCCTGTCGCCCGCGGTGATGGAGTACATCCTGAAAACCACCCTGTGCGGCAAGTACGGCGGCGTGACCAGCTGTGACGAGATCGGCCTGCCGGTGAGCAGCACCCGCGGCGTGGTGCCCTGCGGCGCCACCGCCATCTGGCAGGAGGCCTGAGCACAGGACCCGGAACAAGAGGGGAGAGAAAAATCGAAATGAACGAGATGATCGCCGCCAAAGACGTGCGCTTTCGCTATACCCCGGAAAACCCCTACGCGGTGGACGGCGCGTCCATGACCATCCGCAAGGGCGAGTTCGTGGCGGTGTTGGGCGCCAACGGCTGCGGCAAATCCACCCTGGCCAAGCACTTTAACGCCATCCTGCTGCCGGAGAGCGGCACCGTGACGGTGGAGGGCATGGATACCCGGGATGAAAGCCAGCTGTACGACATCCGCCAGACTGTGGGCATGGTGTTCCAGAACCCGGACAACCAGATCGTCGCCACCGTGGTGGAGGAGGACGTGGCCTTCGCGCTGGAGAACCTGGGCGTTCCCCCGGCTGAGATCCGCGCCCGCATCGACGAGGCCATGCAGATGTCCGGCATTTACAAGCACCGGGAAAAGGCCCCCCACAAGCTGAGCGGCGGCCAGAAGCAGCGTGTGGCCATCGCGGGCGTGATCGCCATGCGGCCGGACTGCCTGGTGCTGGACGAGGCCACCGCCATGCTGGACCCCCGGGGCCGGGAAAAGGTGATGGAGACCATCCACCATCTGAACAAGGATTTCGGCATCACCGTGGTGAGCATCACCCACTATATGGAGGAGGCCGCACAGGCGGACCGGGTGCTGGTGATGAGCGAGGGCCATGTGGTCATGGAGGGTACCCCGAAGGAGGTATTCAGCCAGACCGAGAAGGTTCGCTCCCTACGGCTGGACGTACCCCAGGCCGCCGAGCTGCGGGATGAGCTGGTGAAGGCGGGCCTGGACCTGCCCGAGGGCATCATCACCGAGGACGAGTGCGCCGCCGCCCTCTACGAGCTGCTGAAATAACGGCGAATATTAAAAAATGAAAGCGCCATCTTATAGCGACGGCACTGTATGCCTTTTGTTGGGCAGGGTGCGCGGCAAAAAAGAGGCACATTTCCGGGGCTGACCCCCCTTTGCAGTAAGGATGTGAAATCATGGCAGCTATCATTGAAACGCGCCATCTGACTCATATATACAACGCCGGCATGCCGGACGCCACCACCGCCCTGGAGGACGTGAGCTTCGCGGTGGAGGAGGGCGACTTCGTGGGCATCATCGGGTCCACCGGCAGCGGCAAATCCACCCTCATTACCCACTTCAACGGCATTCTGAAGCCCACCAGCGGCCAGGTGCTGCTGGACGGCAAGGACATCTGGGCCAAGGGCCAGGACATCCGCAAGGTTCGCTTTGCGGTGGGCCTGGTGTTCCAGTACCCGGAGTACCAGCTGTTTGAGGAGACTATTTACAAAGACATCGCCTTCGGCCCCAAAAACATGGGCCTGAGCGAGGAAGAGATCGACCGGCGGGTGCGCCGTGCGGCGGCCTTCACCGGCCTGCCGGAGGAATATCTGGAGCGCAGCCCCTTTGAGCTGTCCGGCGGTCAGAAGCGCCGGGTGGCCATTGCGGGCGTGCTGGCCATGGAGCCCCGGGTGCTGGTGCTGGACGAGCCCGCCGCGGGCCTGGACCCGGAGGGCCGGGACATGATCCTCAGCCAGGTCAAGCGCTATCACAAGGAGACCGGCACCACCGTGCTGCTGGTGAGTCACTCCATGGAGGACATCGCCAAATACGCCGATAAAGTATTGGTGATGGACCAGAAGAAGATCGCCATGTACGACCGGGTGGACAAGGTGTTCGCCCGGGCGGATGAGCTGCTGGAGCTGGGCCTCTCGGTGCCCCAGGTGACCAAGATCTTTTTGAAGCTGCGCCAGATGGGTCTGGATCTGCCCCAGGACGTGTACACTGTGCCCTGGGCGGTCAAGACCATTCTGGAGGCAAAGGCCCGCGAGGAAGCCAAAGGGGAGGGGAGCACATGCTGAAGGACATCACCATCGGGCAGCACTTCCCGGGCGATTCCATCGTGCACCGCACCGACCCGCGGCTGAAGATCCTGCTGGTCATCGCCTACATTGTGCTGCTGTTTACCATCAACAATTTCCTGGGTCTGGCGCTGAGCCTGGTGCTGCTGGCGGGCCTTTACATGCTGGCCAAGATCCCGCTGCGCATCATCCTCAAGAGCCTGAAGCCCATCATTCCCATCATCGCCTTCACGGCCATTCTGAACCTGTTCTTTATGGGCGGCCAGGGTGAGCCGCTGATCCACTTCTGGGTCATCAAGGTGTATAAGGAGGGCATCGCCTACGCCATCTTCATGGCGGTGCGTATCGTGGCTCTGATCGCGGGCACCGGTCTGCTCACCTACACCACCAGCCCCATCGTGCTCACCGACGCCATCGAGCGGCTGCTGTCGCCCTTTGCCAAGCTGGGCCTGCCGGTGCACGAGCTGGCCATGATGATGACCATCGCCCTGCGGTTCATTCCCACCCTGATCGAGGAGACCGACAAGATCATGAACGCCCAGAAGGCTCGCGGCGCCATGCTGGACAGCGGCAGCGCCAAGGACCGGATCAAGGCCATGGTGCCCATTCTGATCCCGCTGTTCATCTCGGCCTTCCGCCGGGCAGACGAACTGGCCATGGCCATGGAGTGCCGGTGCTACCGGGGCGGCGAGGGCCGCACCCGCCTGAAGGTACTCAAGTTCCAGCCCCACGACTGGGGCACCGTGACCTTCTGCGCCGTCACCTTCGGTCTGGTCTGGGCCACCCGCTTTGTGATGCCGGGGGTGCTGTAAGGCCATGAACATCCTGCTGGATATCAGCTACGACGGCAGCGGCTTCTGCGGCTTTCAGGTGCAGAACAACGGCCTGTCGGTCTGTCAGGCGCTGCAGGACGGGCTGGAGGCCCTGCTGGGCACCCGCCCGCCGGTGAAGGGCTGCTCTCGCACCGACGCGGGGGTCCATGCCCTGCACTACGCGGTGAACTTCTGGGCGGACTGCCGCATCCCCATGGAAAAGCTGCCGCTGGCCTTGAATCAGAAGCTTCCGGCGGCCATCCGGGTGAACCGGGCCATGGAGGTGGAGGAGGAGTTCCACGCCCGCTACGCCGCCCACGAAAAGACCTATTGCTACCGCATCTGGAACAGCCCCATCGACAGCCCCTTCGGGGCGGGCTGGCACCACCGGCTGCCGGGCAGACTGGACGAGGCTGCCATGCAGGCGGCGGCGGACCGGTTTGTGGGCAGCCACGACTTCATGAGCCTGTGCTCGGCCGGCTGCGAGGTGGCTTTGCGGGGCAGCACCGTGCGCACCATCAGCCGGTGCCGGGTGCAGCGCACCGGGGATCTGGTCACCGTGACCGTCACGGCGGACGGCTATCTCTACAACATGGTGCGGATTCTGGCGGGCACGCTGGTTCTGGCGGGCCAGCACAAGCTGGACCCGGAACGGGTCCCCGCCATTCTGGAAAGCCGGGACCGCAGTCAGGCGGGCCCCACCCTCCCGGCCCAGGGCCTGTTCCTGGCTTGGGTGGATTATCCCGAGCTGCCCGCGTGGCAGGCGGGCAAGCCCCAGGGTGAACCGGGGCGCATTTTGTAACGAAGAATCCATGAGAAAGGGGGCGGGGATATGGAAACCAATCAAACGCCCGGCGGGGCAAAGCTCACCCGCCTGAGCGCGCTGCGGCATCGCCGCCGGATGCGCAGGCTGCGCACCGCGGCGCTGGCACTGGTGGTGCTGCTGGCGCTGGCTCTTTATGCCAGCGGTATTTTCGGCCGGGGCCTGGCGCTACTGAGCGATGTGGTGGAATCCGCCCGCATCGGGCTGCAGCCCGGCGGCGGCTGGCCGGCAAAGACCGGCATCGCCGAACCGCTCCAGGTGGAGAGCCTGGGCGGCGGCTTTGTGGAGCTGGGCAGCAAGGACCTGGTGGTCTTTTCCGCCCGGGGCGCGCAGCTGCGCAGCATCGCCCACAACTACGCCCGCCCCAGCATCAGCAGCGGCAAGACCCGCTTTGTGCTGTATAACCGGGCCGGGTATGAGCTGCGGGTGGAAAGCCGAACCCGCACACTGTACACTAACACCTATACTCAGCCTATCCTGCTGGCGGAGATGGCCTCGGGCGGAACGGTGGCGGTGGTCACCGATTCCAGCCGCTATCTGGCGGAGGTCACGGTCTACGACTCCACCTTCCAGCCCATCTACCAGTGGTACCCCAGCGATGCCGAGGGCGTGCCCGGGCAGATCGCCTTTTCCCAGAACGGAAAGCGGTTTGCCGCGGCCTGCCTGAGTGCCGCAAACGGCCAGCTGGCGGTGAAGATCCATCTGCTGGATTTGAACTCCAGCACCATCGGCCTGACCATCGACGCGGGCACCAGCCCGGTGCTGCAGATGCACTGGCTCAGCGCCAGCAAGCTGCTGGTGGTATTCCAGGGCCGCATTGCGGTATTTGATACCACCACCGGTGAGCAGCTGGCCACCTACAGCTACCCCAGCGGTACGCTGCTCAGCGTTTCGGTGAGCCAGCGGGCGGTGGGCATCCTGATCGGATCGGAAATGGCCGACGCTCCGGTGCGGCTGATCCTGCTGGACACCAATTGTCAGGAGCTGGGCACCGCTTCGGTGCCTGCACCCGCATCCAAGGTGGTGTGCACCCGTTCCGGCGCGTATGTATTACGGGGCAGCGGTGTTGCCGCTTACGACCTGAAGGGGGAATACCTTTGGGAGATGACCACCGAAAGCCAGCCCCAGGCGGTGCTGAACGCCAAGAATCTGCTGGTGTTCAGCGGCGGTCAGGCGGCGCTGGTGACCCAACCGGCCGAGGAATGACCCCTTAAGCAAAATCCAAAAGAAAACGAGGAAATGACCCATGACCATTGCCAATGGCTTTGACCTGATTCTGCTGGCGATCCTGCTGCTGGTTGCCATGCGCTACGCGGGCAAGGGCTTCGCGGCCGCGCTGGTGCAGTTCGCGGGCAACCTTGCCAGCCTGCTGGGCGCGAGCATCTTCAGCCAGAACATCGCCCCGGTGCTGTTCACCAACTTCTTTGAAAACAACTTCACCACCAGCATCGAAAAGACCCTGGCCGATGGCGGTCAGCTGCAGCTGGACCAGCTGGTGGAAAAGTACGCCGGTTTTCTGCCGGATGAAATTCAGCAGAGTATTACCCAGTCTGCGGGCGGCGTGCTCACCGGCAGCGCCCCCGAGCTGGCCGAGCAGGTGGTGAATCAGGTCATTGCTCCGCTGCTCACCCCCATCATTGCCATTGTGGTGTTCTTTGTGGCCTTCGCGCTGTGCAAGGTGATCGTGGGCTTTGTGGTGGCGGTGCTCACCAACTTCAACCGCATTCCCATTCTGGGCAGTGTGAACAAGCTGCTGGGCTTTGCAATGGGCCTGCTGGCCGGCGTGGTGGATCTGTATCTGATCCTGTGCGCCGTGTGGGCGATCATCGTGGTCACCGGCGGGTCCATCCCCTGGCTCAACCAGCAGGTGCTGGGCGAGAGCATCGGCTTTTCGCTGTTTGGGCAGTTCAATCCGTTTTATTAAGCCGGGCCTTTGGCCCCGGCACCCGAAAGAAAGGGAAATGAGATATGCTTTGTGTACGTTGTAAAAAGCGCACGGCCATTGTGTTCGTGCAGCGCATGGAGGCTGGCCAGCCCAAGCAGGAGGGCTATTGCCTCACTTGTGCCCGGGAGCTGGGCATCAAGCCTGTGGACGATTTGATGAAGCAGTTCGGCGTCTCCGACCAGGATCTGGAGAACATGGAGGAGCGCATGAGCAGCTTCATGGAGGAAGCGGGCGAGAACGGCATGTTCCCCTTCGGCCCCATGGGCGGCCAGGAGGACCCGGATGCCGATGAGAGCAATGAGGGCGACGACGACGGCTTCACCCCCGGCGGCAGCGCCACCTTCCCCTTCGGCTTCGGCGCGAAGGACAAGAAGGAAAAGGACGGCGAGAAAAACGAAAAGGGCAAAAAGTCCCGCTACAAGTTCCTGGACAAATACTGCGAGAACCTGACCGCTAAGGCCAAGGCCGGTAAGCTGGACGAGATCATCGGCCGCGAGCAGGAGATCTACCGCACCATCCAGATTCTGGCCCGCCGCCAGAAGAACAACCCCTGCCTGATCGGTGAGGCGGGCGTTGGCAAGACCGCCATCGCCGAGGGCATCGCCCAGCGCATCGCCCGGGACCAGGTGCCCTCCTGCCTGAAGGGCAAGCAGCTGTATCTGCTGGATCTGACCGGTCTGGTGGCCGGTACCCAGTTCCGCGGCCAGTTCGAACAGCGGGTGAAGGGCCTCATCAGCGAGGTGAAGAGCGCCGGAAATGTGATCCTGTTCATCGACGAGATCCACAGCATCACCGGCGCGGGCGACAGCGAGGGCGCCATGAATGCGGGCAACATTCTGAAGCCCGCCCTCAGCCGCGGCGAGATCCAGGTGATCGGCGCCACCACCTTTGCCGAGTACCGCAAATACATCGAGAAGGACCAGGCGCTGGAGCGCCGCTTCCAGCCGGTCAAGGTGGGCGAGCCCAGCCTGGCCCAGGCCATCGAGGTGATCGGCGGCATCAAGAAATACTACGAGAAGCACCACGGCGTGGAGGTCAGCCAGGCCATTGTGGCCGCGGTGGTCAACCTGAGCGAGCGCTACATCTCCGACCGTTTCCTGCCGGATAAGGCCATCGACCTGCTGGACGAGGCCTGCGCCTGCTGCAACCTGCGCCACCCGGAGATCAGCCAGCTGGCCGATACCCACAAAAAGATCGCCGAGCTGGAGGCCGAGGAGCTGGCGGCGGAGCAGTCCGGCGAGGGCGAAGGCCAGGCCGAGGAATACTATGCCCGTCTGGCCCAGATCAAGACCGATCTGGCCCGCCTGCGGGAGGAGCTGCCCGCCCTGGAGCTGAAGGCCGGGGGCATCCAGGTGGAGATGGAGGACGTGGCCAAGGTCATCGAGCTGTGGACCGGCATCCCCGCCGTGAAGGTGCAGGAGAGCGAGTTCGCCAAGCTGGTGAACCTGGAGACCGAGCTGAAAAAGCACATCATCGGCCAGGATGAGGCGGTGAGCGCGGTGGCCCGCGCCATGAAGCGGGCCCGGGCAGACCTGTCCGGCCGCCGCCGCCCGGCGAGTTTCCTGTTTGTTGGCCCCACCGGCGTGGGCAAGACCGAGCTGGTCAAGCAGCTGGCCAACCAGCTGTTCGACTCGGTGGACCCGCTGATTCGCTTTGACATGAGCGAGTATATGGAGAAGCACACCGTCAGCCGTCTGATCGGCGCCCCTCCGGGCTACGTGGGCCACGACGAGGCGGGCCAGCTCACCGAGCAGGTGCGCCGCCGTCCCTACAGCGTGGTGCTCTTCGACGAGATCGAGAAGGCCCACCCGGATGTGCTGAACATCCTGCTGCAGATTCTGGACGAGGGCCGCATTACCGACAGCCAGGGCCGCACCGTGAACTTTGAGAACACGGTCATCTGCATGACCAGCAACGCGGGCAGCACCGAGAAGACCGGCGAGACCGGCTTCAACAAGAGCGCAGAGCAGATCAGCGAGAACAAGATGATGAAGGCGCTGGGCGATTTCCTGCGGCCGGAGTTCCTGGGCCGTGTGGATGAGATCGTGGCCTTCAAGCCGCTGAACGAGCAGAGCCTGTGCCGCATTGCCGGGCTGATGCTGGACGAGTACCGCCAGCCCATGGCCGACAAGGGCCTGGCGCTGGAGTACACCCCCGCTGCGCTGGAGCAGCTGGTGAAGGAGTGCGGCGGCGTGAAGTTCGGCGCCCGCGACCTGCGCCGGGTGATCCGCAAGCAGGTGGAGGACCCCCTGGCCGAGCGCTTTGTGGCGGGCACCCTCACCGGCACCGCAAAGCTGGATGTGCAGGACGGCAAGCTGGTACTGGTGTAATCTTGCGCTTGTTAACAGGGCGAAAAGCTGGTATAATAGCAACATAAATACCCGGACAGACCGGGCATCGAGGCCCCGGCTCTGCTTTGTGCAGAGCTGGGGCTGCCGTGTATTATGGCATGTTTCGAAGTTGTAACCAAGAGGTATCGATTTTCTTAAGAAAATCGCAAGAATTTTTTGAAATTTGAAATATTTCAGGGCGCAGGTATCGTTTGTAGAATGGAGGCGCTCAAGAAGGAGCGTGATTTTGTGGCCTCGCAGACCCCATGCACCCAGCAGCAGATGGAGCGGCTGGTGGACGAATACGGCAACGGAATGCTGCGGCTTTGCTGCATGTATCTGGGGGATGTGCATCTGGCTCAGGACGCTGTGCAGGACGCCTTTGTAAAAATTTATCGGGCCTGGCCCGCCATCCCGGATGCGGCGGCGGAAAAGGCCTGGGTGATGAAGATCACCGTGAATGTGTGCAAGGATTATCTGCGCAGTGCCTGGAAGCGGCGGGTCAATCTGGTGGACCAGTACCCTGAACTGCCCGCGGGCCAGGAGCCCCGTTCGGAAGAAGGCCGCCTGATCCAGGAGATCATGGCCCTGAAGCCGAAATACCGCGAGGTCATCCTTCTGCACTATTATCAGCAGCTGCGGGTGGGCGAGATCGCCGCCATTCTGGGCGCGCCTCAGTCCACTGTGAGCATCCGGCTTCACCGGGCGCGGGAGCTGCTGAAAAAACGTTTGGAGGGAGGGCCGTATGAGGATCTTTGACGACAAACGCTGCGACGATACCATCCGCCTCGCGATCGATCGCGAGTTGGGAAGCATCCAACTGGATGCTTCCCAAAAGAATGCTATCCTGGCCCAGTGCAGGCCCAGCCTGACCGTAACGCCGCGCCGCCGCCCGATGCGCCGTGTGCTGGCGGTGGCAGCAAGCTTTGCCGCGGTCATGGTGCTCAGCGCCGGTACGCTGGCCGCTGCGCCGGAGCTGCGGGAAAGCCTGAAAGGCCTCTCGGAGGACACCATTGCCATTCTGCAGCCGGTGAATGAGGTGAGCGAGGACCAGGGCATCCGCATGGAGGTGCTGGGCGCGGTGAACGACGGCGGCGTGGCCGTGGCGTTCCTGAGCCTGCAGGATACCACCGGGCAGGGCCGCGTGAGCGATACCGTGCGTCTGATGGACTGCAAGATCAGCGAGGACATGGGCATGGCGTTTGCTCACGTGGTGAGCTACGACGAGACCACCGAGACCGCTATCCTGCGGCTGGAGGGCATGGGCGGCGACGTCGATGCCGGGGAAAAGATCACCGTGAGCGCCCGCTCGCTGCTCAGCGGTGAGCAGCAGGTGAGCGATGAGCCCACCGGCTACACGGTGAGCGAGCTGCTGGCCAGCGGTCCGGCTGCGGAATACGCAGCCCCCGAGGAGGGCCAGGTCATGGGCAGCATGGCGGCTTCGGGCGATATGGAAAACGAAGTAATCAGCCTGGAGGAGATCGATCAGCTGAAGGATTCCGGCCAGGTGCCGGTGCTGGAGCCCTGGGCGGAAAGCCTGAAGATCGATGGCGTGGACTGGGCCAGTGTGGCCGCCGCCGCCAAGATCGGCAACCAGCTGCACATTCAGTACAATACCGACAGTGTGCTGGGCGGTGTGAACAGCATTGGCTTCCGTTTGCAGGACGCCTCGGGTCAGATTCTGGACCTGCCGGTTCTGGAGCTGAACATCGGTCCCCGCACCGAGCTGAGTCAGGAGCTGTATTATACCGCCACCAATGAATATGTGCTCTTTTTGCCCGAGGACCGGGATGTGAGCGACATGGAGCTGGTCTACAGCGGCACCACCTATGAGTCCCTGACTCAGGGCGAGTGGTCCACCACCTTCCGGATGGAGCAGGTGAAGGAGCGGCTGCAGAGCAAGCTGAATCTGGACCTGGGCGGCTGGAGCGTGGAGAGCGTGACCATCTCCCCGGTGGCGCTTACCGTGCGCGGCAGCGGCGATATGTGGGATATGGGCAGCGAGATGCCCATGCCGGAAATCACCATCCAGCTGCAGGACGGCACCCAGGTGGAGACCTCCGCCGCCGGTACCTCGGTTTCCGATGAGGGCGTGACACTGAACAGCATGTTCAACGAGATCCTGGATCTTTCCCAGGTGAAGTCGGTTACCCTGAACGGCGAAGCGCTGGATATGGAATACATCACCGAGTAAAATCAAAATCCGCCGGGAAGGCCTGAATGCAGGCACTTCCCGGCGGATTTTTTGTGCAGAGTGGGCAATCGACAGCGGGCAGTTGGCATAGAGAAAGCCCCCGGAAACCTCCGGGGGCTTTCTTATGTGTTGCGGGAAATGACAGAGAAGCTTAGTCCCGGCCGATGGAGAGGATCTCGTCCGCCAGATCGGACTGGGGTGCCAGCTCGCTCTCGATGTAGCTTTCCAGGAAGGCGCGCATGCTGTTGCGGCTGTAACGGTTGCCGTGGATGATCTGGCCCAGGCGGCGCACGGTCTTTTCTACGGTATCATTGATCAGAATGTAATCATACTGACCGGCGCACAGAACCTCTTCCTGTGCGGTTTCCAGCTCAGAGCGGATCTTCTCCTCGGTCTTGGTGGCATCCGAGCGCAGGCGGCGCTCCAGCTCCTCCCAGGAGGGAGGCATGATGAAGATCAGGGTAGCATCCGGGCAGAGGGTGCGGATCTTGGTGGCGCCCACCACATCCACATCCAGAATCACGTTGCGACCCGCCCGGCGCAGCTTTTCCACTGCGTTCTTGGGGGTGCCATAGCCGTTCTGGCCCCGGTAGACATATTCCAGCAGCTGCTGGGAACGGATCAGCTGCTCGAACTCCTGATGAGACACAAAGTAGTGGTCCTCGCCGTCCTCTTCATCCGGCCGGGGGGGCCGGGTGGTCACGGAAACACATTTGCAGGCATTGGGATGCTCTGCAATGTAGTTGGTGATGACGGTGCTCTTGCCTACGCCGCTGGGACCGGAAATGATGACCAGCTGACCATACTCCGCGATTTTATCAAAATAAGTTTTCTCAACGCTCATAACTGAAAGCAACCACCTTTCCAAATAATGTGCAGGGGACCTGTTACCTTCATTATGGTACGTTTTGTGTTAAAAGTCAATAAAAAATGAAAGGATATACGGAAAAGTTTTCGATAACTTACACAACAACCTGTTTTGATTAAAAAATGGTCACAGCGCTAGCGTCCGGCCGTTCAGAACCGCCCCGGCAAGCGCTTCGCCCCGGTAGATCAGCTTGAGCAGAAAGAAGGGCTCCTCCTTCGTCAGCAGCTCCAGAAAGACCCGGTCGCCCTCCCAGAGCCGCAGTGCGGGCACATCCTCCTTTTTCACCCAGGCCAGCTCGCCCTCGTCGCAGTCGGCGAGCTGGCCCTCAAAGCCGTCCGCTGTGAACAGATGCATGTACTCGGTGGGCCATTCGTCGGATACAAAGGTCACGATGCCCCGGCAGCGCCAGCGGGTGAGGGTCAGGCCGGTCTCCTCCTTTACCTCACGCACCAGGCATTCGTCCGGGCTTTCGTTTTCCTCAAACTTGCCGCCCACGCCGATCCATTTGCCGGCGTTGGGGTCCTGGTGCTTTTTTACCCGATGAAGCATCAGGTAGCAGCCGTTCTGTTCAATGTAGCAAAGGGTAGTGTTTTTCATGGGTTCTCCTTATTTTGCCTGAGCCTTTCGGCGCGAATGATGCGGTGCGGCTTTATTTGTCGTACCAGTATTTCCGGTCCAGGCTGCGGTACTGCAGCGCTTCGGCCACATGAGCCGCTCCGATGGTTTTGCTGCCGGAAAGATCGGCAATGGTGCGGCTCACCTTTAAAATGCGGTCGTGGGCCCGGGCGGAGAGCCCCAGCCGGTCAAAGGCAGCCCGCAGGGTGGCGGCGGCTGCGTCGTCCAGGCGGCAGACCTGCCGCAGGGCCCGGCTGGGCAGATGGGCGTTGCAGGTCACACCGGTGGTCTCGAACCGGGCCAGCTGCACCGCACGGGCAGCCAGTACACGCTCCAGAATGGCGGCGCTGCATTCGCCCGGCTCCTCGGCGCTCAGTTCGTCGTAGGCCACGGGGCTTACATCCACGTGCAGGTCGATCCGGTCCAGCAGCGGGCCGGAGATCCGCTGGCGGTACCGCTCCACCGCGCTGGGCGGGCAGGTACAGGGCCGGGTGGGATGGCCGAAATACCCGCACTTGCAAGGGTTCATGGCGGCAACCAGCATGAAGCGGCTGGGGTAGGTGGCGCTGCCGGAGGCCCGGCTCACGGTGACCACCCCGTCCTCCAGGGGCTGGCGCAGCACCTCCAGAGCATCCCGGTGGAATTCCGGCAGCTCATCCAGAAACAGCACCCCATTGTGGGCAAGGCTCACCTCGCCGGGGCGGATCTGTGCGCCGCCGCCCGCCAGGGCAGGGGCGCTCACGCTGTGGTGCGGGCTGCGGAAGGGTCGCTGGGTCAAAAGGCCGCTGTTTCCGGGCAGCAGCCCGGCCACCGAATAGATCTTGGTGCACTCCACCGCCTCGGGGCGGGTGAGGGGAGGCAGGATGCCCGGCAGGCGGCGGGCCAGCATGGATTTGCCGGTGCCCGGCGGGCCGATGAGCAGCACGTTGTGACCGCCCGCGGCGGCGATCTCCAGCGCGCGCCGGGCCATCAGCTGGCCGCGCACATCGGAAAAGTCCAGCCCGTCGGTGTGTCCCTGGCCCGAGAAGGGCGGGCAGACCGCGGCGGTCAGCTGCGCTTCGCCCCGCAGATGGTCCGCCACCTGACGGGCGGTGTCGGCGCCGTAAACCGTCAGGCCCTCGGCCGTGGCCGCCTCGGCGGCATTTTCGGTGGGCACGAACAGCTCGGTCACCCCGTATTCCGCCGCCGCCAGCGCCATGGGCAGAATGCCCTGCACCGGCCGCAGCGCGCCGTCCAGCGACAGTTCCCCGATAAAGGCCTGGTGCGCCCCGGGCGCGGGCAGCTGCCCGGCGGCACACAGCAGAGCCAGAAATACCGGCAGGTCGTAAAGAGGGCCGGTTTTGCGCACGTCTGCCGGGGCCAGGTTCACGGTAATCCGGCTGGAGGGCCAGGAAAAGCCCAGGTTCTTCACCGCGCTGCGCACCCGGTCCGCCGCCTCCTTGACCGCGCTGTCAGGCAGACCCACAATGGAAAGCTGGGGCAATCCGCCGCTGATATCCGCTTCCGCCGTGACGGCGAAGCCTGCCAAGCCCCGCACGCCAAAGCTGTTCACTTTTGCAAACATGCCATCCGCTCCGTTTTTTCAAAAATTTCAGTTCCTTTTTAGTATACTTCCAGCGGGAGAAATGCACAAGGCGCAGCTTCTGTGAAGAATGCGGCATTTTAAAGTGATTAACTTGTTTGCTTGCACAAAAACAAACGGCTCGATTGACTTTTCGAACAGACTCCATTAGAATAAAGATGATAGATACTTTATACAAAAAGTGTCGAAATAAACAAAAAGCAGGTGTGTGCAATGTATAAAAATGAGTACGAGCGCTGGCTGGCGTTTGATCTGGACGACCCGGATCTGAAGCCCGAGCTGGAAAGCGTGAAGGATGACGACGAGGCCATCAAGGACCGGTTCGCCGTGTCGCTGAAGTTCGGTACCGCCGGTCTGCGCGGCGTGATCGGCGCGGGCACCAACCGGATGAATGTGTATGTGGTGCGTCAGGCAACCCAGGGCCTGGCCAACTGGGTCAAGACCCAGGGCGGCACCCAGACCGTGGCCATCAGCTACGACAGCCGCATCAAGAGCGATGTGTTTGCCAAGGCTGCTGCCGAGGTGCTGGCCGCCAACGGCGTGAAGGTGCGCATCTACAAGGCACTGATGCCGGTTCCCGCACTCAGCTTTGCCACCCGTTACTACAACTGCAACGCGGGCATCATGGTCACCGCCAGCCACAACCCCGCCAAGTACAACGGCTACAAGGCCTACGGCCCGGACGGCTGCCAGATGACCGACGAGGCCGCCGATGTGGTCTACGCCGAGATCCAGAAGACCGATGTGCTCAGCGGCGCCAAGACCATGTCCTTTGAGGAGGGCATGGCTGCCGGTCTGATCGAGTATGTGGGTGAGGATTGCTACGAGGCCCTGTACCAGGCCATCGAGAGCCGCAGCGTGCGGCCCGGCCTGTGCAAGACCGCCGGTCTGAAGCTGGTCTACAGCCCGCTGAACGGCAGCGGCCTGGTTCCCGTGACCCGTGTTCTGGGCGACATCGGCATCACCGATATCACCATCGTGCCCGAGCAGAAGGACCCGGACGGCAACTTCCCCACCTGCCCCTATCCCAACCCGGAGATCTTCGAGGCTCTGCGTCTGGGTCTGGAGCTGGCCGAGAAGTCCGGTGCGGACTTGATGCTGGCCACCGACCCGGATGCCGACCGCGTGGGCATCGCCGTGCGCTGCAAGGACGGCAGCTATGAGCTGCTGAGCGGCAACGAGGTGGGCGTGCTGCTGCTGGACTACATCTGCAAGGCCCGCATCGAAAACGGCACCATGCCCAAGGACCCCGTTATGGTCAAGAGCATCGTGTCCACCCCGCTGGCGGACGTGGTTGCCGCCCACTACGGCGTGGAGTGCCGCAACGTGCTCACCGGCTTCAAGTGGATCGGCGACCAGATCGCCCGTCTGGAGGCCGCCGGGCAGGTGGAGCGCTTTATCTTCGGCTTCGAGGAGAGCTACGGCTACCTGGCAGGCAGCTACGTGCGGGATAAGGACGCCATCATCGGCAGCATGCTGATCTGCGAGATGGCCGCCTACTACCGCAGCATCGGCTCCTCCATCAAGGAAGAGCTGGACCGCATCTACGCGGAATACGGCCGCTACCTGAACAAGGTGGACAGCTACGAGTTCCCGGGCCTGTCCGGCATGGACAAGATGGCCGGCATCATGCAGAAGCTGCGCCAGGAGCCCCCGACGGAGTTTGCAGGCTACAAGGTGGTTACCGTGTCCGACTACCAGACCGGCACCCGCACCGAACTGGCCACCGGCAAGACCGAGACCATCGATCTGCCCGCGTCCAACGTGCTGATCTACGCTCTGGAAGGCGGCGCCACTGTGGTGGTTCGTCCCTCCGGCACCGAGCCCAAGATCAAGACCTACTTCACCACCCTGGGCAAGGACCTGGAAGAGGCTCAGGCCCAGAAGGATGCCCTGGCCGAGGCCCTCAAGCCCATCCTGGCCTGAGTGAAACGACAGTAAAACACATAGAAAAATCCCCGAGGAGCGATCCTCGGGGATTTTTTTGCATGTGATTGGAAGGGGAAAATCAGCGCAGCACGAAGAACTGCTCGTACCACAGAATGAAGCTGTAGAAGCTCCAGATCTGGGTCATGCCGCCGTTCTTGCCGCTCTTGTGCTCGTCCAGCAGGCGCAGCAGCTCGGGCACATTGAAGAACTTTTCGGCCACCTCGCCCTCGAACTTCTCCCGCACCATCTGGTAGTACTTGTCCTGCCGCAGCCAGTCGTTCAGCGGCACCGGGAAGCCCAGCTTCTTGCGCTTGGCCACACTCTCCGGCAGCTGCTTGAGGGCCGCACGGCGCAGCGCGATCTTGGTTTCGGTCTTGCTGGACCGGTACCGGGCGGGGATGGAGAGCGCCAGCTCCAGCATCTCCTTGTCCAGGAAGGGCACCCGCAGCTCCAGGCTGTTGGCCATGCTCATCCGGTCCGCCTTCAGCAGGATGTCGTAGAGCATCCAGGTGTGGATGTCCACCCACTGCAGCTGGGTGGGCTCGTCCAGACCGGCAGAGGCGTCAAAGTAAGGCTTGAAGAACTCCTCAGGGGTCTTCTTGTGGTACTGCTTTTTCAGGTACTTGTCTCGCTCGGCGGGGGTGGCGAACACGTAATTGGCCCGCATGCACCGCTGCCAGGGCTCCTTGGCGCCCCGCATCAGGAAGTTTTTGCCCTTGAAGTCCGGCAGAACACCGGCCACCGCGTCCGCGGCCTTGCGCAGGAGACGGGGGGTCTTGTGCTCGTACTCCTCAAAGTGATGGGCCGCGCAGTACAGCGGATAGCCGCCGAACAGCTCGTCGGCGCCCTCGCCGGACAGCACCACCTTCACATAGCGGGCGGCGTTTTTGGTCAGGAAGTACAGCGGCACCTCGCTGGGGTTGGGCATGGGCTCATCCAGATACCACTGGATGGTCTTGTTGGCCTCGAAGAACTCGTCGGCGCTCACCTTGTTGGCGATGCTGGGCACGCCGATCTCCTTGCTGAAGGCCTGGGCATAGGGCAGCTCGGAGTATTTTTCCTCCTCGTAGCCCACGCTGAAGCTCTTCACCTTGGGGGTGCCCTTGGATACCTCGTTCACCACGAAGCTGGAATCCACGCCGGAGGACAAAAAGCAGCCCACCTCCACGTCGGCGATCTGGTGTACCTTCACGCTCTCGGCGAAGGTCTCGGTGATGGCCTTTTCCCAGTCCTCCAGGCTCTTGGTTTCGTCCACGTGGTAGCGGATGTCATAGTACCGCTCCACCTTCAGCTCGCCCTTCTTCCAGGTGAACATGTGCGCGCCGGGCAGCTTGTACACGCCCTTGAACATGGTCTCCTCGTTGGGGATGTATTCGATGGACAGGTACTCGGGCAGACGCTCCTCATTCAGCTCCTTTTTGAAGCCAGGGTGGGGCAGAAAGCCCTTGATCTCGCTGCCGAAGATGAAGTGACCACCCTCGTTGTAGTAGTAATAGGGCTTGATGCCGAAGATGTCCCGCGCGCCGAACAGGGTCTCGTTTGCCTTGTCCCACAGGATGAAGGCGAACATGCCCCGCAGCTGTGCAGGCAGGCCGCTGCCCCATTCCTCGTAGCCGTGGATCAGCACCTCGGTGTCGGAATGGGTGGCGAAGGTGTGCCCGGCGGCTTCCAGCTGGGCACGCAGCTCCATGAAGTTGTAGATCTCGCCGTTGAACACGATGACGATGCTGCCGTCCTCGTTGAACATGGGCTGGCTGCCGCCCTCCAGGTCGATGATGGACAGCCGCCGGTGGCCCAGAGCCACCTGCTCATCCACATAAAAGCCCTCGCCGTCCGGTCCGCGGTGGGCGATCAGGTCCGCCATCTGCTTGATGGTCTTTTTTGCCTCTTCGGCGTTATGCTTTGCACTGGCAAAGCCCACAAATCCGCACATAGTGCCTCCCTTTCCGCCCGGTCAGTCCCGCAGGCTCTTGTTGCCGAAATAGCGCTTGTATTTGCGGTAGTTGTTCAGCTGATTTTTGGCGTACCAGATGGCCCGCTTGAGGGTGAAGTCCTCCTTGCAGAACAGCTGGTGGGTCACCTTGCCCTCCTTCATCAGCCTGCGTACCTCGGCCAGCAGGCCCTGGTCCTTCAGGTACTTCTTGATGATGCCGGTGGGGGCGATCATCCACAAATGACGGGTGTCGGCAATGGTCAGGCCCTGGGGCTTGTTCTCCACCACGTCCTCCACCAGCCACTTGGCCAGGTTGTAGCCGCTGGCGGTCACAAAGAAGCTGGACCGGCCCTGGCGGGGGTTCATCTCGAACAGCTTGTACTGGCCGTCGCGGGAATCGTACTTCATGTCGAAGTTGGAGAAGCCCTCCCAGCCCACGTCCTCCAGGAAGGCCTTCATCCGGCCCATCAGCTCCTCGTCCTTGATGGACAGGATGGCCGCATAGTTGCCGATGCCCTCGGGGGTCTGCTCCTCCAGCAGGGGACGGCCCAGCGCCATCAGGTGGACCTTGTGATCCTTACCGGAATAGCAGTTCAGCACCCGCATGCAGTTGTCGTCGCCGGGGATGTATTCCTGCAGCACCAGGTTGTCCTGGTAGCTGGAGGAGTAGATGGCGGCGCAGATGGCCTCGTACTCCTCCCGGTTGTAGGCCACGAAGACCTTCTTCTTGTGGGGGAAGCGGCAGTTCCAGTAGGCCACGCTGTTGCTGGCCTTGATGATGCAGGGGAACTCGAAGGGCAGCTCCACGGTCTTCCAGTTCTGGTTGGTGCAGCCGAAGGTCTTGGGGTAGGCAAGGCCGTGGGCCTCACAGGCCTGGTAGAAATACTCCTTGGTGTCCAGCTGCTCCACCAGCTCGGGGGTGGGGCAGGCGAACTTGTAAAGGCCCTCCAGAGCGGAGCGGTTGCGGGCCATCAGACCGGTGTAGTTGTCGCCGCAGCTCACCAGCACCAGGGTGCGGCCGGTGTGGGCGGCGGCGAAGTCCTGCAGGGTCTTCACGAAGACCGCGTCGTTTTCCAGATCGGGCTCCACCACGGCCATCTTCACCAGCTTGGAGTTGGCGGTGGCAGCCAGCGCGCCCTTGCCGATGGCAAGGCTGGTCACGCCGTATTCCATATAAAAGCTGCGGGCCATGCCGTAAACGTTGGCGTCGCTGCCCAGCAGCACGGGAAGGATCTGTTCCATAGGTTTTAATTTCACCTGAACTTTCCAAATTATTGGCTTATTTTGTGTTGCTCATAAGCCATTCTATTTTACTTCTTTTCTTTATGAATTGTCAAACAAAAGCAAAGCTTTTAAACCGTTCCCTAATGTAGTATAATAAGAAAATAATTGGGCTACTCTGCCCGTATGAGGGAAAGGACTATCACATCATGTGTGGAATTGTTGGCTTTACCGGCATGCGCGCCGGGCGTGAAGCGATTTTGAAAGCAATGACCGACGCCATCGCCCACCGCGGGCCGGACGGCGAGGGCAGTTATTTCGGCAGTGGGGTGGCGCTGGGCCACCGGCGGCTGTCCATCATCGACCTTGCGGGCGGTGCCCAGCCCATGTTCAACGAGGATAAAAACCTGGCCGTGGTCTTCAACGGCGAGATCTACAACTTCATGGAGCTGCGCGCTCAGCTGGTGGAGGCGGGCCACACCTTCTCCACCGACCACTCGGACACCGAGGTTCTGCTCCACGGCTACGAGGAGTGGGGCGAGGGCATGCTGGCCCAGCTGCGGGGCATGTTCTCCTTTGCCATCTGGAACGAGGCCGAGCAGACCCTGTTCTGCGCCCGGGACCACTTCGGCATCAAGCCCTTTTACTACTACCTCACCGACGAGGGCGAACTGCTCTTCGGCAGCGAGATCAAGAGCTTCCTGGTCCATCCCGGCTTCAAAAAGGAGCTGAACGAGAGCCAGCTGGAGCTGTATCTCAGCTATCAGTATTCCCCGGGGGAGGACACCTTCTTTAAAGGCGTGAAAAAGCTGCTGCCTGCCCACAGCCTGCTGTGGAAGGCGGGCGAGGTGAACGTGAAGCGCTACTGGGAGCCCCGCTTTGAGCCGGAAGAGGGCAAGACCCTCTCCGACTGGGAGAGCCGGGTGGAGGAGGTCATGCGCCAGAGCGTGGCCGCCCACAAGATCAGCGACGTGGAGGTTGGTTCCTTCCTTTCCTCCGGCGTGGACTCCAGCTACATGGCCTACCTGGCCCATGTGGACAAGACCTTTACCGTGGGCTTTGCTAACAAGCAGTACGACGAAACCGACTACGCCGCCGAGTTCAGCAAGTTCATGGGCGTGAAGAACTACGCCTACCGCATCGAGCCGGAGGAGTATTGGGAGAACCTGCCCCGCATCCAGTACCACATGGACGAGCCCCTGGCGGATGCCGCCAGCGTGGCCCTCTACTTCGTGAACCGGGAGGCGGCCAAGCAGGTGAAGGTCTGCCTGTCCGGCGAGGGCGCGGACGAGTTCTTCGGCGGCTATAACATTTATAAGGAGCCCTTCACCGTCTCCTGGTACGATCACATCCCCCTGCCCATCCGGCGGGCCATTGGCGCGGTGGCGGAAAAGCTGCCCCCGGTGCACGGTGTGAACTTCCTGGTGCGGCGCTCCCGCCCGCTGGAGGAGCGCTACATCGGCAACACCAACCTGATGGGCGAGCGGCGCAAAAAACAGCTGCTGAAACACTATACCGGCAGCAAAAAGCCGACCGATCTTTCCAGAATGTATTTCGAAAAGACCGCTGGTCAGGACCCGGTGACCCGGATGCAGTACACCGACCTGCACCTGTGGATGGTGGGCGACATTCTGCTGAAGGCGGACAAGATGAGCATGGCCAACAGCCTGGAGCTGCGGGTGCCCTTCCTGGACAAGGAGGTCTTCGAGGTGGCGCGGCACATCCCGGTGGAGTGCCGGGCGGATGCGGACCACACCAAGATGGCTCTGCGGGGCGCGGCGGCCCGGAGCATTCCGGAAAAGACCGCCGACAAGAAGAAGCTGGGCTTCCCGGTGCCGGTGCGCGCCTGGCTGCGGGAGGAAAAATACGCGGCCATCGTGCGGGAAAAGTTCCAGAGCGAATCCGCCGAAAAGTTCTTCAACACCCGTGAGCTGACCAAAATGCTGGACCAACACATGAGCGAAAAGCGGGACAACTGGCGCCAGATCTGGTGCGTGTTCATGTTCCTGACCTGGTACGAGGAATACTTTGTGAAGCGCTGAGCCTCACACCGCCCCGGCGAAAAGCGGCAAGGCCGCGCCGCCGGGCGCATACATAAAAAGCAGGGGCCTGCCCGAGGTGGGCATGCCCGCTGCGCATTGATCCCAAATCAAGCAGAGGGGGCATTTTACCATGAAATTACAAGAACTGCTCAATGGGCTGGACTACACGCTGGTGCAGGGCAGCCTGGACACCGAAGTGGTGGACATCGCCTACGATTCCCGCAAGGTGCAGCCCGGCTGGGCTTTTGTGTGCATCGTGGGCACCAACCGGGACAGCCACGACTACGCCATGGATGTGGCGGAGCAGGGCGCTTCGGTGCTGGTGATCGAGCACAAGCTGGATGAGCTGCCCCAGGGCGTGACGGTAGTGCAGGTGGAAAGCAGCCGCCGGGCGCTGGCGCTGCTCTCCTGCAACTACTTCGGCCGGCCCGCCGAAAGGCTGATCACCATCGGCGTGACCGGCACCAAGGGCAAAACCACCACCGCCCACATGATCCATTCCGTGATGAACGCGGGCGGCCACAAGTGCGGCATTATCGGCACCAACGGCGTGGCCTACCCGGGCGTGAATCGGGCGCTGGTCAACACCACCCCGGAAAGCTACGAGCTGCAGAAGATGTTCACCGAGATGCTGGCCGCCGGATGCGACAGCGTGGTGATGGAGGTCTCCAGCCAGGGCCTGATGATGGACCGGGTCACCGGCATCCATTTCAAGGTGGGCGTATTCACCAACCTGTATCCGGACCACATCGGCGGCCCCGGCGAGCACGCAAGCTTTGAGGAATACCGGGCCTGGAAGGGCCAGCTGTTCCGCCGGTGCGATGTGGGCGTGGTGAATGTGGACGACAAGAACTGCAGCACCCTGCTGGCGGGCCACACCTGCAAGCTGGTCACCTACGGCATGCACCGCGAGGCCGACTTCCGGGCCAGCGATCTGCACCTGCTGCGGGAGGAGAACTTCCTGGGCATCCGGTTCCATGTGTCCGGCCGGGAGGATATGGATGTGAAGGTGAACATGCCCGGCGAGTTCAGCGTTTACAACAGCCTGGCCGCCATCGCGGTGGGCCGTGTGCTGGGTGTTGCCCATGACGCCATCCACGACGGACTGATGAACATCTCGGTGAAGGGCCGGGTGGAGCTGGTGCCGGTGAGCAAGGACTTCACCGTGCTCATCGACTTTGCCCACAACGAGGTCGGTGCTGAGAGTCTGCTTTCCACCCTGCGGGCCTATGAGCCCAAGCGGCTGGTGGTGCTGTTCGGCTGCGGCGGCGACCGCAGCCGCCTGCGCCGCTACGGCATGGGCGAGGTGGCCAGCCGCAAGGCGGATTTTTTGATCCTCACCGAGGATAACAACCGCTTTGAATCGGTGGACCAGATCATCAAGGACATCAAGATCGGCATCGCCCAGGGCAACCCGGACGTGCCCTATGTGGAGATCCCGGACCGTCTGGACGCGCTGCACTACGCGCTGGATCACGCCCAGAAGGGCGACCTGATCGCGGTGATCGGCAAGGGCCACGAGACCTACCGGGACCGGATGGGCAAAAAGACCCCCTTCCTGGAGCGGGAGCTGATTCTGGAATACGCGGCCCAGATCGGGCTGAAATGACCCCTGCCGCCCGGACGGGCGGCCCAGCCGGGGCGGCTTTGCCAACAAGCAGCCCCGGCCATTCTATCGAAAGAAGGCAGGAAAACGACCTATGGCCATTCTTGGCATCGACCTTGGAACCACCAACAGTCTGGCCGCCGTCTGGAAGGACGGCCGCAGCCAGCTGATCCCCAACGCCTACGGCGAGACTCTGACCCCCAGTGCGGTGAGCATCGATGAGGACGGCACCGTGCTGGTGGGCGCGCCCGCCCGGGAGCGGCTGGTCAGCCACCCGGAGCGCAGCGCCACCGCGTTCAAGCGCAGCATGGGCACCGACCGGGTGTTCACCCTGGCCGGGCGGGAATACAGCCCGGAGGAGCTGTCCGCCCTGGTGCTGCGCCAGCTCAAGCAGGACGCCGAGGCTTTTCTGGGCGAGCCGGTCACCGAAGCGGTGGTCAGCGTGCCCGCCTACTTCAACCATGCCCAGCGGGCCGCCACCAAGCGTGCGGGCCAGCTGGCCGGCCTGACTGTGGACCGACTCATCAACGAGCCCAGCGCCGCCGCCCTGGCCTGCTACGACCCGGAAAAGGGCGACGCGGCCTTTCTGGTCTATGACTTCGGCGGCGGTACGCTGGATGTCTCGGTGGTGGACTGTTTTGAAAATGTGGTGAACATTCTGGCCGTCAGCGGCGACAACGCCCTGGGCGGCAACGATTTCGACGCGGCCATCGCCCACATGTACTGCCAGAAAAACGGCATCGACTATCAGACGCTGCAGCCCCGCCAGCGGGCGATTTTGCTGCGGCAGGCCGAGCAGTGCAAGCAGACCCTGACCCAGTCCCCCATGGCCATGATGGTACTGGAGCTGGAGGGCCTGAAGGGCTCCATGGCCCTCACCGGCCAAATGCTCATTCAGCAGGCCCAGACCCTGTTCAGCCGCATGCGCACTCCGCTGCTGCGGGCCCTGAAGGACAGCGGCCTTTCTCCCAGCGAGCTGCAGGCGGTGGTGCCGGTGGGCGGCAGCTGCAAGATGCCGGTGGTGCGCCAGTATTTAAACCATCTGCTGGGCCAGAAGCTGGCCAATCCCGGCAGCCCGGACACCGTGGTGGCCTTGGGCGCGGGCATGTACGCCGCCATGAAGGAGCGCCGCACCGAGGTGAAGGAACTGGTCCTCACCGATATCTGCCCCTTCACCCTGGGCGTGGGCGTGTACAACCCGGCGGATGAGGACAACCTGCTCATGAGCCCCATCATCGAGCGCAACAGCGCCCTTCCCACCAGCAAGGTGGAGCGGTACTACACCACCAGCGACGGCCAGACCCGGCTGCGCATCCAGGTGTTCCAGGGCGAGGAGATGTACTGCCGCGAGAACCAGAAGCTGGGCGAGCTGGATCTGCCGGTGCCCGCCGCACCCGCCGGAAAAGAGGGCGCGGATGTGCGCTTTACCTATGATATCAACGGCATTCTGGAGGTGGAGGCCACCAGTCTGACCACCGGCCGGACCATCAGCACCGTGCTGGTGGGCCAGGGCAGCGGCCTGACCGAGGAGCAGGCCCGCCGCCGTCTGAAGGAGCTGGAGGGGCTGAAGATCCACCCCCGGGACCAGCAGGAGAACCGCCTGCTGCTGGCCAAGGGCGAGCGCCTGTGGCAGGAAGCTCTGGGCGAGGAGCGCCAGGTCATCGGCCAGGCGGTGCAGCTGTTCGGCGAGGCGCTGGCCAGCCAGGAGAACGGACGCATCCTGCGGGCCCGGGCCCGCATCAAGGACCTGCTGGACCGGCTGGAGGCTGGTCTCTCACTGGAAGGGCTGGATTTTTCCGGCTTTGACGATCCGGACGATAATCCGGATGAGGATGAGGACGAAACGCTATGAGCATCTGGGAGGTTTTGGGCATTGCGCCCACCACCGATAAGGCGGCCATCCGGCACGCCTATGCGCAGAAAACACGCACCTGCCACCCGGAAGAGGACCCGGAGGGCTTTGACGCGCTGCACAAGGCCTTCACCGCCGCCATGCGGGCCGCCCGTCAGGGCGTGAGCATGGCGGTGATGGAGCAGGAGAGCCCGGCCGCCCCTGCGGCGCCCGCGGTCTCTGTGCAGCAAAATAGCGCCGAGGCTCGCCGCGCCGCCGCAAAGGCCGCCCGTGCCGCCCGCCGTGCCGCCGAACAGCAGGCGGTGGAGCAGTATGCCAGCCGGGCCCAGCGCCGGGCGGGCAAGATCATCCAGTTGGGGCAGGGCGAGCAGGAGGAGGGCCAGCAGTTCGACTTCGCGGCGGTGGACGCCGCTCCGGCCCAGACCGCGCCGGAGCAGAAGGCAGAGCCGGATCGCCCGCTCACCCATGAGGAGCAGGCCTGGCGCAACAGCCCCGCCCCGGTGCCCGAGCAGGAGCGGCAGGAACAGCCGAAGCAGGAGGCAAAGCAGCCGGAGCAGCAGCCCATCTACCGGCAGCAGCCCGAATACCAGCCGATGGAGATTGCCTCCAGGCCCCGGTCCGGCAAGGGCTGGCGCGTGGCCTCGCTGGTTCTGGCAGCGGGTGTCCTGCTCCAGCTGGTGCGTGGCGGCTATGTGAGCGCCACGCTGCTGCTCATTGTCCTTTGCTGGTGCGGCATGCAGGGCGTACGGGTGGACTGGACCCAGACCCGGCTCGGCAGACGGATTACGGGCCTGTGGGCCGTGGGCGTGGTGCTGCTTCCCGTGCTTTGGTTCTTCGTGATGACCATCACCTGGGGTCTGCACGGCGCACAGGACGCCGCGCTGGACTACGCGGTGGGCGCCATCTTCCTGAGCGTTCTGGCGGCTCCCTTCGGGCTTTGCTCCACTCTGGTGGCAAGGCAGCGGGCCAACCGCCTGTAAAAACACATCACAGCCCCCCTTCGACTCATATAAATGAGCGAAGGGGGGCGATTTTTTTGCAAAAACAAACACCGCAGGCCGCCCAGGACCGGGGAATGAAGCTTCGCACCCGGTTGGCGGCCGGTTTTTTTGTGGCCGTGTGTTTTTCCACTCTGGTGGGGCGGCTTTGGTATTTACAGATCCATGAATACGATTTTTATGCCCAGCGGGCCGCGGACCAGCAATTGCGGGACAGTGTGGTCCCCGCACCAAGGGGCGACATCCTGGACGCAAACGGTACCCCGCTGGCGGTATCCGCCAGCTGCTGGACCATCCGGGCAGTGCCCCGGGAGATGGCGGACGAGGATGTGGCCGAGGCCTCCGCCGCGCTGGCGCAGCTGCTGGAGTTGGACGAGGCAGACGTGCTGGAAAAGCTGAGCCAGCGCAAAAGCAACGACGCGCTGCTCAAGCGCCGGGTGAATCAGGAAACCGCCGACGCGGTGCGTGCCGCCTGCCTGGAGAACGACTGGCAGGGCATCCTCATCTTGCAGGACACCAAGCGCTGGTACCCGGAGGGGGATTTTGCCGCCAGCCTGCTGGGCTTCACCAACGTGGACAATCAGGGCGTGGCCGGGCTGGAGCTGGAATACAACAGCCTGCTCACCGGGCAGGATGGCCGGGTGCTCAGCGCCAAGAACGCCTGGGGCTACGATATGCCCACCGACTACGACACCTATGTGGAGCCGGTGCAGGGCAACAGCCTGAAGCTCACGGTGGATGTGAACATCCAGCATTATCTGGAAAACTACCTCTCGGCGGCGGTAAAGGAATACAATGTTTCCGCCCGCGGGGTGGGCATCGTGATGGAGGTGGACACCGGCCGCATCCTGGCCATCTCCACAAAGCCGGACTACGACCCCAATGAGCCCCGGGTAATTCAGGACGAAACGGTGCGCGCTCAGGTGGATGCCCTCACCGGCGAGGCGCGGGCCCAGGCCCTCACCCTGGCCCAGCAGACCCAATGGCGGAACAAGGCGGTGAGCGATCTGTACGAGCCGGGCTCAGTGTTCAAGCTCATCACCGCTGCCGCCGCACTGGACGCGGGCGTGGTCACCACTGGCGACAGCTTTTTCTGCGGCGAGTCCTACGGGGTGTCGGGGGTACACTTTCACTGTGCCAACCGCAACCAGCACGGGCCCCAGAATCTGGCCCAGGCCCTGCAGAACAGCTGCAACCAGAGCTTTATTCAGATCGGTCAGCGGCTGGGCAAGGAGGCCTTCTGCGATTACTTCGCAGCCTTTGGCCTGCGGGAGGCCACCGGCATTGACCTGCCCGCCGAGCCCGCCAAGAGCGAGTTTTACACCGCTGACCGGATGGGTCCGGCGAATGGTTTGACCAAAACGCCGCATGCCCGGTTCCCTCAGTGCATAGAATGGCTGCAAAGGCAGCAAAGCGGAAAAGGGGGAGAGGCGGTATGAAGCGGCAGCCGGAGGCGGAGCTGATCTTTGCGGAAAACGGCCCGGCTCTGGAGGAGCTGGTCCGGCAGATTCTTTGCCGGAGCGCTGCGCTCTGGCAGGAGGAGTGGGAACAGGAGGAGGGAAAGCGATGAGCGAGCCCATTGCCCTCTACCTGCGCCTGAGCGCGGCGGACGGCGAGGGCGGCGAGAGCGGGTCCATTGCCAACCAGCGGGCCTTTCTGCACCGGTGGGCCGACGAGAACGGGTATCGGGTGGTGGCGGAATTTCAGGACGACGGCTACACCGGCACCGACTTCGACCGGCCGGGCTTTCAGCGGCTGATGGCTCAGCTGCAGAGCGGCCGCATCCGCTGCTTTGCCACCACCGACCTCTCCCGTCTGGGGCGCAACTGCGGCCAGGCGCTCACTCTGGTGGAGGAAACCTTCCAGCGGCTGGGGGTGCGCTACATCGCGGTGAACGACGGCTACGACACCCGGACCGCCAGTCGGGAAAGTCTGGACCCCAGCGTCTTCAAATTTCTGCTCAACGAGCTGTATGCCAAGGATTGCAGCGCCAAGGTGCTGCGGGCCAAGCGCACGTTGCAGCGGGAGGGAAAGTTTCTGGGCGGGCAGGCCCCCTACGGCTACCGCATCGACCCGGCGGACAAATACCACCTGCTGCCGGAGGAGGACACCGCCCCGGTGGTGCAGCGCATCTACCGGCTGTTTCTGGCTGGCCAGACGCTGGGGCAGATCGCCCGGCGGCTGGAGGCGGAGGGCATCCCGCCCCCGGCGGCCCGGCGGGCAGGGCGGGATGGAGGCCGGTGGAGCACCGCCACCCTGCGGCGCATCCTGACCCTGCCCACCTACCGGGGCGCGCTGACCCAGCATGTGACCGAGATGACCAGCTACAAGGTCCACACCCGGCGGGCGGTGCCGCCCGAGCAGTGGGTGGTGTGCGAAAACGCCCACCCGCCGCTGGTGAGCGGGGAGGAATTCCGGCAGGCCCAGTGTTTGCTGGGCAACCGGCGGTACACGGGGCAAAAAGCGGAGCATCCGTTCAGCGGCCTTGTGTTCTGCGCCGGGTGCGGGGGCCGGATGTACCCCCATCGGGTGGGCCGCTATTGTTATTTCATATGCGGTACATACGCCAAAGACCCGACCCGCTGCACCGCCCACCGGTTGCGGGAGGATAAACTGGAGCAGCTGGTGGCCGGTCAGCTGCGGCCCCTGCTGCAAGCGGCGGCGGACCCGGCCCAGCTGGCGGCCTGTTTGCAGGAGCAGCTGCGCCCCGACCGGCCGGACCCGGCCCGCCTACAGGCCCGGCTGGACCGGCTGGAGGCCCAGCGCCGCCAGGCCTACGCCGACCGGCTGGAGGGCCTGATCGGCGCGGGGGAGTACGCGGCGGCAGCTGCCCGGCTGCAAAGAAAGCAGGAGGAGCTGCGCCGCCAATGGCAGGCTGCGGACCAAACGCCGTCGGGCCCTTCCCGGGACTGGCTGACCCGGCGGGTGGAGCGTCTGCTGGCACTGGAGCAGCCGGACCGGCCCCTGCTGGGCCAGCTGCTCCGGGGGATTTTTGTGCAGGAGGATGGCCGGGTGGAGCTGCGACTGGCCTTTGCTGCGCCCGAATCAAAAAGAAAAAACGCCGTAGGCTCCTGAACGGGAGCAGACGGCGTGATTTTTTTGAAAAAATGGAAGAATATGGACAGGGCCCTGTCCATCGCTGCCGTTATACTGAAACAGTGACCAAAACGAGGGGGGAAGCCCATGTGTGATGTTTGGACCGGGCAGCGGAACCGGCCGCTTCGGCTGCTGGCGGTGGAGCTGGATGAGCAGGGAGAATGGGTCGCCCGGGAGACCAGCGGCCAAACGGAAAAGCGCCCGTTTTTGCTGATGCAGGCCAGCGCGGACCCGGCAAACAGGGCGGAGCTGCTCTATCTGACGGTGGAGATCGGGGCGTATCCGAAGGTGGCGGCGCTGGCCGAATGGGCACAGCAGCAGGGCGCGCTGGTGCTGTGGAATCCGGGCGGACTGAAAAATGCCCGCGTTCTGCCTGCCCGCGGCTGTGTTGTTTTGCAGAGTGCGCTGCGCCCGGAAGAGGAGCAGAGCGCACTGCATGAGCTGTTTTGCACCCCCGGCATGACCACCACGCTGGATCGAAAAACGCTTCTGCAGCGGCTTCGGGCGGCTTCCCGGGCATCGCTGGCGATGGCACAGGCCAGCGGCGACGGGAAAAATCGCAGGATCGCCGCCAGTCTGGCTGCACAGGGCTGGCAGATGCCTAAGGAAGGAACCGTGGTGGTGAGCATCGGGGCCAGTGTGGATTGCCGGCTGGAAGAGGTGATGGAGCTGTGGCACGGAACGGTAAAACGGACCCGGGGTATGGAGATGCTCTGGGGGTCTGCATTCGATATGAAACAGCCGGACAGTCTGCGTCTGGTGCTGCTAACGGCGGAGCCGTGAGCTGCCCGCCGCTTTCGCGCTTTGCCGCCTGGCTGGAGCATACCGGAATGACCGAAGCGGAGAAGGCGGACTGCCTGCTTCGGGCCCGGCAAGGATTCGATCAGGGGGCACAGCTGCTTATGCTGGGTGGACCGCGCACCGAGGAACGCTTTCTGCTGCGGGTATTGGGAGCAAAGCGAGCCCGAAGCCGAGGCCCATGGCAGCTGGGCAGCTGGCGGTTTTGGTCCTGCCCGGCGGGACAAAACCGGCGGGAGTTCCGGAAATGTTTTTTAAACAGGGACGGCAGTTCGAACCCAAAACGGCTGGTGATCCTGTTTGCCGCTTCCGGCCGGGGAGGCAGGCTCCGGGCGATGCAGGTCTGGCGCAGAGCCTGTGCGGGGGATGAGGCTCTTATGGGGGGAATTCCGGCGCTGCTGATTCAAACCAGCCGGGCCAAGCGGTCCGGGCTGCGTGGGTTCCGCCGCCAGGAAAACAGCGAATGGCGTTTGCAGCAGGCGGCAGCGGCCTGCCTGGGGCGGCAGGTGCCGGTGTTCACAGTGACCGCCAGCGGCAGGGAAAGGCTCTGGTATCAGCTGATCAAAAATCTGAACGAATAGCGCAAAAGCGCGGATGCATGCCGGCTGGCTGCATCCGCGCTTTTTGCTGTACTTCAGAATATACTTCACGTGGATATATGTGTGTCCACATGAAAGCGTAGCATAAGGAAAACACTGCTCAGGAATCCAGAAGTGCCAGAGCATCATCCACCAGACGGGCCACTGCCTGGGCCTGGCGAGAGGTGAGCTGCCGCATTCGGTCAGCCACGTGCTGGATGGCGGCGGCGTTATCCGCCTCCTCGTCCGGTCCGGCCAGAAACAGCTCGGCCAGGCTTACGCCCAGTCCGCTGCAGACCCGGGCCAGGGTGTATACGGTGGGGCAGCGCAGACCGCGCTCCACATGGCCCAGAAAGGCTGGGTTCATGCCGCACTCCAGAGCCAGCTTTTCCAGGCTCATGCCCCGTTCCGTGCGCAGCTGACGGATGCGTGCGCCTACCTGCTGTGCGATCGCTTTGCTTTCAGCCATGTCTCTCTCCCTTGTTTGTATATTTTGATTGTGTTTTCTTTACTTTAGTGTATTTGAAACCTGTGTTCAAATTAGTATTGATATTATGGACTATATTGAAAAGTATTAAGTTGACATGTATACTAAAATAGAAAATAATAACAAGTTTTGTTTTACCACGGGAGGGAATGGCGTGAACGATACCGGCGTGGCCCGCAAGCAGCACCGGCTTCTCAGCCTGCAGCAGGAGCTTCTGGCAGGGCGGGTGATCAACAAAAAGGAATATGCCGCCCGCTTTGGTGTGACCGAAAAAAGCATCCAGCGGGACCTGGACGACCTGAAGGCATTTTTTGCCGAAGGGCGCGACGGCCGGGAGGTGGTGTATAATCCCCAGATGAAGGGGTACCGCCTCACCCGGCAGGAGCCCACCAGCCTGACCAACAGCGAGGTGCTGGCCGTGTGCAAGATCCTGCTGGAAAGCCGTTCCATGGTCAAGGAGGAGATGTTCCCCATCCTGGATAAGCTCATCCAGGGCTGTACCCCGGCGGCGCAGCTGCAGCAGGTGGTGGCGCTGATCCAGAATGAGCGGTTCCATTATGTGGAGCCTCACCACGGCCGCCGGTTCATCGAGTCGCTCTGGCAGCTGGGCACCGCCGTGAAGGAGCAGCGGGTGCTGCGCTTTCGATACAGCAAGATGGACGGCACCCTCTGCGACCGGGTAGTGGAGCCGGTGGGCATCCTGTTCAGCGAATATTATTTTTATCTGGCGGCATTCATTCGGGGCATCGACCGGCAGGAATATTTCGACAATCCCCAGGACAAAAGCCCCACCATCTACCGCATTGACCGGATCAGCGGCCTCCAGGTGACCGACGAGCATTTCCGGGTGCCCTATAAGGACCGGTTCCAGGAGGGCGAGATGCGAAAACGCATCCAGTTTATGTATGGCGGCAAGCTGGAAAAGGTGCGTTTTGTCTACACCGGCCCCAACCTGGAGGCGGTGCTGGATCGGCTGCCCACCAGCCGGGTGGTGGGGCACGATCACCGGGGCTACCCCATTGCGGAGGCCGAGGTGTTCAGCGGCAACGGGCTGGATATGTGGCTGAAAAGCCAGGGCGACTGGGTGGAGCTGGAAAAAAGCGGGGAGGAGAACACGGCTTCCGCTTGCTCTGACCCGGCGCATGGTGTACAATAACCCCAAACCACCGCCCCGGCGCCTGCCGGACCGGGGCCAAGCGAAAAGGAGTTAATACCATGGAACATCTGCTGGAGATCTGTGTGGATTCGGTGGAATCCGCCCTGGCCGCCCAGGCGGGCGGCGCCGACCGTCTGGAGCTGTGCGGCAATCTGATCATCGGGGGCACCAGCCCCTCCATCGCGCTGGTGCGCCAGGTCATGGACCAGGTGCACATTCCGGTGAACGTGCTGCTGCGGCCCCGCTTCGGGGATTTCTGCTTCACCCCCGCCGAGCAGGAGGCCACCCTGTGGGAGATCGAGCAGTGCCGCGCCCTGGGCGTGAACGGCGTGGTGCTGGGAGCCCTGTTGCCCAACGGCGCGCTGGACAAGGAATTCCTGGCCCGCTGCGCGGCTGCCGCGGGCGGTCTGCACCGCACCCTACACCGGGCCTTCGACGTCTGCCGCGATCCCTTTGAGGCACTGGAGGATGCGGTGGAGCTGGGCTTTGATACCATTCTCACCTCCGGCCAGCAGGCCAAGGCCGAGCAGGGAATTCCGCTGCTGACCCAGCTGGTGCAGCGGGCCGATGGCCGGGTGAATATTCTGGCGGGCAGCGGCGTGAATCCCGGCACCATGGAAAAGCTGGCTGCCGCCGGCGTGCGTCAGTTCCACTTCTCTGCCAAAAAGGCGGTGGAAAGCCCCATGACCTTCCGCCGTCAGGGCGTGCCCATGGGCCTGCCTGTGGCGGACGAGTACCTGCGGGAATACACCGACCCTGCTCTGGTGCGGCAGGCAAAGGAGCTGCTGGCCAGTTTGTAAGTCACGAATCCTACCAAATTTCAAGACATGAATTGCACAAAATCAAAAAAGAATGTTTGTGCAAACAACAGAAAAGAATTCGATTCTATGGAAAAATATTGACAGTTTGTGAACAGGTTGGTAAGATTTAGCTGACAAGAACAGTGGGTTGTTACTGTACGGCAGGCAAGACCATATTCAAACGTATCTCTTCCGCAGCATGCGGGGGAGCGCTTTGAATATGGTTTTTTTATTGCCTTGGCCGGGGCGAGAGGAATGTGCGAATGAAGGTATTGAAATCCATCAACAATAATGTTGTGTCCTGCCTGGACGAAAACGGCCAGGAAGTGATCGCCATGGGCCGCGGGCTGGGGTTCTCCCTGCGCAGCGGCGATGAGCTGGATGAAGCCAAAGCAGAAAAGCTGTTTCGCATGCAAACGCCGGACGAGGCCCGCCGCCTGACCGACCTGTTTTCCACTCTGCCGCCGCAGCAGATCGAGCTGTGCAGCCGCATTGTGGACCGGGCCACCGAAGACCTGGGCCGCAGGCTCTGCCCCAGCGTCTACCTAACCCTCACCGACCACATCTGTTTTGCCATTGAGCGGCTGCGCCAGGGTACCGTGTTCCAGAACACTCTGCTGGCCGAGGTCCGCACCTTCTATCCCCGGGAGTACGCTCTGGGCAAATACGGCCTGGAGCTGCTGCAGCAGGAGTTGGGCATCCGGTTCCCGGACGATGAGGCTGCCAACATTGCGCTGCATCTGGTGAACGCGGAGTATGAGAACTCCATTAAAGACACCCTGCGCATCACCCAGACCCTGCACGATGTGCTCACCAGTCTGGCGGGCTGGCCCCGGCTGGACCTGGATCAGGAAAGCGGCTTTTACGACGAATTCACCGTTCATCTGAAATTTCTGGTGTTCCGGGCCTTTACCGGCCAGGAGCAGACCCAGAGGGACCCCCAGTTCGTGGAGGCGGTGCGCCGGTGTTACCCGGAGGAATTCCACTGCGCGCAGCAGATCGTGGAAGGACTGGGCAGGCGCAGCGGCACCAAGCTTCCCGCGGAGGAAGGAGCCTATCTGGCTGCCAGCCTGCACCGCACCTGCAGGAAAGTTTGAGCGCGGCGACGCGTAAGCATAATTAACATACCTCGAGCATATTTCGATTTTGTATAACACAAGCAAGATCAAGGAAAGGAAGGAACCATTATCATGGGCATTTTCGACAAACTGTTTGGCAAAAAATCCAGCGACATCACCCTGGGTGCGCCGGTGGCCGGCGAGGCCGTTCCCCTGAATCAGGTGAGCGACCCCACCTTCGGTGAGGAGATCCTGGGCAAGGGCGTTGCGGTGAAACCCACCAGCAACCGTGTGGTCGCTCCCTGCGACGCCACCGTGGACCTGATGTTCGACACCGGCCACGCGGTGAGCCTGAAGGCAGACTGCGGCGCTGAGGTGCTGATCCACGTGGGCCTGGAGACCGTCTCCCTGAAGGGCGAGCACTTCACCACCCACGCCAAGACCGGTGACCACGTGACCGCTGGTCAGCTGCTGATCGAGTTCGACCGGGAGGCTGTTGCCGCCGCCGGCTTCGACACCATCACCCCCATGGTGATCTGCAACACCGCAGATTACAAGGAAGTGAACGCCCACACCGGCGCCGCCGTGAGCGAGGGCGATACCATTCTGACTCTGGTCAAGGAATAAGAGAGGAGCACAAACGCAATGCGTGAGGGTACCGGTAGACCCGTATTTTCCGGCGTGGCCATCGGCCGTGCCTATGTGTACCGCCATCAGCAGGCGGAGCTGCCCGGCTCCTGCGGCGATGCCGCCGCCGAGCAGAAGAAATTCGACGAGGCCCGCGAGACGGCCCGCGCTCAGCTGACCGAGCTGTTTGAAAAGACCAAGCGGGAGATCGGCGAGGAGCAGGCCATGATCCTGGATGTTCAGATGATGATGCTGGACGATCTGGACTATCTGGAGGGCGTGCAGGACATGATCGCCGGCGGCGCAAGCGCTGCCCAGGCGGCTCACGAGACCGGCGACGCCTTCAGCGCAGCCTTTGCCGCCATGGACGATGCCTACATGCAGGCCCGCTCGGTGGACGTGAAGGACATGGCCACCCGCCTGGTGAACATCCTGTGCGGCGGCAAGACCGGCTTCTCCATGGAGGAGCCCGGCATCCTGGTGGCCGAGGACCTGACCCCCAGCGAGACCGTGCAGCTGCCCAAGGATAAGATCCTGGCCTTTGTGACCCGCCAGGGCTCTTCCAACAGCCACACCGCCATTCTGGCCCGCATCATGAACATTCCCTCTCTGGTGCAGGCCCAGATCACCCTGGACGACGAGCTGGACGGCAAGCTGATGATCGTGGATGGCTTCGAGGGCCACTACTACATCGAGCCGGACGAGGCCACCCAGGCTGCCATGGAGAAAAAGCGGGACGAGGCTCAGGCATACCGCCAGCAGCTGGAGGCCTACCGCGGCAAGCCCACTGTCTCCAAGAGCGGCCGCAAGCTGAAGCTGTTCGCCAACATCGGCAACCCGGACGACGTGAAGTACGTGCTGGAGGGCGACGCCGAGGGCGTGGGCCTGCTGCGCAGCGAGTTCCTCTACCTGGGCCGCGACACCTTCCCCACTGAGGAGGAGCTGTTTGAGGCTTACCGCAAGGTGGTGGAGGGCCTGCAGGGCCGCCCGGTGGTCATCCGCACCCTGGACATCGGCGCCGACAAGCAGGTGGATTACTTCGGCCTGGAGCACGAGGAAAACCCCGCCCTGGGCTACCGTGGCATCCGCATCTGCCTCACCCGGGAGGATATCTTCCGGCCGCAGCTGCGTGCCATTTACCGGGCCAGCGCCTTCGGCCCCGTATGCATCATGTTCCCCATGATCATCTCGGTGGACGAGGTGCGCCGCATCAAGGCCTTCTGCGAGACCATCAAGGCGGAGCTGACCGCCGAGGGCATCGCCTTCGGTGAGGTGGAGCTGGGCATTATGATCGAGACTCCCGCCGCCGCGGTGCTCAGCCGCGAGCTGGCCAAGGAGGTCCAGTTCTTCAGCGTGGGCACCAACGACCTGACCCAGTACACCCTGGCCATCGACCGGCAGAACGCCAAGCTAGATGAGTTCTACGATCCTCATCATCCTGCGGTGCTGGCACTGCTGCGCATGATCGCCGAGAACGCCCATGCCGAGGGCATCTGGTGCGGCATCTGCGGCGAGCTGGGCGCGGATCTCTCCCTGACGGAAACCTTCCTGGAAATGGGCTACGACGAGCTGTCTGTATCGCCCGGCCGGGTTTTGGAACTGAGAAAGAAAGTTTGCGAAAGCGAGGTATAATCTGATGAAAGAAATCAAACATGTGATCGCCGATCCTCTGGGCCTGCATGCCCGTCCCGCCGGCCTGCTGGTGAAAGAGGCCGCCAAGAACGCCTGCAACGTGACCGTTGCGGTGAACGGCACTGCCGTGGATGCCAAGCGCATCATGGGCGTGATGAAGCTGGCCGCCAAGCAGGGCATGGAACTGACCCTGACCTTCGACGGCGCTGACGAGGAGGCTGCGGCTGCCTCCATGGCCGAGTTCCTGAAGGCCAACCTGTAACTTTGGGCAAAGGGGGGTGGCCGTGGGCCGGCCACCCCTGTGCTGATAACCCGGGTTCTCCGGCATTCTGGCCGGGCCCGCGATCTGTGTTAGGAGGAATTTACTTATGATGCGATTTTTGCAACGCTTGGGCAAGTCTTTGATGCTGCCCGTGGCCTGCCTGCCGATCGGCGGTATTCTGATGGGCATCGGTTACTGGATCGACCCCTCCGGATGGGGCGCCAACAGCCTGCTGGCCCTGCTGCTCATTAAGGCCGGCGGTATTCTGATCGACAACATGGCCATCCTGTTCGCCCTGGGCGTAGCCATCGGCATGTCCAAGGATCAGGAAGGTACTTCCGCACTGGCTGCCATCATCTCCTGGCTGACCGTGCAGACCATGCTCGGTACCAGCGTGGTGCAGCTGATCCTGGGCGCTGACGCCACTGTTCCCGCGGCGTTCGCCAAGATCAACAACCAGTTCATCGGTATCCTGTGCGGTCTGATCGCTGCCGGATGCTACAACAAGTTCTACAAGACCAACATGCCCGACTTCCTGGGCTTCTTCGCGGGCCGTCGTTTCGTGCCCATCATGACCGTGCTCACCACTCTGGTGGTCTGCATCCCCCTGTACTTCGTATGGCCCATCGTTTACGGCTTCCTGGTATGGGTCGGCGAGAGCGTGCTGGGTCTGGGCGCTGTGGGCGCCGGTATCTACGGCTTCCTGAACCGTCTGCTCATCCCCATCGGCATGCACCACGCTCTGAACAGCGTGTTCTGGTTTGACGTTGCCGGCATCAACGATATTGGCAAGTTCTGGGGCACCATGGAAGGCGGCGTTCTGGGTCAGACCGGTATGTACCAGGCTGGCTTCTTCCCCGTCATGATGTTCGGTCTGCCCGGTGCTGCTCTGGCCATGTACCACACCGCCAAGGACAAGAAGAAGAAGGTTACCGCCGGCATCCTGCTGTCCGTTGCCCTGTGCTCCTTCCTGACCGGTGTTACCGAGCCCATGGAGTTCTCCTTCATGTTCCTGGCTCCCGCTCTGTACGTTGTTCACGCTCTGCTGACCGGCCTGTCCGTTGGCATCGTGGCTGCTCTGCCCATCCGTGCCGGCTTCAACTTCAGCGCCGGTTTCGTTGACTGGTTCCTGAGCTTCAAGGCTCCCTTCGCCATGAACTCCTGGCTGCTGATCCCCATCGGCCTGGTATTCTTCGTTCTGTACTACGTGATCTTCCGCGTGCTGATCACCAAGCTGGATCTGAAGACCCCCGGCCGTGAGGACGACGACACCTCTGCCGAGATGAACATCGAGCTGGGCAGCAGCAACTACGCTGCCATGGCCGCTGCCATCCTGGAAGGCGTTGGCGGCGCTGAGAACGTGACCAGCGTTGACAACTGCATCACCCGCCTGCGTCTGGAGGTCAAGGACCGCCTGCTGGTGGATGAGAAGAAGATCAAGGCTTCCGGTGCCGCGGGCGTGGTTCGTCCGGGCAAGACCAGCGTTCAGGTCATCATCGGACCCAAGGTCCAGTTTGTGGCTGACGAGTTCAAGAAGCTGGTCAAGTAAGCATCTGTTCCCCTACGTGGGGCGCTGAGCCGCGGCTGCCTGGGCCCACAAGGCAGGCCGCATCCGCCCACCCCAACTTCATACAAGCGGTCAAGGCCGCATCCCTGCCAGGCAGCGGATGCGGCCTTGACCGCTTTTTTGCGCAGGGCTTGACAAAAGCGGTAAATTCAAATATATTAGTATTTGCTTAAATACTTAAACGAAAGGCGCGGCCCGGGCCCGGCATCGGCATCCGGGGTGCGCGGCAAGGGGGAGCATATGCCGTCAAAACGTTACGCCCGGGTGGACCGGGACTACTGTGTGGCCTGTGGCTGCTGCGTGAAGGTGTGCCCGATGGATGCCATCGCCGTGTGGCACGGGGTGGAGGCCCGGGTGGACGAAGCCCGCTGTGTGGGCTGCGGCCGCTGCGCAAAGGAATGCCCGGCAGGGGCCATTGAACTGAAGGAAAGGGGGATGCAGCCGTGAAGAAGCAGCAAAAGCATTGGTACGATTATCTGTGGATCGTCACGCCCATCTACCTGGCGCTGGGATTTTTCAACATTCTGTTTGCCTGGCTGGGCATGATCTTCTTCTGCCTGCCGCTGTTCATCGCCATCTTTGGCGGCAGCAAGCTTTACTGCAACCGCTTCTGTGATCGGGGGCAGTTTCTATCGCTGCTGGGCGGCAGACTGAAGCTCAGCGCCAACCGGCCTACCCCGAACTGGATGCGCTCCAGGTGGTTCCGGTACGGCTTCCTGGTTTTCTTTTTCGCCATGTTCTTCCAGATGCTCTGGGTCACTTATCTGGTGGGCTCCGGCGCGCAGAACCTGAGCGAGGCGGTCAAACTGTTCTGGACCTTCCGCCTGCCCTGGGACTGGGCCTACAACGGCGAGGCGGCGCCCTGGGTGGCTCAGTTCGCCTTCGGGTTCTACAGCCTGATGCTCACCTCCAACCTGATCGGCTGGATCGTGATGGCACTGTTCAAGCCCCGCAGCTGGTGTGTGTTCTGCCCCATGGGCACCATGACCCAGCTGATCTGTAAGCTGCGCGCCCCCCGGGAGGACGGCGGACAGACTGCCTGCTCTGTCAACGGATGCGCGGGCTGCGCCGGATGCGGCAAAAAGGAGGCGTAAACCATGCGGGAACAGGCACAGCGGATTGCGGAGCTGATGGGTCAGCTGGCCAATGAGAACCGGCTGCTGATCCTGTGCGCCCTGCTGGAAAAGCCCATGACGGTGGGCGAGCTGGCCGGGGCGGTGCCGGGCATCAGCGGACCGGCGCTTTCGCAGCATCTGCAAAAGCTGCGGGCGGGCCAGCTGGTCCAGGCGGAAAAACAGGGCCAGTTCGTGCGCTACTCCATCAAGGATGAGCGGCTGTATGCGCTGATGGCGCTGCTGAAAAAGGAGTATTGCAGCGAAACCGGTTTATAATTACATTATTAAAAGCGGCGGGAAGCGGAAAAACTGCTTCCCGCCGCTTTTTTAGTCAAATGAAACCATCGGACGGGTCCGGTGGAGCTGGCAAGCTGCGCTTTTGGCCAGTCCAGCAAGATCACGCCCATCCAGGTCATCACGGCGGTGAGCGCCATCGTGAACGGCGGCAAGCTGATGCAGCCCTACGTGGTGGAGCAGGTGGTGAGCCCGCAGGGGGATGTGGTGCAGCAGACCGAACCCACCGTGAAGCGGCAGGTCATCAGCGCGGAGGCCAGTGCCACCATGTGCCAGCTGATGCAGAGCGTGGTGCTGGAAGGGGGCGGCAGAAACGCCTATGTGGCGGGCTATGCGGTGGGCGGCAAATCCGGCACCAGCCAGAAGCTGGACTCGGAGGATGAAAAAGCCCGGGTGGCCAGCTTCATCGGGGTGGCTCCCATCGAGGACCCGCGCATCGCAGTGCTCATTGTGCTGGATGAGCCCCATACCTATACCACCAGCGGCGGTACGCTGGCGGGCCCGGTGGTGGCCCGGGTGATCGAGGACACTTTGGAATATTACGACACCCCCCGCAATTACAGCCAGGCGGAGAAGGAGCGGATGGAGGCATCCGTGCCGGATACCACCGGCAAGAATGCGGAGCACGCGGTGGCTCAGCTGCAGGAAAGCGGCTTTGCGGCCAAGGTTCTGGGCAGCGGCGATTCGGTGGTGGAGCAGTACCCGGCCGCCGAGCAGACCATGCCCCGGGGCAGCACGGTGCTGCTGTATACCGAGGAGGGCATGGAGCTGCTGGCCACCCAGGTGCCCGCCACGGACGGCCAGAGCCTGACCCAGGTGCAGGCCAGCCTGCAGCAGGCAGGGCTGAACCTGCAGGCGGTAGGAGCGGTGCAGAGTGAGGCGGCGGTGGCGGTGAGCCAGAGCCTGCCGGCGGGGGAGAGCGCGGTCATGGGCACGGCGGTCACGGTGGAATTCCGGGACCCCACCACCCCGCCGGACGGCGACGATGTGCAGCCGGAATAGCAGACGGCGCGCCGGTCCATACTGCCACAAAACGAGCCGAAAAAAGGAGGAATGCTCCATGGAGCAGATCCGGCAACACCGGGGCGGGCAGCAGGCCGATCCCGGGCCGACCAAACGTTTTTTCCGGGAGCTGCTGGGCTACCGGCTCCCGCCCATGGACCTGCCCTTTCTGGTGCTGGTTCTTACGCTGGTAGCCTTCGGGCTGGTGATGCTGTACAGCGCCAGCTATGCGGTGGCCCTCTACCGCCGGAATGACGCCTTCGCCTACATCCGGCCGCAGCTGCTGTTCGCGGCGGTGGGGCTGATCGCGTTGTATCTGGCCAGCCGGGTGGACTACCACATCTATCACAAGCTGGCCTGGCCCATGCTGGGCCTTTCGCTGGTGCTGCTGGTGGTGGTGCTCTTCATGCCGGAATACAACGGCTGCAAGCGGTGGATCGTGCTGCCCGGCCTGGGCACCCTGCAGCCCAGCGAGATCGCAAAATTTTCCGTGATCCTCACCTTCAGCCACATCATCTCGCTGAACCACCAGCGGATGAAGCGGTTTTCGGTGGGAGTGCTGCCCTTCGCCGCCATTCTGGGGGTGCTGGCGGTGCTCATGCTGCTGGAGCCCCACCTTTCCGGCACTCTGCTGCTGTTCGGCATCGGGGCGGTGCTCATGTTCGTGGGCGGCACCGGCATGCGCTGGTTTGCCCTGGCGGGCGGGCTGGGCGTGGCGGCCATCGCCGGTGCGGTGATTTTGCTGCCGGATCTGGTGCCCTACGCGGCGGACCGGCTGTCCAGCTGGATTGACCCCTTTTCCGACCCGCTGGGCGATGGACACCAGACCATCCAGAGCCTGTATGCCATCGGCAGCGGGGGAGCCACCGGTCTGGGGCTGGGCAACAGCCGCCAGAAGTACCTGTATGTGCCCGAGCCCCAGAACGATTTTATCTTCTCCATCCTCTGCGAGGAGATGGGCTTCATCGGGGCCTGCCTGGTGATTCTGCTGTTTGTTCTCCTTTTGCTGCGGGGGGCGGTGATCGCTCTGCGCGCGCCGGACAAATTCGGCGCTCTGCTCACAGTGAGCTTTGTGGTCCAGGTGGTGATGCAGGCGGTGCTGAACATGGCGGTGGTCACCAACACCATCCCCAACACCGGCATCAGCCTGCCCTTTTTCTCCTCCGGCGGCACCAGCCTGATGATGCTGCTGGGCGAGATGGGAATCGTGCTCTCGGTGAGCAGGCAGGGCCTGCAGGAAAAATATTAGACGGCCACTTTTTCTCGACAGAAAAACTTTCTCTGCTTTTTTCACATCAAAACCCCCGGTCACATACAGTGGGCTAAACGATTGAAAATCCAGCAAAAAGGGGCGATTGATGTGGGGGAGTATCTGAAGATCACGGGCGGGCGGCCGCTGTTCGGGCAGGCAGTTGTGCCCGCCGCAAAAAACAGCGTTCTGCCGCTGATTGCGGCCAGCATGCTGTGCCGGGGCGAAACGCTGCTGCGGCAGGCGCCGGCCCTGGCGGATGTGGAGCAAAGCCTTGCCATTTACACCGCGCTGGGCGGGCAGGTGCAGCGCCAGGGCCAGGGGGTTCGCCTGCGGGCGGACGGCGCGCAGGGCCGGGGCATTCTGCCGGACGGCCCGGCCCGGTCCATGCGCAGCTCGGTGTTTTATCTGGCCCCGGCGCTGCACCGCTTCGGCCGGGTGCAGATGCCCATGCCCGGCGGCTGCAAGCTGGGGCCACGGCCCATCGACATCCATCTGGAGGGTCTGAGCCGCATGGGCGCACAAACCCAGTGGGAGGACGGTCAGCTGGTGCTCACCGCCCCCCGGGGCCTGCACGGAGTGGACTACGCCCTGCGGCTGCCCAGCGTGGGGGCCACCGAGACCCTGCTCATGGCGGCGGTGCTGGCCAAGGGCGAAACGGTGCTGCGGGGCGCGGCTCGGGAGCCGGAGATCGTGGATCTGGCGGAGTATCTGTGTGCCTGCGGGGCCTCGGTGCAGGGGGCGGGCAGCCCGGTGATTCGGGTGCAGGGCAGGCCGGAGCTGCAGGGCACCGCCTACACTCCCATCCCGGACCGGATCTACGCCGCAACCCTGGCGGCGGCGGTGGCCAGTGCGGGCGGTCAGGTGCGCATCCAGGGCTGCCCGGCGGAATTTCTGGAGCCGGTGCTGGCGGTGCTGGAGCTGGCGGGCTGCGGAGTGCAGCGACTGGACCGGGTCTTTCTGGTGGAGCGCAGCCGCACCCTGAAAGGGGTGGGCCGGGTGTATACTGGGGTGTATCCGGCGTTCTGTACCGATGCCGCCCCGGTGGTGGCCGCGGCCCTGCTGTGCGCCGCGGGCCGCAGCGCCGTGGAGGACACGGTGTTTGAAAACCGTTTCGCCTGTGCCGCCGGCTTTGCGGCCATGGGGGCCCAGGCCTGCCGGGCGGGCCGGGCGGTGGAGATCACCGGGGTGCGGCGGCTTACCGGCACCAGCGTGGAGGGCAGCGACCTGCGAGGCACCGCCGCTCTGGTGGTAGCGGCACTGGCAGCCAGCGGCGAGAGCCGGGTGTCCGGCCTGGAACACCTGCGCCGGGGCTATCTGGGCCTGCCCGCCACCCTGCAAAGTCTGGGGGCAAAGGTGCAGCTGGCGGTGCAGGAGGCCGGGGAGTGACAGCATCTTCCCGAATCCGTGGAAAAAACTGTGAAATGGCCGCATTCTTGCACTTGAATTTATGTGCATTATCTGGTACTCTATTAATAGCTGTATTGATGATTATAGTGGCCTATGTATGCCCGGCACGCTTTGCGCTGGGGCACGGCCTGATCCAATAGACGGAATAATACTTTAGGGGGAAGTTTCAATGGCATTCGTTCTCGATGAAGAGATGCAGAATATCACAAACATCAAGGTAATCGGCGTGGGCGGAGGCGGCGGCAACGCCGTGAACCGCATGGTGGAGGCCGGTCTTCAGGGCGTGGAGTTCATCGCCATGAACACCGACCAGCAGGCCCTGCTCAAGAGCCACGCCACCCAGAAGGTGCAGCTGGGCGCCAAGCTGACCAAGGGACGCGGCGCGGGCGCTGATCCCGAGATCGGCCAGCGTGCCGCCGAGGAGAGCAAGGACGAGATCGCCAGCGCGCTGAAGGGTGCGCAGATGGCCTTCATCACCGCCGGCATGGGCGGCGGCACCGGCACTGGCGCTGCTCCCGTGGTGGCCGAGGTTGCTCACGAGCTGGGCATCCTGACCGTTGGCATCGTGACCAAGCCCTTCGCCTTTGAGGGTCGCCGCAAGATGAGCCTGGCCGAACAGGGCATCACCGCGCTGCTCATGCACGTGGACAGCCTGATCGTGATTCCCAACGAGCGCCTGAAGCTGATCAGCCAGGAGAAGATCACCCTGATGAACGCCTTCGAAGCGGCCGACAACGTGCTGCGTCAGGGCGTGGAGAGCATCTCCAGCCTGATCAACATTCCCGCCTTCATCAACCTGGACTTCGCCGACGTGCGCAGCATCATGAAGGATGCCGGCTACGCCCACATGGGCGTGGGCAGCGCCAAGGGTGCGGGCAAGGCAGAGAACGCGGCCAAGGCGGCCATTTCCAGCCCGCTGCTGGAGACCAGCATCTCCGGCGCCCGGGGCGTTATCATCAACATCACCTCTTCTCCGGACATTGGCCTGGAGGAGGTGGAGCAGGCTTCCAGCCTGATCACCCAGTCCGCTCATCCGGATGCAAACATCATCTGGGGTACCGCGTTCGACGAGAGCATGTCCGACGAGATGCGCGTGACCGTGGTGGCCACCGGCTTCGAGAACGTGGGCAGCAATGTGCCCGTACCCGAGCGTCCGGCGGCTTCCAGCTCCACCGGTATGCCTTCCGCGGTGTTCAGCAGCGATTCCAGCGCCTCCAGCGTGAGCGGTTCCACCGTTTCCGGCAGTGTGGGCGCTTCCTCCAGCACCGAGGATGACGATGACCGGGATTACTTCGATCAGATCATGGGCCTTTTGAACAAGCGCAAATAAACAGTGAAGTTTCGGGCCCCGCGGCATTTTTGTGCCGCGGGGCCGGTGTTTCTTGCGGAAATAACAGCGAGGAGGGGCTGCCCCATGTCAGAGCAGCAAAAACCGGGAGAATTCAAAACAGCGGTGGTGGGCGGCTTCAAAAAGGCCGATGTGCTGGCCTATATTGAACAGCTCGCCGCCCAGAACCAGGCGGAAAAGCAGGCGCAGCAGCAGGCGGCGGACAAGCTGCGTGAGGAAGTGGAGCAGCTGAAAAAGGACAAGCAGCTCCTGGTGGACAAGACCCGGGAGGTGTGCGACAAGCTGGCCGCCCAGGAAAAGCTCACCGCCCAGGAGACCGAGCGGGCCAGCGGGCTGGCAAGCCAGCTGCTCAGCGCCCGGGAAAATGCCGATACTTACCAGAAGCGCCTCTGTGCCAAGGAACAGGAAACGGTGGTGCTGCGGGCCGATCTGCAGAATCTGCAGCAGCTGCTGGCCAGTCGCCAGCAGGAGGTGGAGCAGGCCCGCCAGGCAGTGGAAGCGGAAAAACAGGCCTGCGCCCGTCAGCTGGATCAGCAGCAGGCAAGCTTCCGGGAAAAGAGCGAGCAGCAGGTCGCAGAGCTGATGAAAAACGTGGAGGAGCGGGGCCGCAGTCTGGACCGGCGCTTCCAGGAGCTGGAGGAGAAAAAGCAGGCCCAGCGCCAGCAGCTGGCCGCCGAGCGTCAGCGTCAGCTGGATTACGCCCGCGCCGAGCAGGCGCGCCTGGCCGACAGCAGCCGCCGTGTGGCCGAGAGCATCCGGGAGCTGCGCCAGCAGCTGGCCCAGGTGGATGCCCAGATCAACCAGGCAGCCCAGCAGCTGCAGCAGGCCACCGGCAGCATCTACGACGCACTGGGCGAGACCCAGCAGAGCCTGGACCGGCTGGAAAGCCAGGCGGCCCGGTATCCGCAGCCTGCCCCTGCAGGCAAGCCCCGGCATGGAGCGGCAGCGCCCAAGGCTCCCAAAAGCCCCGAGCAGCCGCCCAAGCCCCCGAAGGCAGCCTCCCGCAGCCAGAACCTTCTGAACCTGCTGGACAAGCTGCTGCAAAAATAATAAATAAAAAAGCATGGAGCGGAGATCCGTTCCATGCTTTTTGTGTTTGTGGGGAAGAGGCGGACCGGTCAGTGGCGGCCGGTGCCCTTTTCCATCAGATAGGTGGCGGTCAGGTCCGCCATGTGCAGCTTCACCGCCATCGGATAGGCATCGTAGGCCTGGCTGATGGCCCAGCTGCCGCCCCGGGCCGCGTCGTCAAAGCCGCCCATGTGCCAGCGGATGGCCACCGCCTCGGCAGGCTTGAGCCGCACGAAGCGCTCGATCAGAAACACACTCTTTTCGCCGTGGCCGAAGGGGAACTGGTCCTCCACATTGAAGGTGGGAACCTTTTCCCACTGGCCGGTGGCCTCGTTCTTCACGTTGCGGGTGCCCGCCTTGTAATAGTTGGCCTTGCACAGATCGTGGAGCAGGGTGCACAGGGTCACGCTCTCCAGATTGTCCACGCCTTCCTCATAAAAGCGGTCCATATAAGCCTTGTACACATTCAGGCTGTGCATCACCAGGCCCTGCTCACAGGCCCCGTGAAACCGGGTGGAGGCAGGCGCGCGGAAGAAGTCGGTGCCGGCCAGCCATTCCAGCAGCTTGTCCACGCCGTGGCGCTGCACCTGGCTGGAAAGCAGGCTGCAAAAATCCTCCTGGTAGCCCATTACAGCTCCAGCTCTTCCAGAATGCCCTTCAGGATGGCCATCTCGTCGTGGCTCAGGCTGATGCCCTTGCCCATCTTGGTGCCGTCCGGGGACCAGTCGCGGATGTCGTATTTGGGCTCGCGGTCGTTCCAGCTCACCATGTTCAGCTGGCGCTCCCAGCCGTTGGCGCTCTGGGACAGCACAGCGATGCGTTCAGTGATCTCATATTTGAATTCTGCCATGGGAAAATATTCCTTCCTTCATCCATGATTCAAAGGAGCACATGGCCCCCTTGGGTGTTATCAGACCTTATTGTAATGGATGAGAGGGAAGAATGCAAGTCCCAACTGGTAAAATCAGGGCGGCGAAGCCGTGAAGCGTGTATTCAGCCCTGGGGAAATTGCTCCTTACTCTTCTGTTTGCTGCGCACAGTGGCGCCATCCTCCACCCAGCCCTCGGGGCCGGGCGCAGCCTGTTGACCGGTGTAGGCAAGATCCGGCTGCAAGGCTCCATCGGCCCGGGCCTTCTGTGCGCTGCGGGAAGGCCCGATGCAGCCGGAGGAGCCGGTTTGACGACGGTCCGGTTTGGGGGATGAAGCGGGTTGTTTGCGTGACATTGCGGTCACCTCCTTGCCCTTAGCCTGCCCCGATGCGGGCGGTGTTATGCCATTGGAATCCCCGGAGAAGATGTGCTATAATGGCGTCAGAAAACACAGAGAAGCAAGGAGGATGGAACAATGGAGCAGCAGCCGGGCCGGAAGCTTTCCCGAAGGGAACAGGCGCGCTTGGAGGATTTTCAGCGCCTGAGCGGGCAGATGAGGCAGCAGGGTTACCGGAGGGTGGACCTGGTGGTGGATGTGGTGCAGGCCAACGTAATGGCAGTGGTGGTCATGCTGCCCTTTCTGGCTGCAGCGGCAGTGCTCTTTTTCGCCTTGAACCCGGTAGGAGAGGTGTACATCCCCTTTTCCGGGATGGCGCTCTGGCTGCTGGCATTTTTGGTGCTGGTGGTGCTGCACGAGGCCATTCATGGTCTGACCTGGGGGCTGATGGCGCCCCATGGCTTCAAGGCCATCGCCTTCGGTGTGATCTGGCAGATGCTCACACCCTATTGCACCTGCAACGACGGCCTGAAGCGCTGGCAGTACCTGCTGGGCGGTTTGATGCCCACCCTGATTCTGGGGTTCGGGCTGGCGGGGCTTGCCACCGCGCAGGGCAGTCTGTGGCTGTTTTCGCTGGCGGAGGTGATGATTCTGGGCGGCGGTGGGGATTTCCTGGTGGTGTTCAAAATGCTGCGCCACCCGCAAAAAGACGGCGCTGTGTACTACGACCACCCTTATGAATGCGGGATGGTGGTCTTTGAACCAGAAAATGGCAATGTGCCTGCCGCCTGAGGAAAGGGGAGTCAAAGGACATGGATGTGGAGCGCTACTGGCGCGCCGCGCTGGCGCAAAATGCACAAGAGATGCGGTCCTTCTTCCGGGAAGATGCGGTGATTCGCTGGCCCAACACCAATGAGCAGTTCACGGTGGAGGAATTTCTCCGGGCCAACTGTGAATACCCCGGCAGCTGGGACGGCCGGATCGAACGGCTTGAACAGACCGGCAGCTTGCTCATCACAGCAGTGCATGTGTATTCCCGTGACAAAACGGTCTCCTGTCATGTGACCTCTTTTTTTCAAATTGAGAAGGACCGGATTGCCGCGCTGGAGGAATACTGGGGCGACGACGGCCCGCCGCCTCGCTGGCGGCAGGAAATGGGCATCGGAAGGGCCATCCGGTAAAGCGGCACAATATAAAAAGGAAAAAGCTCCCCGGCTGTGCGGCCGGGGAGCTTTTTCGTTGGGGAAGAGAAGGGTCAGGGCTCAGGGAGCATGCGGATCACCACATTGCCGGCGTGTTCCACATCAGCGGTGGTGCGGGGGAAGACTGCCTTCACAGAGGGCTATGTCGGGCCGGGCCACACACTGCTGCATGATGGCGCTGATCTTCTGGATGGAATCCACGCAGTCATTCTGCAGCCACTGGTCCACAATGGCCATCAGGCCGTGGATGTAAAAGGCCATCAGATACGCACGATTTTCCTCCGGGACCTGAAATTGCTCCAGAATGGGGGAAAACACATGGCGGAACATCCGCTGGTATACCTGGTCCAGCCGCAGAACGGCGGATTGCTCCATGGCTGTGCGGAACAGCCGCTTGTTCTGCGCGATGTAGCTCAGATAGGGCTCCAGATATTCCGGTGTGATGAAATAGGCCCGCCCGGCGGAAAGAGGCGTATCGCTGGCCGCAAAGGGCTCGGTGCGCTGGCGCATATGGTCAAGAAAACGTTCGGTCATATACTGCACGCTCTCGGCCAGCAGATCACCGATGGTTTCATAATGCAGATAAAAGGTGGACCGGTTGACCCCGGCCTGCTGGCAGATTTCCTTCACGGTGATATAGGGTAAGTCCTTTTTTTCCAGCAAAGCCAGGAAGGCCTCGTCCATCCGTGCTGCGGTGCTGAAATATTTGCTTTCCGTCTTGTTCAAGAAATTGCATCTCCTTTTGTCTGCGGGCAAGGCCCGGCCGGTTTTGGTTTATGCTTCGCTGATCTCTTTTGCCAGCTCCATGATTTCAAAGGCGTATTTCTGTTTGCCCTTGGCCAGCAGGTGTTTGTAAAGCGGGTAGTTCAGGCCCATTCCGGCCAGCCCGACGATGCCGATCAGTACGCCCAGCACGAACATTGCGTTGCTGCCGCTGCCGATGATCCGCATGGAAAGGCACATGCCCACGCCGGTGATGAGGGCAGTGCAGATGCCCAGGGAATAGGTGAAAACGGTTGCGGGCAGCTTTGCCCGGGCGTCCAGTTTGCGCAGCGCGATCACCTTGGAGTGATTCTTCGGTGCGTATTCGTTTGCCAGTTGTTCCGCGTAAATTTTGTCAGTATTCATAGCACATTGGCCTCCTTTGTTGTGATGGCCTTATTGTACCAGTCCTGCGCAAAAGGCGGAACAACACGAACCGGCTGCCGTGTTGGGCACAGTGTGGCAGAAAACGCAAGTTCGATCAAGCAAAATCCAGTGCTGGCGGGTATAATGAGAGCAGAAACGCAGGAGGGATAAAGCATGAGCGAACAATGGCAGAAAAAGATCCAGCATATCGTGGACCGGTGCCGCCGCAGATGTGTCTGGTGGAGGTGGCGGAGGGGGGATTATCTGGTGTTTGAGCACGGCCCCGGAAAAAACTTGGTATCTGTTCTGATGATATCATAAATGAAGGTGCCTGGGTAAAAGCGTGAAGAAAGCTTTTAGGATTCCTTTCCCTGTGAGTGGTGTTTGTGATATGCTAGGGGAAAGGAGGGAGCGCAATGCGGATGTTCGGCTTGTTCAGGAAAAGAGAAATGGATCACAGTCAGAAGGTGGAGGCGGCTTACCTGCGCTGCAATGCGGATGAAAGAAAGGGCTTTTTCCCGGAAGGGGTGTATCAGGCCGATATCATCATACGCTCGTTGGCGAAAATTTATGGAGTTTCGCTGGATGCGCTTGACGAAAATGGTTATTATGAGATATTGACCAGTTATACGGAAGCCATTATCCGCAAGGCGCTTCCCGGAAGCGATGATGAGGTGATCGTACGCGGCTTTCAGGTGCGGCACGGCAGTTTGGCGCGCACGATTGAAATGGCGCGCAGAGCGTTTATGTATACGATGCTTAACCGGTTGGATCGCTCTTTTGCCATCGAAAGCGAAGAGGATATGTTGTTTTTGTGTAAAGTGGCCCGATCAGAGGATGAGAAGACCTCCCCAAAGCAGGACGACATGTTTGCGAGCGAGTATTGCTTTGAAGGGCCTTTGGAGCATGCCATATACGGGAAACTGTATGGTACGGATGATGGGTTTATATGCTGGAGTTCCGGTAACCAGTACCGTGAGCAGTACAGGAAAGGCTTCCGGCTTGTGGAAGAGGGAAAATACGAAGAAGCAATCGCAACATACCGGGCCAGCCTGGAGTTTAACCCCATCGGAATCAGCGCGAGATTTGAAATTTGCGAATGCTTTATCCGTTTGAAAGACTTTTATTCCGCAAAGGAAACGCTGTATGCCATGACACCGTATCTGTTGGAACCGAAGCATCTGGCAAAATTCTATCGAAGACTCGGCTACATTGCGGTGGAGCAGGGGAATGATCTGTGCGCCGCCGGTTGTTTCGTTTACAGCAAGAACTTTGAACAAAATCCCGGAACAGAGCAGGAGCTGCGAAACATTTTCGCAAAAACAGGCGTGCAGCCGAGTCAAATTGTCGGTGATCCGACGATTTATTTGGAGCGGTATCATATTCCGGTGTTGAAAGAACGGAAATTGAGTGAACTCTGAGCGAGGAAATCAAAAAGACCGCTGACTTTTGTCAGCGGTCTTTTTGATGGTCGGAGTGACGGGACTTGAACCCACGGCTTCCTGGTCCCGAACCAGGCGCGCTACCAACTGCGCTACACCCCGATGTAAAAAATAGCAGCAGCGTGCGGGCTGCTGCTATTTCTGGTTGGAGAAGAAGGATTCGAACCCTCACAAACAGAGTCAGAGTCTGTCGTGCTACCCTTACACAATTCTCCAATATTTTCTGCTCTCTGGGGCTGTGCCCTGAGTGCTTTATTATTATACCGTCGGGTTTTGCAAATGTCAACCCCTTTTTTCAAAAAATACCGAAAAAAGAAACGCGGGGACCGCATGGTGATCTGCGGCCCCCGCTGGGTGCGTTGAAAGAAAAATCAGGCGGGGTTTTTGTCCAGATAATCCGCTGCGCTCAGTCCGGCGATCAGGCCTTCGCCCACGGCCTTGGCTACCTGTAGGGGAGCGCCGGTCACGTCGCCCGCGGCGAACACGCCGGGCAGATTGGTGGCCATATTGCGGTCTACCGGCACCGAGCCGTTTTCGATGGCAAGACCGGGCAGCAGGGTGTCCGGCGCAATGGCGCTGCGCAGGATGAACACACCGTCGAAGGCTTCCTGCTTCGGGCCGATCTGGGCCCACTGTACCACCTCTTCGCCACCCACCGCTTTCAGGTTGCCGGGGATAAAACGCACGCTTTCTCGCAGCTCCGGCGGCTGCTTGGCGGCCACAAAGCTTACCTGACAGCCGATGGAATCCAGGAAGTTGGCCTCGTGGGCAGCCTCCGGCGAAAGCCCCCAGACCAGCAGCTTTTTGCCCCGGTAGAGCATGCCGTCGCAGGTGGCGCAGTAGGAAACGCCACGGCCCAGGAACTCCGCCTCGCCGGGCACCGGCTTGGCCCGGGCAATGCCGCAGGCCAGAATCACGGTGCGGCTTTCCAGAATCTCGCCGTTGAAGTTGATCATAAAGCCGTTCCCCATGGGCAGGATGTTGGCCACCCGGCCGGGCAGCGCCTGGATGCCCATCGCCGCCGCATGAGCGGAGAACTGGCGCAGCATCTCCTCGCCGGTCACGCCGGGCATGCCCAGATAGTTGTCCACCTGCTCGGCCTTGGCCAGAAAGCCAGGCGCTGCGCCCAGAACCTGAACGGTCTTGCCGCGCTGATGCAGATTGATGGCCGCCGAAAGCCCGGCGGGGCCGCCGCCGATCACGGCGCAGTCGAATCGATCCATGAAGATCCTCCCTTGTGTGTGAAAACCGCTTTGCCCGCAGGCATCCAGAAGGATCACACAACAGGCCGGGCGGTGATTTTTTTTTATTATACCCGATTTCACACAAAGGGAAAAGGAATCTGGTCACAGACGGTGCTCAGGGTGGGTGTGCATATTTTTTGCGGGTGGCGGCTCCGCCCCGCAGATGGCGTTCCGCCTTGTTCCGTTCCAGCACCACCTGCGCCCGGCGGAACAGCTCCGGGTCCAGTTGGCGCAAACGGGTCGTCACGTCCTTGTGGACGGTACTTTTTGAGATGCCGAAGCGGTCGGCCGCTGCGCGCACTGTTGCGCCGGTGCAGGCGATGTATTCGCCCAGCAGCACAGCCCGCTCCTCCGGGTTGCCTTTCATAACTGCGCATCCCCCCACACATGAGTTTTATTTCATGTGTATGCGGGCGGCAAATGCACTATGCGGACAAAGAAATCCCCCAGAAGAGGCTTTCTTCCGGGGGATGGAACGGTTTTTATTCCGGCTTGACCGGCCGCAGCATGCGGGTGGCGTTCAGCACGGCCAGCACCATCACGCCCACATCCGCGAACACCGCCCACCACATGTTGGCGATGCCCACCGCGCCCAGCAGCAGGCACAAAAACTTCACTGCCAGGGCAAACACGATGTTCTGGTACACGATGCGGCGGCACTTGCGGGCGATGCGCAAAGCCAGCGGCAGCTTGGCGGGGTCGTCGTCCATCAGAACCACGTCCGCAGCTTCAATGGCCGCGTCGGAACCCAGGCTGCCCATGGCGATACCCACATCCGCCCGGCGCAGCACCGGCGCGTCGTTGATGCCGTCGCCCACAAAGGCCAGGGTGGTGTTCGGAGCTTTGGCGTTCAGCAGCTGCTCCAGCTTTTCCACCTTGTCGCCGGGCAGCAGCTGAGCGTGGTAGTCGTCCAGGCCGAGGCGCTGAGCCACCTGATGAGCGGCAGCTTCAGCGTCGCCGGTAAGCATCACGGTGCGGATGCCCTGCCGCTTCAGGCTTTGGATGGCCTGGGCAGAGGTGGGCTTCTCCACATCGCTGATCTGCAAAAAGCCTGCGTAGGCACCATTGATGGCCAGATACACCACGGTAGCGCCCTCGGCGGGCTTGCTGCTCTGAGGGATCTGCACGCCCTGCTGCTCCATCAGACGGGCGTTGCCGGCGGCAACCGGTACGCCGTCCACCTGGGCGGTCAGGCCGTGACCGGCTTCCTCGTGTACCTGCCGGGTGCGGCTGGAATCCAGCGGCTTGCCCCAGGCGGCCCGCAGGCTCTGGGCGATGGGATGGCTGGACCAGCTCTCGGCCAGGGCGGCGGTCTCCAGCAGGGTGTCCTCAGTGAAGCCCTCGGCAGGGAACACGCCGGTCACCTGGAACACGCCCTGAGTCAGGGTGCCGGTCTTGTCGAACACGATGGTTTTTACCTGGGCCAGCGCTTCCAGATAGTTGCCGCCCTTGATCAGGATGCCGCTGCGGGAAGCGCCGCCGATGCCGCCGAAGAAGGTGAGGGGGATGCTGATGACCAGCGCGCAGGGGCAGCTGATGACCAGGAAGGTGAGCGCGCGGCTCACCCAGACGCCCCACTGGCCGGTGAACAGGCTGGGCAGGATGGCCAGCGCCGCCGCGCCGATGCAGACGGCGGGAGTATAGTAGCGGGCGAACTTGGTGATGAAGTTTTCCGCCTTGGCCTTTTTCAGGCTGGAGTTCTCCACCAGCTCCAGAATGCGGGCCACGGTGGACTGGCCGAAGGGCTTGGATACCTTCACCCGCAGCACTTCGTCCTGGTTCACGCAGCCGGAGATCACATCGTCCCCGGGGCTTACCCGACGGGGGCGGCTCTCGCCGGTGAGGGCGCTGGTGTTGATGGTGCCGCTGCCCTCCAGCACAACGCCGTCCAGGGGGATTTTTTCGCCGGGGCGGATCAGGATCACGTCGCCCACGGCCACGGTGTCCGGGTCCACCTGCTGCACGCCTTCACCGGTCTCCAGGTTGGCGTAATCGGGGCGGATGTCCATCAGGGCGGCGATGTTTTTCCGGCTCTTGCCCACCGCGTAGCTCTGGAACAGCTCGCCGATCTGGTAGAACAGCATAACGGCGGCGGCCTCCCGGTACTCCTGCAGGGCCAGCGCGCCCACGGTGGCGATGGCCATGAGGAAGTTCTCGTCGAAGATCTCGCCCTGCACCACGCCCAGGAAGGCCTTGCGCAGCACGTCATAGCCGATGATCAGATAGGGAATGAGATACAGCGCCAACTGTGCGTACCAGGGCAGGGGCACAAAGGCGCAGAGCACCCAAACCGCCGCCAGCGTCGCAATGGAAATCAGGATGCGGCGCAGCATGCGGGTCTGTTTTCTTGTCATAGGTAACACCTCAAGCAGGGCCGAAGGCCCGTTTTGCCGGGGGATAGCCCCGGGTCAGAAATCAATGGCGAAATCCGGGTCGATGCGGCGGCCAGCCTTGTCCACCTCCTTCAGAATGCGGGCAAAGTCTGCCTCCTCCGCGTCGATGACCAGCTTCTGGGCCATAAAGCTGACGGCGGCGCTCTTCACGCCGGGAATCTGGGCCACGGCGGCTTCCACCTTGGCGGCGCAGTTGGCACAATCCACTTCGATGCTGAATTTCTTTTGCATGATTCAAAACTCCTTTATGTTGTGTGTTGTTTCAAAATAATAAGGAAAAGTGAGTCATTCCTCCACATGCTCTGCGCCCATGGAAAGCATGGACCGCACGTGATCGTCGTCCAGTGAGTAATAAACGGCCTTGCCCTCCCGGCGGAACTTGACCAGCTTGGACTGCTTCAGAATCCGCAGCTGGTGGCTCACCGCCGACTGGGAAAGCCCCAGAACCTGGGCGATGTCGCCCACGCACAGCTCACTTTCAAACAGGGCGAACAGCACCTTGATGCGGGTGGAGTCGCCGAAGACCTTGAACAGCTCGGCCAGATCGTAGAGAAACTCATCGTCCGGCAGGTTGGCGCGCACGTTTTCCACCGCGTCCGGGTGAAGGGGCGCGGATTCCACGGCAGGATTTGCCTTGTGCTCCGCCGGATGCTCGTGGGGAGTCATATAAAATCACCTCACATATGAATAAGTGTTCATGTGTTGGTTTTATTATAGCACGCAGTTAGTCGGCTGTCAAGCAAATAGCAAACAAAAACCATCCATTCGGGAACCCAAAAGGGCGAATGGATGGTTTTGTAAAAAGGCATCCACATTACCACCAGCGCGGGAAACAGAAGTGTGCTGCCGAGGAAGAAATACCAGCGATCCAGCGTGATGGGCTGTTGCTCTGCGGGGGCGGCGGAGAAGGCTGCCAGCAGACAGACCGGGACGATCAGCATGGGGGTGGTGATGCTGAAAAAGGCCTGCACCGCATAGCCGATCAGAGCAGTGGCGAGGAAGGGAACGCGGCGGAATGCACTGCGGATGTGAGTGAACAAAAAGCCGCACCAGCAGACAAGACCCAGCAATCCGCCGCAAAGCAGATGCTGCAGGTATTCGTTGTGGGCGGAATCAAAGGTATAGCCGTTCAGTGTGATCAGCGCCTGTGTGTAATAGGGGTTCAGCAGGGCATCTACGCCATCCGCACCAACGCCCACCAGCTTTTGCAGCAGCGGAAGCTTTGCATAGCGCCGGACCAGCACGTCCCATACATCCCAGCGATTGGAGCCCCAGCCGGAGCGCAGCCAGAAGAAGGAATCCAAAGGGCCCAGAGAAAGGCCGAACAGGTTACGCACCAAAAAGCCGCACAGAAGCAGAAGAAGCAAGCCGCCGAACAGCAAGCGAGCCGGCTTGCAGGGCGTTTTTTTCAGACGCGGGCTGATAAAAAACAGAAAAAGCAGCAGTGCGCCGATGGGGAGACAGACAAAAGGCTTTACGAGCACGGCGGAAACGGTTCGAAGCGGCATTCGCAGAGGGAAAAAGTTCAGGAAGATTCCGGTGAGAAAGGCCACGGCGCAAAAGATGGCGCCGATCGCAAACAGGAGCCGTGCGCCATGCCAGGTCAGCCGGCGGTCACAGAAAACAACCGCCAGCATCACCGCCAGCGAAAGCCAGGCGGCATCGGTGCTGGCCATCAGCAGCCCGGTCAGAAGCACCACACAGCAAAGGACCACCCCTGCCCGGCTGCGTCCGCTGCGTGCGTGAAATGCGGTTTGAACCGCCAAAGGCAGACACAGGCATAAATAGGCTGCAAAGAAGTTCAGATTGCCGATCGTGCTCAGATACAAAGAGCCGTTGTCGGGGAGCAGGCTGTAGTAAGTGCCCAGAGGGTCCAGTCCCCAGGCGTTCAGAATGCCCAGCAGAGCAATCAGACAGGAGCAGCCGGTAAACAGACGGCAGAGTCCCTGATACAGCCCGGCGGGACAAAAAAGCCGGGTGAGCAGGTAACAAGCGGTGCAGCAGGCGAACAAGGCCAGGCCGTTTCTGCGCCCGGTCAGGCCCCAAAGGGAGGCGAAGCGGTCCTCGCTGAACAGCCACGCAAGCAGGTAGCTTGCGCACCAGGCGGGCAGCCAGAGCATGCCCGGGCTGACGCGGCCCGGCAGGGGGCGGAATGCACGGAGATCAGTCAGCGCGCTGATCGCAAGGCCCAGAAGCCCCAGCAGAACGAATGCCGTAAGCAACGCGAATTTCGCGTGGATCAGATCCATATAGGTGTTTCGGAGATAAAGAGGGAGCCACAGACAAAGCCCGGACACCCAGATGGCCGCCCAGCTGGAAGCGGGCGAATGCCGAGCCGGAGGCAAGGCGGAAAATTGCATGGTATAACACGTCCTGTTCCATTCAAACTGAATCCATTATAGAATACAACGGCACAGATGGCAATCGGGGCAAACAAAAAGCCTTGCCGGAGCACAGGGCCAGCCGGCAAGGCGTGAAACAGCTGATTTAAAAAAGACCGGGAACAGAGCGGTTCCGGATTCGGCTGCGCAGGTCCAGCACCTTTTGCTCAATGGCCTGGATGGTGGCCTCGAAGGCCTCATCCGGATGGCCGGTGGGGTCCTCCAGGCCCCAGTCCTCCCGGTGGCAGCAGGGCAGGGTGGGGCAGCTCACGTTGCAGCCCATGGTCACCACGATGTCCACCGGGGGCAGCTCGGCCAGCAGCTTGCTGCGCTGAGTCTTTTCCATATCGATGCCGTGCAGCTGCTTCATCAGGCGCACGGCATCCTGATTGATGCGGGGCTTGGTCTCGGTACCTGCAGAATAACTCTCGAAGGCGTCGGCTGCAAGCTTTTTGCCCAGAGCCTCGGCGATCTGGCTGCGGCAGGAATTGTGCACGCAGACAAAGGCCACGCGAATCGTATGGTCCATGGCTTACTCCATTCCTTTCCGGATCAGGTCCTTGACCTCATCCTTGCCGGGCACCCGGCCGTAGCACACCACCTTGCCGTTGACCACCAGGGCAGGGGTGGTCATCACGCCGTAGGCAGCGATCTGGGAAAAATCAGTGATGTGGTCCACCTCGGGGGTAAGGCCCAACTCGGTCATGGCAGCCTTGGCGGCTTCCTCCAGCTGGTTGCACTTGGCGCAGCCGCCGCCCAGTACCTTGACCATCCGGCCGGTGTCGCCGCTTTCCACAGGAGCAGCGCAGCCGGTGCCGCAGCCGCAGGAAGCCTGCGGAGCGTCACTTTTCTTCTTGAAAAACAAACCCATTGTAATAACCTCCTCTGATTAAACAAAAAGGAATTGAGTTGCGTTGAAAAAGTAGCCCACCAGGATGATGCCGGCGGTGCAGATGGCCACAAACAGGGCCAGCAGGCGGGGCTTGATGGCCTTGCGCAGCATAATCATGGAGGGCAGCGACAGGGTGGTGACCGCCATCATAAAGCTGAGGATGGTACCCAGCTGCGCGCCTTTGGAAAGCAAAGCTTCAGCCACCGGAATGGTACCGAAGATGTCCGCGTACATGGGAACACCCACCAGAACCGCCAGGATCACGCCGAAGGGGTTGCTGCTGCCCAGAACGGTCTCCACCCAGGCCTCGGGAATCCAGTTGTGAATGATGGCGCCAATGCCCACGCCCACCAGAATGTAGGGGAAAACCTTTTGGAAGGTGCCCAGCATCTGCTCCTTGGCATAGATCAGTCGGTCCTTGCGGGTCAGGGTGGGGGCCTGAATGTCCACACTGCCCGCCTTGAGGATGAAGTCCTCCACATGGCGCTCCATGTGCAGCGCCTCGATCAGGCTGCCGCCTAGTACAGCGATGACCAGACCCACGATCACATAGGTCACGGCCACCTTGGCGCCGAAGATGCTGGCAAGCAGAATCAGGCTGCCCAGGTCCACCATGGGGGAAGAAATCAGAAAGGAGAAGGTGACACCCAGGGGAAGACCCGCGCTGGTGAAGCCCATGAACAGGGGGATGGAGGAGCAGGAGCAGAAGGGGGTGACGGTGCCCAGAAGAGCGGCGATGCAGTTGGCTCCCAGGCCGTGGAAACGACCGATGATTTTTTTGCTGCGCTCGGGCGGGAAGTAGCTTTGAATGTAGGAGATAAGGAAGATCAGCGCACACAGCAGGATGGTGATCTTAATCACATCGTACAAAAAGAATTGCAGGCTGCCGCCCAGCCGGGAGGCGGTGTCCAACCCAAGCGCGCTGAGCAAAGAGCCGATGGCGCTGTTCAGCCATTTCATGCCCAGGATCTGGTCCTGGAGAAAAGTCCAGATCATTGGCAGCACGCCTCCTTGCATTCACAGTTTTTGCCCAGACCGCCCAGAAAGGACTGCAGAGCCTCCAGAGTTTCCCGGTTCAGGGAATAATGGGACCATTTGCCCTCCTTGCGGGCATTGACCAGACCGCACTCGCACAGAATCTTCATGTGATGGGAAAGGGTGGGCTGGGTAAACTGAAACTGTTCCAGCAGCTTGCAGCCGCACTTTTCGCCATCGGAAAGCATCTGAACGATCTGCAGCCGGTTGGTATCGCCAAGAGCCTTGCAGAGCAGGGCAACATCGGCAGCGACCATGTAAATCACCTCGCATAGAACTTTGTCTATGTGAGAGTATACTGCATAGATAGATAAATGTCAATATGAGAAATGCAAAAGGAGCAGAAAAAATAAAAAAGCCCGGCGGGCAGGAGAAAACCTGCCGCCGGGGAGTTTTGAGTGAATAATGAAGAGTGAATAGTGAAGAAGTAAGGTGTGCCGCACCGCGGCACGGATTTTAATTGGCCGGGCGGAACGGCTTGCGTATCGCACCCCGGTGCCCGGTCGGGTCCGCCAAAAAGGCAGCTGGAGGCTTTTGATGAGAAAAGCCCGATGCGTACCGGCTTGCATATCGTACCCCAATGGCCGGTCGAGTCCGCCAAAGGCAGCTGGCGAATCTTGCTGAGGAAAACCCGGTGCGTACCGGATTGCGTACCGCACCCCAATGGCCGGTCGAGTCCGCTAAAAAAGGCAGCCGGAGGTTTTTGCTGAGGAAAGCCCGATGCGTACCGGCTTGCGTGCTCCACCCCAATCAACGGTCGAGTCCGATAAATCAATCTTCGTCGAGTTTGAGGACGGCGGTGAAGGCCTCGCTGGGCAGTTCTACGCTGCCGAGCTGACGCATCTTCTTTTTGCCTTCCTTCTGCTTTTCCAGCAGCTTTTTCTTACGGGTGATATCGCCGCCGTAGCACTTGGCCAGCACGTCCTTGCGCATGGCCTTCACGGTCTCACGGGCAATGACCTTGCCGCCGATGGCTGCCTGAATGGGAATCTCGAACATCTGACGGGGAATGTTTTCCTTCAAACGCTCCGCCAGACGACGGCCCTTGGCATAGGCCTTGTCCGCATGTACGATCATGGACAGGGCATCCACCATGTCGCCGTTCAGCAGCATGTCCAGCTTCACCAGCTTGGATTCTTTAAAGCCCTTCATCTCGTAATCGTAGCTGGCGTAACCGCGGCTGCGGCTCTTAATGGCGTCGAAGAAATCGTAAACGATCTCGCCCAGAGGCAGCTCGTAGTGCAGGTCCACGCGGGTCGCGTCCAGATACTTCATGTCGATCATGGTACCGCGCCGGTCCTGACACAGATCCATCAGGCTGCCCACATACTCGCTGGGAGTGTAGATGTGCGCATCCACAACCGGCTCCTCCTGCTTGGCGATCCGGCCCGGATCGGGGTAGTCGGAGGGGTTCTCAATCACCTTCACCTCGCCATCGGTCATGGTGATGCGATATTCTACGCTGGGCGCGGTGGTGATCAGATCCAGATCGAACTCGCGCTCCAGACGCTGGGTGATGATGTCCAGATGCAGAAGACCCAGGAAACCGCAGCGGAAGCCAAAGCCCAGCGCCACACTGGTCTCCGGCTCAAAGCTCAGGGAAGCGTCGTTCAGCTGCAGCTTCTCCAGCGCGTCCTTCAGGTCCGGGTACTGGGAACCGTCGACCGGGTAGATGCCACAGAAAACCATGGGGGTCACCTTGCGGTAGCCGGGCAGCGGTTCCGGGGTGGGGTTGGATACCAGGGTCACGGTATCGCCCACACGGGTATCCTGTACAGTCTTGATGCTGGCGGTCAGATAACCTACCTCACCCGCCTGCAGCTTGTCGCAGGGGGTCAGGCTGGTGGCGCCCATCCGGCCCACCTCCACCAGGGTGAATTCCGCGCCGGTGGCCATCATGCGCACGGTGTCGCCCGCCTTCACGGTTCCGTCAAATACGCGGATGTATACGATTACGCCCTTGTAGCTGTCGTAAACGCTGTCGAAGATCAGGGCCTTCAGAGGGGCGTTCTCGTCGCCGGTGGGGGCGGGAATGTCCTGAATCACCTGCTCCAGGGTATCCTCGATGCCGATGCCCATCTTGGCCGATACCCGGGGTGCGTCCAGGCAGGGCAGACCGATCACATCCTCCACTTCCTGAGCCACGCGGTCCGGCTCAGCGCTGGGCAGGTCGATCTTGTTCAAAATCGGCACCAGCTCCAGGTCATGCTCCAGAGCCATGTAGGTGTTGGCCAGGGTCTGGGCCTCCACGCCCTGGCTGGAATCCACCACCAGAATCGCGCCCTCGCAGGCGGCCAGGCTGCGGCTCACCTCGTAGCCGAAGTCCACGTGGCCCGGGGTGTCGATCAGGTTGAACTCGTAATCCTTGCCGTCACGGGCCTTGTAGTTCAGGGTCACCGCGCGGGCCTTGATGGTAATGCCGCGCTCCCGCTCCAGGTCCATGTTGTCCAGCAGCTGGTCCTCCATCTGGCGCTCGTCCACACTGTGGGTCTTTTCCAGAATGCGGTCGGCCAGGGTGCTCTTGCCATGGTCAATGTGGGCAATGATGCAGAAATTGCGGATGTTATCTCTTGCCAAAAACGTCTCCTCCTATATTTTAAACTTTATTGAAATGTGCCTTGCTCTTCGCTGCGGGGCGCGGCCAGCAGGGCGGCCCCGAACAGCAGCAGGCAGCAGGAATAACAAAACGGATAGCGGGCGTTGGCCTCCCACAGGGTGAGGAACACCAGGTTGCCCAGCAGGCAGATCGTGCAGAAGAACAGGCCATGATCGCCGATGCGGCGGCGGTTTAAAAGCCCGCGTACCGCGGCCGCAAAGCCGGATGCCCAGAGCAGCCAGTAAACTGCCTGGCCGAAATCCGCGGTCAGGCCCGCGTGTGTGCCGTCCACACAGAACCATTCGTGCAGCCAGGTGCGCTGCACAGGTGCCAGGTTTACCATCTGGGGTGCGGTGTACAGCCCGTCCGCCCAGTCGGTTTCCGCCTTGGTGAAAAACAGCCAGGCCAAGCTCTGCGGGCTGGAAAGCAGATGCTCCAGATTGGTCCGGATGCGGGCCAGGTTCGCGGCCTTTTTTTCCTCAATGGTGGAGTAGCGGCCGGTGTAGGCAAAGCTTTCGTTGTTGAAGGCGCCGTCGTTTTCCAGTCCCATCATGATCCAGTGGGTGGTGGGGGTGTGCATGGAATCATACAGGGAAAGATCCAGCAGCCCGCAGTTCCACTTGTAGGTGTTGAAGCCGAAAATCACCGCCGCACTGCCCAGGCAGAACAGCAGCAAAGCAGCCAGCGCACTGCGCCAGGCGCGGCGCAAACCGGCCCAGAACCCGGGCCGTAATGCCAGATACACACCAAAGGCCGGGTAGAGCAGCAGAGCGTTGCCCTTCATCAGAAAAGCAGCCCCCACAAGAATACCAAGACCGGCGCAGCCCAGCAGCCGGGCCCTTCGGGAAAGACGGCCCCAGCGGTTCTCCAGAGCCAGAAAGGCCCACAGGCTGACCGCCACCAGCGGCGCGGCCATGGTATCGGTGTAAACAAAGGCGGTGAAGATGTAGTAGGGCAGGAAGATAAGGCAGAGCACAAGCGCCGCCGCCTTGCCCCGGCGGCCCCACAGAAGCCCCGCCGCACCGCATACGCACACCGCCGCGATGAACAGACACAAAGCATTCAGCCCCATGGCCCAGGCCGGACCGGTGGCTCCGGTGAGCAGATACACCGGCCGGTACATCCAGTACAGCACGAACATGCAGAAAACGTTGGTGTCCACACTGGCAAAGTAATCATTGTATAATGCCGGTACGGTACCCTGCGCCAGCTCGGTGGCAGTGCGCAGCACCGCCTCGGTGTCAAAGGGGGAGGTGGTCAGGTCCTGCAACAGCAGAAAACCGCTGCCCAGCTGCAGCACCAGCAACAGCGCCAGACCGCCGCCGAATACTGCCCGCCAGCGGCCGGGGCTGAGTCGGTCCACCAGAGGCAGAAAGCGGCGCAGTGCAAAGGCACCCAGCGCCAGCAGGGCACAAAACGCCACCCTGCGGACACTAAGGTCTAGATGACCGCGCAGCCCAATCACCAGAAATATGCAGGCGAAGGCGGCCAGAAACAGCAGCCATACCGCCCGGCGCAGCCCGGCCTGAACGTTCGGCCCGGTCACCGGCTGCCCTCCGCAATGCGGTAGCCCATGCCCTTCAGAAGGCGCAGGGCGTTTTCGTGGTCCGCCGGGTCACCGGCGGCGCACAAGTCCGACCGCACCGTGATATCCGCGTTCAAAAAGGCCGAGTGCAGCACAATGGCGTTGCTCACCACGCAGATGTTGGTGACCACGCCGCAGACCTCGATCTCCTCCGGTTCGCCGCCGCACAGCGCCCGCACCGCGGCAGGCAGGCCCTCGGCACCGAAGGTGGGCTTGTCCAGAAAAGCCACGCCCGGCAGCACGGTCTGCTCGTATTCCGCCAGCCGGCCATAGAGATGCCAGCCCTCGCTGCCCTTCAGACAGTGGGGAAGGGGCAGAAAGCGCCCCTCCCGGCTGGTCAGATATTCCGCGCCGTGGGTGTCGCGGGTGAACAGTACCTGCCAGCCATCGGCCAGGGCCTGCTTCACCCGCTCCGCCAGAGGGGCTTCCAGGGCGCGGGCGGCTTCAAAGCCCAGCGCGCCGGAAACAAAATCCACCTGATAGTCCACAACACACAAAAGCTTGCTCATAGCGGGCACATCCTTTCGTTTTCACAGCTGCTTTTTTACATCTGTTTCAGATAATCTGCAATGGCCACACACCGGCCCTCCCGCAGGTAGACCCGGGGAACGCGCAGCGCCAGACCGCACATGATCTCGTAGGGAATGCTGCCGACCTTGTTTGCCACATCGTTCAGGCTGTCGGCACCGGGACCGCCGAATACAACGGCCTCGTCTCCCTCCTGCACGTTGTCCAGACCGGTCACGTCCACCATCATCTGGTCCATGCAGACCCGGCCCAGCACCGGTGCGGCATGCCCGCCGATGGAGCAGACGCCCTTGCCGGAAAGCAGGCGGGGATAGCCGTCCGCATAGCCCACGCAGAGGGTGGCCACCTTGCGGGGCGCGTCGGCGGTGAACTGCAGCCCGTAGCTGAGAGCCTGACCGGGCAGCAGCTCTTTCACCTGGCTCACCACGGTCTTTAAGGTAAGCACCGGGCGCAGGCCGTCCAGATGAACCTCGTCGCTGGGGTCACAGCCGTAGAGCACGATGCCCGGCCGCACCAGATCCATGCCCCATTCCGGGTGCTCCACCAGAGCGGCGGAGTTGCAACAGTGCACGGTGCGCAGCTTGTGGCCCCGGGCCTCCAGACTCTCTTTCACCTGCACAAACAGGCTGTGCTGGCGGTTGGTGTATTCCACGTCCGCTGCCGCGTGGCTGTCCGCCACCGCGAAATGCTGGAACATGCCGGTGATCTCCAGCCCCTCCAGACCGAAGCAGGCCTCCAGCTGGTCCAGACAGGCGGGAATGTCCTCCTCGCAGCGGGCAATGAAGCCCAGCCGGCCCATGCCGGTGTCGATCTTCAGATGGCAGCGCACCCGGGCGCCTGCCTCCAGCGCCGCGCTGCTCAGAACCCGGGCATATTCCGGGCTGAACACCGCCTGAGTCAGCCGGTGGCAGGCGAGAGTAGCTGCGCAAGTCGGGTCGGTGTGGCCCAGGATCAAAATCTCACCGGTCACACCGCCGCTGCGCAGGTGCAGCGCCTCGGCCAGACAGCTCACCGCAAACCACTTGGCACCCGCGTCCGCCAGCGTGCGGCAGACGATGCCGTCGCCGTGGCCATAGGCACCGGCCTTGACCACCGCGCACACGGCGGCGAACCCGGCGTGCTGCTGCAGCAGCCGGAAATTATGGGCCAGTGCGTCCAGATCCACCTCAGCCCAGCAATGCTTTTCGAAATTCAAACCAAAACACCTCGATGTTATCGTGTTGAAAGGGGCTGGATGCCGTCAGCCCTTGGCCACAGGGGCCCAGCCATCCAGGTCCGCGCCCTGCATGGCTCCCAGCATTTTCTGGCGGAAGGCCTTGTCCTTGCGGCACATGGCGGCCACGTATTCCTTCATCTCCTGGCGGCGGGTGGCGCCATCCGCCGGACAGGCGCTTTTCACGATCGGAAGCTCTTCATGCTTCACTGCGCGGCGCACGTCGCTCTCGGTGGCAAGGATCATGGGCCGGATCATGGTCAGGTCCTTGCGGGAGAGATAGGTCACCGGAGAGAAGCAGCCCAGCCGCCCCTCGCCCCAAAGATTCATATAAAAGGTCTCGATGGCGTCGTCCAGATGGTGGCCCAGCGCCACCTTGTTGCAGCCCAGCTCCTTGGCGGTGTCGTGCAAAAGGCCACGGCGCATCTTGGCGCAGAGGGCGCAGGGGTTGGGTTCCTTGCGTACATCAAACACGATGGCCCCGATGTTGGACCGCCGGATCTCGAAGGGCACCTCCAGCTTGGCGAAGAGCTCCGCCAGAGGTGCGTAGTCGGTGGACTTGCCGCTGAACTGAGGGTCCAGGCTCACCGCTATCACCTCGAAGGGGATTTTCATGTAACGGCGCAGATGGGCCAGACCCACGGTGAGGGCCACGCTGTCCTTGCCGCCGGAAACGCCCACGCAGATCCGGTCGCCGGGCTCGATCATTTTGTATTCTTGAATGGCTTTGCGCATCAGGCCTTCCAGCCGCTGCATGGCAGTACCACCTTTCGTTTGATATTATATAGTATTATAAAAGAAAGGCTATGCCGCCGGCAAAAAGCCCACCCTATATTATAGCATGCCTTGCCGGTTTGCGAACAAAAAATCCTTCTTTTTGCCGGGCAAAAAAGCGGAAATCCATGGGCGGACTCGGGCGTTCTGCGACCGGCTGCGGCCATTATACCATGCGGCGGGCAGCTTGCACAAACTTTTGCAAAACTTTTTGAAAAAATCGAATTTGAGAAAACGAGAGAAAACAAGAGCCAGAGAGAGAATAAAAGAGTTTGACCAGATTAAATTAAAAATATCGAAAAAAGTGCTTGACGCGGCGGGCAAAGTAAGATATAATCACTCTTGCGTCAAAGTGCGCTTTCAATGGAATGTTTCCCGCGCCCACCGGCGCGACTGTTCAAAACAAATTCAGGAGGAAAATCGACATGAGCACTACTCTCGCTAAACCCGCCCAGATCGAGCGCAAGTGGTATGTGATCGACGCCGCGGGCAAGCCCCTCGGCCGCGTTGCTGCCCAGGCTGCTGTTCTGCTGCGTGGCAAGAACAAGGTTACCTTTACCCCCAACGTGGACTGCGGCGATCACGTAATCGTGATCAACTGCGACCAGGCTGTTCTGACCGGCAAGAAGCTGGAGAAGAAGTACTACCGTACGCACTCCGGTTGGGTCGGCGGCCTGAAGGAGATCCAGTACAAGACCCTGATGGCGGAGAACTCCGACAAGGCTATGTACGTTGCCATTAAGGGCATGATCCCCTCCAACACCCTGGGTGCCAAGGCCATGACCCGTCTGCGCTGCTACAAGGGTGCTCAGCACGAGCAGGCTGCCCAGAAGCCCGAAGTTTACGAGTTTTAATAGGAGGCAATAGAGTATGTACGAGACTAAACCTTACTTCTACGGCACCGGTCGTCGTAAGAATTCCGTTGCCCGTGTTCGCGTTTACAACGGTACCGGCAAGATCACCATCAACGGCCGCGATATCGATGATTACTTCGGCCTGGAGACCCTGAAGCTGATCGTTCGTCAGCCTCTGGCTGTGGCCGAGGTTGAAGGCAAGTTCGACCTGGTCGTTCGCGTTGGCGGCGGCGGTGTTTCCGGTCAGGCTGGCGCTATCCGTCACGGCCTGGCTCGCGCCCTGCTGCAGTACGACGAGAACCTGCGCCCCGCTCTGAAGAAGGCTGGCTTCCTGACCCGCGATCCTCGTATGAAGGAACGTAAGAAGTACGGTCTGAAGGCTGCCCGTCGCGCTCCCCAGTTCAGCAAGCGCTAATCGTTATCAGAAACCTTCAAAAACCCTGGAAATCCTCGGATTTCCGGGGTTTTTCTGTTCATATAAGAACCACAAGCTATGCTTGTGGACGAGAAGAGCACGAGCGTTGAAACGGTAAAAAAAGAACCTCCTTTTGCTACAATA
>NZ_NFKA01000014.1 GCF_002160145.1 Gemmiger sp. An194 | reverse complement strand
CAGAGAATACGAAGATCCGTTCAAAAATATAGCGGATCTGGATGATGATTCACCAGATATCCCGACCGACAGTAGAAGAAAGAAGTAAAAAAGCAACGCCAAGTGCGGTTGGCGTTGTTCATTACGCACCTTTAGGTGCTGCTGGAATAATGGCCCTTATAGGGCCGTTCTGCAAACCCCACGTTTAACGTGGGGTTATGATTTTGATGTGATTTGACACAATAAGACCTGTTTTCACCCAATTTCTAGTGGTTACCAAGTGGATAACCGGCAAAAAAAGAGCACCAAGTGGTTACCAAATAGGATAACTCCTTGCCTGTAAATGTCGGGTAGATGCGCATAATAGCAAAGCGGAAAGTTCATGCGGAAGGCAGAACGAAATCTCATGGCAAGGGATTGTTACACCCGTCCGGCCCGGGTGGGATAGCTGGAGAATATCCAGGCAAATGATTCCGGCGCTTTATTGTGATAGTTTGAAGATACATCCTTTCTAAGACTGACGAGATGAAAGCAGAAAATAAACCGGCCTTCCGTTATTGGGAGGCCGGTTTTGGTATGTCAAAGTTTTTTGGGCAGAAAACTGCGCACATTCAAAAATCAGATTTTATGTCGGGAAAGCAGAAAAGATCCAAAAGATCCGAAGTGGAGCATGAAGCTGAAGTAGCATTAATAAGCTTGCTGAGTGTAACTGGAGTCATATTCAAAAATGACGTCACATATTTGTGACTGATCTGATCCAGAACATTGGGATAGTAGCGTAAAAACCACCGGTAGCGCTCGGCCGCGCTGTACTGGTACATCATAACCTTGAGCTGGTGATGATATCCCCAGGAATAGAGCATCTTTTTTTGATAAAGCGATTGTATGGCAGCGTGTCGCTGTGCAAGCAAGAGAAAATCGGAAATGGGTAAGGTGAAGACCGGAGAATTTGTCTATGCCTCAATGGTAAGGCTGAAGCTGACGTTCAGGTTGGAATCTGGCATAAGGGGATAGCCGGGGGTGATCACCAGACAATCTGTGATTTCGTTTCCGTCTGCATCCAGGAAAAAGCCCCGAAATACCCCGTTTACCAACAGACAGATCTGGGTGGGGTTTTCGCCGGTATCAAATAGCTTGTATCCTTTGGGAACATTCTTTATCTTACAAACAGCAAGCGCTTCGGCCAGTAAATCCTCCTGCTGGAGCCCCAGAACATTGCGCAAAAAATCCAGTTCAGACACGATACATTCCCCACGTATTTTTGTTCAGTATATCATAGAAAAGGTTAAAATTTCAAACGATGTTATAGTGCTGACAAGTAAAATATGAGGGCTATTTAGATGAAGAATCTATAAATAGCAAAATATATAATGTTTGGTTTAGCAGGATTACCTTGAGATATGGCTGAAAAATCAAAGCAGGAGTAATATACCTGAAACATGTTGATAAGATCCATCCAGAATCTGTGTACTATCCAAATTTCCGGGAACTTTTGTGATTCCTTGTTTTTTGAAATATAGCGTGACGGAAAATGAATGTTTTATTCGGCTGTATCTGCTCTGATGGGATATGTATACAAATGATTGAATTTTGGATTGCAACGACGAGGAAAGAAAGCAAAACTCCAGAAAAGCCTTTTGTCTGCTCTGCATAAAAGGGAAAATGGTGTTTTGTGCAAGCAGCCAAAGAAAAAATGCGCATGTTAATAAATCTGCAAAGCGGCTTGTTTTTGCAGAGGCGCTGTAGTAGGATAAGTATAAATAACACATGTTATTTAACCGGGAAAGGAGGGAGCAGCGATGCCGCCGCAAAAACGCATTTTCCAACAGGATATTCTGCAGGCCGCCGCCGAGCTGGTGGCCCAGCAGGGGCCGCAGGCGCTTTCGGTGCGCAGTCTGGCCCGGGCCATGGGCTGCTCCACTCAGCCCATCTACTCCGCCTTCGAGAGCATGGACGCCCTGCACACGGCCCTCATCGACTATGTGCGGGAGCATTATCTGCGGGCGCAGGCCAGCAGCTACAAGCAGGTGGCGCTGTCCTTTTTGAACTTCGCCCGCAGCCAAAAGAACCTGTTCCGGCTGGTCTATCTGCGCCAGCGCCCGGCAGGGGAGACCCTGTTCGAGGACCCCAACGCGGAGGAGACCATCCGCCAGCTGCAGGCCAGCCTGGAGCTGAGCGGGGAAAAGGCCACCGAGCTGCACCGGCGCATGGTCTATTACTGCTATTCCATGGCGGTTATGATGGCCACCGGCTATCTGGAGTTTTCGGAGGAGGAGATCGACCGGGAGCTCACCGAGTATTACCGCATCGTATTAACTTACTACAAGCAGGTGAAAAGCGAAGAGGAGCTGCAGCACTGGCTGTACCGGTCGCGGAACCTGTTGGGATAAACCAAAGGAGGAACACTATGGCAACAAATGCAAACAAGGCCTATGACGTGGTGGTCATCGGCGCAGGCAACGGCGGCCTGGTGGCAGCCATTCGGGTGCTGCAGGCGGGCTATTCCTGCCTGCTGCTGGAAAAGCACAACCTGCCCGGCGGCTTTGCCACCAGCTTCAAGCGGGGCCGCTTCGAGTTCGAGGCCAGCCTGCACGAGCTGAACGACTTCGGCTCCGCCGAGGACCCCGGCGACATCCGCACCCTCTTCCGCAGCCTGGGCGTGGAGGACAAGATCGACTGGGTGCGCATCCCCGAGGCCTACCACCTGATCACCACTGACCAAAAATACAACTGCGTGATGCCCTTCGGCATCCAGGCCTTCATCGACAAGATGGAGGAATACTGCCCCGGCAGCCGCAAGTCCATGACCGAGTTCTTCGAGCTGTGCAACGAGGTGCGGGACGCTCAGACCTATTCCAGCTCGGTGAACGGCAACACCGACTCCGAGTACATGAAGAAGAACTTCCCCAACTTCATCAAGGCGGGCAGCTACTCGGTGAACCAGGTGCTGGACGCTCTGAAAATGCCCGAAAAGGCCAAGGACATCCTGAACGCCTACTGGTGCTACCTGGGCGTGGACTGCGACCGCATGAGCTTTTTGCACTACGGCTCCATGGTCATCCGCTACATCACCCGGGATGCCTGGATGCCCAAGATGCGCTCCCACGAGATCAGCCTTGCGCTGGACACCCGCATCCGGGAGCTGGGCGGCGACATCTGGTACCAGTCCGAGGCCGAGACCATTCTGGCGGACGACGCGGGCCACATCCGCGGTGTGAAACTGACCGATGGCAAGGTGATCGAGACCCGTCACGTGATCGCCAACTGCTCGCCGCACCTGGTCTTCGGCAAGATGCTGGAGAAGAAGGCAGTCACCGAGCAGATGGTGCGCGCCACCAACAGCCGCACCTTCGCGGGCCGCGGCTTCAGCCTGTTCCTGGGCCTGAACCGCTCGGCCGAGGAGCTGGGCATCACCAGCCACAACTACTTTATCTACGACACCGCCGACACCGTGAAGCAGTACGACCTGATGCGCAAGGTGAGCACCAACCACGTGCAGGCTACCGTGTGCCTGAACAACGCCTACCCGGAATGCTCCCCTGAGGGCACCTGCATGATGTACTTCACCACCATGTTCATGTCCGACGACTGGGGCAACGTGACCGAGGAGGACTACTTCAAGGCCAAGGACCGGGTGGCCGACGATATGATCCGGGTATTCGAGCGGGAGACCGGCTGCAAGATCCGGGATGCCATCGAGGAGATCTGCGTGGCATCGCCCACCACCTACGCCCGCTACTGCGGCCATCCCGAGGGCGTGATCTACGGCTATGAGACCGCCGAGTGGGACAGCCTGATGCCCCGCATGATGATGATGAAGGAGGACGCGCTGATGAGCCCCGGCCTGCGTTTCGCGGGCGGCTACGCCATGCGCTCCAGCGGCTACTCCAGCGCGTATGTGTCGGGTGATCTGTCCGGCCGTCAGACGGTGGGCGATTTGAAGAAGGAGGCGAAGGCGTAATGAATTTCAAGAAACAGCCTTTTGGTTTTATGGATATGCTGCGGTTTAAAAAGCTGGTGCCCAACCGCCGCAAGATGCTGGCGGAAGGCCCCAACACTCCGCTGCCTCAGGAATACCGCACCAACACCCTGGCGAAGAAGCTGCACCCCGGCTACATGCGGGTGGAGCTGACCGCCGCCCGCCCCCTGACCGGCACCATCCGGGAGCTGACCTTCCGCCGGGTGGACGGCGAGGCCTTCCCCTTCTTCCGGGCGGGCCAGTACGCCTCCATTCAGGTGAAGATCGGCGACAGCCTGGTCAGCCGCCCCTATTCCATCGTGTCCAGCCCCCGGCAGGCCCTGGCGGGTGAGCTGGTGCTGGCGGTGGAGAACGCGGGCTTTGTGTCCGGCTATCTGAACGAGAAGGCCCAGGTGGGCGACCGCTTCGTGATGACCGAGCCCTCCGGCGAGTTCCACTACGAGACCCTGCGGGACAGCCGCAGCATCGTGTGCATCGCGGGCGGAAGCGGCATCACCCCCTTCATGTCCATGGCCTCCAGCCTGGCCGACGGGGATGAGGACTACCAGATGACCCTGTTCTACGGTGCGCGTACCGCGGACCAGCTGGCCTACCGGGCCGAGCTGGACCAGCTGACCGCCCGCTGCAAGGGGCTGAAGGTGGTCTACGTGCTCAGCGACGAAGAGTGCCCCGGCTGCGAAAAGGGCTTTGTGACCGCCAAGCTGGTGGAACAGTATGCGGACATTGCCGCCAGCACCTTCTTTCTGTGCGGCCCGCAGGCCATGTACGACTTTGTGGAAAAGGAGCTGGCCCCCTACGGCCTGCCGAAAAAGGCGGTCCACCGGGACGCGGGCTGCTGCGGCGACCTGCCGGTGGAGAATCCCGCCAAGTTTACCCTGACCGTACACATGCGGGACGAGGTGTACACCATCCCCGCCATGCAGAACGAGACCCTGCTTACCGCCATGGAGCGGGCGGGCCTGAGCGCCCCCAACAAGTGCCGGGCGGGCGGCTGCGGCTTCTGCCACAGCAAGTGGCTGGCCGGTGAGTACCATGTGGCCGAGGGCCGGGACGGCCGCCGGGAAGCGGACCGGAAGTTCGGCTTCATCCACCCTTGTGTGACCTACCCGCTGAGCGATATGGAGATCGACGTGCCGGTGGCCTACTGAGCAATAAAAGAGGAGGAATCATCCCAATGGATCAGCGTTATGAACCCTTGTTCACCCCCTGGAAAATCGGCAATGTGGAGATGAAAAACCGCATCGTGATGTGCCCCATGGGCGGCACCTCGCTGTTCGGCTGGATGGAACCCAACCACTTCGACAAGGTGGCGGCGGAGTTCTTTCTGAACATCGCCCACAACAACGTGGGCCTGATCATCCCCGGCATCGCCCCTCTGCGGGACCCCATCGGCGGCCGGTGGCTGTATCAGAATCCGGGCATGTTCAAGGAGCTGAAGGCCTACATGGAGCAGATCCATGCCACTGGCGCCAAGCTGTTCGTGCAGCTCACCGCCGGCTTCGGCCGCAGCTTTGCCATCACCGACCATCTGAGCATCCTGCTGCGCAACAAGGCGCTGGGCACTCTGGCCAAGCCCATCGTGGACGCCTCGTTCCTGTGTGCGTCTCCCAGTGAGCTGCCCTCCCGCTGGGCCGAGGATGTGATGTGCCGGCCCATCACCAAAGAGGAGATCCACCAGCTGGTGGAGGCCTTCGCCAAAACCGCCAAGCTGTGCAAGGCGGCGGGCGTGGACGGCGTGGAGGTGCACGCGGTGCATGAGGGCTACCTGATGGACCAGTTCACCCTGCCCTACACCAACCAGCGCACCGACGAATACGGCGGCAGCTTTGAGAACCGCTATCGGTTCGCGGTGGAGACGGTGCAGGCCATCAAAAAGGCCTGCGGCAAGGACTACCCGGTGTCGCTGCGGTATTCGGTGCTGAGCAAGACCAAGGGCCTGTGCAAGGGCGCGGTGCCCGGTGAGGAGTACACCGAGGTGGGCCGTGACATGGCTGAGAGCGAGCGGGCAGCCCGGTACCTGCAGGAGGCCGGCTACGACATGCTCAACGCGGACAACGGCACCTACGATGCCTGGTACTGGGCCCATCCGCCCCAGTACATGCCCCAGAACTGCAACCTGGATGACGTGGCCCACATCCGCAAATTTGTGGACATCCCGGTGGTCTGCGCCGGACGCATGACCCCGGAGGCAGGCGCGCAGGCCATCGCCGCGGGCCAGATCGACGGCATGGGCGTGGCCCGGCAGTTCCTGGTGGACGGCGCCTGGATCACCAAGCTGAAGGAGGGCAGGGAAGAGGACATCCAGCCCTGCATCTGCTGCCACAACGGCTGCTTCGCTCTGGCCCACTACAAGGGCGTGGCCAACGACGAGGACTTTAACGACGTGCTGCACATGGCCCGCTGTGCGCTGAACCCCACCACCATGCAGGGCCATAAATACGACATCCTGCCCGCAAAGAAGCCCAAGACCATCGCGGTGATCGGCGGCGGCATCGGCGGCATGGAGGCCGCCCGCATCGCCACTCTGCGGGGCCATAAGGTGACCATCTACGAAAAGACCGACCGTCTGGGCGGTGTGTTCATCGCCGCCGCAGCGCCGGACTTCAAGGAGAAGGACAAGGAGCTGATCCAGTGGTACCGCCGCCAGATCGAGCAGCTGAAGATTCCGGTGAAGTTCAACACCAACGTTACCGATCTTGCCCAGCTCAAGGCGGACGAGGTCATCGTGGCCACCGGCGCAGCCGCCCGCAAGCTGCCCATCCCCGGCGCGGACCGGGCCATGGACGCGGTGGATTATCTGGAGGGCAAGCCGGTGGGCCAGCGTGTGGTCATCATCGGCGGCGGCCTGAGCGGCTGCGAGATCGCCTATGATCTGTACCGCAAGGGAAAGACCCCTGTCATCGTGGAGGCCAAGAACGACTTGATGGCGGTGCGTGGCCTGTGCCTGGCCAACTCCTCCTACTTGCGGGACTTCTTTGAGGCCAACCGGGTGGAGGTCCACCTGGAAAGCAGCGTGGAGAAGATCGACGCCAACGGCGTGACCGTGAAGGGCAAGAACGGCGCAAGCCAGACCCTGGCAGCGGACGATGTGATCCTGGCCGTGGGCTACACCCCGGCCCCGGCCTTCGCCAAGGGCCGCCACGTGCATGTGATCGGCGACGCCTGCAAGGTGGGCAACCTGCGCACCGTTGTCTGGCAGGCCTGGAAGGTGGCCGAGCGGCTGTAACCGAACTGCATTAGATGAAAACAAAAACGATCCCCTCGGGAATCCGGCAAACCGCCGGCCCCGGGGGGATCGTTTTTTTATTTTTCTCATTTCAGAAGCGCACGTAGCGGGCAGTCCGGTGCAAGTAGCGGGAACTCGGTGCGCAGGGCTTCCAGACAATGGGCGTCGCTGCCGGTGAGAAAGGGCAGCGACGGGGGAACAAGCCCGGCGGCGGTCAGCGCCGCGGCCCGGTCCGGGTCGGCCAGCTCCGCCAGCGAAAACTCCGGCTCCTCGGGCCAGAGGCCCAGCACACTGAGCAGGGAATAGCTGTCCCGGTCGATGTGAGCGGGCACCGGAACGCCGCCCAGCTCCCGGCAGAGGCGGGCGGTCTCTTCCAGCGTCAGCCCGGCGGCTGCGGTGAGCAGCTTTTTGGGCTGGTCGATGATCTCGTCGTCCTCGTTCATCACCCATTGCGGGCCCCAGATGGCCGGGTCCCAGTCGAATTGCGGCAGGCTCTCGTACAGGGCGTCGCTCATGGCCAGCGCCGCCGCCACCGTGGGGAAATAGCACAGCAGATGGATCTCCTCGGCGGTGTTGGCCTCCAGCGCGGGCAGCAGCTGTACACCGTAGGCCTTGCAGCATTTTTCCGCGGCGGGCAGGTTCCGGGCGCTGTTGTGGTCCGCGATGGCAATCACATCGGCCCCGTTCAGAGCGCACAGCCCCGCAATGGTGGAGGAGGTCATCTCCCGGTCTGCACAGGGGGAAAGGCAGGAGTGGATGTGCAGGTCGTACCGCATGCCCGGGTTCCTCCCTTCAGATTTTCGTAAACGCTCATAGCTGACCCAACTTGCGGGCCAGCACCAGAGCGGCTTCGTAGGCGGGCAGGTCGGTGGTGAACAGGGCCACCCCCTGCTGAGCGGCCCGCTCCAGCGCGTCCGGCATCCAGGCGGCCTCCTGGCACAGCACCACCGCCGCCGCGTCAGCCAGGCTGGCCACCGCCACGGTGTTGATGTTGCCCATCACGGTGAACCAGACCTTGCCCTCGGTGCAGCGGCTCATGGCCCAGCTGAGCAGGTCGCAGCAGAAGCCGCCGGTCACCTCATGCTCGGGCACCGGCCCGGCGGGCACAAAGCCCAGGTTTTCCAGTTCAAGATTGGTCATCGCCCCGGCTCCTTTCCTGTAAAAGCTCTTCCAGACGGCGGCGCATCAGCACGGTGCAGTCCTCCGGCTTTGCCCGGCCGCGCACCACATCCTCGGCCAGGGCCTCGCAGGTGGGGGCGCCGCAGCCGCCGCAGTCCAGCCCCGGCAGCTGGGACAGAATGGTCCGCAGCCGGCTGTATTTCTCCATCTGCTCGGCCCGGGTGCCTTCCAGTTCCATCACCGGAGCATAGGCAAGGGGTGTGTCCCATCGCATGAAGTCCGGCACCTGGCGGCTGCTCAGGCGGGATTTGGCCTCCGGCAGGCCCCGGCGCAGCTGCTTCATTTTGGCCTTGGCGATGAAGGGGTTCTCCACCTGCAGTACGCCGCCCACGCAGCCGCCCGCGCAGGCGTTCAGCTCCACAAAGCGCAGGCCGGGCAGCTTTTCGTCTTCAAGATCTTCCAGCACCCGAATCACGTTTTCGATGCCGTCCGCCGCCAGGTAGTCGTCCACCCCGCGCAGGCTGATGCTCTCGCCGGTGCTTTCGCCCCAGCGCACGCCCGCACGGCCGATCTGGCTTTTGCCCTCGCTGGGGGTCTGCTTCATGGCCCACAGCATGCGGGGGTAGATCTCCTTGATGCTCACTGCCGCGTCCAGAGCGCTGTGCTCCACCCCTAAGGGGCTGCGCACATAGCTGATTTTGGCCGGGCAGGGGGAGAGAAAGATGCAGCCGATTTTCTCCGGCGCAAGGCCGGTGCGGCGGGAGGCGTCCCGCTTGGCAATACGGGCGGCCACCTCCACCGGCGGGGCCAGCGGCAGCAGATGAGGCAGCAGGTCCGGGTAGCGCACCCGAATCAGCCGCACCACCGCCGGGCAGGCGCTGCTGATCAGGGGCAGCGGCTGGCCCCCGGCGGTGATCAGGCGGCGGGTGGCGTCGCTCACCAGCTCGGCGGCGCGCCCCACCTCAAACACCTCGTCAAAGCCCAGAGCGAGTAGCCCGTCCACCACCAGATCCGGCCCGGGCAGCCGGTTGAACTGGCCCAGAAAGCTGGGCGGCGGCAGGGCAATGGTATAGTCGAACCGCTCCGTCACCGAGAGTGGGTCCGCAGCGGCGGTCTTGGCGTGATGGGGGCAGATGCGAATGCACTCGGCGCAGTCGATGCAGCGGGCCGGGTCGATGATGGCCTTGCCGCCCCGCACCCGGATGGCCTGGGTGGGGCAGCGCTTGATGCAGTTGATGCACCCCTTGCACAGCGCCCGGTTCAGGGTCACGGAATGGATGAATTCCTGTTTCATGGCGGCCACCTTTCCTCACAGAAGCACATTCATGCGGATGGTGGTGCCCTGCCCGGGCTGGGATTCGATGAAAAACTCGTCGCTGTAGCGCTTCATGTTGGGCAGGCCCATGCCCGCCCCGAAGCCCAGGCTGCGCACCTGCTCCGAGGCGGTGCTGTAGCCCTCTTGCATGGCGAGGGCGATGTCCGGGATGCCGGGGCCCTGGTCCTCCAGCCGCATCTGAATGGCCTCGGGGGTCAGCTCCACAAAGATCTGCCCGCCGCCCGCGTGGATGACCAGATTGATCTCGCCCTCATACAGCGCGATGGAGGCTTTGCGGATGGCCTCAGGGGGGAATCCCATTCGCTTTAAGGTGTGCTTCAGGTCTGCCGAGGCCTCCCCGGCGCGGGTGAAATCGTCGCCGGGCACGGTGTATTCCAGCCGGATGGGCTCAGTCATGGCCGCCACCTCCCCGCAGGCCTGCCTGATACAAAATGCCGCAGGCGGAGAACATGGTGCGCTGGGTGGCCAGCACTGCGATGCCTCGCTGCTCGGCCAGCTTCAGCACCTCCGGCGAGGGGCGCTTGCCCCGCACGAACACGATGCACACCATGTCCATCATGTCGGCGGTGCGCACCACCTGGGGGTTGTTCAGCCCGGTGAGCAGCACGGCCTGGTCCTTCACAAAGGCCAGCACATCGCTCATCATGTCGCTGCCGCAGGCGTTGTGGACCTGGGTATCCAGCCGGGCGCTCGGTGTGAGCAGCTCGGCGGGAAGGAGGTGCAGAATGTCCTGAATGGTCATGGCGGTTTCGCCCCTTTCCATGGGTTTTCTTCTTTCAGTATACGGCAAAAAGGGCAAAGCGGGCAATGGCCTTTGAAAAATCTGTCTGTGGCAGGTTGCATAAAATTTGCCCAATTGTTTTTCTTTTGTGAAGATTAAAACTATGCAAAATTTATAGGAAAACGGGCGATTTTGTGTTACAATGATACCACTGAGTAAACGATACAGGCGGTCGCCCGGACTCAAAATTATCCCGGGCCCCGCGAAAAAAACAGAAAACGGAGGGATACCCAACATGAGGCGTTTTTCCACCCTGCCCTTCGCAGGGACCCCCGAACAGGAGCAGCAGCTCACGGAATGGCTGGACCAGCACAAGGATATACCCGGCGTGACCATGCCTGCTCTGCAGAAGGCCCAGGAGATCTACGGCTACCTGCCCATTGAGGTGCAGCGCATGGTGGCGGATGCCTTGGGCATCCCGCTGGCCGAGGTCTACGGCGTGGCCACCTTCTATTCCCAGTTCCGGCTGGTGCCCCAGGGTCGCTACCGGGTGAGCGTCTGCCTGGGCACCGCCTGCTACGTGAAGGGCAGCGGCAAGCTGTATGAGAAATTGCAGGAGAAGCTGGGCATCGGCGACGGTGAATGCACGCCGGACGGCAAGTTCAGTCTGGACAGCTGCCGCTGCGTGGGCGCCTGCGGTCTGGCCCCGGTGATGATGGTGAACGACGATGTGTACGGCCGTCTCACTGGTGAGGACGCCGAGCTGGACGCCATTCTGGCCAAGTACGAGTAAGCGGCCATGCAGGAGCTGAGCATGCATGTGATGGACATCGCCCAGAACGCGGTGGCCGCCGGGGCGGCAAATACCCGAATCCTTTTAAGGATGGACACTGCCGCCGACCGGCTGGAGCTGACCGTGGAGGACGACGGCCGGGGCATGACCGAGGAACAGGCCAGGGCGGCGCTGGACCCCTTTTATACCAGCCGCACCACCCGCAAGATGGGCCTTGGCCTGCCGCTGCTGCGGCTGACCGCCCAGCTCACCGGAGGCGACGTGGCCATCGAGAGCGCGCCGGGAAAGGGAACACGGGTCACCGCCTGGTTCGGCCTTTCCCACATCGACCGCCCCCCGCTGGGTGATATGGCGGGCACCCTCTCCGCCCTGATGCAGGCAAACCCCGAGCGGGATTTTTGCTACGAGCTGCATGTGAACGACCAAAGCTTCGCGGTGAACAGCCGCGAGATCAAACAGATTCTGGGCGGTGTGCCCCTGGCACAGCCCGAAGTGGCACTGTTCCTCCGGGAATACATCGAGGAAAACAGCGCCCCCCTGCTGGAAAAGGAGTGAAACGAAACCATGAAAAGTCTGAAAGAGCTGGAGGCCATCCGGGACCGGATGCGCCAGACCGTGAATACCCGCGAGAGTGACAGCAATACCATTCGTGTGGTGGTGGGCATGGCCACCTGCGGCATCTCCGCCGGTGCAAGGCCGGTGCTGAACGCCATTGTGGAGGAGCTGGCCCGGGAGAACGTGGCCGGTGTGCAGGTCACCCAGACCGGCTGCATCGGCATCTGCCAGTATGAGCCGGTGGTAGAGGTGTATGAGCCGGGCAAGGAGAAGGTGACCTATGTGAAGATGACCCCGGAAAAGGCCATCCGCATGGTACATCACCATCTGATGAACGGCGAGCCGGTGGAGGAATACATCATCGGTTCGCTGACCAAGTGAAAGGGGGCGCGGCACAGTGTACAGAAATCATGTGATGATCTGCGGCGGCACCGGATGTACCTCGTCCGGCAGCGACCGCATTGCCGCGGCCTTTGAACGGGAGCTTGAGCGCCACGGTCTGGACAGCGAGGTCAAGGTGGTACGCACCGGCTGCTTCGGTCTGTGCGCCCTGGGCCCCATCGTGGTGATCTACCCGGAGGGCAGCTTCTACAGCCGGGTGAAGGAAGAGCATGTGGAGTGGATCGTGACCGAGCACCTGCTCAAGGGCCGCCCGGTACGCAGCCTGCTGTTCGACGAAACGGTGGACGGCGAGCGGATCAAAAGCCTGGACCAGACCGGCTTCTACAAAAAACAAAAGCGGGTGGCGCTGCGCAACTGCGGCGTGATCAACCCGGAAAATATTGAGGAGTACATTGCATTTGACGGCTATGCCGCATTGGGCAAGGCGCTCACCGAGATGACGCCGGACGATGTGATCCAGACCGTGCTGGACTCCGGCCTGCGGGGCCGGGGCGGCGGCGGCTTCCCCACCGGGCGCAAGTGGCAGCTGGCCTGCGCCGACCGGGGCAAGGTGAAAAAATTCGTCTGCTGCAACGCGGACGAGGGCGACCCGGGCGCATTCATGGACCGCAGCGTGCTGGAGGGCGACCCCCATGCGGTGATCGAGGCCATGGCCATCGCGGGCTATGCTATCGGAGCCGACAAAGGCTATGTGTATGTGCGCGCGGAATATCCCATCGCGGTAAAACGGCTGCAGATCGCCATCAACCAGGCCCGGGACTACGGCCTGCTGGGCGAGGACATCTTCGGCAGCGGTTTTAACTTTGACATCGAGATCAAGCTGGGCGCGGGCGCCTTCGTCTGCGGCGAGGAGACTGCCCTGATGACCAGCATCGAGGGCAACCGGGGCGAGCCGAGGCCCCGTCCGCCCTTCCCGGCGAAGAAGGGCTTGTTCGGCCGGCCCACCATCCTGAACAACGTGGAGACCTACGCCAACATTCCCCAGATCATTCTGAACGGAGCCGAGTGGTTTCGCAGCATGGGTACCGAAAACAGTCCCGGCACCAAGGTGTTTGCCCTGGGCGGCAAGATCCACAACACCGGCCTTGTGGAGGTTCCCATGGGAACCACCCTGCGGGAGATCGTGGAGGAGATCGGCGGCGGCATCCCGGACGGCAAGAAGTTCAAGGCGGCCCAGACCGGCGGTCCCTCCGGCGGCTGCATCCCCGCCGAGCTGATCGACACCCCCATCGATTACGATTCTCTGAGCAAGATCGGCAGCATGATGGGGTCCGGCGGTCTGATCGTCATGGACGAGGACACCTGCATGGTGGACATCGCCAAGTTCTTTTTGGAATTCACCGTGGACGAAAGCTGCGGCAAGTGTACCCCCTGCCGGGTGGGCACCAAGCGGCTGCTGGAGCTGCTGGAGAAGATCACCAGCGGCAACGGCACCATGCGGGACCTGGAGCGCATTGAGGAGCTGGCCGAGTTCGTGAAGAACAACAGCCTGTGCGGCCTGGGCCAGACCGCGCCCAATCCGGTGCTGTCCACCCTGAAGTATTTCCGGGAGGAATACCTGGCCCATATCCAGGACAAACGCTGCCCGGCGGGCGTCTGCAAGGCGCTGCTGGTGTACAAGATCGACCCGGACAAGTGCCGCGGCTGCACCCTGTGCGCCCGCAACTGCCCGGCGGACGCGATCATGGGCAGTGTGCGCAACCCCCACAGCATCGACACCAACAAGTGCGTGAAGTGCGGCGCCTGCATGGATACCTGCCGCTTTGGCGCCATCAGCAAAGGCTAAGGAGGGCACACGGCAATTATGAATATGGTAAATTTGAAGATCAACAACGTGCCCTGTCAGGCGCCGGAGGGCTCCACCATTCTGGAGGCGGCCCACGAGGTGGGCATCACCATACCCACCCTGTGCTATTTAAAGGAGATCAAGCGGGTGAACGGTGCCTGCCGGGTCTGCGTGGTGGAGGTAAAGGGCGCAAAGAACCTGCTGCCCGCCTGCGTCTACCCGGTGAGCGAGGGCATGGAGGTATTCACCAACACCAAGCGGGTGCAGAACGCCCGCAAGATGAATCTGGAGCTGATCCTCTCCATCCACAATCAGGACTGCATGAGCTGCGTGCGCAACGGCGACTGTGAGCTGCTGCGGCTGTGCAAGCAGTACGGCGTGGACAAATCCAACGCCTTTGAGGGCGTTCTGCCCGAGCGGCAGGACGACGACAGCGCCCCGCACCTGGTGAAGGACAGCTCCAAGTGCATCATCTGCCGCCGCTGCATCTCCACCTGCGCCGAGAACCAGGGCGTGGGCGTGATCAATGTGGTGGAGCGCGGCTTCAATACCCACATCGCCTGCGCCTTTGAGGGCAAGCTGGCGGACTCCACCTGCATCGGCTGCGGCCAGTGCATCACGGTCTGCCCCACCGCTGCCCTGGTGGAGCGGGACGATACCGAAAAGGTATGGGCCGCGCTGAACGATCCCACCCGCCATGTGGTGGTGCAGACCGCGCCCAGCGTGCGCGCGGCCCTGGGCGAAGAGTTCGGCCTGCCCATCGGCACCAATGTACAGGGCAAGATGGTGGCGGCTCTGCGCCGACTGGGATTCGACGGCGTGTTCGACACCGACTTTGCCGCCGACATGACCATCATGGAGGAGGCCCACGAGTTCCTGGAGCGGGTGAAGAACGGAGGCAAGCTGCCGCTCATCACCAGCTGCAGCCCCGGCTGGGTCAAATACTGCGAGACCTTCCACCCGGATTTCATCCCCAATCTGTCCAGCTGCAAGAGCCCGCAGCAGATGTTTGGTGCGCTGAGCAAAACCTACTACGCGGAAAAAATGGGGCTGGACCCCAGAAACATTTACTGTGTGTCGGTGATGCCCTGCACCGCCAAGAAGTTTGAGATCGGCCGCCCGGACCAGAGTGCCGCGGGCGACGGCATCCCGGATGTGGATGTGGCCATCACCACCCGTGAGCTGGCCCGGATGATCCACCGCAGCGGCCTGCGCTTTTTGGATCTGCCGGATGAGGACTTCGACCCGGCCATGGGTCAGGCCACCGGCGCGGGACACATCTTCGGCACCACCGGCGGCGTGATGGAGGCAGCCCTGCGCACTGCGGTGGAGACTCTCACCGGCGAAAAGGTGGAGCCGGTGGAATTCACCCAGGTGCGCGGCACCGATGCCATCAAGGAGGCGGAATACCAGGTGGGCGGGCTCACCCTGCGGGTCTGCGTGGTCAGCGGCACCGCCAACGCGGGCAAGGTGCTGGAAATGGTGCGCAGCGGGGAAAAGCAGTATGACATGATCGAGGTCATGGCCTGCCCCGGCGGCTGCGTGAACGGCGGCGGTCAGCCCATTCAGCCTGCCCCGGTGCGAAACTTCACTGATATCCGCGCCCTGCGCGCCAAGGCCCTGTATGACCAGGACGAGGCAAGCGTGCTGCGCCGCAGCCACGAGAACCCGCTGGTCCAGCAGGTCTACGCGGAATTTCTGGGCGAGCCGGGCAGCGAAAAGGCGCACCACATCCTGCATACCAGTTACGCGCCGCGCCCCCGTTTGTTCTGAAGCCCTGTTGCCCCTGCAGTTCTGCTGCGGGGGCTTTTTTGTGCCTGAAAAAATAAATGAGAAAAATTACTATTTAGGGGTTGACAGCATAAATAGGAAATGTTATCATTAAGCCACGGAAACGAAACCCACCAACAAAATATTGAAAGAATCAAGCGGCAGCACCGCATGAGCCGTCAGGCGATGCTTGCCAAAATCATGAAAGAAATATGGAGGAAATGACAATGGAAAAATGGCGTTGCACTGTATGTGGTTATATTCATGAAGGCCCCCTGCCTGAGGACTTTACCTGCCCCCGCTGCCGCAAGCCCGCTTCGGTGTTTGAGAAGATCGAGGAGCCCAAGTCTGGCAGCCGCTATGCCGGCACCAAGACCGAGCAGAACCTGCGCGAGGCCTTTGCCGGTGAGAGCCAGGCCCGCGGCAAGTACACTTACTTTGCCCAGGTAGCCCAGCGCGAGGGCTACGAGCAGCTGGCCGAGGTCTTCCGCAAGACCGCCCGCAATGAGCAGGAGCATGCCCGCCTGTGGTTCGAGGCCCTGGGCGGCCTGGGCACCACCGCCGACAATCTGCTGGCCGCTGCCGAGGGTGAGAACTACGAGTGGACCGACATGTACGACCGCTTCGCCAAGGACGCCGAAGAGGAAGGCTTCCCCGAGCTGGCCGAGAAGTTCCGCAAGGTGGCTGCCATCGAGAAGAGCCACGAGGAGCGCTACCGCCGTCTGCTGAAGAACGTGGAGATGCAGCAGGTGTTCGAGAAGGGCGAACTGACCATGTGGGAGTGCCGTGTGTGCGGCCATCTGGTCATGGGCAAGAAGGCCCCTGAGGTATGCCCGGTCTGCGGCTACGCCCAGAGCTTCTTCGAGATGCGCTGCGAGAATTACTAAATAAACCGCAAAGGCCGGAGCAATCATTGCTCCGGCCTTGACTTTTGCCGCCGCATATGATATAAGTGTAACTGTTAACAAAGACACAGAGAACAGCTGTGATGGAGACAGTAAGCCCGGTGTGAACGACCAAGCGAGCGGGGGAGGGTGTGAGCCCCGCACCAGTAGCACCCCGCCGAAGATCACTCCGGAGCTGCGGGCTGAACTTGCAGTAGGCGCCGCCGGCATCCCTCCGTTAAGGGGAGCGTGTATGATGGTACACAGCAAAAAGGTGGTACAACGAAAGCGCAAAGCCTTCGCCCTGTTTGCAGGGGCGAAGGCTTTTTCTGTTGTTTTTGTATGGGCTTTCTGAAATAGGAAATGCACCGCTTTCCGACCCAAAGGGCGGAAAAACAAGGAGGACGAGATTTAAGATGTACGAGAAAGTAAACCCGAATCTCAATTTCGTTGACCGCGAGAAGGACGTGCTCAAGTTCTGGAAGGAACGTCACATCTTTGAGAAGAGCATCGATTCCCGCAAGGAAGGGCCGACCTACATGTTCTACGACGGCCCCCCCACGGCCAACGGCAAGCCCCACATCGGCCATGTGGAGACCCGCGTGATCAAGGATATGATCCCCCGTTACCGTGCCATGAAGGGCTATCAGGTGCCCCGCAAGGCCGGCTGGGATACCCACGGCCTGCCCGTTGAGCTGGAAGTGGAGAAGCTGCTGGGTCTGGACGGCAAGGAGCAGATCGAAGAGTATGGTCTGGAGCCCTTCATTGAGAAGTGCAAGGAGAGCGTCTGGAAATACAAGGGCATGTGGGAGGATTTCTCCGGCACCGTCGGCTTCTGGGCCGATATGGATGACCCCTACGTAACCTACGACAACACCTTCATCGAGTCCGAGTGGTGGGCGCTGAAGCAGATCTGGGAAAAGGGCCTGCTGTACAAGGGCTTCAAGATCGTGCCCTACTGCCCCCGCTGCGGAACCCCCCTGTCCAGCCATGAGGTTGCCCAGGGCTATAAGGATGTGAAGGAGCGCAGCGCCATTGCCAAGTTCAAGGCCAAGGGCGAGGACGCCTACATCCTGGCCTGGACCACCACCCCCTGGACCCTGCCCTCCAACGTGGCTCTGTGTGTGAACCCGGTGGAGACCTATGTGAAGGTCAAGATGAACGAGGACGGCACCGTGTACTACATTGCCCAGGCTCTGGCCGATACCGTGCTGGGCGAGGGCAGCTACACCGTGCTGGAGAGCTACCAGGGCAAGGACCTGGAGTACAAGGAGTACGAGCCCCTGTTCGACTTCGTTTCTCCCAAGGAGAAGTGCTGGTATGTGACCTGCGACAGCTACGTCACCCTGACCGACGGTACCGGCATTGTTCACATCGCTCCCGCCTTCGGTGAGGACGACTCCAACGTGGGCCGCAAGTACGGCCTGCCCTTCGTGCAGCTGGTGGACGCCAAGGGCTGCATGACCAAGGAGACCAAGTGGGCCGGCATGTTCTGCAAGACCGCCGACAAGGAAGTGCTGATCGACCTGGAGACCCGCGGCCTGCTGTTCAGCGCCCCCGTCTTCGAGCACAGCTATCCCCATTGCTGGCGCTGCGACACCCCGCTGATCTACTACGCAAGAGACTCCTGGTTCATCAAGATGACCGCGGTAAAGGACGACCTGATCCGCAACAACAACACCGTAAACTGGGTACCCGCCTCTCTGGGCAAGGGCCGCTTCGGCGACTGGCTGGAGAATGTGCAGGATTGGGGCATCAGCCGCAACCGCTACTGGGGCACCCCGCTGAACATCTGGGAATGCGAGTGCGGCTGCCGTCACTCCATCGGCAGCATCGAGGAGCTGAAGAAGATGTCTCCCAACTGCCCGGAGAACATCGAGCTGCACCGCCCCTACATCGACGCGGTGACCATCACCTGCCCGGACTGCGGCAAGCAGATGAAGCGCGTGCCGGAAGTGATCGACTGCTGGTTCGACTCCGGCTCCATGCCCTTCGCCCAGTACCACTATCCGTTTGAGAACAAGGAGATGTTCGAGAGCCGCTTCCCGGCCGACTTCATCTCCGAGGCCGTGGACCAGACCCGCGGCTGGTTCTACTCCCTGATGGCCATTTCCACCCTGCTGTTCAACAAGGCTCCCTTCAAGAACGTTGTGGTCATGGGCCACGTGCAGGATGAGAACGGCCAGAAGATGTCCAAGTCCAAGGGCAACGCGGTCGATCCTTTCGACGCTCTGGCCACCTACGGCGCCGATGCCATCCGCTGGTACTTCTACACCGCGGGCGCACCCTGGCTGCCCAAGCGCTTCTCCGGCAAGGCCGTGCAGGAGGGCCAGCGCAAGTTCATGGGTACCCTGTGGAACACCTACGCCTTCTTTATCCTGTACGCCAACATCGACAACTTCGATCCCACCAAGTACACCCTGGAGAAGGACAAGCTGAGCGTCATGGACCGCTGGATTCTGTCCAAGATGAACACCATGGTCAAGACCGTGGATGCCGAGCTGAACCAGTATGCCATCCCTGAGGCCGCCCGCGTTCTGCAGGAGTTCGTGGACGATCTGTCCAACTGGTACGTGCGCCGCAGCCGTGAGCGCTTCTGGGCCAAGGGCATGGAGCAGGATAAGATCAACGCCTACATGACCCTGTACACCGCTCTGGAGACCGTTTGCAAGGCGGCTGCTCCCATGATCCCCTTCATGGCCGAGAGCATCTACCAGAACCTGGTGCGCAGCGTGAACGAGTCTGCCCCCGAAAGCGTGCATCTGTGCGACTTCCCCGTGGTGGACGAGAGCTTTGTGGACGCCGATCTGGAGCGCGACATGGAGCTGGTGCTGGATATCGTTGTGCTGGGCCGCTCCGCCCGCAACGGCGCCAACCGCAAGAACCGCCAGCCTCTGGCCGAGATGTTCGTGAAGGCCGACGAAAAGCTGGGCGAGTACTATGTGGAGATCATCGAGGACGAGCTGAACGTGAAGAAGGTCACCTTCACCGACGACATGTCCATGTTCACCAACTACACCTTCAAGCCTCAGCTGAAGACCCTGGGACCCAAGTACGGCAAGCAGCTGGGTGAGATCCGCAATCTGCTGGCAAACCTGAACGGCTCCGCCGCAAAGAAGGAGCTGGACGAGACCGGCACTCTGACCCTGACCCTCTCCACCGGCGAAATCAAGCTGGGCGAGGAGGACCTGCTCATCGAGATGACCCGCAGCGAGCGGTACTTCTCGGTGGAGGATACCAAGGTTACCGTTGCGCTGGACACCGAGCTCACCCCCGAGCTGGTGGAGGAAGGCTTTGTGCGCGAGCTGGTCAGCAAGCTGCAGACCATGCGTAAGGAAGCGGGCTTCAATGTGGAGGACCACATCACCGCTTACGCTATGGGCAACGACAAGATCACCGCTCTGATGGAGGCCAACAAGGACTCCATTGCCTCCGACGTTCTGGCGGACGCTGTGGTTACCAGCAGCACCGACGGTTACGTGAAGGAGTGGGATGTGAACGGCGAGACCGTCACCCTGGGTGTGAAGAAGGTTTAAGCTTTCTGCCCGCATCTCCTATATAAATAAGGAAAAGCCCGTCGCTTTGGAATTGGTCCGAAGCGGCGGGCTTTTTTGCCCGGCAGCTTGCGCCGGATTTTGCCGGTGGAGTATAATAGAAAGCAATGAATGGAAAGCGAGGAACCGCCCATGCCCCCGATTACTGTAATGCTGAAGCCCGCCTCCGGTTTGTGCAATATGCGCTGCCGCTACTGCTTTTACGCGGATGAGATGGCCCACCGTACCACCGAAAGCTACGGCATCATGCAGCAGGATACGCTGGAAGCCATCATAAAACGGGTGCTGGCCTTTGCTGAGGGCAGCTGCAGCTTTATGTATCAGGGCGGCGAGCCCACCCTGGCGGGCCTTTCCTTTTTTGAAAAGGCACTGGAGCTGCAGAAAAAGTGGAACGTGAACCGGGTGACCATCGCAAACAGCCTGCAGACCAACGGCTACGCCATTAATGAGGAATGGGCGGAATTTTTTGCCCGTAATCATTTTCTGGTGGGTATCTCGCTGGACGGCCCCAAGGACATCCACGATGCCAACCGGGTGGACGCGCAGGGAAAGGGGACCTACAACCGGGTGATGCACGCCATTCAGCTGCTGCAAAAGCACAAGGTGGAGTTCAACATCCTGACGGTGGTTACCCGCCAGGCAGCCCGCAGCACCGGTAAGATCTACGGCTTTTTTCAGCGCAACGGGTTTGCCTATCAGCAATACATTCCCTGCCTGGACCCCTGGGAGGAGGGAACGCAGACGCCCTACTCCCTCACGGCGAAGGACTTTGAGCAGCATCTGAAGCTGCTGTTCGACCAGTGGTACCAGCAGGCGGTGCGGGGCGAGCTGCAATACAATCGCTACTTCTTCAACCTGCTGGCCATTCTGAACGGTCAGATGCCCGAGGCCTGCGAGATGCGCGGGGTATGCGGGCGGCAGTTCGTGGTGGAGGCGGACGGCAGCGTCTACCCCTGTGACTTTTATATGATGGACGAGTATCGCCTGGGCAATTTTGTGACCGACGATTTCGAGACCATCGAGCGCCGCCGCCAGGAGCTGGCCTTTGTGGAGACCTCCGCCCGCATCAAGGAGAGCTGCAAGGGCTGCAAATGGTTTGCTCTGTGCAGGGGCGGATGCCGCCGCAACTGGGAGCCGGTCACAGGGCCCGATCCCCGCAATGTATTCTGCTCCGCCTACCAGGAATTCCTGGAATATTCGTTCCCCAGATTGCAGCAGCTGAGCCGCATGCTGCAGGGGAGAAGATTCGGTTAAAGAAGACCGGCTTTTTGCCTTCGGGTGAAAAGTCGGTCTTTTTGTTCAAAGATACAAGGCGCCTTGGTTTTGTGACTTTTTTGGCGAGGGGTCATCGGTTTAAAATCTACCGACTTTGTGGAAATTATGCCGGATATTCACCTGGAAATTCAAGGTTTTGTTGCAAAAAGCTGAAAAAATGTTTTGGTAACGATTTTAGAATTAAAAATATTGAAAAAGTTTTTTGTGACTGATATAATAGTGCCTGCTGAGAGAACCAGGCTCCTTCGGGAGCTGGGGATGAGCATAGATAATCTATGGAGAAATTCCAACGAAAGGATGAGCAATCGAACCATGAAATCGATCATTGCCTATCTGCTGGCGTTCACCATGATGGCTACCGTTGCGACCCAGGCGTTCCTGCCTGCCGTGGCAGCTGTGGACGCTGCGAGCAGCGTATCGGTGGTGCAGGTGCAGACCGAGCCCGAAGGGGAAAGCGACGCAGCTGCCAGCCAGCAGCCGGACGAGACCGATATTTCGTCTGCCGTGACCAGTGAAGCGTCTTCTCAGGAGGCTGCTTCCAGTGAGAGTGCTTCCAGTGAAGCCGCCTCTGAGGAGACCGCTTCCAGCGAGTCTGTTGCCAGTGAAGCAGCTTCTGAGGAGAGCGTCTCCAGTGAAGCGGCTTCTGAGGAAATCGCTTCCGAAGAGGCGACCTCCGCTGAAGTTGTTTCCGACGAGCTTCTTTCCGAAGAAGAGGAGCTGATGGATCAGGAGGAGCTGGACGAGGTGGAGGAGCCCGTTGAGGCCGCTCCCCAGGCCAGCGTGACCGCTTCCATCCATGCGGCAATGCTCATGAGCCGCGATGTGACCTTCACCATGACCCTGTACCGGGATGGTGAGCATGTGGCCCAGAGCAGCACTACGCTGTCCAATAATGCTGAGACCGAGGCTGCTCCCGCACAGGTGAGCGTGGAGGGCCTGGAAGCCGGAAGCTATCAGGTTGTGATCTCCGCACCCGGCTTTGCGGATTACACCCAGTCTCTGGAAGTGGGCCGGAACATGCGCAATGAGCTGACCCTGCACACCAGCGAGCTGGCCGGTTTCGAGAATACCGCTCATCCCGGCGTGCTGCGTGTGGGTGATGCCAACCGTGACGGCGCGCTGAGTGACGCCGATGCGGATGCCATCGTGGACGCCATCCAGAATGGCGGCGAGAATGTGCTGGCCGACCTGGACGGCAGCGGCGAAGTGGATCTGGGTGATCTGCAGCTGCTGGCCGCCAACCTGAACAAGGGCGATGTGCTTTCCACCGTGCAGGCCCGCCTGGCCGACAATGTGGCCAAGCCTCAGGTGGATAACAGCATCGTTGAGGTCAAGCAGGGCAGCCTGGAGGATCTGGTCAATGACGGCGCCAGCGTGACCCTGGAAAATGTGAGCGGTGCCATTGATGCATCGAATGCCATTGCGGTGGACTTCGATTTTGCCAGCAGCGACGAGAACGTTGCGCCGGAAGAGCTGCCCCAGATGGACGGTATGACCATCCAGACTCCTGTTGCAAGCGACGGTACCATCACCGATGGCTTTGTTACCGTTGAGTATGTGAAGGAGGACGGCAGCACCGACTCTCTTAAAATTAACATCAGCGAACAGCAGAGCGGCGTGGTTGCGCTGTTCAGCCTGTTTACTACCTCTGCACGTACCGCCCGCGCGGCGGACGGCACTCTGGAGATCAACTTCGGCAAGCAGGTCGCGGTGAAAAAGATCACCCTGACCATCACCGCCACCCAGAGCAACAAGCTGGCCGAGATCTCCAAGGTGGAGTTCCTGAACGGCATGGAGAACCGCATCCCTGAGCCGGAGCTGGATATCCCCACCGGCCTGAGCGCGAGCGCTTCCGACAAGGCATTCCTGCTCACCTGGAAGCCCGCCCAGAACGTGACCGCTTACGAGGTCAAGATCACCGGTCCCGTGAAGAATTCCACCGGCAATGTGACCGCGACCATCCGCACCAATGCCAACCAGCTGCTGGTGGACGGCCTGAACGGCGGCAAGCTGATCAACGGCAAGGAATACACCGTGCAGGTACAGTCCCTGAACGGTGAATGGTCCAGCGGCTACTGCGAGCCCATCACCGTAAAGCCGGTGGTGGAGAAAATGCCTGCTGCTCCCGATAACCTGGAGGCTTCCGGCGGTTTCCGTTCCATCAGCCTGCACTGGAAGGACATGGACGATACCGACAGCTACACCGTGCTGTACCGCAAGAAGAGCGATGCAAACGCGGAATACACTGTGGCGGCCAAGAACATCACTGCCAACAGCTACAAGATCGACAATCTGGAAGAGAACGTGGAGTATGAGGTCACCGTGTACGGTACCAACGAGCTGGGCGACGGTCCCAACGCCATTCCGGCGCTGGCCAAGACCCTGAGCCTGCAGCCGGCCTGGATGCCCTCCTACAAGCTGATCAATACCTCCAACGGTGCAGGTCAGCTCACCGCTCACATCCAGAGCGTGACCACCATGCGAGGCACCAATATGATGGTGAACAGCCCGCTGGATGCGGCTAGTACCAACAGCGGCCTGGGCGTGGTGGATGGCGATCAGTCCTCCTACTACTACATCGGCGACTGGGATGACGGCGTGATTTACGGTAACACCGACAACCGCGGTCTGCGCATCACCTTCGACGGTGTTTATGAGATGGGGGCCATGGCGCTGGCCGAGCCGGAGAACGGTGCCATCAACAGTATCCGTGTGTGGTATCGTGACCAGGAGACCGGTTCCCTGAAGGAAGTTACCGGCCTGCGCACCAATTCCCGTACCGATGAAAACGGTCGGCGTCATATCTACATCGACTTCGGCACCAAGATCACCACGGATCAGATTCAGATCTGCACCAACACCGGCTGGACTCGTGCCATGAAGATCGGTGAGCTGCGTTTCTACGCATACGACGGCATCTATCAGGACATCATGGCCCTGTATGCAGACGATTACCACACCACCCTGCGGGAGGATGTGGACCAGAGCGTGATCGACGCCCTGTACACCCGTCTGAACACCCCTGATCCTGCCTGCAATGAGCTGCATCCCAACTACACCCAGCTCAAGCGTGAGCTGGAAACTGCAGCCGACCTGCTGGCCAACAACAGCACCCTGCGCCCCGTGCAGCACATCAAGGCCATGGGCGCCAACGTGAGCGGCTATGCGGACGGCAGCCTGGGCTTCACCGGTCTGAACCCCTGGCAGCCCCTGGGCGTGACCGCCGCTGCCGGTGAGGAGATCACCATCTACGTGGGTAACCCGGATCTGCAGAGCGGCACCAACACCGATCTGTATCTGGTGGCTACCCAGTACAACGCCGAGTCCGGCAACTTCATGAAGCAGATCGGCCGGCTGAAGGTGGGCGAGAACACCTTTACCATCCCTGCCATCGTGAGCAAGGACTTCGAGCGCGGCGGCTCCCTGTATGTGTACTACGCTGCCGGCAATCAGACCAGTAAGTACGGTGTGCGCGTGGCGGGCGGCACCACCATCCCCATGCTGGATCTGTACGGCATTAAGGATGAGGTCCAGCGCCTGGCTCTGACCGAACAGTACGTGGAGGAGCTGGAGACCTATGTGGCCGGTCTGGAGGAGCTGCACGAGCAGCTGCATGCCGGCAGCAGCAATGCCAACGTAAACTACGAGTACAACGAAGAGGAGTGCATCCTGGGCGCAACCGAGCTGATGGGCGACCACATGCTGTTCTCCCTGTCCGCTCAGCAGGTGCTGGCGGGTCTGGGCAGCGGCACCACCGCCGAGAAGGCCCAGCGCCTGAACGACTCTCTGCTGGCCATGGATCAGACCATGGAGCTGTTCTACCAGCACAAGGGCCTGACCGAAACTGCGGCTGATCCCATCAACCGCGTGCCCAGCCAGCATCTGAACATCCGTTACATGCGCATGTTCGCCGGCGCCTTCATGTATGCGGCCGGCAACCACATCGGCATCGGCTGGGGCTCCGTGCCCGGCATGGCGCAGGGCGTGCCCCTGCAGGCCGACGAGAAGGGTGCTTATCTGGCCGGCGACCTGTTCGGCTGGGGTATCGGTCACGAGATCGGTCACGACATCAACCAGTCCAGCTATGTCATCGCTGAGGTGACCAACAACTACTTTGCGCAGCTGGCTACCTACGGCACCAGCGGCGTGCGTTTCAGCTACGATGCTGTGTACGACAAGGTGACCAGCGGCACCATCGGCCGCGCCAGCGATGTGTTCCTGCAGCTGGCCATGTACTGGCAGCTGCGTCTGGCCTACGACAACTACTATCCCTACAAGACCTTCAGCACCGAGCAGGATGTCTTCAACAACCTGTTCTTTGCCCGGGTGGATACCTACTCCCGTACTCCCTCCAAGGCGCCCGCTCCCGGCGGTGTTGCCCTGACGCTGAACGGCGGTTCCGAGCAGAACATCATCCGGCTGGCCAGTGCGGCCGCCCAGAAGGATCTGAGCGAGTTCTTCCTGCGCTGGGGTCTGGTGGCGGATGAGGAGACCACCCGTTACGTAAGTCAGTTCGAGGCTGAGACCCGTGCGATCTACTATGTGAACGACTCGGCTCAGAGCTACCGCATTCAGAATCCCAACGGCCAGAGCCTGAAGGATCAGAGTGTGCTCAGCACTGCTGATGTGACCCTGACCAAGGGCACCGGCAGCAATGGCCTGGCTCAGAACCAGGTCAGCCTGACCATCGCACCGGCAAGTGCTTCTTCCAGCCTGCTGGGCTACGAGATCAACCGCATCTCCATCTCCGGCGGTCAGGAAAACAAAGAGACCGTTGGCTTTGTGCTGGCGGGCGAGAATGGCGCGGCCAGCTTCACCGATACGGTAAGCACCATCAACAACCGTGCCTTCACCTATCAGATCGTTCCCGTGGATCAGTACCTGGATTACGCCCAGGCGGTTTCCATGGAGACCATCAAGATCAATCACGACGGCAGCCAGGACAAGAGCGACTGGACCGTTACCACCAACATGACCTCCGAGCAGGATACTGAGGTGGATCACGACGAGCAGGACCCGGATGCCGGCTTTGATCCCGGTGCCCATGACCATGCCACCGTGAAGTCCGCCATTGGTCTGGCCTTCGACGACAACCTGAGCACCACCTACACCGGTGCGACTCAGGGCGAGGATGCCATGATCCAGGTAGCCTTTGGCAAGGAGCTGGATGTGACCGGCTTCAAGTTTACTCTCATGAGCGGTGCAGGCCAGGTTCCTGCCGGCAAGCTGGTACTGCAGCTGGAGGAAAACGGTCAGTGGGTGGATGTACCCGTGAGCGTACAGAGCCTGGAAAGCACCGGCTCCACCACCGTGTATGCGGTGAACGATGAGGGCTGGATTCGCACCAGCGGTGCCACCGGTCTGCGCCTGACCTTCCAGGACGCGCAGAGCGTGAGCATCACCGAGCTGGATGTGCTGGGCCCCACCGGCGACAACGTGGAGATGCTGCAGGACGGCATCGGCATCCTGGCTGAGGACTACATCTACGACCAGGGCCTCTACGAGAAGAGCGAGCATACCGACGGCTTCATTCCGGCCGGTTCCGTAATCTTCGTGGGCGAATACAAGGGCAACCCGGCCTACAACGCCGTGATCGTTTACGATCAGGACGGCAAGATCGTGGGCTACGGCGACAACGGCGAGGGCAGTGCCGAGCAGATCATCCTGGCTCCGGTTCCGGATAAGGGCGATCTGGGCAACACCTCCGACGGTCGCTGGGTTTACTGGATCAGCCCCGACGCGGTTCTGCCTGAAAAGGTGCGGGTGGAGCTCTACCGTGTGGACGATGCTCTGACCAACCAGGGTCAGCGTCTGGTCAGTGACTCCCTGTGGGTCGAGGTACCCGCAGAGCTGCCCCAGATCACGATCACCGGGGACAACTAAGAATTGACGATGGCCCGTATCGGGGCCAAGCATAAAGGAGTAAGACATGAACAAAAAAATCATAGGCCTGATCGGGGCTGCGGTTTTGGTCATGGCGCTGCCCCTGCAGGGGCTGGCGGCCGCGGATGCGGCCGCCAACCTGCAGTCTGTTGAGGGAGGCGCCAAGGTCTCTCTGGACCTGCAGCACACCGGTGCGGGCGAGGGCGTGAACGCCCTGCAGATGAGCTTTACGCTGAGCCCTGTGGTCGGTTCGCTGGACAAGGCCGATGTGAGCTTTGTCTTTGACGAGGATCTGCCGGGCACCGTAAAAACCTATCGCTACAATCAGAACACCAATGTTCTGACCGTATATGTGGCCGGCGCCAACGGTGCGCTGTTTGAAAACGACAAGGCCGACCTGGGTTCCATCCAGGTAGAGGCGGCGAAGGGCGAGTATCTGGAGGTGTCCATCACCACCGGCCTGCCCAACCAGGAAGAGGGCTCCAGTGCCGAGATGGTCAGCGGTCTGACCCTGCTTCGGGCCAGCTCCTCCGCACAGAAGCTGACTATGCAGGCGGAGACCCTGGCTGTGAATGTGGGCGAGCTGTCGCCTGCTCCGGAACCCACTCAGCAGCCTGAGGCAACCGAACCCCCCGAGGCAACACAGCAGCCCCAGGCGACTGAGCAGCCTCAGGCGACCGAGAAGCCTGAGGCCACCCAGAAGCCCTCTGGCGGCAGCACGAGCGGCAGCCAGAACGGTTCCACCCAGAACAACAACGCGGCAGCTACCGCCCAGCCGGGCACTGCTGCTTCCAGCAAGGCTCCCGGTGCCTCTGCTTCCCAGAGCGCGGTGAGCGAGGCTGCTTCCGAGGAGAGCCAGGCTCAGAGCGAGTCCGCCTCCAGCGAGGCTGAGAGCCAGGCAGCGGAAAGCGAGAGCCAGGCCCAGAGCCAGAGCACCGCTTCCCAGACCCAGAAGTCCAAGGTGAGCGTACTGCCTGTGGTGATTGGTGTGGCCGTGGTGGCCGCTGCCGCTGTGGCCGGCGTCGTGATCTGGCGTCGCGGCCGCGATTGATTTCTTTCCTTTCCGTTTCCTTCTCAATTTTCTCCATAAAGCAAGCAGAAAAAGCCGCCCGGATTGATTCCGGGCGGCTTTTACCTGTTGGAGAAAAGGGGAAAGAGGAAAAAGCGCCCCTACCCAAACAGCGGCTTTTCCGCTATAATAAACAGGAACCTCAAGCGAAAGGAACGGATCTTCATGGAATTACAGATCTTTAAGGCCATCGTACACGTGCTGGATTCCAGCGGCGGTGCACCGGTATTTTCCGACCGGCTGCTGGAGCTGGACGGCGACACTGCCGACTATCTGGCTGCCCACCTGGAAAAGGCCTATTACAACGATGCGGTGAAAAACTGCAGCTTTCTGCCGGAAGCCACCTTCCCGTCGCTGCTGCTGGACAATCAGGACTTTGTGCAGTGTTCCAAGCAGGTGGCGGACGAATTCTTTCAGGTGATGCGCACCAGCCCGGCCATTCCCAATGCGGACCTGATTGTGATTTACTGCTCCATCAACGGGCACGAGAGCATCGCCATTCTGAAGATGAACTACAAGGCGGCCTATGCCCACTATTATCAGCAGGTGGAGGGCCAGCACTACAACGCCCTGATCAAGCAGCGCACCCTGCTGCCCGCCGCCGGTTCCAAGCCGGATGAGTCGGTGATCGTGGATATGACCGATGGCTCCATCAAGCTGGTGGAGAAAAAATACGAGGTGGACGGGGCGAAGATTTTCTATCTGTCCGAGCGCATTCTGCGCAGCACTCAGGCCCAGCCCGAGCGGGCCAAGCTGCAGACGGTGCAGACCGCCGCAGCCCAGGCGGTGCGCCAGAGCTACGAGGACAACCAGAAAAGCGACAGTGAGATCGCAGCCATCCTCTGCGAGGAGGCGGTGGCTGGTGACGGCAGTCTGGAGGTCCAGCGAGTGAAGGAGCGGCTGGAGGAGCAGTTCCCGCTGGCGGTGGAGTCCTTCACCCAGGAGCTGGAGCAGGCGAATCTGCCGCTGGAGGAAACCGTATCGGTTCCGCCCGCCCGCATCAAGCGAATGGAATATCAGTCCATCAAGACCGAGAGCGGCATCGAGATGAAGATCCCCACCAGCCTTCTGCGTGGCGACAACGACTATGTGGAGTTCGTCAACGAGCCGGACGGCACCATCTCGCTGCTGGTCAAGGGCGTTGTGCTGTAAATTGCCACAAAAAGAAAACTCCCGAAAGGCGCACAGGCTTTCGGGAGTTTTTCAAACTGTGATGCGGGGGTGACGGCGGTAGAAGTCATCCCGCGCCTTGAAATAGCACTGGGCACACAGGCTTACATATTCCACTTCGCCGCCCTCGTCGATGACAACCTGATCGCCTTCAAACACGAATTCGCCGTTCACCTTGCGGCCGTTGCAGGTGGCCTTGCGGCCGCAGAAGCAGATGGTCTTCATCTCTTCCACCGCATGGGCCAGCTCCAGCAGGCGGGTGGAGCCGGGGAAGCCTCTCAGGGAAAAATCCGTGCGCAGGCCGTAGGCAATCACCGGGATATTCAGCTCCACGGTGATGCGCAGCAGCTGCTCCACCTGCTCAGGGGTGAAGAACTGGCTCTCATCGGTGAGAATGCAGGCCGGGGCGGGGGCGCGGGTCAGCAGATCCCGCACCAGGTCCAGAATGTCCAGCTTGGGGGTCACGGCAATGTCTACCAGCCGGGTCACACCCAGTCGGCTGACCAGCTTGTCGCCGCCCTTGGTATCCACGCTGGGCTTCATCACCAGCACCCGCATGCCGCGCTCCTCGTAATTATAGGCCACCTGCATCAGGGCCGTGCTTTTGCCGCTGTTCATGGCGCCGTAGCGAAAATACAATTTTGCCATAGTGTTGCATAAACCTCTTTATACGGCGAAGAAGACGCTCATTCGCCAAAAGTCAGCCCGGCTGCGCTTTCACGCAGCCGGGCTGCTGTTGTTTGATGGATTCAGTCGTTCCGCAGCCGATAGCCCAGGCTCATCAGGCTGTCGCCCAGATGGGCATTCTCCACCGTCACATTGGGGTAGGGAATGGAAAGATCGTAGTGACTGAAGTTCCAGAAGCCCCGGATGCCCAGGTCCACCAGTCGGCCGGAAAGCTCCTTTGCGCCCTCACGGGGCAGGCAGAGCACCGCCACCTGAGGATTGTGGGCGGCACAGAAGGACTCCAGCTCATCAATGTGATGGATGGGAATGCCGTCCAGATCCTGGCCCACCAGCTCCTGCTGCACATCGAATACAGCCAGCAGATGGTAGCCGTTGGTATCGGTGGTCAGAAAACGGGAGACCGCCCGGCCCAGACGGCCGGCACCGATCAGAATGGTGGGCAGCTTTTCGCCCTCGCCAAACAGCAGGCGACCGATCTCGTGCAGCAGTACCTCCACATTATAGCCGATTCCCTGCTGGCCAAAACCGCCAAAGCAGTTAAAGTCCTGGCGTACCTGACTGGCAGTGGTGCCCATCATGCGGGCCAGTTCACTGGAAGATACCTTTACCACACCGTTTCTCTGCATCTGGCTGATGTAGCGGTAATATTTGGGCAGCCGTTTGATTACCGGCAGAGATACCTTTCCTTGAGAATGGTTCATATTATCATCACCGTCTTTTGAAAATGATTTAAAGCAACGGGCGGGTACGTGGCCTGCCCTGTGCAGAAGCGAGCAAAAGGCGAAAACAGGCCTTTTGCAGGAATATCCATACTTTATAATACTGGATTCACAAAGGCTTGTCAAACCAATTGCAGGGCGGAAGGCCGTCTGTGTGGGCATAAAGACAAAAAATTCGTGCAAACTGATAGAAAAAACAAAAGGCAACGCCGCCCGATTTACGGGAAACACCGCGGGCGGCGTTGCCAAAAGGAGCGAAGAGACCAATGCCGAACAATGATACTCCGCGGCCCACCGATGCCCAGGTGGAGCAGGAAAAGCTGGAACAGGATTTTATGATGGACACCGGCTCGGTGATCCGCACCAAGGGCCGTCATGCCATCCATTGCCTCACGGTGATCGGTCTGATCGAGGGCCACGTGAGTGCCGGACAGGAGCAGAAGGTGACCCGCTACGAGCATGTGATCCCACAGCTGGTGGCCATTGAGGAGGACCCGGAGATCGAGGGTCTGCTGGTGATTTTGAATACCGTAGGCGGCGACGTGGAGGCAGGCCTTGCCCTGGCTGAGCTGATCAGCGGGGTGACCAAGCCCAGCGCCACCCTGGTGCTGGGCGGCGGGCATTCCATCGGCATCCCGCTGGCGGTCAGCGCCAAGCACAGCTTTATTGTGCCCACTGCCACCATGACCATTCACCCGGTGCGCCATTCCGGGCTGGTATTGGGGGTGCCCCAGACCATGCGCTATTTCGAGCAGATGCAGGAGCGCATCACCGGCTTTGTGCAAAGCCATTCCCACATCAGCGAAGAGCGTTTTCTGGAGCTGATGATGCACACCGGCGAACTGGTGATGGATGTGGGGACCGTGCTGGGCGGTGAGCAGGCGGTGGCCGAGGGCCTGATCGACGAGCTGGGCGGTCTGGGCGACGCGCTTGCCTACCTGTACCGCCAGATCGAACGGAATCGAACCGGCACAAAGAATGAGGAAAGCCGGAGCAGAGAGGAAACTGTCCGATAAATTGGGTTTTAAAACCTATGGTTTTATGATACAATAGATAAGTTCCGAAAAAATTCCCGCGCCGGGTGCGCGGCGCCCCCGGAAAACCAAATGGTCCGGGGGCTGGAAATACATAAACGAGGGAAAGAAAGCGTATGGCACAAAAGAAGAAACCCGCCGCAAAAAGCGGCGCGAAAACCACCCGCTCCCGCTCACGGCGCAGCCAGCCGGATGTGGCCCAGAGCTGGAGCATTCTGCTGTTCTGCCTGGGCGTTGTGATCATTGCCATGTCTCTGGTGGCCGGGCAGTCGGTCTGGGCCATGCTGCGCGGCGTGCTGTTCGGCGTGTTCGGGGTGTGTACCTATCTGCTGGGGCCGGTGCTGCTCTACATTGCGGTGCTGGTGGCGCTGGGGCGGCCCATCTGGTCCCGCTGCGCCAAGTCCCTGCTGCTGATGATGCTGATCTGCGGCACGGCAGTGGTGTTCTCCAAAATCGACCTGGTGGGCCTGAGCTTCGGCAAGGCCACCGCGGCGTTATACGCCAACGGTCAGGGTATGCTGGGCGGTGGCCTGTTGGGCGGCATCATCGGCGGCACCCTGCTGGCCTTGTGCGGGCATCCGGCGGCGAATATCCTGCTGGTCATCATGCTCATCGCCATGGTCATGTGGTACCTGGGCGTAACTCCGGGTGATCTGTGGCAGATCGCGGAGGACTATCTGGGCGACTGGAAGGCTGACCGGGATGCTGCCCGTCAGCAGCGCGAGGCCTGGGAGGAGGAGCAGCTGCGCCGGGAACCCGAGCGCCGCGCCGCCGCCCAGGAGCGGGCCGCTGCCCGCCAGCAAAAGCAGGAGGCCTTTGCCCAGCGGTTCCGGCGCAAGCCCCAGGTGGATATTGATCTGGGGCCGGACCCGGTGGTCACCACCGAAACCGATCCCCAGCCGGAGGAGCCGCTGGTGGGCCCCGGCGGTACCTTTGGCATGTATCCTCCCATGGACCGGTCCGAGCCGGAGGAGCACAGCGAATTCGAGACCGAGATTCCCATGGACGAGCCTCAGCAGGACCCGGATGTGGGCTTCGAGCCCTATCCCAGCAGCAGCCCGGACTATGCCTGGGAGATGCGGTTCGATCAGGCGCCGGAGCCCTCCGACGCGGACGAGCCGCCCTTCCAGCTGGACCAGCCGATCCCGCTGGAGCCGGAGCAGCCCAATGTCGGTGTCACCGAGCTGGACAGTCTCATCCACAAGGCCATGGAGCCCAGCCAGACCATGGGCAATTCCTACGGCGAGCCGCTGCGTCCGCTGAACCCGGCGGCCGCCCCGGCGGAAACCGCCCTTGCACAGCCTGTGGAACAGCCGGCTGCCTATTGCTATCCGCCGCTGGACCTGTTCCAGGTGATGGAGTCGGCGGAGGACCCGGGCGTGGAGGCGGAGCTGAAAAAGAACGCCGAGCTGCTGGTGAGCACGCTGGAAAGCTTCGGCGTAAAGACCCGCGTGCTGGACATCTGCCGCGGCCCCTCGGTCACCCGGTATGAGCTGCAGCCCCTGGCGGGCGTGAAGATCAGCCGAATCACCGGTCTGGCCGATGATATCGCTCTGAACCTGGCGGCGGCCGGCGTGCGCATCGAGGCCCCCATCCCCGGCAAGCCTGCCGTGGGCGTGGAGGTACCTAACCGGAAATCCAGCCCGGTGGGCATCCGTGGCATCTTTGAATCCCAGGCCTACACCCGCAGCGCCTCGCCCCTGACCCTTGCCCTGGGCAAGGACATTGCGGGCAACGCCCAGGTGGCGGACCTGTGCAAGATGCCCCACCTGCTGATCGCCGGTTCCACCGGCAGCGGTAAGTCGGTGTGCGTGAACAGCATTATCATCAGCTTTTTGTATCGCTCCAGCCCCGAGGATGTGAAGCTCATCCTCATCGACCCCAAGGTGGTGGAGCTGGCAGAGTACAACGGCATTCCCCACCTGCTGATGCCGGTGGTCACCGAGCCGCGCAAGGCGGCGGGCGCGCTGGGCAGCGCCGTGGCCGAGATGGAGCGCCGCTACCATCTGTTCGCAGAGAACAACGTGCGTGACATCAAGAGCTTTAACCGGCTGGCGGCTGAGACCGAGGGTCTGGAAAAGCTGCCCTACATTGCCATTATCATCGACGAGCTGGCCGACCTGATGATGGTGGCCGGCAAAGAGGTGGAGGACTACATCTGCCGCATTGCCCAGAAGGCCCGTGCCGCGGGCATGCACCTGATCGTGGCCACCCAGCGCCCCAGTGTGGATGTCATCACCGGCCTGATCAAGGCCAATATCCCCAGCCGGATTGCCTTTGCGGTGTCCAGTCAGGTGGACAGCCGCACCATTCTGGACGCGGGCGGCGCGGAGAAGCTGCTGGGCATGGGCGACATGCTGTTCATGCCGGTGGGCGCCTCCAAGCCTCTGCGCATCCAGGGCACTTATGTGAAGGACGAGGAGATCAGCGCCGTGCTGGACTTCATCAAGAAGGACAATACCTCCCAGTACGATGAGAAGATGATCGAGGAGATGGAGAAGCACGCGGTGCCGGAGAAGGCCTCCGGCGGCGACGGCGACGACGAGGACGACGGCCACGACCCCATGCTGGAACAGGCAGTGGAGGTGGTCATCGACGCCGGTCAGGCCTCCACCAGCCTGCTGCAGCGCAAGTGCAAGCTGGGCTATGCCCGCGCGGCCCGTATCATGGACGATATGGAGCAGCTGGGCGTGATCGGTCCCTACCAGGGCGCCAAGCCCCGGGAGGTGCTCATCACCCGGCAGCAGTGGATCGAGCGGTCCATGCGGGCGGACAACACCCCTTTGCCGGACGAGATCCCCTGAACCTGTGCCGTGCCCTTGTGCGCGGCGGGCAGGATTTGTTACAATGGAATCAAGGTAGATGCTCGTGCCCCCGGCAGACCAGCGGCCTGCCGGGGGCGCGTGTGATATTGCATGGACAGGCGCGGCCGCAAGGACACGCGCAGCAAAGAAAGGAGACCCTTTATGCAGCAGGGCACACAGTTTTTGCCCATCAGCAAAGAGGATATGCGCCAGCGCGGCTGGGACGAGCTGGACTTCGTTCTGGTCATGGGCGACGCTTATGTGGACCATCCCAGCTTCGGCCCGGCCATCATCGGCCGCATTCTGGAGGCCGAGGGCTACCGGGTGGGCGTGATCAGCCAGCCAGACTACACCAGCTGCGAAAGCTTCAAAGTGTTGGGCAAGCCCCGCTACGGCTTTTTCATCGGCGGCGGCAACGTGGACAGCATGGTGGCCCATTACTCGGTGGCCAAGGTGCGCCGCAAGGTGGACGAGTACACCCCCGGCGGCGTGGCGGGCAAGCGCCCGGACCGCAGTGCCACCGTTTACACCCAGCTGGCCAAGCAGGCTTATCCGGACCTGCCGGTGATTCTGGGCGGCCTGGAGGCCAGCCTGCGCCGCTTCGCCCATTACGACTACTGGATGGATACCGTGCTGCCCAGCATTGCGGAGACCTCCGGTGCGGATATCATCAGCTTCGGTATGGGCGAGCACCAGACGGTGGAGATCGCCCGGCGGCTGGCGGCAGGGGAGAAGGCCAGCGAGATCCGGGATGTGGCGGGCACCTGCTACATGACCGACTTCTCCCATCTGCCCGCCAAGTATCTGGAATGTGCGGGCTTCAACAAGGTGAGCACCGACAAGGTGGCCTACGCCAAGGCCTGCCGCATCCAGATGGACAATCAGGATTCCGTCACCGGCCAGATCATCGTGCAGAAGCAGGAGAGCGGCTATCTGGTGCAGAATCCGCCTGCAAAGCCCCTTACCCGCCGGGAGCTGGACCGGGTGGCGGCGCTGCCCTACACCCGCACCTGGCACCCCAGCTACGATGTGGTGGGCGGTGTGCCTGCCATCGAGGAGGTGGAATTCTCCATCATCCACAACCGTGGCTGCTACGGGGGCTGCAACTTCTGTGCCATCACCCTGCATCAGGGGCGGCGGGTTACCAGCCGCAGTGTGGACAGCGTGGTGGAGGAGGGTGAGCTGCTCACCAAACAGCCCGGCTTCAAGGGCTACATCCACGATGTTGGCGGCCCCACCGCCAACTTCCGGCTGCCCAGCTGTGCCAAGCAGATGACCGAAGGCATGTGTCAGGGCGGCAAAAAGTGCCTGGCTCCCGGCCCCTGCCCGCACCTGATCATCGACCATACCGAATACCTGAACATGCTGCGCCGCCTGCGGGCCCTGCCCGGGGTGAAAAAGGTGTTCATCCGCAGCGGCATCCGCTACGATTACCTGACCTGGGACAAGGACGAGACCTTCTTCAAGGAGCTGGTGGAGCATCACGTTTCCGGTCAGCTGAAGGTGGCCCCCGAGCACTGCGCCCCCAACACTCTCAAATACATGGGCAAGCCGCCGGTGGAGGTGTTCAACAAATTCTCCAAGCGGTTCTATGAGCTGACCAAGAAGGTGGGCAAGAAGCAGTATCTGGTGCCCTACCTGATGAGCAGCCACCCGGGCAGTACGTTGGAGGACGCGGTCTATCTGGCCGAGTATCTGTACAAGCATAACATCCGCCCCGAGCAGGTGCAGGACTTCTACCCCACACCGGGCACCGTGTCCACCTGCATGTTCTACACCGGTCTGGACCCCTACACCCTCAAGCCGGTGTTCGTGGAAAAATCCCCTGAGGACAAGGCGCTGCAGCGGGCTCTGCTGCAGTATTACGAACCCCGCAACGCGGAAAAGGTGGTCAAGGCGCTGCATAAGACCCACCGGGAGGACCTGATCCCCCTGCTGGTGCCCGGCTACAAGCCCAAGGCCAGCACCCAGGCACGTCCGGTCACCGGCCGCAAATCCGCCCAGAACGCCAAGGCGGCGGGCCGTCCGGTACAGGGCCGGTTCGTTCCCAACCACGGCAAGGGCGGCGGCAAAAACTCCGGCCGGCCCACCTTCGCCCCCAAGACCAAGCGGAAGTAAGCCATGGCAAAACGACGGAAACGGCGCACGCGGCGCAAAAAATATCCCATTCGCATCACACCCTCCCAGGGGCTGGTCTTTCTGCTCACCGCCTTCTGCCTGGTCATCGGCCTCCGGCTGGGGCTGGGCGGCCAGAGCGGAGAGGGCGGATTCACCTGGCAGGATTTTTACGACAGACTGCAGGTGAACACCCTGCCCCAGGGGCTGGAACAGGTCCCGGCGGAGGGCCAGGCGGTGCACTTCATCGACGTGGGCCAGGCGGATGCCACCCTCTTACAGAGCGGGCAGGAATACTGCTTGGTGGATGCGGGCGAGGCCTCCAGCGAGGAGGCGCTACTGGCTTATCTGGACGGAATGGGCATCACCCGTTTAAAGCTTCTGGTGATGACCCATCCCCACGCGGACCACATCGGCAGCATGAAGGCAGTGCTGGAGCATGTGCAGGTGGAGCAGGTGCTTCTGCCGGACTTTGACAAGGCACCCTATCCCACTACCCGCACCTTCGAGCGGGTGATGGATACCATTGAGGAACAGAACATCCCCACCGTGACCGCCGAGCCGGGGCAGGAGTTCACGATTGGCGCGGCCACCCTGTCGGTGCTGGCAAACGGCGTGGAGACCGACAATTACAACAATCTGTCCCAGGTGCTGTTTTTCAGCGCTCCGGGCCTGCGGGTGATGCTCACCGGCGACGGTGAGACCGAGGTGGAACAGGATGCTCTGGCCCACTGTGAGCTGCCTCAGACAGATGTGTTCAAGGCGGCCCATCACGGCTCCAGCACCTCCAACACGCTGGCGTTTCTGCAGGCGATCCGGCCCCAATATGTGGTGGTCAGCTGCGGAAAGGACAACAGCTACGGCCATCCCCATGAGGAGGCAATGCAGAATTACACCATGGTGGGCGCGCAGGTGCTGCGCACCGATCAGGACGGCAGTGTGGTCATTGCGGCCACCGAAAGCGGTCTGCAGTGCTACATGGCATCCGGCGGCCAGCAGGCGGACAGCGCGGCCTGAGAAAGGAAGAATGCGGTAATGAGCGAGCTTTATATCCTGGACCGGTGGGAAGGGGACACGGCGGTGATCGAGGTCACCGACGAGATGGATTGCACCCACTGGCAGCAGGCAAATCGAAGCGAGCTGCCCACGGATGCCAGGGAGGGCGATGTGCTCCTCCTGAGCGGGCAGATCTGGCAGGTGGACCGGGAGGCCACCGCCTCCCGGCGGGAAAAGCTGGCCCGGCGGCTGGCCCGGCTGAAAAACCGGGGGAATCCCTGAACGCAATAAAAAGAAGGCGGCGGCGCACGCGGAAGATGTTTCCGTGTGCGCCGCCGCTTTTTGTGTGCGGGCAATAAAAAACTCCCCTGTGCGGATGCACAGGGGAGAGAAGAAGCAATTCAGAAAAATCAGACAGGCATGGTCTGAACGGTGCCGCGTACGCAGTCCACGGAAACCATGGTCTCGTCCTTCAGCAGGCGGGTAGCGTTGGCAACACCAACAATCACAGCCTTGCCCAGAGCCAGACCGGCGATGGCAGCGTGGCTGTTCATGCCAGCCTCCTCAACGATCACCGCATTGGCCTCACGCATGTAGGGCAGCATCTCGTTGTTGGTGTAGGGAACCACCAGCACGCAGCCGGGCTTGCACTTGCTGGCAACCTCTTCGGTGTTGCGGCAGATGCACAGGGCGCCCTTGGCGTTCTGGTTGCCGATGCCCACGCCGCTGGCCAGGAACTCGCCGACCATGTGGACCTTGATCATGTTGGTGGTACCGGAAACACCCACGGGAACACCGGCGGTCACAACCACCAGGTCGCCGCTCTGCAGCAGGCCGTGATCCACAGAGGTCTTAACAGACAAATCAACCAGCTCGTCGGTGCTGTTGGCGTAGGGCATCAGGATGGGATGCACGCCCCAGCTCAGAGCCAGGTGACGCTGGGTCTGCTCGTCCAGCACGCAGGCGATGATGGGAGTCTCGGGACGGCCCTTGCTCAGCAGGCGGGCGGTCTCACCGCTCTTGGAAACGGTGATGATGGCGGTAGCCTTGATGTCGGCTGCGGTGGTGCAGGCGGCATGAGCGGTAGCAGCAGCGATGCTCAGGCGGGTATCCAGGGGGCTCTTGCGCATATGCTCGATGTAGCTGGAGTCGCTCTCGGTACGCTCGGCGATGGCGGCCATGGTGCGAACAGCCTCCACGGGGTACTTACCGGCAGCGGTCTCACCGCTCAGCATGATGGCGCTGGTGCCGTCGTAGATGGCGTTGGCAACGTCGGTGATCTCGGCACGGGTGGGACGGGGGTTCTCCTGCATGCTCTCCAGCATCTGGGTAGCAGTGATAACGGGCTTGCCGGCGGAGAAGCTGTGGTAGATGATGTCCTTCTGGATCATGGGGATCTCGGTGAAGTCGATCTCAACGCCCATGTCGCCGCGGGCAACCATGACGCCGTCGGCAGCAGCCAGGATCTCGTCGATGTTGTCGATACCCTCACGGTTCTCGATCTTGGCGATGATGCGGATGTTGGACTTGTGCTCGTTCAGCAGGCGGCGGATATCCTGGATGTCCTGGGCGCTGCGGGTGAAGCTGGCGGCGATGAAGTCGTAGCCGTTCTGGATGCCGAACAGGATGTCCTCCTTGTCCTTCTGGCTCAGGTAGGGCATGGACAGGGAAACGCCGGGCACGTTAACGCCCTTGTTGTTGCTGATGGGGCCGCTGTTGTTTACCAGGCACTCGATGTCGGTGTTGGTCACAGCGGTAACGGTCATGCTGATCAGGCCGTCGGCCAGCAGCACGGTGCTGCCCACGGAAACATCGCTGGGCAGGTCCTGATAGGTGATGGAGCAGATGTCCTTGTTGCCTTCCACGTCACGGGTGGTCAGGGTGAACTTCTGGCCGGCTTCCAGCTTGGTCTTGCCGCCGGCGAACTGCTTCAGACGGATCTCGGGACCCTTGGTGTCCAGCAGAGCAGCCACGGGGCGGCCCAGCTCCTCACGCAGAGCCTTCAGCTTGTCCAGACGGCCCTTGTGCTCTTCGTAGTCGCCGTGGGAAAAGTTGAAACGGGCAATGTTCATGCCGGCCAGGATCAATTCGCGCATTACGCCCTCTTTATCGGTAGAGGGGCCTAAGGTGCAGATGATTTTCGTCTTACGCATTCGTAAAATCCTCCTAAATACTCTCTTCTCAAATATCTATCCACAACGTCTCCGAAGCGGAGACGGGGTCGCTTTTTTGCTCGCCGCCCCTATTATATAATAAAAAAACATTTCGTGAAAGGGGTCCCGGCAAGCTTTCGGAAAAGTATATGCAATCGTACCAATTAAATAAAAATTTAACAGAATATTTTAATGCATTTTTCAACAAAGCTGGTGGGATATACTTAACTTTTTGGGGCAAATACGCTATAATGAAACAACACCCTACAGCCAACGAAAAGGAGGCACGAACAATATGGCAAAACGAGTGTTTTTAGTAGTACTGGACAGCTTCGGCGTAGGCGCCGAGCCGGATGCGGATAAATTTGGTGATGTGGGCGCCAATACCCTGGCGTCCATCGCCGCCAGCAAGGCGTTCGATACCCCTAATATGAAGAAGATGGGCCTGTTCAATCTGGACGGCGTAAGCTGCGGCGAGCCCGTGGCCCAGGTACTGGGCACCTGCGCCCGCCTGCAGGAGGCAAGCAACGGCAAGGATACCACCATCGGTCACTGGGAGATCGCGGGCGTGGAGAGCGAACGCGCTCTGCCCACCTACCCCAACGGCTTCCCGCCGGAGGTCATCGAGGAGTTTGAAAAGCGCACCGGCCGCAAGGTGATCTGCAACGCCACCTATTCCGGCACCGAGGTGCTGAAGGATTACGGCGAGGAGCACATGCGCACCGGCGCACTGATCGTGTACACCTCGGCGGACAGCGTGTTCCAGGTGGCCGCTCACGAGGAGATCGTGCCGGTGGCGCAGCTGTATGAATACTGCCAGATCGCCCGGGATATGCTCAAGGGCGAGCACGGCGTGGGCCGCGTGATCGCCCGGCCCTTCGTGGGCACCTGCGCGGCGGACTTCCAGCGCACTCCCCGCCGCCACGACTACTCTCTCAAGCCCCCCAAGAAGACCATGCTGGACGCGCTCAGCGCTGCCGGCAAGGCTGTGATCGGCGTGGGCAAGATCTACGATATCTTTGACGGCGAAGGCGTCACCGAGACCATCCGAACCTCCGGCAACACCGAGGGCATCCGGGTGATGCTGGACCTGGCCGACCGGGACTTCGAGGGCCTGGCCTTCATCAACCTGGTGGACTTTGATATGGTCTACGGCCACCGCCGCAACATCGACGGCTATGCCGCCGCGGCCACCGAGTTTGACCAGGGCCTGGGCGAGATGCTCAAAAAGCTGCGTCCGGACGATCTGCTCATCATCACCGCCGACCACGGCTGTGACCCCGGCTTCACCAAGACCACCGACCACACCCGGGAATATGTTCCCATGCTGGCGGCGGGCAGCAGCGTGAAGGAGAACAACAACCTGGGCACCGTGCTGGGCTTCGGTGCCATCGGCAAGACCATCTGCGCCTATCTGGGTGTGGATGCCGAGCTGGCAGGTCAGGACCTGAGCGAGCGGATGTTTGTCTGATCAAAAATTGCGGTAAAGCAGAATTTTTCAAGTCTTTTTAAATTTTCTAAATTTTTTTGAAAAAATTGCAATAAAAAACCGCGTGATATCGTTTATATTATGGCGGCCGCGGAGCGTTGCTCCGCGGCCTGTTTGTTAACAGGGAAAGTATGAAGCAGTATGGAAAGGGCATTGTGAATATCAAGCTGATCGTTGTGTGGGTGCTGGCGGTATATTTTCTTGCAGACAGTATTGTCCGCTCGCTGCGCTCCAATTTCAATTTCGGCATGCTTATAATGTATGCCATCACGGCCGGGCTGTGGATCTATGGGCTGTTTCACCGGCAGATCGATGCATTTTGCGCCGCCGGTGTGGGCCGGGTGCTGCGCATCGGCTTTTTCTGCGGGGTGGGCGTGTTCTGTGCGCTGCTGGCCTTCGTGGCCCTCAGCGGCTATAGCGACCAGCCCCAGGGGGATGAGAAGGCGGTGGTGGTGCTGGGCGCCGGCCTGCGCAAGGATGTGCCCAGCAAGCTGCTGGTCCGGCGGCTGGAAAAGGCGCTGGAGTATCACGAGGAAAATCCGGACGCGGTGATCGTGGTCACCGGCGGCCAGGGACCGGGCGAGACCATCCCGGAAGGGGTGGCCATGGCCAGATGGCTGGCCGAGCGGGGTGTGCCGGAAGAGCAGATTATCGTGGAGGACAAAAGCACCTCCACCGAGGAGAATCTGCTGTTTGCCCGCCGTCTTCTGGAGGAGCGGGGCATTGCGGCCAGTGAGCCCATCGTGGTGGTGACCAATGCCTTCCATTGTTACCGGGGCGGAGAATACGCCCGTATGGTGGGCTTCACCGATGTGGATGCGCTGCCCGCGTCCATCGGGCTCAACTCCATTATGCCCTGCTATTTCCGCGAGGTATTCGCGGTGCTGTATTATTGGGTCTTCAAAAGCAGCCGCACCGGCTGGATGCTGCAGTTTGTGGGCATCTTCTGACGGTAAGCTGCAATCAGATAAAATGAAGAGGTGAAATCATGGCGCCAATTATCCGTGTGGAGCATCTGCGTAAGGTTTACCGGGTGGGCCACGAAAAGGTCATTGCGCTGAACGATGTGAACCTGGCCATAGAGCCGGGAGAGGTCTGCTGCATCGTGGGCCCCTCCGGCAGCGGCAAATCCACCCTGCTCAATCAGCTGGCAGGGCTGGAAAAGCCCACCAAGGGGCATGTGTTCATCGGCAAGCACGACATCAGCGAGATGACCGAAAACGAGCTGGCAAAATTCCGCCAGGAGCATCTGGGCTTTATCTTCCAGAGCTACAATCTGCTGCCAAATCTGACGGCGGCGGAAAATGTGGCCCTGCCGCTGATGTTCAAGGGTGTGGGGCGCAAGGAGCGGCTCAAGCTTGCCACCCAGGAGCTGAAAAAGATGGGCCTGGGCAAGCGGGCAGGCCACAAACCCACCGAGATGAGCGGCGGCCAGCAGCAGCGGGTGGGCATTGCCCGCGCCTTTGTGGCCAAGCCCAAGGTTATTTTTGCGGACGAACCCACCGGCAACCTGGACAGTCAGACCACCAAGCAGGTGCTGTACCGGATGCTGAACATGGCGAAGGAGAACAACATCACCTTTGTCATGGTTACTCACGAGCGGGACCTGGCGGCAGTGGCGGACCGGGTGGTCACCATCAAGGACGGCAAGGTGGAGAGCGACGTGGTGATGGATGCCGAGGCCAAGGCGGCAGCCATGGCCGAGATGTTCAGCGATATTATGGAACAGGAGGCTCCGGCGGAACCCAATACCACGGTGCCTCTGAATAGCGAAAAACAGTGAGGAGAAGAAAACCATGAAACAGAGCATCAAACGGATCAGCGCCGTTCTGGCCATGGCCATGGCACTGAGCGCATTCAGCGCCTTCGGCGTATTCGCCGAGGGCGAGAGCACCGCCCCGGCCAGCGCCCCCCAGAGCACCAGCACTTCGCAAATTGCAAATGTAGAGCAACAGACAGAAAGTGTCTCTCAGGGAAATGGCGATGGCTCTTCTAACGAAGAGTCGGAGGGAAACAGTGGTAGCAGTGAGGCGGAACCCACTCCGCTGCCTTCGCAGTTGGAAATCGGAAGCTACAATGTGGATTTTAAGGACTATGGAAGCCGGGACAGCATGTGGGAGTGGGGCGAAAAGGCCGATGTGTCGATCTCTCTGAACCTGCTGGAAGGCGAAAGCGTTCTGAGTTCCCGCTTTATCAATTCCGGTGCGTTCACTGCGGACAGCATGAACATCAACGGCAGTGTAAACGGCAACACCGTTACCTTCCCCCATGTGACCTACAATGGCGGCGGCAACGAGCTCTCGTTTGAGATCACCACCAATCTGCGTGGTGTGCTGACGGGCACACAGCTCATTGCACAGTGCCTGGATGTGAACCCCAATCCGCCGGAGGCCACCCCCACCCCGGCCCCCGCTCCCACCGAGAAGCCGGAATATGACTACCCGAAGATCCTGGTCAAGGACTTCTCCTTCGGCGGCAACAGCGTGGAGGCCGGCAAGGAGTTCACCCTGCAGCTGACCCTCTTCACCACCAGCGGCAATGCCAACCTGCAGGATGTGATGGTGGGCCTGAACTTCGGCGAGCTGAAGGGCGTTTCTCTGGCCAGCGGCAGCATGAATACTTATGTGGGCGAGATGGCCCCCAACACCACCAAGACCATCAGCTACAAGATCATCACCGATGCCACCATTGAGCCGGGCGCCATCAGCATCAATGTGAACCTGAGCAGCAAGAACGGCGAGGCTGCCACCTCTCCCATCTCCATTCCGGTGACCCAGCCCGAGCGGTTCGACATCACCAACATGGAGGCCCCCGAGACCATCATGATGGGCGAGGAGGGCTACCTGTCCGTCACCTTCGTGAACAAGGGCAAGAGCGCCATCAACAACCTTTCCGCCGAGATCCAGGGCGACAATCTGGCCAACCCCGGCCAGAGCCAGTTCCTGGGCAACATTGCCGCCGGCACCGAGAACTCGGTGGACTTCAGCGTTATGGCTGCGGCCGAGGGCACTATCAACGGCAAGGTCATCCTGAGCTATGAGGATGCCAAGGGCGAAGTGAAGACCCTGGAGAAGGAGTTCTCCTGCACCGTGGAGCCCATGCCGGAAATGGACTTTGATCCCATGGACCCGGGCATGATGGACCCCACCATGACGGATACCGCTCCCGGCATGCCCATCTGGGGCTGGGCGCTCATCGTTGTGGGCGTTGTGGCTGTGGTCGTTGTGGTCGTGGTTGTGGTCAAGAAGAAGCAGAAAGCAAAGAAACTGGCTCAGTTGGAGGATGAAGATGAAGATATCTGATCTGCTGCGTCTCAGCACGGATAATCTTCGCCGCCGCAAAGGCCGCACCGCACTGACGGTGATCGGCGTGGTGGTGGGCACCTTTTCCATCATCGTAATGATCAGCCTGGGCATTGCCAGCAATGCCCAGAACGAAGCCATGCTGCAAAGCTGGGGTGATCTGACCCAGATCACCATCAACAACTACCAGTGGGGCGCGGCCAGCGGTGATGTGCCGGTGCTGGACGATAAAATGCTGGATCAGCTGCGCAGCTATGAGCATGTGGTGGCAGTGACCCCCATGTATCAGGACAACAGCCTGAACGCCCAGATCTACGCGGGCAAAAACGACCGCTATGAAGCCTATGCCTGGAATATGTACGGCGTGGATATGGATGCCCTGCAGGCCATGGATTATCAGCTGATCAGCGGCAGCTTTGTGGCAAGTGATACCAATCTGGGCAAAAAGAAGATCCCGGTGCTGGTCGGCGAACATTTTGCTTACGAATTCCAGGATACCCGTAAGAGCCCAAACAGCGGTAAGCGTCAGCGTTACTGGGGCGAGACCGATGCCCTGGGCAATCCGGTGGAGCCCTTCTTTGACATTCAGAAGGAGAAGCTTACCCTGCGTCTGACCGCTTATGACAGCAACGGCAAAGAAAAGACCGAGGATTACCAGCTGGTGGTGATGGGCGTGTTCCAGCAGGACGACGCCAAGCAGTATTTCACCAATTCCGGCATCGCCATGCGCGTTTCGGATATGCAGATGCTGAGCAAGGCATATCAGAAGCTTTCCGGCAATAAGCAGAGCAGCGGCGGCAGCTATATGATCACCAGCAACGGCCAGCAGCTCAAGCAGAAAGACAACGGCTACGAGAACGTCTACGTGAAGGTGGACGATGTGGACAATGTAAGCGATGTGGAGCAGCAGATCAAGGACCTGGGCTACGAGACCTATTCCATGACTCAGATCCGTGAGGAGATGCAGGCCAATGTGGCCAAGAGCCAGATGATTCTGGGCGGCACCGCCGCTGTGGCCCTTCTGGTTGCAGCGCTGAACATCGCCAATACCATGATGATGTCCATCTACGAGCGGACCAAGGAGATCGGCGTGATGAAGGTGCTGGGCTGCGAGGTGCGCAAGATCCGCAACATGTTCCTGGTGGAGGCCGGTGCCATCGGCCTGCTGGGCGGCGTGATCGGTGTGGCACTCAGCTATGCGGCCAGCGCGATTCTGAACAACCTGACCATGATCGCGGCGCTGTTCGGCGGCTCGATCGATCTGAGCGGCCTGATGGGCAGCTTTGGCGGCGGTTATTATTATGGTATGGACGGCGGCAGTGCTGCCATCTCCATGATCCCGCCCTGGCTGGTGCTGCTGGGTCTGGGCTTCTCCACTCTGGTGGGTGTGCTCAGCGGCCTGTGGCCCGCCATCCGCGCCACCAAGATCAGCGCGCTGGAGGCCATCCGGCACGAGTGATTTTCCCAAAAGCGCAGAATACAAAACAAAAAGCTTCGGAGTGCTCATGCACCCCGAAGCTTTTTTATGTTCCGAGAGAAAATGTGGCTCAATAACGGGCTACCACCAGGGTGTCGCCCGCCTGTACGCCGGTGTCACCGGTGGGGATGATGGTCTGGCCATCCCGCTGCACCATTACCACAAGCGTGCCGGGGGCAGGAGGTGCGTCCCGCAATTGCTTGCCGCACAGCTTGTGAGAGGCGTCGATGCTTACCTCCTGCAGGGTCAGGTTTGCCCGGTTCTCAAATTCCCGGGCGGCAATGACCAGAAGATCGCCCGCCAGCATCCGGGTGGAGCCGCTGGGCACCAGAACGCCCTCGCCCCGGCGGATGATCAGGCTGACCAAAAAGTCCGGCGGGGTCACGATCTCCCGCAGAAGCTTACCCGCCCAGGGGTGGCCTTCGTCCAGATGAAGCTTGATGAAGCAGATGTCGTTTTCCTCCTGGTAGTCGTTGAAGGTGCGGCGCACGTCCGCGTTGTCGTCGATCATGGAAACGTGGTGGGCCATGTGGGGCAGCAGGGTGCCCTGAATGCCCATGGAGAGCAGCACGATGCAGAATACCAGATCAAACAGGTCGTAGGTGAGCGGCGCGTTGTGCAGCACCGCGTAGATGGCGAACACGATGGAGGCTGCGCCGCGCAGGCCTGCCCAGGAGACCAGCGCGATCTGCCCGGCCTTGGGCCGGAACGGGGCCAGCAGGGCCGCCACCGCCACCGGCCGCCCCACCAGGGTGAGAAAGGCCAGGATGCACAGCGCAGGCACAAAGACCCGGGGCAGCTGGGCCGGTGTGACCAGAAGGCCCAGCAGAAAGAAGATCATCATCTGGGTGATGCCGGTGACCGCGTCAAAAAAACGCACCAGATCCCGCTTCTGGGCAATGGGCGCGTTGCCCATCAAAATGCCGCACAGATACACGCTCAGGTAACCGTTGCCGCCCAGCATGGAGGGCAGTGCATAGGCGATGAGGGCGGCGGCAAACACGAATATGGTGTCGCCCTGGGCCATGGTGGCATGGGTACGCCGCAGCAGAAAAGCGGCCGCAAAGCCGATGCACACGCCGAACAGGATGCCGAACACCAGCTGCTTTGCCAGCACCAGCGGCACTGAGATGTCGCCGCCGGTCATCAGGGTCACCAGCACCACCGTGAGCATGTAGGACATGGGGTCGTTGGAGCCGGATTCCAGCTCCAGCAGGCTGGCCGTGTTGAATTTCAGGTTCAGGCTGCGGGAACGCAGAATATTGAACACCGAGGCCGCGTCGGTGGAGGCGATCACCGAGCCGATGAGCAGGCTCTCCAGCCAGGAAAGCCGCAGCACCAGATGGATGAACGAGCCGGTAAGCCCGGCGGTGAGCAGCACCCCCAGGGTGGACAGCAGCACCGACTGCACCGCCACCGGCCGGGCGGCCCTCCAGTTGGTGCCGAAGCCGCCGTAATACATGATGAAGATCAGACACACCGAGCAGACGGTTTCAGCCAGGGAATAGTCGTTGAATCGGATGCGAAACAACCCGTTCTCTCCGAACAGCATACCCAGGCCGATGAATACCAATAGAGTGGGGATGGGCAGCTTTTCAGTAAAGCGATGAGCCAGGATGCAGGCCAGGATTACCACCCCGGTCAGCAGAAGAATTCCGTTCAAGGGCATACCTCCTTTTCAGATGCAGGAAACAAAGCCGGCGCCATGAAATAATTTATGCACAGGCGGGCGGAAAGAGCCGCGAAAACAGGCCAAGTGAAGAAAAAGCGCGGGTCGTGTGGCTGGCCCGCGCAAAAGCCGTATGCTGTAATCAGAAGCCATAGGGGTAGCCGATGGCCTGACGCACCGCTTCGGCGGCATCCGCGCCGCAGAGCCGCCGCACCAGCGCCAGAGAGAAGGGGATAGCCGCGCCCAGGCCCCAGCCGGTGATGATGTCGCCGTCCTCCACCACAGGCTCCTTGACCACGGTGGCCCCGGCCAGCTGATCGGTGAAGGAGGGATAGGCGGTGGCCTTCTTGCCCTGCAGCAGGCCGAAGGCAGCCAGCGCGCTGGGAGCGGCGCAGATGGCGGCCACCAGCTTGCCGGCAGCGACTGCCTGCTGGCAGACGGCCTTCACAAATTCATTTTCCTTCAGATTAATGGTACCGGGCATGCCGCCGGGCAGCACGATCAGATCAAAGCTGTCCGCCTGGATGTCCGCCGCAATCGCGTCGGTGTCCATGCGCACATTGTGGCTGGAAAGAATCTCCGGCTTCTGGTTCACCGATGCGGTGACTACCTCTACCCCGGCACGGCGCAGAATGTCCACCGTGAGCAGGGCCTCACATTCCTCGGTTCCATTTGCCATAAATACACAGGCACGTTTCATTGCAAAAACCTCACTTTCCCGGGCCCGGAATCCGGGCCTGATGCTTTTTGTATGGTCAGCGGCTGGCGGGCTGCCCGTCTCTGGCCGGGGCGACCCGGCAGACGGTGAGCACACCATCGCTTACGGTGAATTTGACTTCCAGCCCGGCGAAGGTCAGGCCGTAGACCCGGTCCGGGTCATCCTGATAGGAGGGGCGGGGGTCCTGCGCCAGCACGCCCTGCAGGGCGCTGCGCTTGGCCTCAGGCACCCGGTCCAGCCATTGCTGGGGGAAGACCACCTCCAGATGATAATCCCGCACCGGACCCGCGAAGCCGCTCAGTGCCTCAGGATGGCAGTCCGCCGCGGGCAGATAGGGCTTGATGTCAAAGATGGGGGTGCCGTCCAGCAGGTCCGCACCCAGCACATGGATCACCGGCCCCAGCTCCGGGTGAAGCTCCACCCGGTCCAGCTTCACGCAGGAAAGGCCGATGGCATTGGGCCGGAAGGGGGAGCGGGTGGCGAATACGCCCATCCGGGTGTTGCCGCCCAGCCGGGGCGGGCGCACCGTGGGCGACCAGGTCTGGCGCACCGCCTGGGAGAACTGCCAGATGAGCCACAAGTGAGAAAAATCCTCCAGGCCGCGCAGGGCATTGGGGTCCCGGTATTCCGGCTCGAACACGATCACGGCCTGCAGGCTTTCCACCAGGCCGCTCTGGCGGGGAATACCGAATTTGCTGGTAAAATCACTGTGAATGCGGGCAATCACCCGCATGGGAATGGTATCACTCATAAAAGGTCCTTTCGGGCGTTGAATATTTCAAAGAAAACCGGGAGTATGGCCCGGGACTTTACTGCCTTATTATATCACAAAGAAGCCGGATGGAGCCAGAGCTTTCCGCGGGAAGTGCGGAAAATGGCTATTTGGCAAAACGTAAAAGGACCGAATTTAAAATGCAAAATGACAAAGATATAACTTGGAATGTGAAAAAAATTATTGCACATTTTGACGAATTATGGTATACTTTACTCAAACAAAGTCCATGGGCTCAGGCTGGTGGACATGAAGGAGGAATTAAGCTATGGCATATTGTAAAAACTGCGGAACACAAATCGATGATAAGGCTGTGGTATGCCCGGCATGCGGTGTGCCCCAGCAGGATAAGCCGACTGTGGTAGACAGCGGAAGCATCGGTTGGGCCATTCTGGGTTGCTGTATTCCTCTGGTTGGTCTGATTCTGTTCCTGGTCTGGAAGGACCAGAAGCCCAATACGGCGAAGAAGGCTGGTATCGGTGCGCTGGTTGGTGTGATCTGCATTGTGATTTACTATGTGGTTGTGGTCGCTGCCGGTGTAGGCATGGCCATGATGGGATGATCTCCTGGCTGTATGTCTGGCTGCCCCGTTTCTGCGGCTGCCATTGCAGGGATGACCGGTCGTTCCACTATCGCGGACGGCGCTTCCCGGTTTGCGCCCGCTGTACCGGCGAACTGGTGGGAATCCTGGCTGCGGCTCTATGTTATCCGTTTTTTCATTTGAGTGTGGCCTGGGCGGCTGCTTCCATGATCCCTATGGTTCTGGATGGCGGCATTCAGGCGCTGAGCAGCTATGAAAGCACGAATGGCCGCCGGTTCGTTACCGGTCTGCTGTTTGGCTGCGGATTGCTGTCCCTGTTTTTCACCAGCACGCTGTTTGCATTTCGCTGGGGCGTGCAGCTGGGAATGGGATTGTCCATCACCTGAAAAGAATATCCGAAATGAAAAGCCCGAATCCGTTTGGCTGCGCATGGCGCAGACGGATTCGGGCTTTTTGTGTGGTCTATGGTGACTGTTATTTGGACAAAAGAACGACCGTTTCCACATGCTCGGTGTGGGGGAACAGGTCTACCGGCTGGATGAAGCTTGCCTTCCAGCCCCGGGCGGTCAGATAGTCCAGGTCCCGGCGCTGGGTCTCGGGATTGCAGGAGATGTACACCACCCGCTTCGGATTCAGCTGGCAGACCGCCTGCAGAAATTCCGGGGTGCTGCCTGCTCGGGGCGGGTCCAGGAAGACCACATCCACACGCTCGCCCTGCTGGGCCATGCGCTGGATGGCGCTGGTGGCGTCCGCGCAGAGGAAGCGGGCGTTGGCAATGCCGTTGGACCTGGCGTTCTGGATGGCGCAGTTCACCGCGCTGCGGTTCAGCTCCACGCCCAGCACCGATTTTGCCCTGGCGGCACTGGCCAGGCCGATGGTGCCCACGCCGCAGTAGGCGTCCAGTACGGTCTGACTGCCGTCCAGCCCGGCGGCTTCGATGGCTGCCTGATACAGCCGCTCGGTCTGCACCGGGTTTACCTGATAAAAGCTTGCGGCAGAAAGCCGGAATTTTACTCCGCACAGGGTATCCTCAATGTACCCCCTGCCGTACAGCAGCTTTTCGGCGCTGCCCAGCACCGCGCTGGAATGGCGGGGGTTGATGTTTTGGACTACAGTGCTCACCGCCGGGCACAGCTGGCGCAGCTTTGTTACAAAAGCCTTGGAGCCGGGCAGAGCCGCCTGGGCGGTGACCAGGCAGACCAGCACCTGACCGGTGGCCCGGCTGTGGCGTACCAGCACGTGGCGGATCAGACCGGTGCGCCGGTCCTCGTTGAAGGGTTCATAACGGCAGGCGGCCGCGGCAGTGCGTACCGCTGCGATGGCCTCATCCAGAGCGGGGTTGTGCAGCAGGCATTCCTCCACCGGGATCACCCGGTGGGTACCCTGGGCGTAGATACCGCTTTGCAGGCTGCGTCCCGGTCCGGCGCAGAAGGTGGACACCGCCTTGTTCCGGTAGTGCCAGGGGTCCTCCATGCCCAGAATGGGCTGTACCGGGCCGAACTTGCCCAGCAGCTTTTCCACAGCCTTCTGCTTCTGGGCCAGCTGCTCCGGGTAGGGCAAAGCAAGCAGCGGGCAGCCGCCGCAGCCCTTTTTGCGGCAGGAACAGGTGTTTTTCATGGCATCAATTCCCCCCGGAGCACTTGGCTGCGTCGATGGCCAGCACGATCATCAGACAGAGCAGGGCATCCTCATCCCGCGCAATGTCCATCACATAGGTGTCGGTCCAGTTGAACAGCTCCTTGCTGGCGGTCATCACGGTACGGCCCTGGCTGTCGGTCACCTGATAGTCCCATTCCAGCCAGTCGCCGCTCACCTGCCAGTCCCGGAAGTCCAGCGTGAAGCTGGGCTTGAAAAAGGTGAACTCCTTTTTGATCTGGCCGATGTACTCCTCACCCAGATACAGCGCAAACCGGGGCAGGAAGGTGAGTACCTCCTCTTTTACGGTGCCCAGATGACGGCCGGCCGGGTCCAGAATTTCCAGCTTATGGCCCCAGGCCAGCTTGCCCTCCACGGTGAAGGCGGTCTCGCCGTGTTCGTTGTAAATATCGTAGCTGTCCAGCCAGGAGAACAGACGCTGTTTGAAAAGCAGTTTCATGGTTGGCGATCCCCTTTCGTTTGGTTTGCATCAGCCGATGCCGCCGTACACAAAGCCCAGCAGCAGCACCAGCACGGTGAGCGGAACATACACGTATTTTGCCACCCGGCCGAAGAGCTCGGGCAGCGGCTTGTCACGGCCGGTCTCCAGCTCCTGACGGATGCGGGGCCAGCCCAGCACGTAATAGATGGAGATGGCACCCAGCACCGCACCGATGGGCACGATCACGATGGTCACAAAGTCCAGCCAGCTGCCCACCACCGGCTCAGCCTCCAGGAAAACGCCCACACCGAAGGTGAGGCCGCCGCACAGGGCCACCGCGATGCGGCGGTCCAGCTTGAAGCGGTTCTGCCAGCTTTCGATCACGGCCTCAAACATATTGATCAGCGAGGTGATGCCCGCAAAAGCCACCGACACGAAGAAGAACACCGCGAACACCCGGCCCAGCGGCATGCGCTGGAACACGGTGGGCAGGGCGATGAACATGAGCGAGGGGCCGCGGGTCACATCCACCCCGAAAGCAAACACGGCGGGCATGATGGCGAGGCCGCTGAGCAGGGCGGCCAGGGTGTCGAAGAAGGCGGTGCGCAGCGAAGCCTGGGGAATATCCGCATCTTTGCCCAGATACGCACCGTATACGATCATGCCGGACCCGGTGATGGACAGCGAGAAGAAGGCCTGGCCCATGGCCATGACCCAGGTGTCCACATTCAGAAGGGCCTCCCATTTGGGCACGAACAGAAAACGGTAGCCCTCGGCCGCGCCGGGCAGGAAGGCCACCCAGGCAGCCAGTGCCAGAAAGAGCACGAAGAACAGGGGCATGAGCACCTTGCTCACCTTTTCAATGCCCCGGGCCACGCCCAGCAGCATCACCACAGAGACCAGAAGCACGATGGCCGCATGCCAGCCCACACTGCCGAAGCTGCCGGTGGCCTGGTGGAAGAAGGTCTCCGGATCAGAGCCCAGCAGTGTGCCGGTGACCGAGCCTGCCAGACTGCGCAGCACCCAGCCCAGAATGACCGCATAGCCGATGGCGATGCCCAGCGAACCCAGCAGGGGAATCCAGCTGAGGACAGAGCCGACCATCTTTTTGCCCCGGGAACCGAAGCAGTATTCATAGGCGCCGATGGTGCCGGTGCGGGCCAGACGGCCCACGCCGAACTCAGCGGAAAGACCCACCCAGCCGAACAGGAAGGTGAACAGCAGATAGGGAATCAGAAAGGCGGCGCCGCCGTACTGGCCCACCCGATAGGGGAACATCCAGATGTTGCCCAGGCCCACCGCGGAGCCCACGCAGGCGATCACGAAACCAATGGAAGAACTGAAGCCCCCGTTCTTGTGGCGGGGGGAGTTGTTTTGACGCATGATTGACCTCACTTTCCGGCCGAAGGGCCGGGGATACTGGGCTTTATTGTATCATATCGGCGCGCCGGAATCCAGCATGGCAGCAGCTTTTGTGAAAACGATATGCACAAAAATATCCAAACCTGGTGGGGAAAACCGTGCGAAGCGGTGGAATTCAAATACAGGTGGGCAAAAAGATTGCGCGCGCAAATGAATTTTTGTATAATATTGTTTGAGAAAATCAGATAAAAGGAGCGAAAGAGCGCCATGAAGCTTATCAAATGGATCTCGGTCACCGACCGGTACAACAAGATCCATCTGGACCGGATGCTTGCCCCCTTCGGGCTGAACAGCAGCCAGCACATGTATGTTCTGCGCATCTGCGAGGTGCCGGGCATCACCCAGGACAAGTTCAACACCCTGTTCTACATCAACCCCAGCAACATCACCCGCTCGGTGACGGCACTGGAGAAGATGGGCTATCTGGAGCGGCGGCCCAACGAAAAGGACAAGCGTACCTGCTGTTTGTACCCCACCGAAAAGGCGAAGGCGGCCTACCAACCGATTCGCAGCATCTGTGACGACTGGAACCAGCGCATTACCAGTGGTCTTACCGAGGAGGAGCGAGTCCAGTTCATGCGTCTGCTGGAGAAGGTGGGCGAAGCCGCGGTGGAACAGAACCGGCTGGAGCTGGAAGCAATGAACCGGGAACGGGAGGAGTAAATTTATATGGCAATGAAAACGGAGCAGGGGGCCAATCCCCTGGGCTATGAACCGCTGCCCAAGCTGCTGCGGGGTTATGCGATTCCCAGTGTGATTGCCATGCTGGTGAGCTCGCTGTACAACATCGTGGACCAGATCTTCATCGGCCAGGGTGTGGGCTATCTGGGAAACGCGGCCACCAACGTGGCCTATCCGCTCACCACCATCTGCATGGCGATCGCGCTGCTCATCGGCATCGGCAGCGCCTCCCGCTTTTCACTGGAGCTGGGGGCCGGGCATAAGGAAAACGCGGAAAAGGCGGTGGGTACCGCCATTACCATGATGTTCACCCTGGGTATTGTGTATGTGGTGGTCATCCAGCTGTTCCTGCATCCGCTGCTGCGGGCCTTCGGCGCCACCGCAGAGGTTATGCCCTATGCGGAAAGCTACACCCGCATCACCGCTCTGGGCATGCCGCTGCTGATTGTGACCAACGCCATGAGCAATCTGGCCCGGGCGGACGGCAGCCCCAAATATTCCATGACCTGTATGCTGGTGGGCGCCATCACCAACACCATTTTGGACCCCATCTTTATTTTCGTGTTCCAGATGGGCGTGGCAGGCGCGGCCTGGGCTACGGTGATCGGCCAGCTGCTTTCCTTCCTGATGGCCATCAACTATGCCCGGTGCTTCCGCCACATTCATCTGCAGCCCCATCACTTCGGCTACCGGCTGCGGGAGTGGGCCCAGATCGCCAGCCTGGGGATGAGCAACAGCCTGAACCAGGTGGCCATTACCTTTGTGCAGATCGTGCTGAACAACTCGCTGACCTATTATGGAGCCATGACGGAATACGGCAGCTCCATTCCGCTGGCGGCCTGCGGCATCGTGATCAAGACCAACGCCATTCTGCTGTCCATCATCATCGGCATTTCGCAGGGGTCTCAGCCCATTGTGGGCTTCAACTACGGCGCAAAGCAGTACGCCCGGGTGCGGGGTATTTACAAGCTGGCCATCAGCTGTAACCTGGTGGTGTCTGCCATCGGATTTATCCTGTTCCAGGTGTTCCCGCGGCAGATCATCTCCATTTTCGGTACCGGTGACGTGCTGTACTTTGAGTTTGCGGTACGCTTTATGCGCATCTTCCTGTTCATGGTACTGGTAAACGGTGTGCAGCTGATCTCCTCCAACTTCTTTGCGGCCATCGGTAAACCCATCAAGGGTGTGATTCTGTCGCTGACCCGTCAGGTGTTCTTCCTGGTGCCGCTGCTGCTGATCCTGCCCCTGTTCATGGGAATCGACGGCATTCTGTTTGCCGGACCCATTGCGGACACCGTAGCCTTTGTGACTACCGTGCTGCTGATCCGCCGGGAGATGAAGCACATCCGTCGGCTGGAGCAGCAGGCGGCGTAACAGGCGTTTCTTCTTAAAAAATCAAGGCCGCTGCCCTTCCCGCAAAAGGAGAAAGGGCAGCGGCCTTTTTATGCGATTTTACAGCGTTAATTCTTCGCCGGCCGTTCCGTTCTGGGCGGCCCGGGCGGCGGCAATTTCGCCCAGCAAGGCGTTTTCGGTGTCCGCGAAAAGCAGGTCCTTGTTGTGGGCAAAGTAGGCCTCGCAGCCGAAGGTCTCGATGTACCAGGAGGTATAGAAGCCGGTGGTCAGCTCGGTGGCGAAGATCACCAGCTCCTGGCTGCCGGGCAGGCTCTCGTCCAGGAAAGCGAAGGCGTTGGCCAGATAGCTGCCGGTTTCATCGGCGGCAGCGGCCCGCTGCTCGAGGGTTTCAGCGAACAGCTCCTTGAGCCGGTCGAAGGGCTCGGCGGGGGCCTCCAGCTCCAACGTGTGCAGGTAGCCCTCTAGGGTGCGGGCGGCCTGGTTCAGCAGCTGCATGCCCTGCCGGTCGGCGCTGCCTGCTTCCTTTTTGGCGGCAATCTGCCGGTCCAGTCCCGCCAGCTCGGCGGTCAGGATCTGGGCGGCGGGGGTCTGGCCCAGCGCGGCCTTCACCCGCAGCAGGCTCTCATGCACAAGCCCCGCCAGCTGATCCAGCTGCCAGGCGGCGCGGGCGCTCTCGTTCAGGCGGGAGAGCACCAGACCCAGTACGCTGAGCTTTTCGTCAAAGGGGGCGGCGGCCAGCTCCCGGGCCCGCAGGGCCTCCCAGCTGCCGTTCAAAATTTCCTCCACCCGGTAGACCCGGCGGTACTTGGCATACAGCTCCAGATAGTTGGCGAAGTCTTTGGCGATGGCGGGCATCTGTAAATACTGGCCCACCACCTCCCGGTCGGCGGTAAGGCCCAGGGCCTCGTAGGTGTGCAGGATCTCGGAAAGGTCCTCCCAGCCGCGAGCGGTGACGAACTGCATGCCCTCCGGCCCGGCCTCCACCTTGTAGAAATGGTCCTTGCGGATATCCAGATAGGAGAGGATGGCTCCATGGATGCCCCGGCGCAGGGCGTACTCCTTCCAGGCGGCGTAGTCCTCCTTCACATCGATGCGCTTGACCCGGTCCAGCGTCACCACATCGAACTCCCGCACCGACTTGTTGTACTCCGGCGGGTTGCCCGCGGCGGCGATGATCCAGCCCTCCGGCAGCCGCTGGTTGCCGAAGGTCTTGCACTGCAAAAATTGCAGCATCATGGGGGCCAGCGTCTCCGAGATGCAGTTCACCTCGTCCAGAAACAGAATGCCCTCCTTGCGGCCGCTGCGCTCCATGGCCTGCCAGACCGCCGCAAGAATCTCACTCATGGTGTACTCGGTCACGGCGTATTCTCTGCCGCCGAAGCTGCGGTGCTCGATGAAGGGCAGGCCCAGCGCGCTCTGGCGGGTGTGGTGGGTGATGGTGTAGGCCACCAGGTCGATGTCCAGTTCATTGGCGATCTGCTCCATGATCTGGGTCTTGCCGATGCCCGGAGGGCCCATCAGCAGAATGGGCCGCTGGCGCACGGCCGGAATGCGGTAGGCGCCGAATTCGTCCTTGGCCAGGTAGGCGCGCACCGTGTTGATGATTTCTTGTTTGGCTCGTTTGATGTTCATGGCGTTATGCTCCTTGTATGGGCTGGGATGCGGACTCAGTCAGCTCGTCCTCGTCGATCAGCAGGCGGATGCCCCAGGGCGGCACCCGTTCCGGGTTGCCCTGGCCTGCCAGCATCACAAACACTGCGTCGTAGGGCGGGCGCCTGGCGGGGTAGACGCCCAGGCCGTCGGTGAAATATAGAATTCCCTTCAGGTGGCGGAAGGCTCCCTCCTCTCGCAGCTTGTTCACATGCTCGAACACCGGGCGGAAGTCGGTGGCACTCTGGCCGATCAGCTCAAAATGCTCCATGTAATCCGCCAGCTCCTGGGCGCTGGTGATGGTTTTGTCCGCCCGCAGCTGGTCGTCGCATTGCAGGATGCGCAGCTGAAAGCGGCGGAAAAAGCTCTCGGTGTTCTTTAAAATGGCGTAAGTATAGGAAAGGAAGCTGCGCACCAGTGCACCGGAGGTGGACATGGAGGTGTCGATGGCGATGACCAGATCCTCGATGCGCCGGGCCTCCCGGGTCTCCAGCGGCTCGATCAGCGGCATGTTGCCGTAGCGGCGCAGGCCGTAGGTGTAGTAGCCGTAGTCGAAGGAATCCACATCCACGCTCATTTCCTCGCCCAGCACCGCGAACCGGTGCAGGAAGGTCTTGTAGTTGGCGGTGGGACGGTTTTCCACCCGAAGCCGCTCCAGCACTGCGTCGCCGCCCGCGCCCGCCTCGGTGTACATGGTCTCCAGCTGGGTCTGGATGCGCTCGGCGATGTTCTGCCACTGGCTGGAGGCGTTCTGCTCCTGCTCGTCGTTCTGTGCCCGCTCCCACAGCCGGTGATCGTCCTCCAGAAACTCCCGAGCCAGGGTGGCCTTGTCCATCTTCTCCAGCGGGTGGCGGCGGAAGTACCGGTAAACGGCCTCGGCGGTGATCACCTTCATCTCGGCCTGCAAAAGACCGTACCAGTGCGCCCGGCGGGGCCGGGGCACGGCAGGAACCAGGCAGCGCTGGGGCAGGGCATCCAGAATGGACTCCACCGCGATGTCGCAGGCCAGATCCCACAGCTCGCCGTCCCGCCCGGCCTTTTTGGGCGGGTGACGCAGCATGCAGTGCAACAGGCTGTGCAGGTAGGCTCGGCAGACCAGACTGCGGGCTCGCTCATACCGCTGGGCTAAATAAGCCCCGTTGTAATAAAGCGCGGTGCCGTCGGTGGCAAGGCTCTGGGTGGGCTCGCGGGTGCTCAGCGGCAGGCTGCACAGCGCCGCATCCAGAAAGGGCAGGTTCAGATACAGCTCGCTGCGGGCCGCGATCAGAATCTTCTGGCCAAGCTCCGGCCAGGGGTCGTGTCGTTGTTCTTGTTGCATCATAAGGTGCCTCACAGGTCAAAGGATCGGGCCCGGGGCGCGCCGAAGCGCCGATTCTGGTATTCCAGCAACAGGCCCAGAGCCTCGGTGCGGCGGGCGGCTCGGGCCAGCTCGCAGCCCTCGCCCAGCGCCTGCCGGTCCAGCAGGTCCAGCCCCAGCACAAAGGCCAGGGGAGCGGTGTCCGCTTCGGCCAGAACCAGCTCCAGCAGCTGGGCTGTGTGCCGGGAAAGGCAGGTCAGATACGCGGCGCGGGCGGCCTCGCTCAGCTGTACCGGAAAGCGCAGCCGGTCCAGTGCCATGTGCACTGCCAGTGAAAACTCGTGGGTGCGCAGCAAAAGGTCCAGCGAGGCGTCGTACTGGTCGTAGCGGAACCGGTGACCGTCAAAGCTTTGGCGGCACAGGTAACCCACGCCCCGGATGTTATAATGAAAGATATGGGGGGCTGCCATCTCCTCATAGTCCTCGTCGTAAGCGGGGAAGAAGAGGCGGCACTCCGGCCCGGCGGCAGGGGAAAAACGCAGCTCCAGCTCGCCGGAATATTCCTGCAGCAGGCTGCGCAGGCAGCGGCATTCCTCCGCCGGGGAGGCCAGGGTCACCCGCCGCAGGGAAAAGCAGTTCATAAAAGCGTCGGTTCCCACGCTCTGCAAACTGCCGCCAATTTCCAGTGCCTCCAGCCCGGTGCAGCCGTAAAAGACGTAGTTGCCCAGAGAAAGAGCCTTTTGGGGCAGGCGCACCAGCCGCAGGGCCGCCGCGTCGTGGGTGGGGATTTGCCCGCCGCCGCTGGTCAGCAGAAGCTGAAACGCCCCTTCAGGCAGCTGCCGGGGCTCCCGGGCGCTGAAGGCGTAATCCCCCAGACGGGTGATGGGCAGGCCGTCCAGCTCGTCGGGCAAAAGCAGCTGGGGGGCGCTGGTCTGGCAGCGCAGCAGGGCGATGCCGTTTTCCTCCTGAATGCAGGTGAGCAGCGCATCGCAGTCGGCGGGAAGGGAACGCATGGGCTTGTAACTCCTTTGTTTGCGGAATGCTCCCGGGCAAACTGCCCGGGAAATGACTGGTTATATTATACCACGACGGTGGAGAAAGACAACGGCTTTCGGGCGCAAAAAAGCCCCGCGTCCGGTGGATGCGGGGGGAAAATTCAGCGGGCAGGGCGCTTTGCCACATTTTTTTGCAGCCCCGGCACAGGGCGGCTCAGCTGCGGCGCGCAGAAGGTGGGCCGCAGCAGGGCAGCGGTGAACCGGTTGCCCAGCACCGCACAGAGCAGCAGAGCCACCAGAATGGCCAGTCTAATGCCCGCCAGCGGCGGCAGGGACGGGCGCAGCAGCCGCAGGCTGCGCACGAAAAAGCCGTGCACAAGGAACACCGGAAGGGTGTACTGCCCAAGGGCCGCAACCAAAGGCAGCGGCTGTTTTGGAACGATGAGCAAAAGCAGGGCGATCCAGGCGGCGCTGGTGGCCAGCAGCAGAACTCGCAGCTCCGGGTCATAGTGCGCGCCCTCATAGGAGCGGCTGGCATAAAACCACACGCTGCGCACCACGCCGCGCCGCAGCCAGAGCAGTGTGCCTGCAAGGGCAATCCAGCCGGAGAGCGCGGCAATCACCCCGCGCCGGGGAAGCTGGGGCAACAGGCCGCGCAGCCCACCGCCCGCGGCCAGATGCCCGGCGGCGAAGAAGGGCAGCAGCACCAGCGTGCGGGAAAGGCTCATGCTGTAACCGATGGAGGGATCAAATCCGGAGGCCAGCGCGGCGGCCAGGCAGGACAGAAGGGCGGCCTTCGGGCTTTTTGCCCCGTCGATCAGAGGCAAAAGCAGGGTCCAGAGCATCATCGAAAACAGGTACCACAGCAGCCAGTAGGGGGTGGTGTATTGCAGTGGAGCGTCGCCGTGCAGCACCAGCCGGTCAAACAGAAGGTACAGCGTTTGGTACACCAGGTACGGGTAGAGCAGCCGCCGGAAAAAGCGGGCTGCGTCGAACCGGGCAAACCAGCCGGAGCAGAACACGAACACGGGCATGTGGAAGGAATAGATCAGCCGGTACAGCCAGGCGGCGGCAGGGCCGCCCACCAGTTCCAGCAGGTGGCCGAACACCACCAGAAAAATCAGAATGCCTTTCAAATTATCAAACCGGGCATCCCGTCGGGAAGTTTCCATGAAAAACGCCTTCTTTGATGGTAAGTTATCATGTGGTCCACACCGGGTCCGGGCGAAACCGCATTCGATTGTAGCACATTCTGCCCTGCAATGCAAAGCGCTTTTTGTTCGCTGCCATTGTCTTTTGAACAGGTGGATGCTATAATGAGAAAAAACGGGCATTGACCCGTGCCGGAAAAGGAGATGTTGTTGATGATCATTACCACTACCCCTTCGGTGGAGGGGCGTTCCATTCGGGAATACAAGGGCATCGTATTCGGCGAGATCATCTCCGGTGTGGATATCTTTCAGGATATCGGTGCCGGGCTGCGAAACATCTTCGGCGGGCGCAGCTCCGGGTATGAAGAGGAACTGAAAAACGCCCGCATTCAGGCCCTGGAGGAGATGGGTACCCGTGCGGCCCATCTGGGCGCGGACGCAGTGGTCGGCGTGCGCGTGGATTACGAGGTGCTGGGCAGCAACAACGGCATGCTGATGGTGAATGTGTCCGGCACTGCGGTGGTGCTGGACTGAGCCGGCCGAAAGAAAAATACGGAAGGCCCGCTTCGGAGATTTCCCCGAGGCGGGCCTTTTTGTACGCTATAAAAGCACAATATCACAGCATCTTCATAAAGCGAGCCGATCTTTCACAGCCGTCACACGGTTTATTCAGCGGCAGTTAAAAATTGGCCGGTACAATAAAAACGTGTAAGGTTCACTGCTCTCAACCTAGTAAAAGGGCAGACAAAAAACAATCCGCTGCCGGTCCGGTCGAGCCGACGGGCGGCGGTTTGTATAGATAAAACGCCCGAGGCCAGAGCCCCGGGCGTTTTCCGTTTGCAAAATTACTTCTGCTGATTTTTCTGGTAAATGAGCAGCAGGCCCTTCAAAAGCAGTGCATCATCGATGATGATCTTGTGGCGGCAGTGGGGCACGATCACACTGGCCAGACCGCCGGTGGCAACCACGGTCACCGGCTCGCCCAGTTCCTCCTGGATGCGGTCGATCAGACCGTCCAGACAGGCGGCGTTGCCGTGGATGATGCCGCTCTTCATGCACTCGATGGTATTCTTGCCGATCAGGCGGCGGGGAGAATCCAGGCTGATTTTGGGCAGCTGGGAGGTGTGGCGCACCAGTGCCTCCAGCGAGGCGTTCACGCCCGGCAAAATCATGCCGCCGATGTAGCTCTTCTCCGCATCCAGCACCTCCACGGTGGTGGCGGTGCCCAGATCCACAATCACCAGAGGCACCGGGTAATCCCGGATGCCCGCCACGGCGCAAACCACACGGTCACTGCCCAGCTGGGCGGGGTTGTCCATCTTGATGTGCAGCCCGTTCTTCACGCCGGGGCCAACCACCATGGCCTCGTGGCCGGTAACGGTGCGCACCGCCTGGCAGATCAGATTGGTGATGGGCGGTACCACCGACGAGATGATCACACCCTCCAGCGTGTTCATGTCTACGTTATAAAGCTCCAGCACATTTTTGATGCTGATGGCGTATTCCAGCGAGGTCTTGCCCGGATCGGTGGAGAGCCGTTCCACAAACACGATGTTCTCCTCGGATTCCAGGTAGCCGATCACGATGTTGGTGTTGCCGATGTCCAGTGCAAGGATCATATGTCAAAACTCCTCGTTTGATGTATGGATGATTAGGTCTTGCTTTTGGCAAAACGCAGCAAGGGGCGGCCCACCAGAGCTACGATGATGGTGGCCACAATGGCCTCCGGCACGCCCTGAAGCCCGATGATGGACAGGATGAAGGGATAAACCGCGTCCGCCGCAATGCCCTTGGCTGCGCCGTAGCTTTCGCCGAAGAACACGAAGATCAGGTTCATCACCAGCAGGGTATTGGTCATGGAGCCCACAAACCCGGCAGCGCCCAAACTCACGGTGAGCTTGCCGGGGGCAGAGCCCAGCAGCCGCTTCAGACCTTTAAATACAAAATACGGAAGCACGCCAACCAGAATGCGGGGCACCAGAACGATTACCAGACTGGCCCAGCTGCCGTGCACATCGCCCAGGCTGTAGAAAGGGGTGAACACAAACGAGGTCACGTTGGGGGCCACGGTGTTGTTCACCAGGCTGGTGAGACCGAATACGCCGCCCAGTACCGCGCCCTTGCGGGGCCCTAAAAGCACCGAGCCCAGAATTACCGGGATGTGGATAATGGTCGCCCGCATGAAGCCAAGCGGGATGTAGCCCAGAAAGGGCACCATGGCCATTGCGATGATGATGGCCGAAAAAAGGGCAAGCTGAACCAGCCCGCGGGAGTTGTTCGCAGTTCCGTTTTTGTACATATTCAATTGTCCTCCTTGTTATTATTCCCGAAACCGGGATACAATACGCTGTTCAGTATAGCACCAAACCCGGCGCAAAACAAGGGCGATACTGCATAATTCCAGGTGGTGAAGCGCGCCCGAAAAATTTTTGTGATATGAACCAAAAAGCACAGAAAATTTTGGCGTGATACGCCGCCTGAGCCGTACGGCGTGAATTGTGCGGTGTTGACCAAGAAAAGAATGGAATTTTTTTGCACGGCAGCGGCTTTGGATGAACGCCTTTCGTCGGGGCGTTTTTGTGTTATAATAAAAGGCAGAGAAAACCGGCCTCCCGTGGCCGGGCAAAAAGGAGAAACGGCAACATGCTCAAGGGAAAACATGTGGTGCTGGCGGTCACCGGCGGCATCGCGGCATATAAAATGGCCACCATGGCCAGCCTTCTGGTCAAGCAGCACGCGGACGTTCAGGTGCTGATGACCCAAAACGCCACCAACTTTATCAACCCCATCACTTTCGAGACCCTCACCGGCCACAAATGCCTGGTGGATACCTTTGACCGGAACTTTGAATTTAATGTGGAGCATGTGTCGGTGGCCAAGCAGGCGGACATCGCCCTGGTGGCTCCTGCCACTGCCAACGTGATCGGCAAGCTGGCCAACGGTCTGGCAGACGATATGCTCACCACCACGCTGCTGGCCTGCAAGTGCAAAAAGCTGGTGGCCCCGGCCATGAATACCCAGATGTACGAAAACCCCATCGTGCAGGATAATCTGAAAAAGCTGGAGAATTACGGCATGGAGCTGATCCAGCCGGTGAGCGGCCATCTGGCCTGCGGTGACAGCGGTATGGGCAAGATGGTGGAGCCGGAGGTGATGCTCCAGTACATCCTGCGGAACTTGGCCCTGGAAAAGGATATGCAGGGATTGAAGGTGCTGGTCACCGCCGGGCCCACGCAGGAGGCCATCGACCCGGTGCGCTACATCACCAACCATTCCACCGGTACCATGGGCTATCAACTGGCCCGCAACTGCATGCTGCGGGGCGCTCAGGTCACCCTGGTCACCGGCCGTACCGCCCTGACTCCGCCGCCTTTCGTGGAGGTGGTGCCGGTGGTGAGCGCTCAGGAGATGTATGAGGCCGTGACCAGCCGCGCCGCCGGGCAGGACATCATCATCAAGGCCGCCGCCGTGGCCGACTACCGCCCCGCCACCGTGGCCACCGAGAAAATCAAGAAGGCGGAGGGCGGCTGGGCGATCCCGCTGGAGCGGACTCAGGACATCCTGCGCAGCCTGGGCGAAGAAAAGCCCGCCGGGCAGTTTTTGTGCGGCTTTGCCATGGAGACCCAGAACCTGGAGGAGAACGCCCGCAAAAAGCTGGAGGCAAAGAATCTGGATCTGGTGGTGGGCAACAACGTGAAGGTAGAGGGCGCGGGCTTCGGCGCGGGCACCAATGTGATCACCTTCATCACCAAAGAGGGCGCCGAGCCCCAGCCCCAGATGGACAAGGCCCAGGTGGCCGGCTGCATCATGGACAAAATTCTGGCCATGCGGGCCGAAAAGTGAGCCGTCCGGTTTCATTTTATAAGAGTATACAAAAAGAGTGCGCTGCCTCTCAGCTTGGGGGCGGCGCACTCTTTTTGTATGCTGTCCGGTACGGAACGGAAAAGGGACTCACCGCTCGCTGTAGATCTGCTGGCTGCCCCGGATGGCCTGGCCCAGATACCGGTCGATCCATTCCGCTGCGGCCTGCTCGTCCCGGGCACGGATGCAGTCGTACAGACGCTCGGTGTTGCGCAGCAGCGCCTCAATGCCGTACAGCCGGCAAAAGCGCATCCAGAGGGTGATGACCGGGGCCTTGAAGGAATAGTAGATCAGCGGCACGATACTGTTGCCGCCCACCAGCGCCAGCTCGTGCTGGAACTGGAACGCCGCCTCGGCGGCCTGGGCGATGTCCTCTGCCTGGGCGATGCGGGCCAGATGCTCCCCCAGACTGTCCAGCGCCTGGTCCGACGCATAGCGGATGGCGGAGGTCACCGCCAGATGCTCCAGCGCCTGACGTACCTCCAGCAGCGAGCGGATCTCGTCCTTGCCCAGCACGCCGTCCCGGTATTCCATGATGGCGATCAGGGTGGAAAGATTGCCCTTGCGGCGGTAGTCCGCCACACAGGTGCCCTGCCGGGGGCGCACCTCGAGAAAACCCTGCTGGGCCAGCTCGGTCAGACCGCCGTTCACCACCGCCCGGCTTACCTGCATCTGCCGGGCCAGTTCCCGCTCCGGGGGAAGTTGGCTGCCCATGGGCAATTCGCCGGAAAGGATCATGCCTTGCAGCTGGCGCACGAACAATTGTTTCAGACTGGGAGAATTCAGTTTTTCAAAGGGCATACAAATCACCTCGGCTTTAGTTGTGGCTATACCACATACCACAGACTTATTTTACCATGCAATTCGCTTAAGGAAAAGCCCTTCATTTGGGCTGTTCTCTGAAAAATCGGGATTTGATTGACGGTTTATAATGGGAATGTTAAGCTATTAACAGCTAAAAGGCGGGGAAGAGAGGAGAATTGTGGCTCTGGTTGGGCCACAAGACCCGCCCGGAAAACAAGGAGGGGGACCCATGGCGGATACCACCAGCAAGGTAAAAGTGATCGAGATCAAGCAGAGCGTGTTTGCATCCAACGACGAACAGGCCCGCAATCTGCGCGGGGAGCTGAAGGAGAAGGGCGTATTTCTTCTGAACCTGATGTCCTCGCCCGGCGCGGGCAAAACCACCACCCTGAAGCAGACGGTGAAGGCTCTGGAGGGCCAGCTGCGCATCGGCGTGATGGAGGCGGACATTGATTCGGATGTGGATGCCAAGGCGATGGCCGCCACCGGCGTGAAGGCCATCCAGCTGCACACCGGCGGTATGTGCCATCTGGACGCGGACATGACTCGTCAGGGTCTGGAGGCGCTGGGTACCGAAGATGTGGACCTGGCCATCCTGGAAAACGTGGGCAATCTGGTCTGCCCGGCGGAGTTCGATACCGGCGCGGTGAAGAACGCCATGATCCTGTCGGTGCCGGAAGGCCACGACAAGCCCCTGAAATACCCGCTGATGTTTTCGGTGTGTGATGTGGTGCTCATCAACAAGACCGATGTGATGCCCTATTTCGACTTTGACCTGGAAAAGTGCAAAGAGTACCTCCGCATGCGCAATCCGAATGCGGAGGTCATTCCCATCTGTGCCAAAACCGGCGAAGGCATCGAGGCCTGGGCCGATTGGCTGCGCACCCAGGTGAATGATTGGAAGAGCTGAGAGACGAAGGAAAGGACAATAAGGATATGAGTCAGACCCATTTTCCCCTGGATGAAGAAAAGCTGCCCTTTTCCATTCCGAAGGACGAAAAGCCCCGGGAGAAGATTTTAAAGCTGGGCCAGAAGATCACCGACCGTGTGCCCGCCAAGCTGCGCCCGCTCACCGCCGAGGACCCGGAATACTGGGGCCTTGCGGGCATCGTCACCGACGAGATGGCGGATGTGGCCCTGAAAATGAAGGTGCGCAAGCCCATGACCCTGCCCCAGCTGGTCAAGGTCACCGGTAAACCCGCCCAGGAGCTGGAGCCCCTGCTGCAGGAAATGAGCAACGTGGGCTTGCTGGAATACAACTGGGAAAACGAGCGGCGGGAGAAGCAGTATGTGCTGCCCATGTTCGTGCCCGGCAGCGCCGAGTTCTTCAACATGAAACAGCAGCAGATCGACGAGCACCCGGAGGTCACCGCCTTTTTCGAGCGTATGACCTTCCTGCCGCTGGAGCACATCACCGCCATGGTGCCCCCCGGCGGTGCGGGCATCGGCATGCATGTGATCCCGGTGGAACAGGCCATCCAGACCGAGAACCGCTCGGTGGGCATCGAGCACATCTCCCACTGGCTGGATAAGTACGACGGCAAATATGCCGCCAGTCCCTGCTCCTGCCGGATGTCCCGCGCCAAGCTGGGCGAGGGATGCGGCGACGATCCGGAGGACTGGTGCATCGGTGTGGGCGACATGGCGGACTACCTGGTGGAGACCAACAAGGGCCACTATGTGGACCGGGATGAGGTGCTGCGCATCCTGAAGCGCGCCGAGGACAACGGCTTCGTGCACCAGATCACCAACATCGACGGCGAGAACAAGATCTTCGCCATCTGCAATTGTAACGTGAACATCTGTAATGCCCTGCGTACCAGCCAGCTGTTCAACACCCCCAACATGAGCCGCTCGGCCTACGTGGCCAATGTGACCACCGAAAATTGTGTGGCCTGCGGCCGCTGCGTGGAATACTGCCCGGCGGGCGCGGTGCGTCTGGGCCAGAAGCTCTGCACCAAGGACGGCCCGGTGGAATACCCCCGGCAGGAGCTGCCGGACCGGGTAAAATGGGGCCCGGAAAAGTGGGACATCAACTACCGGGACACCAACCGCACCAACTGCCACGACACCGGCACCGCCCCCTGCAAGACCGCCTGCCCGGCCCACATCGCGGTGCAGGGCTACCTGAAGATGGCAGCCCAGGGCCGTTACACCGAGGCGCTGGCCCTCATCAAGCAGGAGAACCCCTTCCCGGCGGTGTGCGGCCGGGTGTGCAACCGCCGCTGTGAGGACGCCTGCACCCGCGGCAAGATCGACCAGGCGGTGGCCATCGACGAGGTGAAGAAGTTCATCGCCCAGAAGGATCTGGACGCGGCCACCCGTTATGTGCCGCCCATCCAGCCCCCCTCCAACCGGGGCGGTTTCGACGACAAGATCGCCATTGTGGGCGCGGGCCCGGCGGGCCTGTCCTGTGCCTTCTTCCTGGCGAAGAAGGGCTACAAGCCCACCGTGTTTGAGAAAAACGCCCGCCCCGGCGGCATGCTGGTCTATGGCATCCCCTCCTACAAGCTGGAGAAGGATGTTGTGGACGCGGAGATCGAGGTGCTGCGCCAGATGGGTGTGGAGATCCGCTGCAATGTGGAGGTTGGCCGGGATGTGACGCTGGATGACCTGCGCGCTCAGGGCTACAAGGCCTTCTATCTGGCCATCGGCTGCCAGGGCGGCCGGCTGGCGGGTATTCCCGGCGAAAACGCCGAGGGCGTGACCACCGCGGTGGAGTTCCTCCGTCGGGTCAGCGAGGACGAGACCACCCCGGTCAAGGGCCGGGCGGTGGTGATCGGCGGCGGCAACGTGGCCATCGATGTGGCCCGCTCCTGCCTGCGCTGCGGCGCGGAGGAAGTGGCCATGTACTGTCTGGAGCAGGAAAATCAGATGCCCGCCTCCCCCGAGGAGATCGCCGAGGCCCGTCAGGAGGGCGCGGTCATCCACTGCGGATGGGGCCCCAGCCGCATCCTGGAGGAAAACGGCAAGGTCACCGGTGTGGAGTTCAAGCGCTGCGTGTCGGTCACCGACGCAAACGGCCGTTTCGCTCCGATCTACGACGAGAAGGATACCATGACCGTGCCCTGTGACCGGGTGTTTATGAGCATCGGCCAGAGCATCCAGTGGGGCGGACTGCTTACCGGCAGCACCGTGCAGCTGGGTGGCGGCGGTCGAGCCCAGGCGGACCCGCTGACCTACCAGACCGCCCAGCCGGACGTGTTTGTGGGCGGCGATGTGTACACCGGCCCCAGCTTCGCCATTGACGCCATTGCCGCGGGCAAGCAGGGCGCAGTGTCCATCCACCGGTTCGTACAGCCCAACACCAGCATGACCATCGGCCGGGACCGCCGCCAGTTCATCGAGCTGGACAAGGACAACGCGGTCCTCACCGGCTACGACACCGCCGCCCGCCAGTATCCCGCTATGGATGGCCGCATCGACCACGCCCGCTCCTTCCGGGATGCCCAAGGCACCCTGACTGAAGAGCAGGTGAAGACCGAGACCGCCCGCTGCCTTGGCTGCGGCGCTTCGGTGGTGGACCCCAACAAGTGTATCGGCTGCGGTATCTGCACCACTAAATGTGAGTTCGACGCCATCCACCTTTCCCGCGAGCTGCCCGATTGCAGCAACATGGTGCGCAGCGAGGACAAGTTCAAGGCCATCCTGCCCTATATGCTCAAGCGGGAGATGAAGATCCGCTTCGGCAAAAAGGAGAAATGAGCCATGCATGAACTGGGCATTGTGTTCCACATCATCCGCGGCGTGGAAGAGGTGGGCCGCAAAAACCGGGTGAAACGGGTCAGCGCGGTGACGCTCCAGCTGGGCGAGGTGTCCGGCGTGGTGGAGCACTACCTGCAGGACTGCTGGTGCTGGGCGGCGGACCGTTCCCAGCTGCTGAAAGGCGCGCAGCTGCGGGTGGAGACCATTCCTGCCCAGACCCTGTGCGAGAGCTGCGGCGAGATCTATCCCACCGTGGCCCATGGCAAGACCTGCCCGGCCTGCGGTTCTGCGTATACCCACCTTTTGCAGGGCAGCGAGATGCTCATCAAGGAGATCGAGGTGCCCGAAGAAACCGACATCCCCCCCGAACCCAAAGGACCGGGGGAGACACCGGGCCCGGTTTGCGGCCGGGCCTAATCAAGCCAATTGGAAAAAGCCGGCACAAAAACGTGCCGGCAAAGGAGGAAATTTATCATGTTGTTCCAGATTTATGGAGAAAACGCCGGCTTCCAGCTGTTGGGCTGGCTGCTGGTCTTTGCGGGCCTGGTGGTGCTGAACGAGCTTTCCCGTCGCACCAAACAGGGAGGGGTGTTTTTCTTTTTGATTCTGCCCGCGGCACTCACCGTGTATTTCGTGTCCATCTATGTGGGCGCGGCCATGGGAGCCGAGTGGGCGTTGAATAATCCCACGTATGTCCACATGAACAGCTGGTTCCATTACGCCAAGCTCTACGCCGCCACCGCCGGATGCATCGGCTTCATGATGATCAAGTATAAGTGGGGCATCGGCAAGCAGCCCTGGTTCCGGGTGTTCCCCTTCGCCATCGTGGCCATCAACATCCTGATCGCCGTGTGCAGCGATTTCGAGTCCGGCATCCGGGGCGCCATGGCCCTGGCCGCCACTGGCGACCGGTGGTGGCTGTCCAGCGAGAACGTGTGGCTGTACGGCGGCTGGTGGAACTGGGTCAACGGCATCGCGGGCATTTTGAACATCCTGTGCATGACCGGCTGGTGGGGAATCTACTCTTCCAAGAAGCACGACGACATGCTCTGGCCGGATATGACCATCTACTTCATCATTGCCTACGACCTGTGGAACTTTGAGTACACCTACAACAACCTGCCCACCCATGCCTGGTACTGCGGCCTGGCTCTGCTGCTGGCTCCCACCTTTGCCAACGCGCTGTGGAACAAGGGCGGCTGGATTCAGAACCGCGCCAACACCCTGGCTTTGTGGTGCATGTTCGCCCAGGTGTTCCCCGCCTTCCAGGATTACAGCGTGTTCAGCACCCTGCCGGTGCTCTATTCCGACGGTGTGATGGATGCCTCCGTGCGGCCCGCCACTGCCAATCCCACCATGCAGGGCGTGATCGCCATTCTGGCGCTGGCGGCCAACGTGATCGTGCTGGCCATTATTATCAAGCGGTCGGTGGAGCAGAAGAAGAATCCCTATAAGAACGAGATCTTCACCGATCACCGGGATTACCGTCAGGCCATGGCCCGGGCGGAAGTTACCCGATAAACCTGAGCAAAATCTTGCAAACACTTAACAGAATTTAACAAAACCGATCCATTCTCCTCTTTCCTTGCCCCGGCGGCGCAGATTTCCCCCTCTGCGCTGCCGGGGCCTTATTTTTGCGGCATTTGACTGGCAGAATTTCCGGTAAGTTTTGGAAGATTTTGGGCGAATTTGCTTTTCTTGCTTTTTACAAACGATTTACCGGAAAGCGGCGGAAGGGGACGGAAAAATCCGTTATCATACCCAGTGTACCGGGCAGTGTGGCCCCCGAAAGTGCGGGCGCCCGGTGAAAGACAAGGGGGAAGAGAAAAGCTTTATGGCAGAAATCGTTTTGAAGAATATCAGCAAAATATACGACAAGGGCCAGCGGGCGGTGAGCGATTTCTCGCTGCACATCCACGATGGCGAGTTCATCGTATTTGTGGGCCCTTCCGGCTGCGGCAAGTCCACCACCCTGCGCATGATTGCCGGGCTGGAGGAGATCAGCGAAGGCGAACTGTGGATAGGCGACGAGTTGTGCAATTACGCCGAGCCCGGTGAGCGGGATCTGTCCATGGTGTTCCAGAACTACGCACTGTATCCGCAGATGAGCGTGTACGACAACATGGCCTTTTCGCTGTCGGTGCGCAAGGTGCCCAAGGACCAGATTGCCCGGCGGGTGGACAAGGCCGCCGAAATGCTGGACATCAAGCACCTTTTGAACCGCCGTCCGGGCCAGCTGTCCGGCGGTCAGAAGCAGCGTGTGGCCATCGGCAGCGCCATCATGCGTGAGCCCCGGGCTTTTTTGATGGACGAGCCGCTGTCCAACCTGGATGCGAAGCTGCGGGCCCACATGCGGGTGGAGCTGGCGGCGCTGCATCAGAAGCTGGGCGCCACCATGATTTATGTAACCCATGACCAGACCGAGGCCATGACACTGGCGGACCGCATTGTAGTGATGAAGGAGGGACGCATCCAGCAGGTGGCAAGCCCGGCGGAGTTGTACAGCCGCCCCACCAACCTGTTTGTGGCGGGCTTCATCGGCTCTCCGGCCATGAACTTTGTCCGCGGCACCGTGGAGGAAGGGGAGCAGAACATTGTGTTCCGCAGCCGGAACGGGCTGTGCCTGCCCCTGACCTTTGACCAGGCGGCAGGCCTGTGGCCCCGCTGTAAGGGCCGCGAGGTGGTGTTGGGTATCCGCCCCGAGGACATTCTGCCCACGCAGGCAGTAAATCGGGTGCTGGGCCGGATGGACGGCCGCCTCACCGCCTGTGAGGGCCTGGGTCACGAGACCATCCTGCATCTGGAAACCGCCGACGGTGAGTTTGCCGCCCGGGTAAAGGAACGCACCGGCGCACGCGCAGGCGATGCGGCCTCCCTGTGGGTGGATATGGAAAAGGCTCACTTTTTCGATGGTGAGACCGAACAAAATCTTTTTTATCAGTGGAGCGATTGCGAATGAACCAGTTACGTCAACGGCTCGCCGAGGTGAGCCCCTATTGTTACCTGATCCCCTGCTTTGCAGTGTTCGGCATGTTCCTGTTTTACCCCTTTTTCAAGACCATTTATCTGAGCCTGTTCCTCACCGATAAGCTGGGCAAGGCAAAGATTTTTGTGGGGCTGAAAAACTACAGCGACCTGCTCACCTCCGAAAGCTTTTACAACAGCATCCTGGTTACCCTGATCTTTGTGGTGATTGTGGTGTTCGGCAGCATGCTGCTGGGCCTTGCCACTGCTGTGCTGTGCAGCAAGACCTTCCCGGGCATTCGGGCCTTCAGCACCGCCTATGCGCTGCCCATGGCCATTGCCTCCAGCGGCGCGGCCATGATTTTCAAGGTGATTCTGAACCCCACCATCGGCGTGTTCAACAAGCTCACCGGTCTGGACATCAACTGGATCAGCGACCCCCGCTACGCCCTCATCTGCGTGGCGGTGCTCACTGCCTGGCTGAACAGCGGCATCAACTTCCTGTACTTCTCCGCGGGGCTGGGCAACATCGACGAATCCATCTATGAGCGCGCCTCGGTGGACGGCGCCAGCGGCGTTCAGAAGTTCTTCCGGCTCACCCTGCCGGGCCTGAGCCCCATCATCTTCTATACCTTGGTGGTCAACATCATCCAGGCCTTCCAGTCCTTCGGCCAGGTGAAGATCCTGACTCAGGGCGGCCCCGGCGAGTCCACCAACCTGATTGTTTACTCCATCTACCGCGACGCCTTCTTCAACTACAAGTTCGGCAGCGCGGCTGCCCAGTCCGTCATTTTGTTCCTCATCATCATGGCGCTGACCCTGGTTATGTTCAAGGTGGAAAAGAAGGGAGTCAAGTATTAAATGGATATGCCTGTGAATCAAAAGGCCCCTCTGAACGGCGTGCTGCGCCGGGGCCAGTATACCGAAGAGCAGCTGGCGGCCCTGCACCGCCGCATGAGCGCTGCCGCCCTGCGCCGCCGCCGCATTAAGACCAGCGTGCTGGTTGCGCTGAATGTGGTGGTAGCCCTGTTCATCCTCTTTCCGCTGCTGTATGCGGTCAGTGTTTCTCTGATGACCGGCAGCGAGCTGTTCACCATGGATATGAATTTAATCCCCAGCGCTCCCACGCTGGAAAACTATCTGCGCGCCTGGGCGCAGGTGCCCCTGCTGCGCTTTATCCTGAACTCCTTCCTGGTGGCCGGGTGCATCACCCTGGGCCAGATTCTCACCTGCTCGCTGGCGGCCTTTGCCTTCTCGTTTTTGAACTTCAAGGGCAAGAATGTGCTGTTCATGCTGGTGATGGCCACCATGATGGTGCCCGGCGAGGCCACCATCATCTCCAATTACCTGACCGTGAGCCAGCTGGGGATTCTGGACACCTACCTGGTGCTGATTCTGCCCTCGCTCACCTCCGCCATGGGGATTTTCCTGTTCCGTCAGTTCTATATGACCTTCCCCATCTCGCTGTATGAGTCCGCCAAGCTGGACGGCTGCGGCAACCTGCGCTTCATCGTGCGCATTCTGCTGCCGCTCACCAAGTCTGCCATCGGCGCCATGTCGGTTTACACCTTCATCAACGCCTGGAACATGTACATGTGGCCCCTGCTGGTCACCGGCTCCCAGGAGATGCGCACCGTGCAGATCGGTATCAGTATGCTGGACAACACCGATGCCCAGTCCATTACCCTGATGATGGCCGGTGTGGTGTCGGTGATCATCCCCAGCATGATCATCTTCGTGGTGGGGCAGAAGCAGCTGATCCGGGGGATGTTCTCCGGCGCGGTGAAGGGTTAAATAAACGCTGCAACCGGCGAAAATACGCCGTTTGTAAATAGAAAAAGGATAAACAACGAAGTATAATAAGTATTTGAGGAGAGAAAAGAAATGCAGAAAAAGAAGATCCTGGCGGGCGTTCTGGCCGCCGCAATGGCAATGACCACCCTGGCCGGCTGTGGCGCGGGCGCGTCCGGCAGCTCTGCCGCGGCGGGCGGCACCGCTGAGAACACCGCCGTGCAGACCGAGGCTCAGAGCTCCGGCCTGATCAGCGAGAACTTTGCCAATGTGGACACCAATGGAACCAAGATCACCTTCTGGCATTCCATGGGCGGCGTGAACGGCGAGGCCATGACCTATCTGGTGGATAAGTTCAACTCCGAAAATGAGTACGGCATCACCGTGGAGGCCGTGTACCAGGGCAGCTACGACGACGCCATCAACAAGCTCAAGAGCGCCCAGATCGGCAACATGGGTGCGGATCTGGTTCAGATCTACGACATCGGCACTCGATTCATGATCGACTCCGGCTGGGTCATTCCCATGCAGGAAATGATCGATGCCTCTGGCTACGATATCTCCCAGATCGAGCCCAACATCGCCGCCTACTACACCACCGGCGACGGCCTGTACTCTATGCCCTTCAACTCCTCCACCCCTCTGCTGTACTACAACAAGGACATGTTCGAGGCTGCAGGCATTGAGCAGGTTCCCACCAGCTTCTCCGAGATCGCCGAGGCCGGCGAAAAGCTGAAGGCCGCCGGCTGCACCGAGCCCATTGCCATCAGTGTGTACGGCTGGTGGTTCGAGCAGTTCATGAGCAAGCAGGGCCTGGACCTGGTGGACAACGGCAACGGCCGTGACGCGGCTGCCACCAGTGTGGTGTTCGATTCCAACGGCGGCGCGCTGAACATTCTGAACGGCTGGAAGCAGCTGTACGATGCGGGCGTTGCTCCCAACGTGGGCCGTTCCGGCAGCGACACCGCCACCACCGACTTCACCTCCGGCAAGGCTGCCATGATGTTCGGCAGCACCGCTTCCCTGAAGCAGGTCCTGCAGGACAGCGGCGATTCCTTTGAGGTGGGCACCGCCTACTTCCCCAAGGTAAATGACAGCGACGAGGGCGGCGTGTCCATCGGCGGCGGCTCCCTGTGGGCGCTGAACAACAACGATGAAACCAAGGCTGCTGCCACCTGGCGCTTCATCGAGTTTTTGATCTCTCCCGAGTCCCAGGCTTACTGGAATGCTCAGACCGGCTACTTCCCGGTGACCACCGCTGCCGCCGAGCAGGATACCTACAAGCAGAACATGGAGCAGTATCCCCAGTTCCAGACCGCCATCGACCAGCTGCATGACTCCGCTCCCCAGTACGCGGGCGCTCTGTTGAGCGTATTCCCCGAGTCCCGCCAGATTGTGGAGACCGAGATCGAGGAGATGCTCAGCGGTGGCCAGACCCCCGAGGAGGCGGTGCAGTCCATTGCCGACCAGATGAACGAGACCATCGAAACCTACAACCTGATCAACGGCTGATCTTCCCATCGCCGGAAGCACGACCGGGAAAAGACTCATCTTTTCCCGGTCTTTCGGCTTGATTGCAGACAACAAAGGAGAAAAAACCATGAAACAGAGCAAAGTATTCGCCCACCGGGGCGCAAGCCAGTACGCCCCCGAAAATACGCTGGAGGCCTTTTGTCTGGCCATGGAGCAGGGGGCCGAGGGCATCGAGCTGGATGTACACCTGAGCGCGGACGGTGAGCTGGTGGTCATCCACGACGAGACTCTGGAGCGCACCACAAACGGCACAGGCCTGGTGAAGGAGCATACCCTGGCCCAGCTGCAGGCTCTGCGGGCAGACAATCACATGGAAGGCTTTGAGGCGGCCCGTATCCCCACCCTGCGCCAGGTGCTGGAGCTGGTGCGCCCCGGCGATATGCAGGTGAACATCGAGCTGAAGACCGGCATTTTGTGGTACGAGGGCATCGAGAAAAAGACTCTGGAGCTGGTGAAGGAGCTGGGCATGCAGGACCGGGTGGTCTACTCCTCCTTCAACCATTACAGCATCGAGGAGGTCCGCCGCCTGGACCCCACCGCCGAGACCGCGTATCTTTTCAGTGATGTGATCTTCGAGGTGGAAAAATACGCCGCCCGCCGGGGTGTGAAGGGCCTGCATCCGGCTCTGTGGCACGTGAAGATGGCAGATTTCCTCACCGATTACCTGCAGAGCGGCCTGGCTGTGCGGGTGTGGACCGTGAACCGCCCGGAGGATATGCGCCTGCTGATGGAGCGCGGAGTGGATGCGGTGATCACCAACGATCCCGCCCTGGCGCTGCAGGTGCGGGCGGAACTGGAAGAAAAGGAGTAAGCCGACGGTGAAACAGCTGCGTCAGAAAAAACTCTTTTTGCTGGACATCGACGGCACCATCTGCAAGGGTGAGGGCCTGATCGACGGTGCCAAAGCCTTTCTGGAGACCATTCGTCAAAGTGGCGGGCAATTCATCTTCATCACCAACAACGCCACCCGCGGTACCCGGGATTACATCCGCTTTTTTCGGCGGCTGGGGGTGGAGACCGGCCCGGACCAGTACATTACCGCTGCTTATGCCACCATTCAGTACCTGAAAAAACACTGCTCGGATAGGCTGATCTACGGTCTCGCCACCGATTCTTTTTTGCAGGAATGCCGCGAAAACGGCCTGCGCATCACCACCAGCCTGCAGAGTGGCATTGACTGTGTGCTGGTGTCCTACGACAACCAGCTCAACTACGACAAGATCAAGGATGTATGCCGTCTGCTCACCGAGGGCGAGCCGGAATACATCGCCACCAACCCGGATCTGGTCTGCCCGGTGGAGTTTGGTTACCTGCCGGACTGTGGGGCCATCTGCAACATGATCGAGACCGCCACCGGCAAGCGCCCCCGCTTCATCGGCAAGCCGGAGCCGGCCATGGTGGAGTACGCCCTGGCGCTCACCGGCTGCAGCCCGGAACAGACGCTTGTGGTGGGCGACCGGCTGTATACCGACATTCTGTGCGGCGTGCATGCGGGGGTGGATACCGCCCTGGTGCTGAGCGGCGAGGCTACCCTGCAGGATGCGGCGGCCTTTGCCCATTCGCCCCGGTATCTGTTCCCCTCGGTGAAGGAGCTGGCCGCAGCCATTGCTCCGGCCCGAGCAGCGGCACATGCCGCGCCGCAGGCCGTTTCGGCACAGGTGAAAGCGGTCTGAAAACGGAAAGGGCAAACAAAAAGCTGTTCCCGGATGAAAAGGGAACAGCTTTTTTGCTTTTAAAAATCTTATTCGGTCTGCCCGCCGGGGCCGGGCTCTCGTACCCGGCTCACCACCAGCGCAGCCACAGCGAACAGCACCATACTGAACGCAAAGGGCAGGCGGCGGTCCAGGCTGGAAAGCCAGCCCGCGAAGTAGCCGAAGGGGCAGGAGAGCGCCACCGTGGAGGCGATGATCAGCGCGTTCATCCGGGCCCGCTCCTGGGAGTCCAGATTCAGCTGGAGCAGCGCGTCCTTGCGGGGGTTCACCAGAGCGGCACCCACCGCGCAGAGCAGCACGTAGGCCAGCACTGCGCCAATACCATTCAACGGCGCCAGGATCAGCACCAGTGTGCCCGCCCCGTAGAGGGCCAGACCCAGCCACAAGGGCAGACGGAACTGGGAAAAGCGCAGTCGGTGCTGCACGCCCACCATGAACACCAGCATGACCACCGCATTCAGGATGGGGAACACAGCCAGAAAATTCTCCGAAAGGCCCAGCCGCTGGGTCACATACAGGCTGAAAAAGGTGTTGTTCACCATATTGGTGATGTAAAAGATAACGGACACCGCTACTGCCTTCAGAAGGCCGGGGCTGCGCAGCAGGCTGGGAATCAGCTGGCGATATTCCGCCAGCATCTGCAGCGGCGAAACGCCCTTGGTCTGCTGGCGTCGGATACGGCCCTGGCCGGTCTCATGGCAGAACCGGAAGGTGATGAGGGTCTTGGCGGTCATGGTGAGAGCGAACAGGAAATACAGCACCCGCACCACCGGCACCATGGAATAGGCGCTCACGAACAGGCCGGAAAGAGGGGCGAAGAATACCGCCACCAGCCCGCCGATGGTCACCCAGGTGTAGATCTCCACCAGATCGCCGGGGTCGGCGTCCTCGATCAGCAGGCAGAACCAGGCCGTCTGGTTCACTTGTTCAAAGCAGTTGAGCACCGCCGCAATAAGGAACATCCAGAAATTCTGCGACACCGCCCACACCAGGCAGGCGATGGCCCAGCCGAAAAAGTCACCCAGCATGGTGGTGAACTTGCGGCCCAGCTTGTCGGTGAGGATGCCGCCCCAGAAGGCGATGACCACCTGTACCGCCATGGTGACCGAAAGGATCAGACCGATCTGCACATCGGTCACGCCCAGGGTATACATGTAAAGGGTAGCGAAGGGGGTGATCAGGTTGTAGGGGATGCCCCACAACGGCTCGATCAAAATCAGGGTTCGGGGGTTGCCGTGGTTGTTTGCCAGCACCCGGATCAGGGCGTGCTGCTTCCATTTTGCATTCTGTTTCATGGTTTTTCTTCCGCCTGTCGTTTGTTACTCCGCCACATTCTATCACAGAACGCAGCAAATGGGAAGAGGCTTTTTCAGCCTGCGGAGTCAAAACAAAAAATGCACAGCCGGGAAGCCCCGGCTGTGCATTTGATACGGGTAAGAATCAGTTGTGCTTGTAGTAGTTGATCAGGCAGCCGTCCAGCAGGATCTGGCGCTCGTCTGCGGTCAGGGGAGCCAGGCTCATGTGGAACTCCCGCGGGCCATCCAGGCTCAGCACGTAGGCCTTTACGCAGGAGAGGTCGCCGGCCAGCGCCTCGCGCACATTGGGCACCAGGATGTAGTCGCCCAGACCGAAGGGAGTGGGCCCGGCCAGCTGGAAGGGCAGCATGCCCCAGTTGATCAGGTTGGAGCGGTAGCGCTTGGTGGCGTATTCCACAGCGATGTTGGCGCCCGCACCCAGCACACGCTGGCAGCTGGCGGCCTGCTCACGGGCGGAGCCATCGCCGGGCTTCACCGCGTAGATGCTGGAGGCGATGCCCAGCTGCTCCCAGGTCAGCTCGCCGCAGCCGGGAACCAGATGGATGCGGTCCAGCAGGCTGGCGCTGCCCTTGCCCGCGGCACGTTCGGCCTCCTCGGCCTGAATGGCCTTGGCGCGGCCCACGTACTCCGGGTCCTTGCGGCTGAGGGTGAACTCGGCCAGGCCCAGGGGGTTGGAGCGGTAGGAGCTGGTCTCGCCGCTGGGAATCAGCTCGTCGGTGGTGGTCACCGGGTCGGTGATGTAGCTGCTGATCTTCAGCAGCAGGTTTTCGGGCAGGGGCTGAATGGCGGGCCAGTCCTTGATGTTGGGGCCAAGGCGCAGCAGCTCGTCGTAGTTGCCCTTGCCATAGCCCGAGTAAACGCGGCTGCGGTAGCTGGAATCATCGAATTCGTAGGCCGGAATGGTGGGGTCGTAGTCGATGTCGGTGGCGGGGGTCAGGATACCGCCATTGCGGGTGGTGGCCGCAATGGAGCGGGCGTCCATCAGGGCCACACCGGCGATCTGGCCGTTGCCCGGCTTGGAGCCTTCCCGGCTGGGGAAGTTGCGGGTGGTGTGACGGATGCTCAGCGAGCCGTTGGCGGGCACATCGCCCGCACCGAAGCAGGGACCGCAGAAGGCGGTGCGGATGGTGGCGCCGCCGGCCATCAGCTCGCCCAGCGCGCCGTTCTTCATCAGCGCCATCATGGTGGGCTGGCTGGAGGGGTAAACGCTGAGGGCATATTCTCCGTTGCCGCCGGTGTAGCCCTTCAGAATGGTGGCCGCCTCGCAGATGTTGGAGTACATGCCGCCCGCGCAGCCCGCGATCACGCCCTGGTCCACACGCAGCTTACCGTTCTCGATCTTGCTCATCAGATCCAGACGGGCCTTGCCGCCCATCAGAGCCGCGCAGTCCTCCTCGGTCTTGTGCAGGATGTCTTCCGGGTTGGCGTTCAGCTCTTCGATGCTGTATACGTTGGAGGGGTGCATGGGCAGAGCGATCATGGGCCGCACCTTGGACAGATCCACCTCCACCAGACCGTCGTAGTAGGCCAGATCCGCCGGGGCCAGGGGCTTGTAATCGCCGCCGCGGCCGTGCAGAGTCAGGTACTCATAGGTGACCTCGTCAGTGCACCAGATGCTGGACAGACAGGTGGTCTCGGTGGTCATCACATCGATGCCGCTGCGGTATTCCAGAGGCAGCTCAGCAATGCCGGGGCCCACGAACTCCATCACCTTGTTCTTCACATAGCCGTTCTTGAACACGGCGCCGATGATGGCCAGAGCCACGTCCTGAGGGCCGACACCCACCACGGGCTTGCCGGTCAGGTACACTGCCACCACGCCGGGGCGGGCCACATCGTAAGTACGGCCCAGCAGCTGCTTTGCCAGCTCGCCGCCGCCCTCGCCGATGGCCATGGTGCCCAGCGCACCGTAACGGGTGTGGCTGTCCGATCCGAGAATCATCTTGCCGCAGCCTGCATACATCTCGCGCATGTACTGGTGAATGACCGCCAGGTGAGGGGGCACGAAGATGCCGCCGTACTTCTTGGCGGCGGACAGGCCGAACAGGTGGTCGTCCTCATTGATGGTGCCGCCCACTGCGCACAGGCTGTTGTGGCAGTTGGTGAGCACGTAGGGCATGGGGAACTTCTCCAGACCGGAGGCCCGGGCGGTCTGCACGATGCCCACGAAGGTGATATCGTGGCTGGCCATGGCGTCGAATTTCAGCTTTAGAGCCTCGGTGTCGCCGCTGTGATTGTGGGCCTGCAAGATGCCGTAGGCGATGGTGCCGGTGTGGGCACCCTTCACCGCGTTTTCGTCAAAGCCCAGAGCTGCCAGCTTGGCGGGGGCTTCGTCGTCCGCCTGCACCCACTGGCCGCGGGCGTAATACATGCCGGTTTTGCTGCAAGTTACCATTGAATAAACCTCCTTGAAACAGGGTTTCGGGGTCTGCGCGGTGGCCGGTGCTCAGTTTCCCACCCGATTAATCTCGAGCTGGCCTGTAACGCGCACACTTCACTGGGCCAAAGCCCGTATAAATCGATTATAACACAAAGGACCCGGCAGCGCCAACTGCCTGCCGGGTCCTTTGAACTGTTTTTTCGATTTTTTGCGTTTTTTGTCGGTCAGACTGGTCCTCGGTGCTGTGGCACAGGCTCACAGATAGAGATTCATCAGCAGAAAATCCACCCACTTGCCGTCGAGCTTGAAAAAGCCGGGGAAGCGGCCGATCTCTTCAAAGCCGTATTTGCGGTAGAGCGCCTGGGCGCGGGTGTTGTCCGCCCGCACCTCCAGCGAGATGATCTCCACACCTGCGTTGTTCTTTGCAAAGTCGATGGCCGCCTCCATCAAACGGCTTCCCACGCCCTTGCCCCAGCATTCCTGCAGCACCGAAATGCCCATCTCGGCCCGGTGGCTGGCCCGTGCCAGAGTCATGGCCCGGAAGCTGAGCGAGCCCACCATGCGCCCGTCCAGCCGGGCTACAAAAAAGGCACTGGTGGGGTTTTCGGCCATGGCGCGCAGATATTCCCTCTCCTGCTCAATGGTGAAGGCGGGACCCTCGGCCCCGAAGGTAAGATTGTCGGTCTCCGAGCCCACCTGCCGCAGCAAAGCCAGCAGCTCTTCTGCATCCTCCGGGCGGCCCTGCTCGATGCAAAGCCGCTCACAGTATGCTTCGTTCATGGTTGGTCCCTCCTTACGCTGTTTGCTTGCAAAGAATTCCGTTTTCGTCAAAATAGCCGCTTTCCATCACGGCGTTCAGGCTGTCCAGCACCCGCTGCCTGTCTGCGCCCTCCTCCAGCAGGCTCACCCGGCCGCCGGTCTGGATGCAGGGCAGCAGCTGCACCGTGGCCCCCGCCGCACCCGGCTCGGTCACGGTCACCTTCAACAGGGCTGAGTCCAGAGTCTCCATATTGAACCAGAAGTTGCCCAGGCTGTAGAGCACCGGGGTATCCTGACGCCAGCCTGCGCCCTGCAGGATGTGAGGGTGCGCCCCCACGATCAGATCCGCTCCGGCATCGGTGAAGCGGGTGGCCAGATCGGTTTGGGCCAGCTCCAGCACGGTGGAGCCCTCGGTGCCCCAGTGGACGTATACCACCAGGTAGTCGCACTGCTCACTGGCCGCCTGGATGGCCTGCACCGCCAGCTCCGGGTCGTAGCAGCGCAGCACGCCGGGACTGTCCTCCCCGGCCTCCGGGGTGAGAATGTACTTTTCCGCCCGGGTGCAGGCAATGTAGCCGATTTTCATGCCGCCCGCCAGGAAGAACTGGGGCTGCATGGCCTCCTCCAGATTTTTGCCCGCGCCCACATAGGGGATGCCTGCACTTTGCAGGGTGGACAGAGTGTCCAGAAAAGCCTCCTCGCCGTAGTCAAAGCAGTGGTTGTTGGCGAGGCCCACAATGTCTGCCCCCAGCTCCTGCCACATGCTCACGTTGGCGGTCTTGGCCCGGAAGGTGAACTGCTTGCCGGGCATGGGGCTGCCCCGGTCGGAAAAGGCGAATTCATTGTTGCATAACAGTATGCCTGCTGCACGCATCTCGGCCAGCAGGCTTTCGCCGAAGGAGTCCTCGATGCCCGAAGTCTTTGCGTAGTGGAGCATGTTGTACCAGTCGTCGGCAAAGTTCACATCACCGGTGAAGGCCAGCACCGCCGGGCCGTCCGTCACGCCGGTGTCGTGCACGTTTTCCGCCATGGGCTGGGCGTAGAGCGCCTGATAATAAAGATAGCTCTTGCCGCTTGCCTGCCAGAACAGGTCCGTGCTGTAGCCTTCGGCTTTGGCAGCGCCGGTCAGAGCGTCGCAGATGCCGGGGGACTGCTCCTCACAAAATTGCAGAAAATCGGCGGTCAGCTCCTCCGGCGCATCGGCGGCACGCAGAGCGGTCAGGGTGTCTTCGGCCTTCTGCTGCGGGTCGGGGGTTGCGGCGGGAGCAGAGGAAGCGGAAACGGCGCTCTGGGGCGGCTGCACCACCCGAACACCGGTGTTCATTAAGTAATAGGGAACGCCCCAGCTGATCACAAGCAGCGCAGCGGCGCACAGCAGCACGGCCAGAACGCGGGCAGGGGTTTTCATGGATTCAGCCCTCCTTGACTGGATGATGAATGGTGCTTTTAGTATACGTGTTTTCGGCCCGCCCGGCAAGCTTCGACCGAAAAAACCGATTGACTTTTGCAAGGGCATGCTGTATACTGAATCTTGTTCCATAAAAGAGAATCATGTGCAGATGTAGTTTAGTGGTAGAACTCCAGCTTCCCAAGCTGGCTGTGTGGGTTCGATTCCCATCATCTGCTCCAAAGAAACCCCGCAAGGCACAAGGCTTTGTGGGGCTTTTGTTTTGCTCAATGACACACTTTTGAACACACTTCCGTTCAGAACGATCCGCCGGGCCGGACCTCTGGCAAGAGGGTTGCCGAAAAATTCGGCAACGTGCCGACAGGTAGTTGTCCAACTGTTTGACAACCTGCTGTATAGTCTAATTTTACGGATAGTAAACCCGGCGGCCCGCGGTGCTTTCCTGGGCCGTGATGCAGCATGCCGTTAAATCCGCAAGCCTTGCGGATTTAAATAGTCCACGTTGGCCGATTTAACCCGCCGGGCTTTTGCCGCTTGTGGCAAAGCGGCGAGGAAGCGGTGAGACTGGAGAGCCTGAGCATTCCCCCCGCTTCTGGGGAAGCGTCGCCACAAGTGGCTACGGAGTATCCGCCGGGACTATGCCCACAAGTGGGTACGCTCTTCCCCGGCTCGTTGGGAAACCGTTGCAGCCAACTGCAAAGAGCTGATTCTTTGTGCGAAATGCCAGAGCCCGCCCACACTACCGGCTCCGATCGGGGCCGCTGCGGCGCTCCTGGTTCAACAAAATGCACAAGGCAGCCCCGGCGGCTGGATGATCTAAGATATACAGAAAGCCCCCACCGGAGCCACACAGGCAACGGCGGGGGCTTCTCTATTTCATTGCTTTTCAGGGTCGGAGCTGTCCCGCTCCATAGCCTCGTTTATGGCCCGATTGATGAACGCATTGACACTTTCGCCGTGCGCTTCCGCATAGGCCTGAATTTCGGCTTTGCGCCCTTTCGGAACTCGGATTTTGATTTCGTCCTGTTTGTCGATGTACGCTTGATTGGCGCGCTTTCTGGCATCACTTATGGGCATTTTCCACACCTGCCTTTCCCCCTTTATTATACCATAACTGAATGTATGTGTACATGTAGAAAATGGATAAATACATGGGGACATGTTTGTGCGGTATGCCAATTGTAATGTATGGGTACATGTAGTATAATATAATCACAGCAAGGGAGCCGGAAAGGAGGCCGGCATGACGAGCAAGCAGTTTGAACAGCTTCCCAGAAGCCAACAGCTTGAACGGTTCGACAGATACAAAAAAGCGGCTATCTGCTCCAACAGATAACCGCATAGCAGAAACCACTTAGCAACCAACTAAACAGGCTCCCTTGCTGCTTTCATTGTATCAGAACCGCACACGAAATGCAAGATGAACACCCAGCCGCCGGGCAGCCGAAAGCGCCCGCAAGCGGCGGCCCATATCCCTGTGAACCTACGGGCAATAGTCAGGAAGATGACCGCCGGGCGGCTCCACAATGAAAGGAAGTTCCCCATGAAAAAGACCGAACTGCGCAAAGCAATGAACGAATATCAGCAAATCGCCGCCCAGATCGCCCAGCTGGAGAAGCAGAAGGCCGCCGTGGCCGACCGGATCAAGGCCCACATGGATGCCGCCGGGGTGGATGAAATGCAGATCGACGATACCACGGCCCGCTACAAGGAAGTGACCAGCAACCGCTTTGACAGCAAGGCATTTGCGGCCGCCCACAAGCGCCTGTATGCCATGTTCTGCAAACCCCAGACCGTCCGCCGGTTCACAATCGCATAATGCAAGCAGAAGGCCCGCTAGGACAAACCCGGCGGGCCTTGTGCGTGTATCTTAGATACCGAAGGCAGTCCTCAGCTGCTCAGTGTAGAACTGGCTGTAATCCTCTGCGTTCAAATACTGGATAAAGGGGTTGTCCAGCTCCACGCCCTCCAGCTCGCAGAACTTTTCAAGTTTCCGGCCGAAGGCGACAGTCTGGTTCAAATTGGTGCCGGGCTGGATCTTGAAGTCGAGGGCCGAGGACTCCAGGTCATTGCACTGGTCCTCGGCGTTGAAGATGTACTTTTCCATCTCCTTGGTGTACATCCCTTTGCTCTCAAACAGTGCCTTGAGGGAGCGCAGGGCGTTGTTGTCGCCAATGAACTGCTTCCACATCCGATCACGCGCGGAAGTGTCCAGCTTTTCCCCTGCTGCGCTGGTCAGAGTAATGGCCGCCTGAAGCTCCGGGGAGATAACGAAACTCTCTTCCATGGCCATGGCTGCCTTGCGGATCGTCGCCAGGCTCAGCGAAATACTGGAGCTAAGCTCGACAGCCCGCTTGACCAGGTACGCCTTGGCCTCGTTTGTTTTGGCTTCGATGCCCTCATTGGTCAAGTACTCTTCCTTCGAAATTTCCCGGGCCTTCTTCTGAAAGTCCGTCACCGCGTTGGAAAAGAGCGCAAGCTCCGAAAAAATGCTCTGTGCGCTGTCCTTGATGGCCTTCTGATTGCTGTTCATAATTCAATCCTCCATAAGTAAAATATATCGCAAGGGGCCGTGTGCCCCCTGTTTCGTGGTTGTGGTTGCCCGGCGGTTATTGCTGCACATCATCGAAAAAGCCGTACAGCTCCTTTGCATCCAGGCCCAGCAGCTCGGCCAGGTGTTTTGTGCTGGATGCAGCAAGGCGGCGTTCCTTCTCTTCCTGGCGTTCCACAAGGCGCTCCTGCACGCTGCCGCCGCTCTTCCAGGCTCCGAAGCCGGTTCCCTGATAGGCCCGGGAAAGAAGATCCTCGCCGTAGAACCGGCGCAGCTCCTGATTTTGGCGCAGCGCCCGCAAGGCAGCATCTTCAATGGCCCTGATCCGCTCCTTTGCTACCCCGTCAAGCGCGGCGGCCTGCTGAAGGGTAAGCCCCTCGTAGAAGCGCCAGGCGATTACGTTTCGCTGCCGATCGGGCAGCAGGGACAGCGCCTTGTCCAGCACCGCCCGCAGCTCCTGCAGGTAGCTGTTCTGCTCTGCATCCTCAAAGGCTTGGGCAGCTGCCGGGTCTGGGGTTACATCGGCCCGGGTGACTTCTCCGTCATCGTCCCATGGAACAGGCTCGTCCAGGCTCTGGGCGCTGTCCAACGGTTCCGCCGAGACTCTCACTCGGCGGCCGTCCTCTGTGACCACATACCGCCCCCGGCCCTGCAAGATGGCCTTCTGGATTCGATGCTGCACAAAATATTGCAGCGCCGTCAGAAAAGCGCCTTTCTCCGGGTTGTGGTACTCTGCCGCCTCTTTCACGGCAAAATAGCCTTCCTGGTCGAAGTCCTCCAGGGTAACCCCGGCGGATTCGGCCACGCCCTGATTCCGGCTGTACCAACGCCAGAACATTGTACGGATCACAGGTCGGTTAATCTCCCACAGCTGAGTCAGGGCCGCACTGTTGCCCTGACGGGCCAGCTGGGCGAGCATGCTGTTCAGCTCCTGGCGCTGATCGAGCGGCGGTGCGGCCTGCTGTGCGCCCGTTCCGCCGGGGGTTCTGGTTTCTTCCATTGTGCTGCCCTCCCGTTCATGCTATACTGGTGATAAGGTTGTGGGCCGTCCGGGAGGGCGGCTCTTTTTTTATTGCCCTGATTCCGGCCAGATGGTGGCCAGATAAGAAATAGCCCTTTCCAAGTGGCGCTGGGCAGATTTCTGCCCAGATTTGCCGCCATCCCCATACACTATGCGGCCAATTTCTTTCCAGGTGATATGCCGGACGCTCTTCTTGCCGGTCCGCGGGTCTTTGGAGAATTCCAGGTATCGCAGCCGCAGTACCTCTCGTTCCAACGGATCAGGAAGGGCAGCCACGGCCGCCTCAATCTCTGCCATCTCCCGGCGGTTCGCTTGCACGATGGGAGCAATTGCCCGGGCGTACTCCTCCGACCGGCTGCCGCATGGGGAAGGCCGCTCCCGGTCCATCTGCTGAAGCGTGGCCAACCGCTCCAGCCGGATGCGCACTTCCAGCCGAAGCCCGGTGTATCGCTCCAGCCGGGTTTTGGCCTCGTCTCTTGTCATGTTTTCACCAACCTTTTCCGACCAACCGCCGGGGAAGCCTCGTAGCCGCCCCGGCGGGGCTATCAAATATTCAGCTCGGCCAGCAGCCGAGCGGCCTTTTCTTCGGGGATGGTGAGCGCCTGGGTAACCAGAGCCGACCGATCGGGCGAAAGGGCCCCGCCCAAAAGATGCTGCAGGAATGTCAGTACCACCTGTACTTGTGCGAAAGTCGCCATTGTGATTCCTCCTGTCATATTGTTTTCTGGTCAGGGAAGAAGCCGAATTTGCCGGTCTCAATGCACCACTTTGCGAACTCCAGCCCTTGCCGCTCACTCATATTCCGCCCCAACACAAGGCCGATAGTTCTGCCGCTGGGGTCCGTGTCATAAGGCATGCACAGCCCGTGCCCAGTCCCTCGCGTAACTTCCACCATGAAACCGTGGATATTGTATACAGTTCGCAGGAGTTTAGGTGTCCGGGTACTGTTCGCCCTTTCCGCAGTCGCAGCCGCAAGCGCCTCGTTTCGGGCCAGCTCTGCAGTGATTTCGGTTTCTGTGGGCTGGCGGTGAAGTGCCCGCAAAAGGTCGCGTTCCGCCAGTTCGTGGCGAAGCAGATTCCAACCTTCCAGCGTGTTGATACTCGGCCTTCCGTTTGTGGGTTCCTTCGGTGCATACACCGGCAAAGACTGGCCATGAAAGCGGTTAAATTCGCCGGTGAAGGTCATTCCGGGAATCTCTTTGACTTGAGGAGCATTCACAGCGCCTCACCTCCTTCCAGAACCGGCCCGGCGGCCAGGTAGCAGCCAGCGGCGCCGAAGCCCCACAGGATGCACAGCACGAGGCCGGGCACGATGCCCGTCAGCCCCTCTACAATGGCCCCCAGCTGGCCCACGGTCAGCAGGGCATAGAACACAGTGGCGATGAGAAAAGCCGTCTGGCGGGCCTTTCCGGCGGCCCGCTGCTTGCGGTATGTACGGTTCACTTCATCTCACCTCCGCGATCGTCTTCCACGTCCTGCTGCTTCAGAAGGGATTGAGCTGCCAGAATCACCCGTTTTCTGTTTTCGGGTGTAAGGGTACGTCCGATCTGGCACACTTGCTCAATCACCTTGTCGTTTTCGGGTACACTCGTTTGCGGTTGTTTCATTCCGCTGTGCCCCCTTCCTGCTGCTCGGCGATCTGGGCGGCGGTGCGCTGCCACAGCTCGGACAAGTCCACATCTACGCCCAGGCTCTCGCCTTTGCGCACGGTGGTAACGGTGTAGCCCTGGGCGGCGAACTGCTGGGAGATCCAGCCCGCCGGGCGGATTCCAAGGCGACCGAGCGCGCTGATCCGGCCGCCGTCCAGCACCACGGCCTCACGCTTTACGGTGCGGGGCTTCGGCTCCCGCTGGTCGATGTACTCCACTTCGTAGGCGGTCAGATTGATGGTCTTGAAAAATTTCATTGCTCATTCCTCCGTTTTCTGATAAACTGGGAGGGAAACAGGGGTTGTCAATCTGTTTCCCATTTTGCCGGTTGAGAAGTTGGCGCTTCTCAGCCGGCTTTTTTGTTGCCCGGGGCACGATCGAAAAAGTAGTGGTGCCACTCCTCCGGCGGGATCTGCAGCACATCGGCAATGGATTCGATCTGCCAGGCCGTGAAAGGTTGTCGGCCCTGCATCCGGCTGCTCAGGGTGCTTTCTGCCATCCCGGCCCGCCGGGCCACCTCTGCCTGAAGGATCTCCTTCTCCACCATTCTCACGCGCAGTGCTTTGAATAACATCGTTCATTCCTCCTGTCCGGCTTCGATCATGTCCAGCGCCCGGCGGTCGATGCAGAGCACCGGCCCATGGTCGGGGTGCGTTCTGCAAAATTCCACCATGCGGGCCGTGGCCTGCTCCGGGGTGTCGCCGGTCATGGCTGAAATCTGCTCGGCGTTGAAATACTCCTCTTCTCCGAACTCATTGCCCAAGGTGAGCCGCAGCCAGGCAAGCGCCCCGCTGTGGGGCAGGCCCCGGGCTTCGGCGCTGGCCAACAGATCCAGCAGCTTGTCCAGGCTCACGCCGTATTTGCGGTACCGCCGGGCGATAAGTTCCAGTTCACTGTGTGCTTTCATGTTTTCACCTTCCTTGCGTTTATCCGGTCCAGCGATCTTGCAACGGCCAGAAGCTTTCTCAGCGTGGCGGAATCGCTGCGCCGAATGATATAGAGAAGATCGCAAACGTGCTGCACATCGGCAGGCCGCGTCGTCTCTATTCCATTCAGAATACCGGCCATAACATCGTTGTAAGCCTTGCTCACTTTCCATTCTCCTCTCTCAGGCTGCGCGCGATACTGAGCAGGGCGCAGCTCTTGTTATCGTAGTCGTACCAGGCGCACGAATGGCGGAGGCACTGTCCCCACTGGGGGCCGCTCAGAGCGGCGACGATAAGCAGCAGGGGACAATAATTGTCGGTCGGGTTCATGGTAGTTCACTCGCTTTCAATATGGATTTTTGTTTCTCGGTTGCGGGATTCGCCCGGCTTTCGGTCCGTGGGGCAGATACTCACGGCCCTATAGAGTGATGGTGATGAGCATCTGGGTCTAAGAATGGCTTCACAGCACCGAAAAACGGCAGAAGCTCAGGATGAGCACCTGGGGGTGGGGTGAGCATCTGGGGGTCAGATGCTCAGATGGGGTCAGATGCTCACATTGAGCATCTGCCAAATAATGGCTTCACAAGGCCATTTATTGACCCAGATGCTCATTTACAGCACCACGGTATACGACATACCATTTATTCACCCCATCCTTTAGCCGTATTTGTTTTATCTCAATGTTGCCATCGGCTTTAAGGTCGTCCCTTGCGCGCCTAAATGTCGTATCGCTGCACCCGGTATCTTCCCTGACTGCAAGTCGGAGTTTGTCGCTCTCCATGCTGCCCGTCTGGCTTTCATTGAGGATGGAAAGAATAGCCTCTTTGGCTTCATCCTTGGAACCCGCCGGGCGTGTGGGTTTGTCCATGATGAAGTCATAGTCCTTTTTATCGGTGGCGCCCTGGTACACGGCCACAGCGGTTTTGACCCCTTCCACGGTTGCCCCTTCGATGGTGAAAAGCGTCGTTCGGCACTCGGGGGCGTAGCTGTTCTTCTCGTTGCTGACATAGACTTGTTTTGTCACCCGATCCCGACCCATCATAACAACGCACCGGGATGCGTCCCAGAGGTCTGCAGAATCGGCCAGACGCTGACGGCCTGCAACGGAGCCTTTCTTGTTGGAGTGGGCCACAAGCAGCCCGGCGGAATTGGTTTCACGCAGGACGGCCCTGAGTGGCGTTGTGACACCGCGCATCTGGTTGCGCTCGGCCATTTTCACATCCATGGGGAGAAATGCCTGATACGGGTCTACTATAACCAGATCGGGCGCGGTGTTGCGGATGATCTCGGCCATTAACTCGCTGTCGATCGACAACAAGCAGCCGTTCTTGCGAAAGAAGCCGTCCGAAGTTTCCACGAACACCTTTTCCACATCTGCTCCGGCGGCCAGAAGTCGGGGCCGCAGCACCTTTGCGGGGTCATCCTCTCCGGAGAAGATCAGCGCCCGGCAGGGCTTTGAAATACTCCCGGGGAAAAAGTCGCTTTCCCGGGCTGTGGTCGCGTGGGCAATCAGCTGCGCTTGCCAGAGCCCCTTGCCGGTGCCGCCGTCTGCGCCCAGCACAGACAGTTCACCGCGCGGGAATAGCCCGGGGATAAGCCATTCAACGGCGGCCGTCTGAATCTGGCTCAGGCCGATGGGCGCAAGCTGTGGTACGATGATGCCGCCTTTGCCGGTATGTTCCGCCCTGCCGAACACATCGCCCCCGGCGGAAATGCGGGCAGCTCGGGCGGCCTGCTCAAAATCTTCATCGGAGATCCCAAGCACGACAGCTCGCCGGTAGATAATGTCCAGGTAGCTTTTCCGTGAAATTGGGGTGGGCTGCTGGAAGGCCGGTAGAAAAGATTCGGGCCGCAGCAGCTCCGCCGGGGTGTCGATTGCATCCAGCATGGTTTGATATTCCTGTCCGGTCAATGAATCACCCCCAGTGCGTTCTTCTTGTTGTTCATTGCATCATCTCCGTTTCGGTGGTGTCCTGAGGCAAGTCCAGAATCTTCCTGATGCTGGCCACGATACGGGGGGTAGCCAGCTCGCCAGTCTGGATTTTATGCAGGTAGGACCGGTCGAAATAGCGGCCCGTATCAATCTGCACTTGCTCAATCAGCCATTCCTTGGGCTGGTTAATATCAACAAGTGCATGACCGATTTCTTTACCGAACGGACAAAGTTCTTTTCGTGCCAACGCCTTTCATCTCCCTTCTATTGACTTTTACGCGCAAGTGTAATATATTGAGATTGCCAAGTGATGACGTATTACGCTTTCACGCCATGTGCTTAGTATATTATGCGTTCGCGTAAAATTCAAGCATATTTTAAGCGTTAGCGTAATTTTGGCACATCCTACAAGAATGAGGCTGAAATTATGTCTGGATTATACGAAACAATTGCGCAACTTTGCGCTAATAAGGGGATTACCATAACGGAACTCTGCAGACAAAGCGGCGCAAGTCGTGGTTCTCTTTCTGACTTGAAGATGGGGCGAAAGCAGTCCTTGTCAGCTGATACGCTTTCCAAAATTGCCGATTACTTCGGCGTATCTGTAGACTACCTGCTTGGGAAAGCGGAATCCTCTGCAACAAACACGAATAACGAAGTAGGGTTTCATGTCGGCGACACTTTTGCAGATGGGTTGGTAACAATTTCCGATGTGGAGCAACAAAATGATGGAAGTATAAAGGTGACATACAGCATCGATGAAACTGGATTGTCAGCGGATGATTTGAAGAAGGTTTTCTTGTTTTTAAAAAAAATGTACAAGAATGGGGGCATTTCCACAGGGCAGGTGCTTGATTTAACTGAACAACTTCTAATTCTGTCTGAGGCAGTCAAAAACGCCTCTCAGAAGCCGCTTAAACCAGCAAAAAATGAAGACAACACCCCCAAAGAGTAAAACCCGCCACAGGCCCAGCCAGGGGCCGTAGAGAGGGCGGGAAGTTGCCCACAATCCGGGCAACTGGCTATGTTGCCGAAATTATCGGCAATATACGGAGCCTGTCGCACCGGTGCGAAAACCTGAAAAACCTTAAATCCCGGAGCCTCTGCCTATGCTGGAATATGAAGAAACCGTACATCCGTGCGCGTATGGAACGGGACAAGAACGGCGGCGCGGCATTTTGTAACACGATAACGCCCGCGGGAAGTTGTCCAAAATGTGGACAACTGGATGTTAAGATTTGTTAAGGTTTTCAAGAGATGCGAGCGGGGCATTGCCTGATTTTGGGGGTGGCCAATGCTGAGAATTGCTAAGGTTTGTCAAGGTTTCGCGGAAGTCCGAATTTCGGACTCCGGCCAGCCGATCGGCCGCTGCACCGTTGTCGCACGGTGCGACAGTGGCACCGTTATCGCAAATTGCGAACACGGCACCGGTGCGACAAATTGTCGCATCGGTGGGGTAGCTTAAAGCGACCCCATCCCAGAGCACAAAGGGGGGGGAGTTTAAAGCGACCCCCTTGAACGCATGATGGAGTAACGAAACGGAAACCCCTTTAGGGCATCGCAAATTGCGAAGGGCAGAAGGGGGGCGGTAAATCGCCGCCCCCCTTGCCGCATCGATGGCAGCAAAGAAGTTGCGACAAGATGTCGCAACCATGCAGCCAGATCAAGGCAGAGATAAGCCAGGCTTATACCAGCCGCCGGGCCGGAGCTGATCGGCAAGCAATGTTTTCTTGGCCAAGTCCTGCGAAAACGGCGCTTGCTGGGAGCTTCCCAGACCCTTGGATCATCACATTGTGATGGCAGCGCGTTTCTCCGAAACGCTATGGCAGATAGGCCCGGCGGGGCCCCGGCCTTTGCAGCTGGGGACGGCTCATTCCTGGAAAGGTAGCGAAAGCCGGTGGTTTTCCCGCTGAGTTCTACTTTTCGCCGCACAGAACTGCAACTCGCTGGATTTCCGGCCAGGTAAAAAAAGAAAAGCCCCCGGCGGCTGCCGGAGGCGGGAAAGGAAAAAGCTATGAAGATCTTCACCATAATCGGCGGCGTGAACGGCTGCGGAAAATCCAGCCTTACCGGCTCTTTGAAGGCCGAGCGCACCGATCTTGGCATTATCGTAGACCCGGACAAGCTCACCGCTGAGCTGGGCGGGGATGAATACGAGGGCGGCAAGCTGGCCGTGGATAAGCTGGAGAAGGCTCTCGCCGAGGGGGTCAGCTTCACCCAGGAAACCACCCTCTCCGGCGGCTACACCCGCAAGCTGGCCCGCCGGGCTAAAGAGGCCGGATACTACATCCGCCTGTATTACATCGGGCTGGACACCGTGCAGGAGAGCCTCCAGCGCATCGAGAACCGCGTTCGCAAGGGCGGGCATGATATTCCTCGGAAGGATGTGGAAAGCCGTTTTGCCCGCCGTTTTGCCGATGTGGCGAAGGTGCTGCCCTACTGCGACGAGGCCCGCTTCTTCGACAATGACAACGGCTTTGTGCTGGTGGCCGAGTACCGGAACGGCGAGATCCTGCCCATTGGCAGCCGCCGGCCGGAATGGCTGGTGCGGCTGATGGCAGGAATGGAATAACCCGCAACAACGAAAAAAAGCCGCCCTCTGCGCCAACAGAGAACGGCCTTTTGATAGACAGCTTACCCCAAAGGGATAATGCAGCCCGAACACCTGTATTATAACCTCTTTGCGGTGGGCTTGTCAAAGTGTGCCTGAATGTCACCCTCTTTGTGGGAGGGTGCGGGTAGAAACAAGGAGGTTTATTTTTATGGAAAAACGCACAAACACCGCGTCTTGGGACGAGAAGAACCGCCGCTGGCGGATCAGTGTGCAGCGAGACGGCCAGCGCCGCAGCTTCTACAGCTCCACGCCTGGGCGCACCGGTCAGAGGGAGGCCAACGCCAAGGCAGACCGATGGCTGGAATCCGGGGTGAATGCTGCTGGCGCCACGGTGGCCAGCGTCTACCCGGAATGGATCAAGCGGCTGCAAACCACCACCAGCGCATCCAACTGGCGGCCCATCGACAGCCGGTGGCGGAAGTGGATCGATCCGGCCATCGGGGGCAAAAAGCTGGATCGGATCACGGAGCAAAACCTGCAGGATATTGTAGACGCTGCCTTCGCCGCGGGTCTTTCCAAGAAGACGCTCACTTCCATGTGTTGCGATCTGCGGGCCTTCTTCAAATTCTGCCGCAGATCCAAGCTGACCACCTTCAGTCCCGAAGATCTCACCATCCCCGCCGGGGCCAGAAACAAGGGCAAAGAGATCCTTCAGCCCGCCGACCTGGTGAAGCTTTTCAACATCGACACCACCACCCGCTGGGGCAAGCGTGTGCCGGAGGAATATATCCACGCATACCGGGTGCAGGTCCTTACCGGCCTTCGTCCCGGGGAGCTGCTGGGGCTGGAATGGTCAGACCTGAAGGGTCAAACCCTCCATGTGCAGCGGTCGATTAACTGCCGGGGCGAGGTGACCAAAGGCAAAAATGAGAATGCCGTGCGCAGTGTGCAGCTGCCCGACCTGGCCTTTGCCGAGATTCAGGCGCAGCGGGCCATGACCGGCCACAGCAAGCAGATCTTCGGGATCAGCAACCAGCAGAACTACGCCAAACGCTGGGCCGTGTACTGCGCGGCCAACGGCCTCACCCCGGTTTCCCCGTATGAGCTGCGCCACACCTTCGTTTCCATCGCCCAGGTTCTGCCGGAGGGACAGGTAAAACGCCTGGTTGGCCACAGTCGAAGCATGGACACCTTCGGCATTTACGGCCATAGCGTGAATGGCCAGGATGAGCAGGCCGCCGACACTCTGGGTAGCGTCTTTTCTTCGCTGCTGAGCCGTCAGGCGTAACACACCCGGTAACACACTCTCGCTTTTTCTTCTGTGAAGAGAATCTCCCGGCGACCTTGATTCTTCGTGAAAAGTGGGCTAAGACGTGGCTTGCCACACCTCTATTTTCCCTGATAAAAGGCCGCTTTCTGGTTCGATTCCCATCATCTGCTCCA
>NZ_NFKA01000013.1 GCF_002160145.1 Gemmiger sp. An194 | reverse complement strand
AAGCGGTCAAGACGGCGGCCTCTCACGCCGCAAACGGGAGTTCGATTCTCCCACGGGTCACCACGTCGGAATGGACTACATTCCATTCAAAAAGCCCAGCCATTCGGCTGGGCTTTTCTCATACCATTTCGTCATTCCTCCTTAACCCCACAAAACTTTGCGTGGCAAACTTTTGCGGGGGCCCTGCTGCTGAAGAGGCTGACGGATCCCCCGGCATGAGAGAAAATATAATCGCCGATAAAGCCCGGTCGTTGACCGGGCTTTTGTATTTTAAATGGTCACCTTACTTTTCCACGGTTATGGGCGCTTTTTGTTGAAAAGCAAGGAACCACAGTTTGATTGTTCGAACCGAATTTTCCACAAGACTGGAGTGTTCCTGTGGAAAAGAGCTGCCGGAAAGAACTGCTTCGGTTCAGAACTTTCAGGTGCGCGCGGTTTAAAAATATGCTATGATAAAGCAGTACATAATTGTGTGATAGGAGGAAACAATATGACATTATTGGAGCAGCTGAACAGCCTGCCCATGTTTGCAATCGTGGGTGTTGTAATTCTGTTCATTCTGGGGCTCAGCATTGTGTTTATGGTGAAAAGCTACCGTGCGGGGGTAGCTTTGGGAATGGACCGGGTCAAAATGCGCAGGGCCATCACTTCCAGTGTCACCTTTACGCTGCTGCCCAGTATCTCGATCCTGTTGGGCGTTATTGCGCTGAGCGGAAGCCTGGGCATCCCTCTGCCCTGGATGCGGCTTTCGGTGGTAGGTGCGCTGCATTATGAAGGCAATGTGGCGGACATTGCCGCCCGCGCCGCGGGGATGAGCGGAGGTCTGGGCAGCCAGGAGCTGACCCCTTCGGTATTTGTAACCATCGGCCTTGTAATGACGGCAGGTATTCTTTCCGGATGCCTGCTCTGCATCTTCTGCCTGAAGCGCTATATGAAGCGGCTCAAAAAGGCCACAGCCAAGAAAGAAAAGGGCCAGAAGAGCTTCGGTGACTATATGTTCACTGCCATGTTCGTGGGCCTGGTAAGCGCTTATATCGGCTCCTATCTGGGCGAAGGCGTGCGCCTGAACAATTTTATGCCCCTGATCGTAGCCATTGTGAGCGCGGCTGCCATGGCGGTATTTGAGTATTTTGCACGGGTGAAGAAGGTCACCTGGCTGGATAACTTCTCCATGGCAGGAAGTATGCTGGTGGGCATGGCTGCGGCTGTGCTGCTGGGCGGTGTAATGTGAGGGAGGCGCAGGATATGAACGAGAAAGAACGCAGCGCCTTCTATGAGCGCTATGAAAACGGAATTCATGTGATCGGCCGGGTGGGTCTGAGCCTGGGCATCCTGTTGATGCTGGCGGTTCCTCTGGCCATGGGCTGGGTCCTGGGCGCTGGCCCGGATTGGGCCGCCTTCGGTATGGGCTTTTTCCAGGTAGCCATTATCTACTGGACCAGCGGTGTGGTGGAGTTTCTGGTCTATTCGCCGCTGCTTGGCTCCGGTGCAAGCTATTTGACCTTCATCACCGGCAACGTGCTGAACCTGAAGGTTCCCTGCGCGGTGAATGCCCGGGAGATCTGCGGCACCGAGGTGGGCACGCCGGAAAACGATGTGATCTCCACCCTGTCGGTGGCAGCGAGCAGCCTGGTAACCACTCTGGTGCTGGCCATCGGTGTGCTGTGCCTGGTGCCCCTCACCCCGGTGCTGGAGGCTCCGGCTCTGCAGCCCGCGTTCAACAACGTGATTCCCGCCCTGTTTGGTGCGCTGGCCTTCAAGTATTTCTACCGGAATATGAACATCGCCATCATTCCGCTGGTGTTCATGTGCATTCTGTTTGTGGCAGCTCCTGGTCTGATCGGCAGCGTGTCCTTCCTGATTCTGCTGTCCGGCGCAATGGCCATCGGCATTGCATACTGGTTGTTTAAACACGGGAAATTAAACTAAAAGGAAAAAGCCGAAGGGTGCGTTTGGTTCGCGCTCTTCGGCTTTTCCTGTATGAATGGGATGGGGATAGTTTAGTAATTTCTGCTGACGAATTCTGCTTCCTCCTGCCCGGCGTGGGCGTTCAGCACCAGAGCCAGCAGGAAGAAATAGCCGGAAAGCAGATTGGCCAGATCCAGCAGGGCGGGTTCCACCGGATGCCCCTGGTGGGCGTGGCGATAGAGCAGGCGAACCAGCGCCTTGCACTGAACCCGCAGGATGTGGGCGGTACAGGCGGTGGTGCAGCCCTGGGGCAGTACGAACCGGGCACAGCGGCCCTCACTCTGCCCACGAAGACGTTCGCAAACATCCGCCAGCCACTGAATCTCTTCCGGAGTCACGGTGAACCGGGTACGCAGGGTGGGGTTAGCATGATAAACCAGTTCGCAGACCCGCAGCAGCTCCGCCCGCAGTGTTTCATCCTCCACTTGAGAACGAAGCAGTCCGGTGCGGCTGGCGATCTCGTCGGTGAGCAGCTCAAAGTCGCAGCGAAGGTCCTCCGGTGCGTCGCTTAAAAAGGGATAGGCCTCCCAGGGGCTGTGATACAGTTCCATACAGCGTTCACTCCCATCGTTGCAGTGCGCGGCGCATGTAACCGCGCACGTCCAGGCCGTAGACCCGATCCAGCAGGGCAGGGTCCAGTGCCTGGGTATCGGTCTGGCACAGGGCCCGGCCATCCTGCATAAGCAGCAGCCGGTCGGCGTAGTTCAGTGCCAGATTCACATCGTGCAGCACGCCCACCACACAGCGGTCGCCCTGAGCTACCCAGCGGCGGAGCTGCTCCATCAGCTCGATCTGATACTTCAGGTCCAGATGGTTGGTGGGTTCGTCCAGCAGGATAATTTTGGGATCCTGGGCAAACACCCGGGCCAGAAAGACCCGCTGCAGCTGCCCGCCGGATAATGCGGTGATGGGCTGATCCCGCAGCTCCCAGAGGCCGGTCTGCTCCAGGCAGGCGCGCACAATGTCCTTGTCGCCGGGAGCGGCTCCGCCGAACAGGCCGGAAGAGCGGTGAGCGTACCGGCCCATCTCTACGGTCTGATATACAGTGTAAGAAAAATACAAATTGGATAACTGGCTGAGGAAGGCGACCGTCTGAGCCACCTGACGGCGGGGCGCGGTGCGCAGGTCCAGCCCGGCCGCGGTGACACTGCCGGTGCTGGGCAGGAGTCCGGCCACCGCCCGCAGCAGGGTGGTCTTGCCGCAGCCGTTGGCACCCAGAATGCAGAGGATCTGCCCGCTCTGTGCCGAGAAGGAGAGGTCCCGCACCACGGGGTCATCCCCGTAGCCGCAGGTGATGTGTTCCGCGTGCAGCATCAGCGGGCCTCCTTTCGGCTGGAGAAGAAGATGTAGAGGAAGAAGGGGGCACCGATCAGGGCCGTGATGGAGCCGATGGGGATCTCGGAGGGAGATGCCAGGGTCCGGGCCGCCAGGTCGCACAGGGACAGAAAGCCCCCGCCGAACACAGCACAGGCCGGAATGAGCATCCGGTGGGAAGGTCCGAAGATGCGGCGCACGATGTGGGGCACCACCAGGTCCACAAAGCCGATCACGCCCACAAAGGCCACTGCGGTGCCGGTGAGCAGGGCTATCAGCAGCACCAGCAGCCATTTCACCTGCTTGCGCTCCATGCCCATGGCGGAGGCCTGCTCCTCGCCGAAGCTGAGCAGATCCAGCTCGGAGGCCAGCCGCCAGAATGCCAGAATACAGACCAGTGCCGCCAGCGCCACCGGGCCCAGCTGCTTCCAGGTTTTCATGGAAAGGCTGCCCAGCTGCCACAGGGTGATGCGCTGGGTGTAATCCGGATTGGAGGCGGACAGGGTGGTCATAATGGCGTTAAGAAAGAGCGAAAGAACCATACCGATCAGGATGATGATGTTGTTGGAGAGGTTGCGGTCTAGCCGGGTGGAGATAGCCAGCGCGCCGCCCATGGTGGCCAGGCCGCAGCACAGGCAGACCGCAGGCAGCAGAAAGGTACCGACGGCGCTGTCCGCCACGCCGGTGACGATGAGTACCGCCGCGCCAAGACCCGCACCGGAGGAGACGCCAAGGCCATAGGAGGAGGCCAGCGGGTTTTGCAGCAGCGATTGCATCACTGCGCCGCTTACTGAAAGGGAAGCCCCCACGCAGAAGGCCAGCAGCACCCGGGGCAGACGGATGCTCCACACCAGCCCCGGGATCACCGGATTCATCTGTTCGGGCAGTGCCGCGCCCCACAGCTTGTTGGCCAGTACCTGCAGAATTTCACCGGGGGAGATGGGCACACTGCCCACCCCGATGCCCAGAATCACCGCGACCAGCGCGGCCAGGCACAGCAGGCCGAACCGCGCCGGACGGGAAAACCGGTTCATTCGCCGAACACCTCCGGATAGACGGCTTTGCCCATCTCTTCCAGAGCGGTCACGATGTTCTCGTTGGGCAGAGAGGAGGACTGCTTGTCGATCTGGTAAACATCGCCGTTCTTCACAGCGGTCACGGCCTCCCAGCCCTCACGGCTCTTGATCTCGCCCACGGGGTCCTCGATGTAGTCCACGTTGGTGAGGATCACGTCCGGGTTGCCGCTGACAACTACCTCGCTGTCCACACTGGTCCAGCCTTCGGCCTTGTCGGCCATCATGTTGTTGGCGCCGATCAGGCTGATCATTTCGTCCATGTAGGTGCCGGAGCCGGTGCTGTAGGCAGAGGGAGCGGCGGAAATCTCAAAGTAAACGGTCTTGCGCTGGTCCTCGGGGATGGAGGCACCCAGAGCGGCGATGCGGTCGATCTCGGCCTTCAGGGTCTCGTTGATCTCAGCGGCGCGCTCGGTCTTGCCCATCACCTGGCCCAGGAAGGTCACATCCTCATAAATGTCCTCGATGGAGGAGCTGGTGGGAATGCAGACCACGGTGGCGCCCAGCTCCTGCAGGGGCTGGAAGGGATTCTCACCGCCGGAGGAGCTGATGGAGGAGACCAGGATCACATCCGGCACCAGGGTGGCCATCTGCTCCGCGTCCGGGGTCATCATGTCAAAAACAGGCAGGCCTTGGGGCGCGTTTTCCATCTTGGCGCTGTTGGCATCCAGAGCGATGATCTGGTCGGTGCAGCCCAGATCCATCAGGGTCTGGGTGATGGAGGGAGCCATGGAGATCACGGTCTCCACATTATCCGGCAGGGTGATGGCGGCACCGCTGCGGTCTTCGGTGGGCTTGGCTGCCGCAGCGGTCTCGCCGGAAGCGCTTGCAGAAGCAGCAGAGGATGCGGCGGCGGAAGAGGCCGGAGCAGAAGTGCTGGCGGCCGGTGCGCCGCAGGCGGCCATGCCGAAGGCCAGAGCCACAGCAACAAGTGCGGAAAGAATGCGTTTCATAAATGTTCCTCCTGAATATTGGAATGAGGGATATATTTCCATGCGGCCGGATTGCCGCAAAGAACAAAAATACGCCGCCCCGGCAAGGCGGAGCGGCGCAGCGGCAAACAGGTGCGACAGGAAAAACCCCGTGAGGCAAAATTGCCCCCAGGCTGTACTGCCGCCCTGCCGCGTGTTTGGTCCGTCCACGAAGCGGGGTTCCGCGCCGGAAAAAGAAGCCTTTTCCGGGCGGATGCGAACGGCAGGCAGGTCTTCCGGCTCGTGAGCGTTAAAGCGCGCGCCCGACCGGCCTTCCCATTCCCTTCGGAACAGTGGCAGATGGCCGGGGCGCTGGCCCACACGGCGGCGGTCCCGCACGGGATTGATTACCCGTTTCCCTTTTCATTCAGACAGGCTGAACACCTGCCGTTCGATTTTTTAATAGTATAACCGGATGCGTGGGTGCATCCAGGAAGAAATGCAAAATGCTCCGGCCCGGCGGCTGGCAAACAAAAATCAGCCGTCCAGATCCTCTTCGGTCTCCCGGGTGATGTAGACCGGGCGGTGCTTGGTTTCCAGATAGGTTTTTGCCAGATACTGGCCCAGAACACCCATGCAGAACAGCTGCACGCCGCTGCACAGAAAGATGATGCACACCAGGCTGGGCCATCCGCTGGTGGGATCGCCAAACAAAAGGGTGCGCACGATGATCACGATGATCATCACGAAGGCCAGCAGGCAGAAGAAGATGCCCATCAGGCTTGCAATGGCCAGCGGGGCGGTGGAAAAGCCGATGATGCCTTCCAGCGAATAGAGGAACAGTTTCCAGAAGTTCCACTTGGTTTCACCGGCCACCCGTTCCACGTTCACATACTCCAGCCACTTGGTCTTGAAGCCAACCCAGCCGAAAATGCCCTTGGAGAACCGGTTGTATTCCGGCATGGACAGGATTGCATCTACCATTCTCCGGCGCATCAGCCGGTAATCCCGCGCGCCATCCACAATGTCCGCGTCGCTCATTTTATTAATGAGTTTGTAGAACATCCGGGCAAAAAAGCTGCGGATGGGCGGCTCGCCCTGGCGGGTGGTGCGCCGGGTAGCGGCGCAGTCGTAATCTTCATGCAGAAGTGCATCCAGCATATGGGGCAGAAGAGCCGGCGGGTCCTGAAGGTCAGCATCCATCATAGCCACGTAATCGCCCTTGGCGGCCTGAAGACCGGCCAGAATGCCTGCCTCCTTGCCAAAATTGCGGGAGAAGCTGATGTAGCGTACCCGTTTGTCCTGCCGGTGCAGCTCACGGGCGATGGCAAGGGTGCTGTCCTTGGAGCCGTCGTCCACAAAAATGAACTCGAACTCGGCACCATGGCTTTGTTTCATCTCTGAGGCGACTCGGGTGATCTCCTTATAAAACAGCGGAAGAGATTCCTGCTCATTGTAGCAGGGAACAATGATGGAAAGAAGCATGCAGATACCGCCTTTCTCAGCTGAAACCCGGCCGCACAGCACGGGCAGTATATATTATAACACAGAGCGGGAAAAAGAACAAACCCTGCAAAATATACATGAAAAATATTATAAGGTGGATGAAAGATTTAATAAAATAAAGCGAAAAATTATTGTTCTTAAGAAGGATTTTTGTTATACTATGGATACAATTGTTTGCCGGATTTGCAATATAAGACCGGCGAAAGGAGCGGCGCGGTGAAGAGCTGGATGAAAGTCATGCAGGATGTTGCCTGGCTGACCCAATTGGGCGTTTCGGTCACTGCGCCGCCGCTTTTATGCGCCGGTGCCGCCTGGTGGCTTTCGGCCCGGGCGGGGCTGCCCGCATGGGTGATGCTGCCCGCGCTGCTGCTTGGCTTCGGCGGTTCGGCGGCCAGCGTGTGGGGCTTTTACCGCTACATGCAGCGCAAGGCCACCCGCAAAAAGGCGCCGCCGGCCTTCAACCGGCATTTATAACAATAGAGAGAGGGCGTTTTATGAAAATAGCACCTGCTGTAAAAAAAGAGACAGGGCACATTGCTCTGGGCACCGCCGCAGGCGTGGCGGTCATGCTGGTGGTGTTCGCCGTTCTGGGGCATTTCAGCGCCGGTGTGGCGGTGAGCGGCATCCTGGGCGGAGCGATCACGGTGGTAAACTTCTTCCTGCTGGGTCTGACGGTGCAGAAGGTGGCCGACGGCCAGCCGGAGGACCGGGCTCGCAAGTGGATGCAGTTTTCCTACAACATGCGCATGCTGCTGATGGTGGTGTGGCTGATCGTGGCGCTGGCCGTGCCGTTTTTTAACTGGGTGGCGGCGCTTGTGCCTCTGCTGATGCCCCGGCTCACCATCGGGGTGATGCAGGCCACCGGAATGTATCACAAGGAAAAGGGCGGTACGCTGCCCATAAATGAAGGGGGCAACGCAAAGGAATGAACGTTTCGATCAACGGCCCGCAGATCTACTGGGAATCCAGCTGGTCGGCACCGCTTCTGGGCAAGCTGCAGATCACCGCAAGTTTGGTGGACGCCTGGATCATCCTGGCGCTGATCGGCATCCTGTGCTGGTGGCTGGGCCGTGGACTCACGGTGGAGAACATCAGCAAAAAGCAGGCGGTGGCCGAGCTGCTGGTGACCACCTGCCAGAACTTCGTGAACGGCAACATGGGCGAAAAATACGCCTACTTTGCCCCGTTCATCGGTGCGCTGTTCAGCTATTCCGCGCTGTGCAGCCTGTCCAGCCTGGTGGGGCTTTATCCCGCCACCAGTGATCTGTCCACCGAACTGTCCTGGGCGCTGCTGGTGTTTGTGATGATCACCTACACCAAGATCCGTACCAACGGCGTGGGCGGCTATCTGAAGGGCTTTACCACACCCATCCCAGTGTTCACCCCCTTCAATATCATCAGTGAGCTGGCCACCCCCATCTCGATGGCGTTCCGTCACTTCGGCAACATCATGTCCGGCGGCGTCATCAGCACGCTGGTCTACGCGGCGCTGGCGGTATTGAGCCAGGCAGTGTTCGGGCTGCTGCCCGGCGCGCTGGGCGAGATCCTCAGCCTGATCCCGCTGTTCCAGCTGGGCATTCCGGCCATTCTGTCGGTGTATTTTGATCTGTTCAGCAGTCTGATGCAGGCATTCATCTTCTGTATGCTGACCATGCTGTATATTGCGAACGCAGCCCAGACCGACGAGTGATTCTTTTTGGATTCCATTGCGGCCGACCGCCGCGATCGAAGCGCTTCGCCGCCCGCAAGCAGCGGCCGGGGCAGATATTACCAAGTAATTTATCTTGAACGTTTTAGGAGGACACCATTATGTTGGACAAAGCTATTGTATTGGCCGGCTGCGCCATCGGCGCGGGTCTCGCCCTGATCGCTGGTATCGGCCCCGGTATCGGTGAAGGTTACGCGGTTGGTCAGGCCTGCTCCGCCATCGGCCGCCAGCCCGAGTGCAAAGGCGACGTGACCAGCACCATGCTGCTGGGCTGTGCCATCGCCGAGACCACCGGTATTTACGGCTTCGTGACCGGCCTGCTGCTGATCTTCGTGGCACCCGGCATGTTCACTGGTATGCTGGGCTGATTTTGGCCCGCAAGCCAGCCAGAAAGGGGAATGACCATTGCAACAGTTTAAAGACCTGGTGACGCTGACGCCCTGGCACATGATTTTCATGCTGGGCAACCTGCTGATCCTCACCCTGCTGGTCAAGCATTTCCTGTTCAAGCCCGTGCAGAAGATTTTGAACGAGCGCCAGCGCAGGGCGGACGCCATGCTTGCCGACGCCAAGCAGGCCAAGGAACAGGCCGAGGCGATGCAGGCGGAATATGAGAAGAGCCTGGCAGGCGCCAAGGAGGAGGCAGCCCGGCTGCTGAATCAGGCCAGCCAGACCGCCGCCCGCAACAGCGAGGAGACACTGAACGCCGCCCGTGCCCAGGCCGCTGAGCTCAAGCGCAAGGCGGGCGAGGAGATTGAGCAGCAGCGCAAGAAGGCGCTGAACGAGGTGAAGGACGAGATCGGCGGCATGGCCATGGCCATCGCCAGCAAGGTGGTGGAACGGGAGATCCAGGAGAAGGATCACCAGCAGCTGATCGATGAATTCATCGAGAAGGTAGGAGACGCCTCATGACCAAGATCGGCACCATATACGGCGGCGCGCTGTATGAGCTGGCCGTCGAGGAAGGGCTGGAGGCCGAAATGCTGGACGAGCTGGAGCAGGTGGAAGCGCTGCTTGCCGCCTGGCCGGACTACGAAAAGCTGCTGGCACTGCCCAGCGTGCCCAAAGCCCAGCGCTGTCAGGCGCTGGACGAGGCGCTGCGCGGGCATATCCAGCCGTACCTGTTGAATTTTTTGAAGATTTTGACCGAGCGGGGCCAGATCCGTGCCCTGCGTGACTGCCGCAAGGAATACCGGGCCCGCTACAACGAGGCCCACGGTATTCTGGAGGCGACGGCGGTGGCGGCGGTGCCGCTGAGCGAGGCCCAGAAGACGGCTCTGACCGAAAAGCTGAACAAGCTCACCGGCAAAACGGTGCAGCTTGCGGTGAAGGTGGACCCGGCCTGCCTGGGCGGCGTGCGCCTGGAGATGGGCGGCGCCGAGTTCGACGGTACGGTGCAGGCCCGGCTGGACGCACTGCGCCGCAGCCTGGCCGCCACGGTATAAGTGAGAAGGTGAAACGATGCAATTGAAACCGGAAGAAATTTCCAAGATCATAAAGGCCCAGATCAAGCACTATGAAAACTCCATTCAGCAAAGCGAGACCGGCACCGTGATCCTGGTGGGCGACGGCATCGCCCGGGCCACCGGCCTGGAGGAGTGCATGAGCGGCGAGCTGGTGCAGTTCTCCAACGGCGAGTACGGCATGGCCCAGAACCTGGAGGAAAACTCGGTGTCCATCGTTATGCTGGGCAGCGACGTGGGCATCAAGGAAGGCAGCGTGGTCAAGCGCACCGGCAAGGTGGTAAGCGTGCCCGTGGGCGAAGCCATGATCGGCCGCGTGGTGAACGCGCTGGGCCATCCCATCGACGGCAAGGGCCCCATCGACGCCAAGGAGTACCGGCCCATCGAGTCTCCCGCGCCGGGCATCATCCAGCGCAAGAGCGTTTCGGTGCCCCTGCAGACCGGCATTAAGGCCATCGACTCCATGATCCCCATCGGCCGCGGCCAGCGCGAGCTGATCATCGGTGACCGGCAGACCGGTAAAACGGTCATCGCCACCGATACCATCATCAACCAGAAGGGCAAGGATGTGCTCTGCATCTATGTGGCCATCGGCCAGAAGCAGAGCACCGTGGCCCAGCTGGTGAATACCCTCACTGAGAACGGCGCCATGGACTACACCATCGTGGTGTCCGCCACGGCCAGCGAGCTGTCGCCGCTGCAGTACATCGCGCCCTACTCCGGCTGCGCCATGGGCGAGTACTTCATGGCCCAGGGCAAGGACGTGCTGGTGATCTACGACGACCTGTCCAAGCATGCGGTGGCTTACCGTGCGCTGAGCCTGCTGATCCGCCGCCCGCCCGGACGTGAGGCTTACCCCGGCGACGTGTTCTATCTGCACAGCCGCCTGTTGGAGCGCGCGGCCCGCCTTGCCCCGGAATACGGCGGCGGCAGCCTGACCGCTCTGCCCATCATCGAGACCCAGGCGGGCGACGTTTCCGCCTACATCCCCACCAACGTGATCTCCATCACCGACGGCCAGATCTTCCTGGAGACCGAGCTGTTCCACTCCGGCGTTATGCCGGCGGTGAACCCGGGCATCTCGGTGAGCCGCGTGGGCGGCAACGCCCAGACCAAGGCCATGAAGAAGGTGGCCGGTTCCCTGAAGCTGCTCTACAGCCAGTACCGTGAGCTGCAGAGCTTCGCCCAGTTCGGCAGCGATCTGGACGCGGACACCAAGGCCCGTCTGGCCCAGGGCGAGCGCATCGTGGAGGTGCTCAAGCAGGACCGCAACAGCCCCATTTCCATGGAGCATCAGGTGTGCATCCTGTACGCCGTCACCCACGACCTGCTCAAGGACGTGGCCGTGGAGGATGTGAAGGAATACGAGCACGGCCTCTATCCCTACATGGACGGCCATGCCCCCGACGTGCTGGAGACCATCCGTACCAGCGGCAAGCTGGAAAAGGAGACCGAGACCGCGCTGGCGGCCGCTCTGGCAGAGTATACCACGGAGTTTTTGAAGACCAAGTAAGGAGGAGATCCCAATGGCAGGTGCGTCCATGAAGGACATCAAGCTGCGCATCAAGAGCGTGGAAAGCACCATGCAGATCACCAAGGCCATGGAGCTGGTGGCCTCCTCCAAGCTGCGTCGCGCCAAGGAGCGGGTGGAAAAAAGCCGCCCCTATTTTGAGGTGCTCCACGCGGCCCTTTCCGACATCGCGGCCTCCAATACCGAGCTTTCTTCCCCCTACATCGCCAAGCGGCCGGTGAAAAAGACCTGCTATGTGGTGATCGCGGGCGACCGCGGCCTTGCGGGCGGCTACAACGCCAATATTCTGAAGGCGGTGGCGGCCGAGGCCGAGGGCAAGGAGATCTGCGTGCTGCCGGTGGGCAAAAAGGCGCTGGAGCATTACCAGCGCCGGGGCACCCAGCGGGTGACCGAGGAATACGCGGTGGCGGCGGATGTGACGGTGAGTGATTGCTTTTCCATGGCACGTCTGCTGGCCAAGGGCTTTCTGGCCGGTGAGTACGACGAGATCCGCCTGGCCTACACCAATTTCGTGTCCATGCTGAGCCAGCAGCCGGCTACTTTGTGCCTGCTGCCGCTGACGGTTTCCCGCCCCGAGCCGGGCGCGGGTCCCCGGGGGCTGACCATCTACGAGCCCTCCAGCGAGGAAGTGTACGACGCCATCGTGCCGGAATACCTGGCGGGCCTGATCTACGGAGCGCTGTGCGAATCCGTGGCCAGTGAGCTGGGCGCCCGGCGCAGCGCCATGGATGCGGCCACCAAGAACGCGGGTGAGATGATCGACTCGCTGAGCCTGCATTACAACCGGGCCCGGCAGGCGGCCATTACCCAGGAAATCACAGAGATCGTGGCGGGCGCCGAGGCCTGACGGCCTTTCCCGCCAGTAAAGGAGATAGATCCATGCCGAATAACCACGAAGGCATCGTGGCCCAGGTCATCGGCCCGGTGCTGGATATCAAATTTGCAGACGGCGAGCTGCCGGACCTGCTCAACGCGATCGAGGTGGGCGAAGGCGAGCACAAGCTGGTGGCCGAGGTGGCCCAGCTGATCGGCGACAACGTGGCCCGCTGTATCGCCATGAGCAGCACCGACGGTCTGGTGCGCGGCACCAAAGCCGTGGACACCGGCGGCCCCATCACCGTGCCCGTGGGCGAGGAATGCCTGGGCCGTATTTTCAACCTGCTGGGCGAGCCGGTGGACGATCAGCCCGCGCCTCCGGCCAAGGAGCGCTGGCCCATCCACCGCGATCCCCCCAGCTACGAGGAGCAGCAGAATACCACCGAGATCCTGGAGACCGGCATCAAGGTGGTCGACCTGATCTGCCCCTACGCCAAGGGCGGTAAGATCGGCCTGTTCGGCGGCGCCGGCGTGGGCAAGACCGTGCTCATCATGGAGCTGATCAACAACGTTGCCAAGCAACACGGCGGCCTGTCGGTATTCACCGGCGTGGGCGAGCGTACCCGCGAGGGCAACGATCTGTACAACGAGATGAAGGAGAGCGGCGTTATCAACAAGACCGCCCTCGTCTACGGCCAGATGAACGAGCCCCCGGGAGCCCGTATGCGCGTGGGTCTGAGCGGTCTGACCATGGCCGAGTACTTCCGTGACCGGGAGCACCAGGACGTGCTGCTCTTCATCGACAACATCTTCCGCTTCACCCAGGCGGGCAGCGAGGTGTCGGCTCTGCTGGGCCGTATGCCCAGCGCCGTGGGCTACCAGCCCACCCTGGCCACCGAGATGGGCGCTCTGCAGGAGCGCATCACCTCCACCAAGAACGGGTCCATCACCTCGGTGCAGGCCGTTTACGTGCCCGCCGACGACCTGACTGACCCGGCCCCCGCCACCACCTTCGCCCATCTGGACGCCACCACCGTGCTGAGCCGTGCAATCTCCTCGCTGGGCATCTACCCGGCGGTGGACCCGCTGGATTCCACCAGCCGCATCCTCTCGCCGGACGTGGTGGGCCAGGAGCACTACGAGGTGGCCCGCGGCGTGCAGCAGGTGCTGCAGCGCTACAAGGAACTGCAGGACATCATCGCCATCATGGGTATGGACGAGCTGAGTGAAGAGGATAAGGTTACGGTAAACCGGGCCCGCAAGATCCAGCGCTTCCTCAGCCAGCCCTTCACCGTTGCCGAGCAGTTCACCGGCATGGAGGGCAAGTATGTTCCGCTGAAGGAGACCATCCGGGGCTTCAAGGAGATCCTGGAGGGCAAACACGACGACCTGCCCGAGTCCGCCTTTTTGTTTGCGGGCACCATCGACGAGGTGGTCGCCAAGGCAAAGCAGGGTGAATGAGTATGAACACCTTCCATCTGCAGATCGTTACGCCGGACGGCCAGCTCTACGACGGGCCCGCCGCCCGGGTGCTCTGCCGTACCATCGCCGGGGATGTTTGCATCCTGCCCCGCCACTGTGATTACATTACGGCGCTGGGCATGGGCGAAGCCCGGGTGACTTTGGAGGACGGCTCCGTGCGCCGGGCCGCCTGCATCGGCGGCATGCTTACGGTGCGCGCCGGCCAGGTGCGGCTGGTGGCCACCACCTTTGAGTGGGCCGAAGACATCGACAAAGCCCGGGCCGAGGCCTCCCGCAAGCGAGCGGAGACCGTTCTGGGTCAGAAGGGCACCGACGCCCGCGAGCTGGAGCTGGCCCAGGCCCGCCTCAAGCGCGCGCTGGTGCGCTCCCACGTGGCGGATCTGGTATAAAAACCGGCATTTGCAGGCCCTGCCTTTCCGGCAGGGCCTGCTTTTTTGCGTGCAGGGGAGAAATGCGGTGTACTCCCCGAAAGGAGGAACGAAACATGAAACAGAAAGGAAAACGAGGCATTCTGTTGGCCGCAGCAGCGCTTTTGCTGGTGCTGCTGGCAGCGGCCGGAGCCCTCTGGTTCCGGGGCCGCCCGACCAAGATTTTGCTGGCGACGGATCTTCACTATCTTTCGCCGGAGCTGAACGACCACGGGGCCTGCTTTGAAAAGACCATCCTGAACGGTGACGGCAAGGCGCTGGCCTACATTGACGAGCTGACCGATGCCTTTGTGGAGCAGGTCATCCGGGAAAAGCCCGCGGCACTGATCCTCTCGGGCGATCTGACCCTGAACGGGGAAAAGCAGAGCCATCTGGACCTGGCGGAAAAGCTGCGCCAAATTACCGAAGAGGGCATCCCGGTGCTGGTAATACCGGGCAACCACGACCTGAACAGCGGCTACGCGGTGCGCTTCACCGATAAGACCTACGAACCGGTGGAAAACCTGAAGCCGGCCCAGTTTGATGAGGTATATGCGGACTTCGGCTACAATGGAGCCAGCGCCCGGGACGAGGAATCCCTGAGCTATGTGTACCCGCTGAGCGATGAGCTGCGGGTGCTGATGGTGGATGTGAACACGCTGGGCAGCGAGGGCGTGCTGGAACCGGAGACACTGGACTGGGTGAAGGCCCAGCTGGAGGAGGCCCGGCAGGCGGGCGCCCGGGTGATTGCCGTGAGCCACCAGAACCTGCTGGCCCACAGCGAGCAGATCAGCGCAGGCTTTGTGATGGGCGGCGCAGAGGAGCTGCTGGCTTTGTATGAGGAGTATGGTGTGATCTGCAACCTGAGCGGCCACATCCATATGCAGCACACCGCCAAAAGCGAGAACGGCTTTTTTGAAGCGGCCACCGGCTCGCTGGCGGTATCGCCCAACCAGTATGCACGACTGATGGTACGGCCCCACCAGATGGACTACCAGACGGTGCCGGTGGATGTTTCCGGCTGGGCAAAAGAGCAGGGAAGCACCGACGAAAACCTGCTGGATTTTGCCGCCTACTCGGCGGACTTTTTCCGCCAGGTAAACCGGGGCAAGGTGGTTGGCTGGCTGCAGAATGAGGAAAACGGCGAGGAGATGGCCGATTTCTTTGCGCAGGTGAATCTGGACTACTTCCAGGGCAGACCGGACCGCTATGACCGGGAGGACCCGATGTTTGAGGTGTGGCAGGAGTCCGGTGCCTTTTACGCCGATTACGTGGAGAGCATGCGCCAGGAACCGGCGGTGAACCACAACCAGGCCACCATAGAATACTAAAAAGAAGAGCACAGGAAAGCCCCGGCCGTTGGCCGGGGCTTTCCTGTGCAAATAGCGCGTTTTTCTTGACAAGGGAAACAGAACGGAATATTATTTAACTATATTTTAAAACTATTTTAAAAACGAGAGGAGAGAGGCCGAATGTTTACCCGGGCGGTAAAAAGTGCGAACGAGCGGCAGGTGATTCAGGTGCTGCGGCAGGGCCGGGTGGTCACCAAGCAGGAGCTGGCGGAGGCCTGCGGGCTGAGCTTTCCCACGGCGGGCAAGCTGGTGGACGAGCTGGTGGAGCAGGGCGTGGTGCTGGAGGCCGGACTGGAAACGGGAGCCGGCGGGCGGCGGCCCATGCGCTACCGCTTCAATGAGGCCAGCGCCTACGCACTGACCCTCTTTTTTGAGGACGGTACCCTCTGCTGGGCGGTGGCGGACGCGCTGGGCAATCCGGTGTGCTCCGGCAGCTGCGGGCCGGAGGAGGGCGGCTATGTTTCCACCATTCTGGCGGTGACCGAGCGGCTGCGCCGGGCCTATCCTGCGCTGGCTGCGCTGGCGGTGGGCGTGCCCGGCGGCGTGGCCGAGGGCCGGGTGCTCTATATTGACCGATACGAGGAACTGGCCGGGCGGGAACTGCAGGCCGAGCTGGAAGCGGCCTGCGGTCTGCCTGTAACAGTGGAAAACAACATGCGGGCGGCAGTCTATGGCATGGCGGCCCGGCGGGGCTGGCTGGACCGGGAGAGCGCGGTCTGCCTGCATCTTTCGGACAACGGCCCCGGCTGCGGCGTGCTGGTGCACGGCAGGCCGCTGAGCGGATTTGCAGGCCTGGTGGGCGAGGTGGGTTACCTGCCCGGTCAGGGGGAGGAAACCATGCAGCAGGCGGCGCTGCGGGGATTTGACGGAGTGGACCCGGTGGACTACTTCGCCCGCCTTGCGGCCAGCGCCTGTGTGTTCCTGAACCCGGAGGAGCTGGTGGTTTACGAGACATCGTATCTGCAAGAGGCAGCACAGATGGAGCAGGCCTGCGGGCGGTATCTGCCCGCCCAGGCGGTGCCCCGGGTGCATATTTCCCGGGAATACCGGCAGGACTATCTGGCCGGACTGACCCGTCTTGCCATGGACCTTTTGTACCCGGGCGGCGGTCTGCGGGAAATGCAGGAAAGGAGACGGGGGAATGCGCAGTTATAAAACCACGGTGTATGCCTGCTATCTGGGCAGCATCAGCCAGGCGGCGCTGATCAACCTGACCCCGGTGCTGTTCGCGGTGCTGCTGCGGGAATATGGGCTGAGCTATGGGGCACTGGGCTTTCTGGTGCTCACCAATTTTGTGACCCAGGTGGGGGCGGACGTGGCCTTCAGCAAGGCGGTGGACCGGCACGGATTTCGGCCCTTTGTGCTGGCGGCGGGAGCGCTGAGCCTGGTGGGGCTGGGCGTGTTCGCCGCCTCGCCGCTGCTGTTTCCGGCCCATCCGCTGGCGGGCTTTTTTGTGGGCACGGTGATCTTCTCCGGTGCGGGAGGCTTGCTTGAGCTGCTGCTCAGCCCGATTGTGGACGCATTGCCCGGCGAGGAAAAGACCCGGGCCATGGCGCTGCTTCATTCCATGTACTGCTGGGGGCAGGCGGGGACGGTGCTTGTGACCACCGCCGCGCTGGCGCTGGGCGCTCCCTGGCAGGCCATTGTGCTGGGGTGGATGCTGCTGCCCGCGGCGGACCTGCTGCTGTTTTTGCGCGCGCCGCTGAACCACAAGCCGCCGGAGGAAACGCTGCCCATCCGGGGACTGGCCCGGCAGAAAGTGTTCTGGCTGGCGCTGGGCGCCATTGTGTTCGGGGCGGCGGCAGAGGTCACCATGGCCCAGTACGCCTCTTCTTTTTTGGATCTGGGTCTGGGCATCCCCAAGCTGTTCGGCGACGTGGCGGGCATGTGCGGCTTTGCCCTGATGATGGGCCTGGGCCGTACCCTGCTGGGCATCTGGGGCGACCGGTGGGACCTGCCCCGGGTGCTGGGGGCCAGCGCTCTGCTGGCCGCGGGATGCTATCTGGCGGCAGCCGCTTTTCCCGCGGCAGCGGTGGTGGCCTGCGCCGCCACCGGACTGTTCGTGGCGGGTCTGTGGCCGGGCACGCTGGTGGTGGCATCCCGCAAGATGCCGCTGGCCGGGGCCTCCATGTTCGCGCTGCTCAGCGCCGGGGGCGATCTGGGGGCGTCGCTGGGCGGCTGGCTCACCGGTGTCGGGGCGGATGCTCTGCTGGCGGCGGGCTTTTCCCAGCAGACCGCGCTGCGGGCCGCGGTGGGAGCGGCGGCGCTGTTCCCGCTGGGAGCATGGCTGTTTTACCGCCGCCTGCGCAAACAGAAACAATAAAGAATGGAAGTACACCCTCGGGCAGGGGGCCAGAAGGCTCCCTTTGCCCGGGGGTGTTGACTTGCCGGGGAAAAGGAGTATAATGGCAAATAGTTATAAAAACAAACAATTTGCAAAACAAACAAAAACGGAAAGGGGCGAGAGGCTGTGAACAACCACATGGAGCTGGTGAACGGTCTGCGGGTGATCACCCGCTTTTATGATGCCCAGCGCCGGGCGGTCTGCCGCAGGGTGGGCATTTCTCAGATGGAATTCGACATTCTGGTTTTTCTGCACAATAACCCCGGCCGGGATACCGCCCGGGACATTGTGGCTCTGCGGGGGCTGCCCAAGAGCAATGTGTCCCAGGCGGTGGAGGTGCTGATGGGCAAGGGCCTTCTGGAGCGCAGACAGGATTCCGAGGACCGGCGGCGGGTGCATCTGAGCCTGACCGAGGCGGCGGAACAGCTGTTGCCCCAGCTGCTGGCGGCGCAACAGACCTTCTGGGAACAGGCCTTCCGGGATTTTTCTCCGCAGGATGCCGAGTGCTTTGCCGCCCTGTACGGGCGGATCGTGAAGAATCTTTCGGAAAAGGGAGGCAACAGGAATGAATGAGGATAAGACTCAGCTGGGGACTCAGCCGGTGGGCCGGCTGCTGGTAAAGATGGCGGCCCCGGCGGTGGTGGCCCAGCTGATCAACATGCTGTACAATCTGGTGGACCGCATCTACATCGGCCACATCCCCGGCGAGGGAGCCTACGCCCTTACCGGCATGGGCGTGTGTATGCCGGTCATCATGATCGTTTCCGCCTTTGCCATGCTGGCGGGCGCGGGCGGCGCGCCCCGGGCCTCCATCGCCATGGGCCGGGGTGACAACGAATCCGCCGAGCAGGCTCTGGGCAACTGCTTCTGCCTGCTGCTGATCGTGTCGGCAGTGCTTACCGGGGTACTGCTGGTGTTCAACCGGCCGATCCTGATGGCCTTCGGCGCCACCGAAAACACCATCGGATATGCCACCGCCTATATGGACATCTACGCGCTGGGCACCGTGTTCGTGCAGCTCACGCTGGGCATGAACTCCTTCATCATTGCCCAGGGCTTTTCCAAAACGGGTATGCTGTCGGTGCTGATCGGTGCGGTGTGCAACATCGTGCTGGACCCCATCTTCATCTTCGGCTTCTCCATGGGCGTGCGGGGCGCGGCTCTGGCCACCGTGCTGAGCCAGGCGGTGAGCTGTGCGTGGGTAGTGAGCTTTTTGCTGGGCAAGCGCACCATCTGGCGCATCCGGCCCCGGAACATGATCCTGCGCCCGGCGGTGATTCTGCCCTGTGTGGCGCTGGGTCTGGCCACCTTTATCATGCAGGCCAGCGAGAGCGTGATCTCGGTGTGCTTCAACACCTCGCTGCGGGAATACGGCGGCGACCTGGCGGTGGGCGCCATGACCATCCTCACCAGTGTGATGCAGTTCGCGCTGCTGCCGCTGCAGGGGCTGGGTCAGGGTGCGCAGCCCATCGTGAGCTTCAACTACGGCGCGGGCAATGCCTCCCGGGTGAAGAAGGCCTACTTCCTTCTGCTGCGCACCAGTCTGACCTACTCGGTGGTGCTGTGGGCGTTTCTGATGCTGTTCCCCCAGACCTTTGCCGGAGTATTTACTTCGGATCAGCAGCTCATCGCCTTTGCCGTCCCGGCCATCCGCTGCTACTGCGCGGTGCTGCTGGTGTTCGGCGCGCAGATCGCCTGCCAGATGACCTTCACCTCGCTGGGCTATGCCAAGGCCTCCATCGCGGTGGCGGTGACCCGCAAGTTTGTGCTGCTGGTGCCGCTGATCTATCTGATGCCTCGGATTTTCCCGGCGGACAAGACCATGGCGGTCTATATGGCCGAGCCGGTGGCGGACGCGCTGGCTGTGACCTTCACGGTGATCCTGTTCAGCGTCCAGTTCCGCAAGGCGCTGCGCCAGATCGGCACGCCCGGGGAACAGGCGAAATAAAGGCAAGGGCGGCTTCTTTTGAGAGGCCGCCCTTTTCGCTCGGCAGAATATGACAATTGTCTTGACAAGCCGTGCGAACTGTGGTAAAATCAGACGATTTAAATTGACCCGGCGGCAAGGAGGCGGAACCATGAGCAAGATGATCGGCAAGCAGTTTGCATTTGTTCTGGCTTCGGTATTCTTCTTGCTGGCGCAAGGGGTCTTTGTTTGACTTTTCCTTTTTTGGGAAGAGTCATTTTTTTTTAAGCTTTTTTCGCTGAGAGGAGGCGCTTTGATGCTGATCAAAAACGCAAAACTGTCGGATGGGACCCAGGTGGATGTACTGATCCGGGACGGCAAGATCGCAGGCCTGATGCAGGATATGCCTGCCCATGGGGAAGAGGTGATCGACGCTGCCGGCCGCACCCTGCTGCCCGGTTTCATCGATCTGCACTGCCACTGGCGCACCCCGGGCTTTGAATACAAGGAGGACATCGCCACCGGCAGCGCGGCTGCAGCCGCGGGCGGCTACACCTTCGTGAACCTGATGCCCAACACCAAGCCGGTGTGCTCCAGTGCCGCGCAGGCCCACGCCGTGATGGATGAGGCCGAGCGTCTGGGCATCTGCGGGGCCAACCAGACCATCTCCATCACCGAGAACTTCGACGGCCACACCCTGGACCACCTGAAGAGCCTGCCCGAGGACCTGCGCTTTATCACCGAGGACGGCAAAGGTGTGCAGAACAATCAGGTGATGGCCAAGGCCTTCGCCATCTGCGCCCGGCGGGATCTGGTGCTGATGAGCCACGCCGAGGATATGGAGATCTCCAAATGGGATTACCGCCTGGCCGAGAACATCGAGACGGTGCGCAACCTGCACCTGAGCGAGTACTACGGCACCCGGCTGCACATGTGCCATGTGAGCACCAAGGAAGCCGTGGCCGCCATCGGCGACGCAAAGCGCCGGGGCGTGCCGGTCACCTGCGAGGTGACCCCCCATCACCTTTGGTTTGCGGACACCGATTACCGGGTGAACCCGCCCATCCGCCAGGCGGAGGATGTGGAGGCCCTGGTTGAGGCCATCCGCACCGGCGTGGTGGATGCCATCGCCACCGACCACGCCCCCCACTCTGCCGAGGATAAGGCAAACGGTGCGGCGGGCATGATCGGGCTGGAGACCGCCTTCGGCGTGTGCTACACCAAGCTGTGCCGGGAGCAGGGCCTGGACCTGTACTACCTGGAGGCGCTGATGAGCCGCTTCCCGGCGGCGATCCTGGGTCTTGCAGGCAAGGGCGCCATCCAGGTGGGCATGGACGCCGACCTGACTCTGGTGGAACTGGACACCCCCTACGTGGTGGACGCCGCCGCCATGCACTCCAAGAGCCACAACACTCCCTTCGACGGAGTAACGCTCTACGGCCGGGTGGATCTGACCATCCGGGGCGGGCGCGTGACTTACCAGCGCTGAGTCTGGCGAAAAACGCAGCTATCCTTTATAATAGAGGAAAAGAATCCTCGCACTTGAACACGAAAACAAAAACCGGCTCTGCCGGACCAAAGATGAAGATGAAAAGGAGAGGTTCACAATGACCAACATGGACAAACTGTACGAAGCTGTTGCTGCCCGCGGCCCGGTGTGCGTGGGACTGGACACCGATTTTTCCTATCTGCCGGAGGGCTTTGCCAAGGCTGAGCTCACTGCCGGTGAGAACATCGTTCGCTTCAACCAGGCCATTGTGGACGCCACCAAGTCTGTGGCAGGCTGCTTCAAGGTGCAGATCGCTTACTACGAGAGCCTGGGTATGGACGGCCTGAACGCCTACAAGAAGACCCTGGACTACGTGAAGGCCACCGGCGTGCCGGTGATCGCCGACATCAAGCGCGGCGACATCGCCAAGACCGCCGAGATGTATGCCAAGGCTCACTTCGAGGGCGATTTCGAGGCCGACTTCATCACCCTGGCCCCCTACATGGGCCTGGATTCCATCAAGCCCTACATGCCCTTTGTGGAAGAGAAGGGCAAGGGCGTGTTCGTACTGGTGCGCACCTCCAACCCCGGCGCCAAGGACTTTGAGTACGAGAAGCTGGCCGACGGCCGCCACGTATACGATATGGTTGGCGACAAGCTGAACGCCATGGGCAAGAGCTGCATGGGCGAGCACGGTTACTCCAGCCTGGGCCTGGTCATCGGCGGTACCCACATCGAGGAGGCGGCCGAGATCCGCGCCCGCTATAAGGACAGCTTCTTCCTGATTCCCGGCTACGGCGCCCAGGGCGGCACCGCCGAGGACATCGCCCAGTACCTGAGCGCCGGCAACGGCGGCGTGGTGAACTCCAGCCGCGGTGTGCTGCTGGCCTACAAGAAGCAGCCCGGTGTGGAATTCGCCCAGGCTGCCTACAACGAGTGCGTGAACATGAAGGAGGCCATCAAGAATGCCTGCGATCGCCTGTGATGTAAAGGTTCTGGATCACCAGTGCCTGACCGATACCATCCGCCTGATGACCGTGAGCTGGCCCCGGCGGGACAAGGCCCCGAAAGCCGGCCAGTTCTTCATGCTGCGCTGCTGGCCCGCGGATGTGGCCCCGGTGCTGAGCCGCCCCATCAGCGTGCATTCCTATGATCCTGAGCTGGCCACCCTGGAATTTCTGTACGAGGTGCGGGGCAAGGGCACCGAAAAGCTGGCTGCTCTGAATCCCGGCGACACCCTGAGCCTGGTGGGGCCCTCCGGCAACGGCTTCAACGTGGTCGAGGCCGTGGGCAAGCGGGTGGCCCTGGTGGGCGGCGGCATCGGTACCGCCCCCCTGTACCAGCTGGCCAAGGAGCTGTGCGCCGCGGGTACCAAGGTCGACTACTTCTGCGGCTTCCGGGACGAGCCCTACGGCATGGACCGCTTCACCCAGGTGTGCGGCAAGGTCCAGCTGGCTACCGACAGCGGCCGCTTCGGCTTCCACGGCTTTGTGACCCAGCTGCTCAAGCCCGAGGAATACGACCTGGTGCTCTGCTGCGGTCCCGACCCCATGATGCGGGCGGTGGCAAAGCTCTGCGACGCTGCGGGCACCCGCTGCATCGTGAGCCTGGAGCGCAAGATGGCCTGCGGCATCGGCGCCTGCCTGGGCTGCACCTGCCACACCGAGACCGGCGGCAGGTGCGTGTGCAAGGAAGGCCCTGTATTTGATTCCAAGGAGGTGTTCGGCGCATGAGCGTATCCCTGAAGGTAAACCTGCTGGGCAAGGAAATGGCTGGCCCGGTGGTGGGTGCGTCCGGCACCTTCGGCTTCGGCGAGGAGTACGCCGGCATGGTGGATCTGAAAAAGCTGGGCGGCATCAGCGGCAAGGGCATCACTCTGATCCCCAAGCCGGGCAACCAGGGCGAGCGCCTGCTGGAGACCCCCAGCGGCCTGATCAATTCCATCGGCCTGCAGAACCCCGGCGTACAGCACTTCATCGACCATGAGCTGCCGGTGATGGAAACTCTGGGCACCACCATCTGGGCCAACCTGGGCGGCGGCTGCATTGAGGACTACGAGAAGGGTGCCGAGCTGCTCAACCCCACCAGCGTGGATTTTGTGGAGCTGAACATCAGCTGCCCCAACGTGAAGCAGGGCGGCATCGCCTACGGCATCAAGGCCGACAGCGCCAAAGAGGTGGTCAGCCGGGTGCGGGCGGTCTGCAAAAAGCCCCTGATCGTCAAGCTGAGCCCCCAGGCTGAGGACATCTGCCAGATGGCCGCCGCCTGCGTGGAGGCGGGAGCGGACGCGCTGAGCCTGGTGAACACCTTCCAGGCCTGCGCCATTGATCTGGAAAAACGCCGCCCGGTGTTCAACAATATTTTCGCGGGTCTGTCCGGCCCGGCCATCAAGCCCATCGCCCTGCGCATGGTCTACCAGGTCTGCGGCGCTGTGAACGTGCCGGTGATCGGCCTGGGCGGCATTCTGACTGGCGCCGACGCGCTGGAGTTCATCATGGCGGGCGCCACTGCTGTGCAGGTGGGCACCGCGAACTTCATGAATCCCCGCGCCTGCGAGACCATCACCGATGAGATCGCCGCCTGGATGGAGGCCCATGGAGTGGAGACCCTGGACGAGATCCGCGGCTGCGCCCGGGTGTAAAATTGGCGGCTTTTGCGTTCATCGCGCAAAATTCATCCAATTTTTGATCGGCAGCTTTGTGTAAAATTCGGCTGATTTAAAACCGGCGGTATAAAAACTGCCGAAGGCAGAACAGTTATCAATTGTTTTCAGATAGAGTAGAGGAGAGGTTATCATGAACAACACCATCGAGATCTTGAAAGAGTGCGAAGCCTTTCTGGAGGGCCACTTCCTGCTGAGCAGCGGCCGCCATTCCAGCGCCTACTGCCAGATGGCTTTCCTGCAGCAGTACCCCGACCAGTGCGCCAAGGTAATGGCGAACGTGGCTGAGCAGCTGAAGGATATGGACATTGACCTGATCGTCGGTCCCGCCATGGGCGGCATCGTGTACGCCTACGAGCTGGGCCGCCAGCTGGGCAAGCGCGCCATCTTCACCGAGCGTGTGGACAATGTGATGACCCTGAAGCGCTTCGCCATCAAGCCCGGCGAGAAGTGCATCATCGCCGAGGACGTGGTGACCACCGGTATCTCCAGCCTGGAGACCAAGCGCGTGATCGAAGAGGCCGGCGGCGAGTGCCTGGGCATCGTCTGCGTGGTGGACCGCACCAAGGCCGAAGCTCCCTCTCCCATTCCCATCCTGGCCAGCGCTGCCAAGCTGGACCTGCCCAACTACCTGCCCGAGGAGTGCCCCATCTGCAAGGAGGGCAAGCTGCCTCTGGTGCACCTGGGCAGCCGCAAGATGAAGGAGCAGGCAAAGCAGACCCTGTGATCACTTTTCTGAGCCCGACCGGGTGCTTTTTTGCCCGGCCGGGCCGGCCTTTGTCACGCAAGGGCAACCATTTTGCAACAACGCTGAAAGCGAGGGATTAGAGCCTTGAAAACATTTTTGGTTTTGGCCAACGGAACCGTGCTGGAAGGCCAGCAGTTCGGCGCTACCGGCACCCGCGTGGGTGAGGTGGTGTTCAACACCGGCATGGTGGGCTACGAAGAGACCCTGACCGACCCCAGCTACTACGGTCAGATCATCACCCAGAGCTATCCTCTGGTGGGCAACTACGGCATCAACGGCGAGGACGCGGAGTCCGGCCGCATCTGGGCCTTTGGCTATATCGTGCGCGAGCTGTGCGACGCGCCCAGCAACTTCCGCTGCAAAAAGACTCTGGATCAGTACCTGAAGGAGCAGAACATCATCGGTCTGGCGGGCATCGACACCCGCAGCCTGGTGCGCCTGCTGCGTGAGAGCGGCGTTATGAACGGCGCGCTCACCACCGAGTACGCCACCGCCGAGGAGGCTCTGGCGGACGAGGCCCTGATGAAGGCCATCCGGGAGTACAACGTGACCGAGGCTGTGGCCAACGTGACCCGCACCGAGACCTGTGTGCTCAACGAGGGCGGCAAGTACCACGTGGCCCTGTTCGACTTCGGCTGCAAGAACAACATCCAGCGCAGCCTGGTCAAGCGGAACTGCAAGGTGAGCGTTGTGCCCGCCACCACCACCGCCAGCCAGCTCAAGGAGATGGGTCTGGACGGCATCATGCTCTCCAACGGCCCCGGCGACCCGGCGGAAAACGTGGAGATCATCGAGAACCTGAAAGAGATCGCCAAGCTGGGCCTGCCCATCTTCGGCATCTGCCTGGGCCATCAGCTGATGGCGCTGGCTAAGGGCGCCAAGACCGAAAAGCTGAAGTACGGTCACCGCGGTGTGAACCAGCCGGTCACCGATCTGGCCCACGGCCGCACCTACATCACCAGCCAGAACCACGGCTATGCCGTGGTGGGCGACAGCCTGGACAAAGCCCTGGGCGAGGTGAGCCACGTGAACGCCAACGACGGCACCGTGGAAGGCATCCGCTACAACAACATGGACTGCTTCACCGTGCAGTTCCACCCGGAAGCCTGCGGCGGCCCCAAGGATACCGACTACCTGTTTGATGAATTTGTGGACATGATGAAGGGAGGCTGCTGAGCCATGCCAAAGGATACGAGCATTAAAAAAGTTCTGGTGATCGGCTCCGGCCCCATCATCATCGGCCAGGCGGCCGAGTTCGACTACTCCGGCACCCAGGCCTGCCGTGCGCTGAAGGCCGAGGGCATCGAGGTGGTGCTGGTGAACTCCAACCCCGCCACCATCATGACCGACCCCAACATCGCCGACCGGGTATATGTGGAGCCCATGACCCCCGAGGTCATCAAGCGCATTATCCGCAAGGAAAAGCCGGACTCCATCCTGCCCAACCTGGGCGGCCAGACCGGCCTGAACATGGCCATGACCCTGGCCCGGGAAGGCTTCCTGGAGGCCGAGGGCGTGCGTCTGCTGGGCTGCAAGCCCGAGACCATCGACCGGGCCGAGGACCGTCAGCTGTTCAAGGACACCATGGAGAAGCTGGGCGAGCCCTGCATCCCCAGCAAGGTGGTGGAGAACCTGGACGACGCTCTGGCCTTCGCCAAGGAGATCGACTACCCCGTGATCGTGCGCCCCGCCTTCACCATGGGCGGCACCGGCGGCGGCATCTGTGAGGATGAGGCCCAGCTGCGCGAGATCGGCACCAACGGTCTGCGCCTGTCTCCCATCCATCAGGTGCTGATCGAGAAGTGCATCGCCGGCTGGAAAGAGATCGAGTACGAAGTAATGCGGGACGGCAAGGGCAACGTGATCACCGTCTGCAACATGGAAAACTTCGACCCCGTGGGCGTGCACACCGGTGACTCCATCGTTGTGGCTCCCAGCCAGACCCTGTCCGATAAGGAATATCAGATGCTGCGCTCCTCCGCGCTGCGCATCATCACCGAGCTGGGCATCGAGGGCGGCTGCAACTGCCAGTTCGCCCTGAAGCCGGACAGCTTCGAGTACGCGGTCATCGAGGTAAACCCCCGCGTGAGCCGCTCCTCCGCGCTGGCCTCCAAGGCCACCGGTTACCCCATCGCCAAGGTTGCCACCAAGATCGCCATCGGCTACAGCCTGGACGAGATCACCAACGACATCACCGGTCAGACCTGCGCCTGCTTCGAGCCCGCGCTGGACTACTGCGTGGTCAAGTTCCCCAAGTGGCCCTTCGATAAGTTCGTTTACGCCAAGAAGGACCTGGGCACCCAGATGATGGCCACCGGCGAGGTCATGGCCATCGGTCAGAGCTTCGAGGAGGCCCTGATGAAGGCGGTGCGCTCCATCGAGCTGGGTCTGGATACCATGGACCTGCCCGCGCTGGCCGAGTGCAGCGACGAGGAGATCCGTGCAAAGCTGCATGTCTGCGACTCTGACCGCAGCTTCGTGGTGTTCGAGGCCATCAAGCGCGGCTTTGATTTCGAGGAGATCTACGCCGCCACCAAGATCGACTACTGGTTCCTGTCCAAGCTGGCCAAGCTGGCCGACACCGAGAAGCGTCTGGCCGCCGGCGAGATGAGCATGGAGCTGTACAAGCTGGCCAAGCGCCAGGGCTTCACCGACAAGGCCATTAAGCGCATCAGCGGCTGCACCGAGCTGCCTGCCCGCCTGCGCGCCGGCTTCAAGATGGTGGATACCTGCGCCGCCGAGTTCGCCGCCCGCACCCCCTACTTCTACTCCAGCTTTGACGAGGAGAACGAGGCCGCTCAGTTCATTGCCGACCATCCCACCGACAAGAAGAAGGTGCTGGTCTTCGGTTCCGGCCCCATCCGCATTGGTCAGGGCATCGAGTTCGACTACTGCAGCGTACACTGCGTATGGACCCTGAAGAAGTTCGGCTACGAGGCCGTGATCGCCAACAACAACCCCGAGACCGTTTCCACCGACTTCGACACCGGCGACCGGTTGTACTTTGACCCGCTGGACCCCGAGAGCGTGGAGAACATCCTGGAGACCGAGAAGCCCTGGGCCTGCGTGGTTCAGTTCGGCGGCCAGACCGCCATCAAGCTCACCAAGCACCTGACCGAGCTGGGCGTGAAGCTGCTGGGCACCCCGGCGGACGCCATCGACGAGGCCGAGGACCGTGAGCGCTTCGACGAGCTGCTGGAGCGCTGCGGCATTCCCCGCCCGAAGGGACACACCGTCTTCACCACCGAGCAGGCCCTGGCCGCGGGCAGCGAGCTGGGCTACCCGGTTCTGCTGCGTCCCAGCTATGTGCTGGGCGGTCAGAACATGATCATCGCCTACGGTCCGGACGATGTGACCGAGTACATGGCCATCATCGCCGAGCACACCGACATGGAGAACCCGGTTCTGGTGGACAAGTACCTGATGGGCACCGAGTGTGAGGTGGACGCCATCTGCGACGGCGAGGATTACCTGATCCCCGGCATGATGGAGCACGTGGAGCGCGCCGGCATCCATTCCGGCGACTCCATCAGCGTTTACCCGCCCCGCACCCTGTCTCCCCGCATCAAGCAGATGATGGTGGAGTACACCGGCCGCCTGGCCAAGGAGCTGAAGGTGGTGGGCCTGGTGAACATCCAGTATGTGGTGTACAACAACCAGGTCTACGTCATCGAGGTGAACCCCCGTTCCAGCCGTACCGTGCCCTACATCAGCAAGGTGACCGGCGTTCCCATGGTGGAGCTGGCCGTGCGCTGCATGCTGGGCGAGAAGCTGAAGGATATGGGCTGGGGCACCGGCATCCGTCCCGACGCTCCCTATGTGGCTGTCAAGGTGCCCGTGTTCAGCTTTGAGAAGCTGCACGGCGTGGACACCCAGCTGGGACCCGAGATGAAGAGCACCGGCGAGGTACTGGGCATCGCCCGCACCTTCAGCGAGGCTTTGCTGAAGGGCCTGGTGGGCGCTGGCTACAAGTTCCAGAAGCCCCGCAGCGGCAGCTGCTGCCTGATCACCGTGAAGAACGCGGACAAGCTGGAGATCTTGGACACCGCTTGGCAGCTGAAGGACATGGGCTACAAGCTCTATGCCACCAGCGGTACCGCCAAGACCCTGAACAGCAACATGATTGCCTGCAACACCGTGCGCCGCATCAGCGACGAGCATCCCAACATTCTGGACCTGCTGGAAAGCGGTCTGGTGGACTACGTGATCTCCACCTCTGACCATGGCCGTGACCCGGATCTGGACAGCGTGAAGATGCGCCGCAAGGCCGTGGAGCTGAGCGTGCCCTGCCTGACCGCCATCGATACCGCCAAGGTGCTGGTGGAGACCCTGCGCAGCGGAGCCACCCTGGACGACGTGGAGCTGATCGATATTTCCACCCTGTAAGCGCGAAATCCCCGCTTTTTCAAACGCCGCCGGTTAACACCGGCGGCGTTTTCTTTATGCATTTTGCTGACAGAATCTGTTCAAACCGGTATAATAAAAGAAAACGAAAACCGGCTGCCCCGGCGGGGCATGTGCCGGAAGAGGAGGGGCGGGGTCCATGAAGCGAAACGCACCGGAATATGATGCCTGGAACGCACAAATGCTGGAGCAGGAGCCCTGGCAGGAGCCGGACCGCTTTTCGGGTCAGCTCCCGGAGCAGAAAAGCGCAGGCGCGGCAAGACTGCTGCCACTGGTGCTCTGTGTACTGCTGCTGGTGGTACTGCTGGCAGAGGGGGCGTTTTTCTGGCTGCGGGGCCGTCAGCTGGAATGGCGGAACGCGGTCTATGTGCCGGACGCGCAGCAGAGTATGCAGCAGGCGGATGAGAGCTTTGCCTTTGGGCCGTATCAGCGTGCCGTAAAGGTGGGCAGACAGGGCGAGGCCCTGGGCCGGATCACCGGCATCGCCCAGGGGGAAAAGATCGTGCGGGCGTCGGTGAGCCTGGGCGTTCTGAACGAAGCCGCATGGGACTGCGATGGGGCGTTCTATCTGCAATGCGGCGGGGTGTACTATCCCAGCCTGGGCAGCTACCAGCTGGAGCAGGAGCATCCGGAATGGGCCATGCGGGCACTGGAGGGCTACGAGCTGTGCGGCCCCGGCATGGAAGAGGGTTGGGTATACTTCCTGGTGCCGGAATCCGTGAGCGAGGGCGCCCTCTGGCTGCACTGGCTGGAAAAGAATGAGGACTACAACACCGAAAGCGTGCAGGCGGCATGCGTGGCCGTGCAGTTTGACCAGGAGGTGACCGGCGATGATTGAGGATACCCGGAAGGGAATGGGCCTTTGGGTGCTGGCGGGTCTGCTGGTGCTGGCCATTCTGGGAACCGGCATCTGGGGTGCCATGCACCTGAGCGCACTGAGCACCGCGCCCGGCTGGTATGCCTCCATGGATGGAGTGCAGATCGAGCCGGTGCAGCCGGAAGGAGCAGAGGAGGGGTATGAATATTACCGCCTGCGCTTCGTGCTCACCAACAACAGCGACCAGGATGTTTATGTGGCCGGATGGAATCTGGGGGTGCGCCCGGCGAAGGGCCATGAATATGCGGTGGATGTGTGGGACCCCTGGGACGAGAGCATCACGCTGGAAAAAGAGCCCTGCGTGCCGGTGGGCTGCATCGGGGATGTGGAGCTGATTCTGGAGGTAGACCCGGAGGAGCTGGAGACAAAAACCCTGCAAATTACCCTGGACCCCTACGGCGAAACACCCCTGGAACTGGGGGAAGTGGAGCTGCCCTGAATCACGCGCGAAATCTTTTAGAAACGTTCATATATTCTTCATATCGGGAATGTATCCTAGAATAGTAGACTTGAACTGATACCACTTGAAAAAGGCGGAGTGAATATGAAAACAACAGGACCCCAAAACCCCAAAAAGGCACTGATCTATTACTACGTGGCCGCGGTGTTGATCCTGCTTTTGCTCAATGCGCTGGTGTTCCCCAACATTATGCGCGGTTCGGTGACCGAGGTGAGCTACAATCGCTTCGTCACCGATCTGGAGGAGGGCAAGGTGAGCGTGGTGCAGGAGGATGCCTCCAGCGGAACCATCACCTACCAGGCACAGGACGAAAACGGCCGGGAGCGGATCTATCAGACCGCACTGGTCAATGACCCGGACCGGGTGGAGCGGCTGCTGGAAGCCAAGAACCCGGAAGGCGGTGAGGTGGAATACGGCGGTGTGATCCCCACCAAGACCTCGCCCATCATGAATCTTTTGTTCAGCGTGGTGCTGCCGGTGCTGTTCATGGTGCTGCTGGGCCAGCTGCTCATGCGCTTCATGATGAAAAAGATGGGCGGCCCCAACGCCATGAGCTTCGGCAAATCCAATGCCAAGGTGTATGTGGAGGCCCAGACCGGCAAAACCTTCGCGGATGTGGCCGGGCAGGATGAGGCTAAGGAAGCCCTGGCCGAGATCGTGGACTTCCTGCACAATCCCGGCAAGTACAACAGCATCGGTGCCACCCTGCCCAAGGGCGCGCTGCTGGTGGGCCCTCCGGGCACCGGTAAGACCCTGCTGGCCAAGGCCGTCGCTGGTGAGGCGGGCGTGCCTTTCTTCAGCATCGCCGGTTCCGAATTCGTGGAGATGTTCGTGGGCATGGGCGCGGCCCGTGTGCGCGATCTGTTCAAGCAGGCGGCGGAGAAAGCCCCCTGCATCGTGTTCATCGATGAGATCGATACCATCGGCAAGAGCCGTGACAACGCGGCCGGCATCAGCGGCGGCAACGACGAGCGTGAGCAGACTTTGAACCAGCTGCTCACCGAAATGGACGGCTTCGACGGCAGCAAGGGCGTTATCATCCTGGCGGCCACCAACCGGCCTGAGACTCTGGACAAAGCCCTGCTGCGCCCCGGCCGGTTTGACCGGCGCATCCCGGTGGAGCTGCCCGACCTGGAAGGCCGCGCCGCCATCCTGAAGGTGCACGCCAAAAAGGTCATGGTGGACGAGAACGTGGACTTCATGGCCATTGCCCGGGCCACCAGCGGCGCTTCCGGTGCCGAGCTGGCCAACATGGTGAACGAGGCCGCGCTGCGGGCGGTGAAGCAGAATCGCCGCATCGTGAACCAGAGCGACCTGATGGAAGCGGTGGAAACCGTCATCGCGGGCTACCAGCGCAAGAACAAGGTGCTCAACCCCAGAGAAAAGCGGATCGTGGCCTACCACGAGATCGGCCACGCGCTGGTGGCAGCCAAGCAGACCAACAGCGCCCCGGTGGCCAAGATCACCATCGTGCCCCGCACCTCCGGCGCACTGGGCTATACCCTGCAGGTGCCCGAGGAGGAGACCAATCTGCTGAGCCGTGAGGAGGCCTTCAACAAGATCGCCACCTTCACCGGCGGCCGTGCGGCTGAGGAGCTGATCTTCGGCAGCTACACCAGCGGTGCAGCCAACGACATCGAGCAGGCCACCCGGCTGGCCCGGAACATGGTCACCCGGCTGGGCATGAGCAAGGAATTCGACATGATGGCTCTGGCCACCGTGAACAGCCAGTATCTGGGCGGCGACGCTTCGCTGGCCTGCAGCGAGGGCACCGCGGAGAAGATCGACCAGGAGGTTCTGGAGCTGATCAAATCCGCCCACGCCAAGGCCATGGAGATCCTGAAGGACAACGTGGACAAGCTGCACGAGCTGGCCGCCTTCCTGATGGAGCGGGAGACCATCACCGGCGAGGAATTCATGGAGATTCTGAACCGGCAGCCTGAGCCCCACGCATAATAAAAGCAAAGCCGTGGCCACCGTTGGTGACCGCGGCTTTTTGCTGCCCGGGTGGCAGGAGGCGGGCTATTCCGTTTCGGCCACGGGCATGATATAATAATTACGTATGCACAAAAAAGAAAACCCCCGCGGCCGGTGGTGCGCGCCTGCGCACGGGACCGGGCGGGAATATACGAAACGGAGTAAATAAACTATGTTATACAGTGAGCTGAAATGCAGCCCCGAAATTTTGCAGGCCGTGGAGCGTATGGGCTTCACCGAGATGACCGAGGTACAGGAGAAGGCCATTCCGGTGATGATGGCCGGCAAGGATGTAATTGCCAAGGCCCCCACCGGTACCGGCAAGACCTGCGCCTTCGGCATTCCCATCATTGAGCGGATCAACCCCGAAAGCAACAAGCCCCAGGCGGTGATCCTGGCCCCCACCCGTGAGCTGGCCCAGCAGATCGCCGAGGAGCTCACCGAGCTGGCCCATTTCCTGCCCAAGGTGCGCATTGTCTGTGTGTACGGCGGCGCCAACATCCAGCGTCAGGCCGAGAAGCTGAAGAAGGGCTGCCAGATCGTGGTGGCCACCCCGGGCCGACTGATGGACCACATGCACCACAAGAACATCGATGTGAGCGGCGTGACCAGCATCGTGCTGGATGAGGCGGACGAGATGCTGAACATGGGCTTCTACAAGGATGTGCGCCGGATCATCGATTTCATGAAGGCCCGCAAAAGCCTGTGCATGTTCAGCGCCACCATCAGCCGCGAGGTGATGGACATCGGCTGGCTCTACCAGCGGGATGCCGAGGAGATCAGCGTGCAGCCGGTGCTGGAAAGCCAGCCCAAGATCCACCAGTACAAGCTGCTGACCACCGGCCGCAACAAGCTGGCGGACCTGGCTCAGATCATCATCTCCGGCGAGTACAAGCGGGTGATGGTGTTCTGCAACACCAAGTTCACCACCGCCATCCTGACCAACCAGCTGGCCCGGCTGAACTTTGTGGTGGATTGCCTGCACGGCGACCTTTCCCAGAGTGACCGGAACAAGATCATGGCCAGCTTCCGTGAGGGCAACATTGCCGTTCTGGTGGCCACCGACGTGGCCGCCCGCGGCATCGACGTAGACGATGTGGACGCGGTGGTCAACTACGATGTGCCCGGCGCCAACGAGCACTACACACACCGCATCGGCCGGACCGGCCGCGCCAAGCGGGAGGGCGTGTCCTACCTGATGTACACCGCCGAGGAGACCAAGCGGGTGGATGAGCTGCTGCGGCTGACCCGCAACGAGGCCATTCCGGTACACTGGAATGAGGACCACACCGCCCTCATCGAGGAAAAGGTGGAAAAGGTGGATAAGTTCCAGATTCGCAGCTACTTTTAAACAATCTCCGGGCAGGTTTGTGGAAAACCTGCCCGGCTTTCGAAAACAAGAAAGGCGCATCCCATCTGGGATGCGCTTTTTGTTGTTTTCGAGGCAGAAATTACAGGCCCAGCTGCAGCAGCATCTTCTGCAGGCTCTCGCAGCAGGCGGCCAGCTGATCCTGCTCTTCCGGCAGCAGGGATATCTCCAGCACCCGCTCACGGCCGTTGGCGCCGATCACACAGGGCACGCTCATGGCAACCTGCTCCAGGTCGTACTCGCCCTGCAGCACGCAGCTCACCGGCAGCACGCAGCGCTCGTTCAGCACGATGGCGCGCACCAGACGGGCCACGCTCTGGGCAATGCCGCTGGAGGTGAAGCCCTTCAGCTTCAGCACCCGCAGACCGGCGGCCTTGGTGTCCGCCAGAATTTTCTCCTTGTCCAGCGCGGCGCTCAGGCCGAAGGCACGGGGCAGCTCGTCCACCGGGATGCCGGCCACATTCACCATGCTCCAGGGGATGAAGGCGCTTTCGCCGTGCTCACCCAGCAGGTAGCCATGCACGTTCTTGGAGTCCACATCGCACTGGGCAGCGATGAGCTGACGCATGCGGGCGGTGTCCAGCAGGGTGCCGGTGCCGAAGATCTTGTCGGCAGGGTAGTTGTATTTGGTCTGGGCAAAGTAGGTGACCAGGTCCACCGGGTTGGTGACCACGATCAGGATGGCGCTGCGGGTGTAGCGGGTGATCTGAGCCATCACCGCGTCCATCACAGCGATGTTCTTCTCCGCCAGCACCCGGCGGTCGTTGTCACCGGCCTGGATGCTGGGCCCGGCGGTCATTACGATGATGGAGGCATCCGCGCAGTCGGCGTAGCTGCCCACCCGGATGGTGGTGTTGGTGGAATAGGCAAAAGAGGTGGTGTGCAGAGCATCCAGCACCTCGCCCAGGGCCTTGTCCTCGTTGGCGTCGATCACCACGATCTCGTTGACCACGCTCTGGGCCAGAATGGCGTTCAGAGTGGCGCTGCCCACCATACCGGCGCCGATCAGTACCAGCTTGCCTTCTTTCATACGCATAAAGGGATTCCTCCTAACAATCTCATTGGGCTGTGCCGTGGCGGCACAGAAAAAGCCAGAGCACGCATTGGAAGCTTCCGGGCGACGCTCTGGCTTTTATTATGAAACAGAAGGGGGGCTTTGTCAATCTGCATAAAACAGGAAAAAGATTTTTGGCAGACTGGCCAAAGCAGCGGCCGAGGCAGCAGAGCCTCAGTCAACGGCGAATTCGGAATCCTCCGCTTCGACATTGTCGCCGGGTGCATTCAGGAAGGCATTCATCCATTCCGTTGCCTCCTGCAGCTGGCTGCGCTCCACATACAGATCATATCCCAGCAGGGAGGTGCCCAGATAGGTGCTGGAGGCCTGCCCCAGCGTGCCGGATTCCTGCAGGAAGCTGGGGATACCGTTGTCCTCCAGAAGTTCGGCCAGCATTCCGGCCAGTGCATAATCCGGCAGGTTGGTCAGATGGACCGGGTCCTGGGGCATACGGTGACCGGGCCGGTCCTTGAGAGAAAAATTCCATTTGGCGCGGGGCATCGGCTCCAGCGGCCCGCCGCACTGCGGGCAGGTCAGGGCGCTGTCCGCCGCGCTGCACTGACAATGAGAACACCAAAGCATATACACACTTCCTTTCCGGGTGGTAAAGCATTTTTTCTTTATTATAACACGCGCTTCGCGTCCGGTGGGGAAAGAAAGGCCCGTTTCCTTCACAGAAACGGGCCTTTTACATGTTGCTTGCAGATTGTAGACTGCTTACATGCTCTCGGGTACGGTGACCTTGAACATGGTCAGCACGTTGGCGATGACCTGCTTCACGGCCAGGCACAGAGCCAGACGGGCCTGACGGGCGGCAGGCTCCGCGTCCTTGATGCGGCAGGCGTTGTAGAACTTGTGGAAGGAGCCGGCCAGGTCGATCACGTAGCGGGTGATGCGGGCGGGCTCGTAGTTCTTGGCGCTGGTCACGATCTCAGCGGGGAAGGCGCTCACGGCACGGATCAGCTCCAGCTCGGCGGGCTCGCTGAACTGGTAACCGGCCCAGGCGGTATGACCCTCGTAGGAGATGCCCTCGCTGGCCAGCTTCTTCACGATGGAGCAGATGCGGGCGTGGGCGTACTGCACGTAGTATACCGGGTTCTCGCTGTCCTCCTTAACGGCCAGATCCAGGTCAAAGTCCATCTGGCTGCCTGCCTCGCGCAGGTTGAAGAAGAAGCGGGCGGAATCGATGGGCACCTCGTCCAGCAGGTCGGTCAGGGTGATGGCCTTACCGGTCCGCTTGCTCATACGCACCTGCTGGCCGTCCTTTACCAGCTTGACCAGCTGCATCAGGATCACGTCCAGATCCTCGCCGTTCAGGCCCACGGCGTCCATGGCGCCCTTCATACGGGCCACGTGGCCGTGATGGTCGGCGCCCCAGATGTCGATGGCTTTATCGAAGCCGCGCACGGCCAGCTTGTTGTAGTGGTAGGCGATATCCGCCGCGAAGTAGGTGGGAATGCCGTTGGCACGCACCAGAACCTCGTCCTTGGCCTCGTCCTCATCCTTGCGCTTGTTGGCCGCGCCGTACTTCTCGCTGTACTGGGCGCTCTTGTACATGATGGCGCCGTCCTCGGCCTTGTAGCAGGCACCGGTGGCCAGCAGCTTGTCGATCACCGCCTGCACTGCGCCGGAGTCGTGCAGGGTGCTCTCGCGGAACCACACATCGTAGGTGATGCGGTACTTGGCCAGGTCACGCTCCAGACCGGCCACGTTCTTGGGCAGGCCGTAGTTGATCAGAGCCTGCTTGCGGGTCTCCTCGTCGGCGTCCACGTACTTGTCACCCTCGATGGAGGCAAATTCGGTGGCCAGAACCTTGATGTCCTCGCCCTGGTAGCCGTCCTCGGGGAAGGGCACGGCCTCCTCGCCCTTGAAGTGCTGCAGGTAACGGGCGGACAGGCTCTTGCCGAACTTCTGGATCTGGTTGCCCGCGTCGTTCACGTAGAACTCACGGGTCACATCGTAACCGGCCCAGTCCATCACAGCGGCCAGGCAGTCACCCAGCGCGCCGCCGCGGGCGTTGCCCAGGTGCATGGGGCCGGTGGGGTTGGCGGAAACGAACTCCACGTTGATCTTCTTGCCCTCGCCGAAATCGGTGCGGCCGTACTGCTCGTTCAGGGTTGCGCCGTAGACCACGCTGGCAAACCAGCCCGGAGCCAGGAACAGGTTGATGAAGCCGGGGCCGGCCACCTCCACCTTGGAGAAGATGCTGTTCTCCAGGCTGGGCAGATGGGCCAGAATGGCATCGGCGATCTGGCGGGGAGCCTTCTTGAAGACGCGGGCGCCGGCCATGGCCAGGTTGCTGGCCACGTCGCCGTTCTTCACATCACCGGGGATCTCCACGATGAAGTCGGGCAGATCGGTCTGGGGCAGCTCACCGGCGGCCATGGCAGCCTGAGCGGCCTGAGTCAGCAGGGCGCGGGCCTCGTCCAGCGCATCCTTGCGGGGGTTGTAGTTCTTGTAGGTTTCCTTCATCTCGGCGATCATGGATTCGTTTTCCATATTGGTCATATCGATCGGTATTCCTTTCCTTTTAAACTTGAAGGCGCGCGCCGCGCCGGGAACAGCAAATCAAAGGGGTGTGCGCTCGGCCCGCTTCACGGTGATGGTCACCAGATTGCGGCTGAGCACGGTGTCCTGGTCGGCGTCCAGCGTGTAGCTGAACTTCACCTGGCCGCCCTCGTCGGACAGCTGGCTTTCGATCTCGTCGGCGGCCACGCCCAGGGTCATGGAGCCGTAGCCGGTCTCGTAGTGGCACAGATGGCGGGTGCCCTTTTCGATGATCAGCTGGCTGGCGGCGGGGCCGAAGCGCAGCATGGACACCTTCTGCGCATTCTCGGCCACCTTCACGGTGGTGGTGCAGCCGGCATAGCCGGTGGTCTCGCTCTCTTTGTAGGTGATGAAGAAGCTGCCGCCCCGGCGCACAAAGCTGCCGCGGGTCATCAGCTCCACCGAATCGGTTTCGCCGGCCTGCTCCATCCGGCCGTCGATGCGGATGAGAAAATCCTCGTTCATAAACGGGCGGGGACCTCCTTTTGGGTTCAGTATTGCTCAATGGCGATCTGGCTGGCCGTGCCCTCGCCCTGAGGGCCGATGAACAGCCGAACCGCCGCGGAGAAGCTCTCCGGGGAATCGCTCATAAAATAGCGGGTTTCGCCTTTTTTGGTGCCGTCGCTCAGAAGGTCCAGCCGGGCGAGCATATCCCGGGCCTTGAGGGCAGCCTCCCGGCCGGAGTCGATCAGGGTCACATCCGGGCCCATCACCTGGGCGATGATGTGGGCGATCAGGGGATAGTGGGTGCAGCCCAGAATCAGGGTATCCACTCCTTTGGCGCGGACCTCGTCCAGATACTCGTGGGCGATGGCGGTGGTGATGGGGTCATTGGGGCCCACATAGCCGTTTTCCACCAGCGGCACGAACATGGGGCAGCTTCTGGTGAAGACCTGGGCCTCGGGCAGGATGCTTTGGATGCGGGTCTCGTAGCTGCGGCTGCGGATGGTGGCCGGGGTGGCGATCACGCCGATGCGGCCGTTTCTGGTGGCTGCCGCCGCGGCGGAAACCGCCGCGCCTACCACGCCCACATAGGGCACCGGCAGGGCCTCGGTGTAGGATTTGGGCAGCGTGCTGCTCACTGTGCCGCAGGCGGCCAGCAGAAATTTTACATCCTGGCTGAGCAGAAAGCGGATGTCCTGTTCGGCGTACTGGCGAATGGTCTCCGGGCTTCGGCTGCCGTAGGGTACCCGGCCGGTGTCGCCGAAGTAGACGATGTCCTCGCCGGGCAGAACGGCCTGCAGCTGGCGCACCGCCGTGAGACCGCCCATGCCGGAATCGAACACGCCGATGGGCCGCTTATCCATGGCGGACCCCCGCGCGCTGCAGCGCAAGGGCGACCAGTTCGTCCAGCAGCTGGTCGATGGGTTTGCCCGCGTCTTCCATCAGCTTGGGATACATGCTGATGGAGGTGAAGCCGGGCAGGGTGTTGATCTCGTTGAGCAGAATGGTGTCGCCGTTCTCCACGAAGAAGTCCACCCGGGCCAGGCCCTCGCAGCCCAGAGCCCGGTAGGCCTTTTCCGCCTGGGCCTTCACCTTGTCCAGCACCTCCTCGCTCAGGTGAGCGGGGATCACGGTTCGGCTGGTGCCCAGCACATATTTGTCCTCGTAGGTGTAGAATGCCTCGCTGGCCAGGATCTCGCCGGGGCGGGTGGAAACGCAGACCTCGTTGCCGATCACCGCGCACTCCACCTCCTGGCCCTGTACAAAGCGCTCGAAGACCACCTTGTTATCCTCAGCCAGAGCCACCTGAATGGCCTTTTCCAGCTCGGCCTTATTTGCAGCCTTGCTGATGCCCACGCTGCTGCCGGCGTTGGCGGGCTTCACGAAGATGGGGTAGTGGAGCTTTTCGGCCAGGCGGGCCTCCAGGGCGTCAAAGTCCGCGCAATCGTAGCGGCTGGCCCAGTCCCAGGCGCAGCGGTCGATGCCCGCCGCATCCATCAGGGTGTTGGCCACCGCTTTGTCCATGCAGACGGCGCTTGCCAGCACGCCGCAGCCCACATAGGGGATGCCCGCCAGCTCCAGCAGGCCCTGAATGGTGCCGTCCTCGCCGTTCTTGCCGTGCAGAGCGGGGATGACCACATCCATGGGCAGCACCGCCCAGGTGCCGTCGTGACGGCAGAGCACCAGGCCGTGATCCGAGCGGTCGGGGCTGATCATGCAGGGCACGCAGGAGGGGTCCTGCTCCCAGCTGCCGTCCGCCATTTTTTCAATGGGGCCGGAGTAATACAGCCAGCGGCCATCCTTGGTGATGCCCACAGTGTAAAGATGGTACGAGGAGGGCTTGAGCGCCCGGGCGATGGTGCTGGCCGAAACGCGGCTCACCTCGTGTTCGCTGGAAACGCCGCCGAACAGCAGCGCAACATTCAGTTTGTTCATAGCTGCAAAGACCTTTCTCTCCAAGGAAATCAACACAAATCGATCCAACATTGACCCGGCCAAAGAGACCGGTCAAGGGCGGTTGCACATAAGTATTCTAATAATACCATAAAAATGCCGGGCAGGCTATGGGCAAAAGGTAAAAGCCTTGGCGGCAGGCCGCAAAAAAATCTGTGGGATTGGTATTGACGGCCCCGGCGGGATGTGCTATGATGATTACACCTCATTTTGCAGGCTTATTTTTTTGTGCCTTTTTTCAGGGTACGGCCTGCAAGCACGAGGGAGGCTAAACAAACCGTTAAATGGAGGTGCCGAAGACAAATGAGAGTGAAAATCACCCTGGCCTGCACTGAGTGCAAACAGCGCAACTACAACACCATGAAGAACAAGAAGAACAGCCCCGACCGGCTGGAGATGAAGAAGTATTGCCGTTTCTGCAAGAAGCATACTGTCCATCGTGAGACCAAGTAAGAAAGGCGGGAACATCCATGGCTGAAAATACTGCCAAGAAGCCCGGTTTTTTTGCTAAAGTCAAAAATTGGTTCAAAGGGATCGGGAAGTTCTTCCGCGACACCAAGAGCGAACTGAAAAAGGTGGTTTGGCCCTCCAAGAGCCAGATCATCAACAACAGCATCGTGGTGCTGGTGGTTATGATTGTTTCTGCTATCGTCATCCTGCTGCTTGACCTGCTGTTCGGCGAGGTCATGCATTTGGTGCTGCAGGCCGCTGCAAACCTGTAAGCGGCCGCATCCTGAAAAGCGGAAGGGAGTAAACGTATGGCAGAACAGGCAATGTGGTATGTTGTGCATACCTATTCCGGTTATGAAAACAAAGTGGCACAGAACCTTGAGACCATCGTGGCCAACCGCCGCCTGCAGGATCTGATCCATGAAGTGAAGGTTCCCGTTATGATGGAACCCGAAATCAAGGACGGCAAGGAGCGCATGGTTGAGCGCAAAATCTTCCCCGGCTATGTGCTGGTGAAGATGGTCATGACCGACGAAAGCTGGTACATCGTTCGCAACTGCCGCGGTGTGACCGGTTTCGTGGGCCCCTCGTCCAAGCCGGTGCCCCTGTCTCAGGCAGAGGTGGACAAGCTGGGCGTGGAGACCGTGGCCGAGCCCACTGTGGACTACGAAGTGGGCGACAATGTGGAGATCAACGCTGGTCCTCTGGAGGGCTTCGTGGGTCTCGTGGAAGAGATCGACATGGAGCATCGCAAGGTGCGCGTGAAGGTCTCGATGTTCGGGCGCGAAACGCCCGCAGAACTGGAGCTGGATCAGGTCAAACCCCTGTGACAGCAAAAACCCTTATGGTAAGAGCCGCTAGATGCGGTTTTTATAGGGCGCTGGCGGTTGCCGGTGCCCGTGGGAGGGCCGGATAAGCCCGGCCCGCTAGCTTACCACAAATTTTGGAGGTGCATTTAAAATGGCGCAAAAAGTAACTGGCTATATTAAGCTGCAGATCCCCGCCGGCAAAGCGACTCCGGCTCCCCCTGTTGGTCCCGCTCTGGGCCAGCACGGCGTGAACATCATGGCGTTCACCAAGGAATTCAACGAGCGTACCCAGAAGGACATGGGCTACATCATCCCCGTTGTAATCACCGTGTATGCTGACCGTTCCTTCAGCTTCATCACCAAAACTCCTCCGGCCCCCGTGCTGATCAAGAAGGCCTGCGGCATCGAGAGCGGTTCCGGCGTTCCCAACAAGACCAAGGTGGCCACCATCACCAAGGCTCAGCTGGAAGAGATCGCCAAGACCAAGATGCCCGACCTGAATGCTGCCAACCTGGAAAGCGCTGTCAGCATGATCGCCGGCACCTGCCGCAGCATGGGTGTTACCGTAACCGAGTAATCACCCCGCTGGATTCGTGGGAGGAACTTAAATCCGATAGACCACACAGGAGGAAAAAGTAATGAAACATGGTAAACACTATGTCGACAGCGCCAAGCTGATCGACCGCTCTAAGCTGTATGAGGCCGACGAGGCTCTGGCTCTGTGCTGCCAGACCGCCAAGGCCAAGTTTGATGAGACCGTTGAGCTGCACGTCCGCCTGGGCGTTGACAGCCGCCACGCTGACCAGCAGGTCCGCGGCGCTGTTGTGCTGCCTCACGGTACCGGCCGCGACGTGCGCGTTATCGCCATCTGCAAAGGCGACGCTGCCAAGGCTGCCGAGGAAGCTGGCGCTATGATGGTTGGCGACGCTGACCTGATCGCCAAGATCCAGAACGAAGGCTTCGTTGACTTCGACGTTCTGGTTACCACCCCCGACATGATGGGCCAGGTTGGCCGTCTGGGTAAGGTTCTGGGTCCCCGTGGCCTGATGCCCAACCCCAAGGCCGGCACCGTTACTCCCGACATCGGCCGCGCTGTTACCGAAGCCAAGGCCGGTAAGATCGAGTACCGTCTGGACAAGCAGAACATCATCCACGTGCCCGTGGGCAAGGCCAGCTTCGGCGCTGAGAAGCTGGGCGAGAACCTGCGCACCGTGATGGACGCCATCGTGAAGGCTAAGCCTGCTGCTGCGAAGGGCCAGTACATCAAGAGCGCCACCGTGGCTACCACCATGGGCCCTGGCATCAAGATGAACGGCGCCAAGTTCGGCGGCTAATCACAGCCCGACGGCTGCGAGTGAGCAGTTCGCTGCCCCGCGCAAAACGCGGGGCGGCTTTTTTGCGAAAAATCGCAAAAAGCACTTGACAAACCCGCGCGCTTTGCGGTATACTATTCATGCTGTTTTTAAGACAGCAGGTGCTCATGTGATATAAGGAGCATAAGAGGCCATCCCGCCCGCCTGCCGAGAAGCCGCGTAAATTTGCCTTGTGTATGTTTATGCCCCTTTCTCGGCCAAGCTGGGAAAGGGGCTTTTTGTGCGAAGTAGAAGTTACGAAGGTTTGAAACGAGGTGAAACGAAATGCCCAGTGCAAAGATTCTGAGCGAGAAGCAGGCTTATGTTGCCGCTCTGAAGGAGAAGATCGCCGCCTCCGTTGCCGGTGTGGTCGTTGACTACAAAGGCATCAGCGTGGCCGACGATACCAAGCTGCGTAAGGAGCTGCGTGAGGCTGGCGTTGAGTATGCGGTTGTGAAGAACACCATGCTGCGTCTGGCCCTGAAGGATACCGAGCTGGAGGCTATGAGCGAAGTGCTGGAAGGCACCACCGCTATTGCCATCTCCCACGAGGATCCCATGGCTGCTGCCCGCATCCTGTGCAAGTACGCCGAGGCGTCCAAGGGCGCTTACAGCGTGAAGATCGGCTACATGGAAGGCTCTGTTATGCCCAAGGAAGAGGTTGAGGCCATTGCTAAGCTGCCCAACCGCGAAGGCATGCTGTCCATGTTTGCTGGCGCTCTCACCAGCACCCTCAGCGGTCTGGCCGTTGCTATGCAGGCCTACGCCGACAAGTGCGAGGAAGAGCCCGCTGCGTAAGTTACGCAAATCCCCGTCCGGGCGGTGCGTATAAGCGCTGCCGCTGAACGAACATCATTTTAAAATTAAGTACATTGGAGGTATATGACAATGGCTTCTGAGAAAATCACCAAAATCATTGACGCTGTTAAAGAGCTGACCGTTCTGGAGCTGAAGGAACTGATCGACACCTACTGCGAGGAGTTCGGCGTTTCCGCCGTGGCTGCTGCCGCTCCCGCTGCTGCTGGCGCTGCTGCTCCCGCTGCTGAGGAGAAGACCGAGTTCGACGTTGTGCTGGCTGAGGTTGGCGCCAACAAGATGGCCGTTATCAAGGCTGTTAAGGAAGCTACCGGTCTGGGCCTGAAGGAGGCCAAGGAGCTGGTTGACAACGCTCCCAAGACCCTGAAGGAAGCTGCTTCCAAGGCTGACGCCGAGGAAATGAAGAAGAAGCTGGAAGAAGCCGGCGCCAAGATCGAGCTGAAGTAAGTTCTGCTTTTTGCCTGATTGAGCATCTGCAAGGCCGCCGCCCGTTTGGGCGGCGGCTTTTGTTTTGCTCTTTTCGCGGGGATATTGCCCAAGTACCGGGCGGCTGCGTCAAAAAAATATGTATGAAAATATAAATGTTGCGGATGAAATTGAAAATACGGCCGGCATATGATATACTGAAACACATGTTTTGTAAAAACGTGCACAAAATTTATATTTTCAGCATAGGAGGCGATGGCCATGTGCGGCATCGTTGGATATTCGGGAAAAGCCGGCAGCCTGGATGTGCTGCTGGAAGGTCTTCATAAACTGGAATACCGGGGTTACGATTCGGCGGGCGTGGCGCTGAGCTATCCGGATGGCATCCGGGTGGCCAAGGCCCAGGGACGGCTGAGCGCCCTGGAGGAAAAACTGGCCGGGCTGCATCTGCCGGACAGCGGCTGCGGCATTGGTCACACCCGCTGGGCCACCCACGGTGCGCCCAGCGATGTGAACAGTCATCCCCACTCCGCGGCCCGGGTGAGTCTGGTCCACAACGGCATCATCGAGAACTATGTCGAGCTGCGGGAATATCTGGTCCGCAAAGGCTATAAATTCTGCAGTGAGACCGACAGTGAGGTACTGGTCAAGCTGATGGACCATAACTATCAGGGCGACCCGCTGGATGCCATGCGCCGTACGCTGGCTCAGGTGCGGGGCAGCTACGGCCTTGCCATCCTGTTCCGGGACCGTCCGGGCGTGATCTACGGCGCGCGGAAGGACAGTCCGCTTATCGTGGGCTGCGGCGAGGGCGAGAACTTTCTGGCCAGCGACATCCCCGCGCTGCTGCGCCATACCCGCACCTATATTGCCCTGGAGGAGGGCGATATGGTAGAGCTGAAGCCGGACAGCATCCGCCTGTTTGACCGGCTGGGTCAGCCGGTGGAGCGGCCCCGCATGGAGGCCCAGTGGGAGATGGAGGCCGCGGAAAAGGGCGGCTACCCCCACTTCATGCTCAAGGAGATCCATGAGCAGCAGGCGGCTCTGCAGGCCACCATCGGCCCCCGCATCAAGGACGGCCTGCCCGATCTGAGCGAGTGCGGCCTGACCGATGAATATCTGAAGGGGCTGACCAGCATCCATATCGTGGGCTGCGGCACCGCCATGCACGCGGGCATGGTGGGCCGTACCGCCATTGAAAAGATGGCTCGGCTGCCTGCCTTCACCCAGATCGCCAGCGAATTCCGCTACAGCGACCCCATCCTGCATCCGGGGGATCTGGTGGTCATCATCAGCCAGAGCGGCGAGACGCTGGACACTCTGGCCGCACTGAAGCTGGCCAAGGAAAAGGGCGCAAAGACCCTGGCCGTGGTGAATGTGGTGGGCTCCTCCATCGCCCGTGCGGCGGACTGGACCCTCTACACCCATGCCGGTCCGGAGATTGCGGTGGCCAGCACCAAGGCCTACAGCGTACAGCTGGCGGTGATGTATCTGCTGGCGCTGCGGCTGGCACTGGCCCGGGGCACCCTGGACCAGCATGAGGTGGGCTATCTGACCGAGCAGCTGCAAAAGGCTCCCGCCCTGCAGCAGCCCCTGCTGGAAAACTGCGATCAGATCCAGTATCTGGCCAGCCAGTTCATGAACAGCACCGACCTGTTCTTCATGGGCCGGGGCTTCGATTACTCTCTGTCGCTGGAGGGCAGCCTGAAGCTGAAGGAGATCAGCTATGTGCACAGCGAGGCTTACGCCGCGGGCGAGCTCAAGCACGGTACCATCTCGCTGATCACCGACGGGACTCCGGTGATCGCTCTGGCCACCCAGGACGACGTATTTGAAAAGACTCTGAGCAACGTGAAAGAGGTCAAGACCCGGGGCGCCCGGGTGATCCTGCTGTGCAAGGAGGAGACAGTGGTGCCCGAGGGTGCGGCGGACTACGTGGTGCGCCTGCCCCGGTTGGAAAGCGTCTTCATGCCGCTTTTGATGATCGTGCCGCTGCAGCTGTTCGCCTACTACATGAGCGTGCTGCGGGGCTGCGACGTGGATAAGCCCCGCAACCTGGCCAAGAGCGTGACCGTGGAATAAGTCGTTCCCGGAAATTTACCGGAAACGGGCAAAAGACTTGCAAAGGCCGCCGCCGGTGTTTATAATGGGCCTGAAAACGATTCCAAAAAAGGAGCGTGCAGACCTGTGGAACGGCAATGGTGGCATAACAAAGCGGCTTACCAGATCTGGCCGAAAAGCTTTTACGATTCCAACGGCGACGGTGTGGGCGATCTGCCCGGCATCACCGCCAAGCTGGATTATCTGAAGGACCTGGGCGTGGATATTCTCTGGCTTTCGCCGGTGTACCAGAGTCCGCTGGCGGACCAGGGCTACGATATCTCGGATTATCAGGCCATCGATCCCCGCTTCGGCACCATGGAGGACATGGACCGTCTGCTGGCAGAGGCCAAACGGCGGGGCATCCGTCTGGTGATGGATCTGGTGGTAAACCACTGCTCGGATGAGCATATCTGGTTCAAAAAGGCAGTGGCGGACCCGGAAGGCCCCTATGGACAGTATTTCTACTTCCGCAAGGGCAAGGACGGCAAGCCGCCCTGCAACTGGCGGGGATACTTCGGCGGCAGCGTCTGGAGTCTGGTGCCCGGCCGGAGCGATCTTTACTATCTGCATCTTTTCCATGAAAAGCAGCCGGACCTGAACTGGGAGAACCCGGCCCTGCGCCGGGAGATCTACAACATGATCAACTGGTGGCTGGACAAGGGCGTGGCGGGCTTCCGTATCGATGCCATTGTGAACATCAAAAAGGACCTGGCCTTCCGGGATTACCCGGTAGACCGGCCGGACGGTCTTTCCGATTGCCGCCGGATGCTTTCGGAGCCCGGCGTGGCTGAGGGCCTCAGCGTATTTCTGGAGGAGATGAAGCGGGAGACCTTCGCTCCCCACAAGGCCTTTACGGTGGGCGAGGTGTTCGACACCGACCCCGACCGGCTGGCGGAATTCATCGGCCCGGAGGGGCACTTCTCCACCATGTTTGACTTCGCGCCCACCTGCCTGGGCAAGGACTCGCAGGGCTGGGCCCGGGCAAAGCAGCCCACCACCACCCAGTACCGGGATGCCTGCTTTGGCTCCCAGCGGCAGGCGGCGGGCGTGGGCTTCCTCGCCAATATCATCGAAAATCACGACGAGCCCCGGGGCGTGAGCCAGTATCTGCCGAAGAACGCGCAGGACAGCGAGCAGGCCAAAACCTGCCTGGCCACCGCCAGCGTGCTGCTGCGGGGCATTCCGTTCCTGTATCAGGGGCAGGAGCTGGGTATGACCAACACCAGATTTGAACGCATTGAGGACGTGGATGACGTGAGTACCCACGGCGAGTATGCGGCCTGCCTGGCACTGGGGCTGACCAAGGCCCAGGCGCTGGCCGTCTGTGCCCAGTACAGCCGGGACAATGCCCGCACCCCGGTGCAGTGGACGGGAGGGAAAAACGCCGGCTTCACCACCGGAACGCCCTGGATCAGTGTAAATCCCAACTACACCCGCATCAACGCCGAGGAGCAGCAGGCCCGACCGGATTCGGTGCTGAACTGGTACAAAAAGCTGCTGGCCCTGCGCAAGGACCCCGCATGGGAGGAAGCTCTGGTGTGGGGCAACTGTGAGCCGGTGCTGGAGGAGGAAGAAGGCCTGATGGCCTACCGCCGCACCGGCGGCGGCAAAACACTGCTGGTGGTCTGCAACCTGAGCGAGCTGCCCTGCAGTCTGGCGCTGCCGGGGACCATCCAACAGGTGCTGCTCAACAACCGGGAGGGTGGTCCGCAGCCGGGGTTTGACCGGTACGCCGCCCAGCCCTGGCAGGCCGTGGTCCTGGAGCTGGAGCAATAAAAAGGCAAACGGATTTTCAACAACAAAAGCCCTCCGCCGTGGAAAACTCCGCGGCGGAGGGCTTTTGCATATTTGGACAAGTGGTTCAGGCGGGCCGTAAAGCGGCATGCAGCCGGTCGGCGCAGGCAAAGCAGACAAAGACCGGGATGCACAGTAAAAACCAGTACAGGCTGAACCGGGGGCAGATCTGGCCCCATAAGTTGCCCCACCGGTCGGAGTAATCCCAGATGCCCATGCCCAGCAGCCGGTTGCACACAAGGCCCATGGCAAGCTCCATGCCGGTGATGCAGCCTGCGCCCGCCGCACAGCGGGCCAGCAGCGGCACCCGGCGGGGGAGGGCACGGTCCAGTTCGCGCAGCACCAGCAGAATCACCCCGCCGGAAAGCAGCATGGTCCAGTGGGTATAGCCCCGGTAGAGCAGCTCGATCTGCCCGTAGCCGAAGGCCCCCACAAAAAACAAAGTTGTGTTTCGCAGCATAAAAACATCACCCGGGGAATAGTCTTCCCCGGGTGATGTTATTTTATGTGCGGGCAGGGCGTTATTCCGCCGATTTGCCGGTAACCTTGCTCAGCTCGGTGAGCATCTTGTGCTGGCAGTCCCACAGCTTCTGGGACAGGTCCACATAATACCGGTGGGGATACTCGAAACGGCGCATCTCCTCCCACAGGTTCTCCAGCTGCACGGTGCAGCGCTCCCGGATCTGGGTCACATTGGGGCGCTCGTAGACCAGCTTGCCCTTCTCGTAGATGGGGGTAGTCAGGCAGACTGCCGAGCAGTTTGTGTAGGTGCGCTCCTTCCAGGTCTGGAAGGGATCGAACAGGGTCAGGCCGTCGCCCACCTCTACCTCTTCGTCAAACACGGCCACATAGTCGGCCATGGCCTTTTTGGTGTAGTGGTCGTAGATGCGCCACACCTTTTTCAGCAGGGGAATGGTCAGCTTTTCAGCGCTCTCGCTCACCTTGATCTTGGGGATGTAGTCCTCGCCGTCCTTCACGGCGGCCAGCTTGTATACGCCGCCGAACACCGGATCGCTCTTGGCAGTGATCAGGTTCTCGCCGATGCCGAAGCTGTCGATCTTGGCCTCCTGCAGAATCAGATCCCGCACGATGTACTCGTCCAGGCTGTTGGAGGCGCAGATGCCGCAGTCCTCGTAACCGGCAGCGTCCAGCATCTTGCGGGCCTTCTTGGACAGGTAGGCAATATCGCCGGAGTCGATGCGGATGGCCACCGGGCGCTTGCCCTGGGGCTTCAGCACCTCGTCGAAGACCCTGATGGCGTTGGGCACACCGCTCTTCATCACGTTGTAGGTATCAACAAGCAGTACACAGGAATCGGGATACAACTCAGCGTATTTCTTGAAGGCGTCGTACTCGCTGGGGAACATCTGCACCCAGCTGTGGGCCATGGTGCCCGAGGCAGGAATGCCGAAGTCGCGGGCGGCCATCACGCAGCTGGTGGAGGAGCAGCCGCCGATGTAGGCAGCGCGGGCACCGTAAACAGCGGCGTCGTAGCCCTGAGCGCGGCGGGCGCCGAACTCCATGACCGGGCGGCCCTGGGCGCTGCGCACGATGCGGTTGGCCTTGGTGGCCACCAGGCACTGGTGGTTGATGGTCACCAGCAGCAGAGTCTCCAGCAGCTGGCACTCGATGGAGGGGCCCTCCACCGTCACGATGGGCTCCCGGGGGAAGATGGGGGTGCCTTCGGGAATGGCCCAGATGTTGCAGTGCAGTTCGAAGTTGCTCAGGTAGTTCAAAAAGCGCTCGTTGAACACACCGGTGCCCCGCAGGTACTCGATGTCCTCCGGAGTGAACTTCAGGTTCTCCACAGCGTCGATAAAGGTGTCCAGACCGGCCATGATGGCGAAGCCGCCGCCGTCCGGGATCTTGCGGAAGAACATGTCGAACACGCTGATCTTGTCCTCGTAGCCTTCCTCCAGATACCCGGCGGCCATGGTGAGCTCGTAAAAGTCCATGATGGTGGTCAGGTTGCGTTTCACATCCAACATAAAGCTCCAACTCTCTCTCAAAAAGGTATTCGGCAAGGCCGCGGCTTTGCCGTTCACAGCACCCGATGGGCGCGGGAAACTGGGCGATGGAATCCAGCATGTCCGCAAGCGGCCCTGCAAAAAGAACCGGGAAAAGGCCCCGGGCGGCATACGGCGCGGAAGGGCAGGAAAACAGCGGATGAAACCGGTTCCCGCGTTTGGGATTAAATTATATTATAACATTGTTTCGATTGTTAATAAAGTGTTTTTCCGGGGAAAGAGGGCGCTCCCAGGCCATTTTTCTGCGGCGGGAGGGGAGTGGTTTTGCCCGCTGCCGCTTGCTGTCGGTACTGCCGGGGTGTCAGACCGGTGATCGCTTTGAACGCCTTGTTGAAATTCCGCAGGCTGCCGTAGCCGCACTGTCCGGCGATGCGGGTGATGGGCCAGTCCCGCTCCCGCAGCATCTGGCAGCTCAGTGCCACCCGGTAGCGGTTCAGGTATTCCGTGAAGGTCACGCCCAGCCGCTGGCGCACCAGCCGGGAAAGATAATGGGGCTCGTAGCCCATCGTCCGGGCCAGGCCCTCCAGTGTGAGGGGCTGGTCAAAGCCTGCCTGCACCTGCTCCATCAGGCGGCACACCGGCTCCAGCTGCCGTTTGGGAGCGGGCTGCCAGGAGGTTTGATTCCGAAATTCCGCGCACAGCAGATACAGCAGCCCCTTGGTGTGCAGCCGGTCGCGGCCATCTGCCGCCAGCAGCTGCCGGGCCAGCGCCGGGTCCGGGGTGAAAACCGGGCGGTCAGGGTGCAGCGCACGGGAGCCTTCCCAAAAGGCAGGAACCCATTCCGGCGCAAAGCAAAGATAAAACGATTCTCCGGCGCTCAGGCAGCGGAAGGAATGAATGGTGCCGGGCAAAAGCAGTGCTCCCTGACCGGGCGAAAGGACCTCCCGCCCCTCCTCCAGCGCAGCTCCACACTTCCGCTGACCAGATACATCCATTCCAGGCAGCGGTGCAGGTGGGGCGGAAAGCTTTCGTCCCGCACCGGCTCCGCAAAGAAGAAGTCCTCCGCGCCGAAAAACTCCGGCTGATAGAGCACCATACATCCTCCGCCCTTTCCTTGAAAAAGATACCGGTGTTCCATTTATTTTATGTCCGCATTCTTTTTTGTGCAAGCGATTTTGAGTATAATCGACCCGAAAGGCCGGGCGCATCCGGCTGCATCACGAAAAGGAAGGCTGATACCATGTCTTTGATTGCACCCGTCCCCGCCCGCAGACCCAGCGCGGGCCAGAAATGCCAGATGGACCGACGCTTCGGTATGTTTCTGCACTTTGGAGTGAACACCTTTGGTAATGTGGAATGGTCGGACGGCGGAATCGCCGACCTGTCCTATCAGCCCACCGCCATCGACGCGGACCAGTGGGTGCGCACGGCCTGGCAGGCGGGGATGAACTATGTGGTGGTCATTACCAAGCACCACGACGGCTTTTGTTTGTGGGATACCCACACCACCGATTACAGCGTGCGCTGCTCCGGCAGCCACCACCGATGTGGTGGCTGCGGTGGCTGCCGCCTGCAAAAAATACGGGCTGGCGCTGGGGCTGTACTACTCGTTGTGGGACCGCTCGGAACCCCGCTATACCCGGGATTTTGCAGGGGAATACATTCCCTACATGCAGGCCCAGCTCACCGAGCTGATGGACGGCCGGTACGACCCCATTGCCGAGCTGTGGCTGGACGGCGGCTGGGATAAGGCCCGCAGCCAGTGGAGGCTGGAGGAGCTGTATGATCTGGTGAAGCGGCTGCAGCCGGAATGCTAGATCGGAATCAACCATACAGTGGGTGTGGATACCGACACCGCCGGCGGGCCGGACGAGCGGTATCTGCCGGTCCGCTGCCGCAATGGAGACCCGCTGCGGATGTTTCCCTGCGATTTCCGGCTGTGGGACCCCCATCCCTGCCGCCCGGACGATGCGAAGCTGTATACCTTTGGCGGCGAGACCTATTATCTGCCCTTCGAGATGACCGTCTGCTCCCGGGAGGGCTTCAGCTGGTTTTACTCCAATATCTACGAGCAGAAGCCCCTGCTGGATACCGAGCAGGTGGTGCACCAGTGCCGGGATGCCTGGCAGGCGGGAAACCCGGTGGTGATCAATCTGCCCCCGGATGTGCGCGGTCGTCTGGTGCAGGCGGATGTGGAGCATCTGCTGGAAATTGCCCGGCGGCTGGGTGTGCGGCGGGAATGATCGTTGCCACCGGGCAGAAAAAAGCGCCCCGTTATCCTGCAAGGGATAACGGGGCGCTTTTGGTGTTACAAGGGTGCCGGATCAAAGTGAGGGTCGGCGGGGCCGACGGTTGGTCTTGCGGGTGGCCTGATGGCGGTAGTAGAGAATCACATAGGCCACAGCGGTTACGGAGCTCACGCAGAGAAGCACCTTGAAGTACAGCCCGCCGAAGAATTCACCGATCTTGGACAGGGTGAACAGCAGGGTGTTGCGGTCCAGGTCCCGGTCGGCGGTCAGTTCCACCACACCGATGGTCTGGCCGGAAAGGGAAAGGGTCACAGTGCCGATCACATCGCCTTTCTTCACCGGGGCGGTGACATATTCCGGAAGATTATAGGTCTTCTGGGTCACGCTCTCGTCGGTGTTCTTGGGCAGGATGGTCATCATGTCATCTGCCGGATAGAGCATCACGGTGTCCGCGTCGGTGGAGTATTTCACCTTCACCTCGGCCAACGGCTCGCCCACCTGCATGGCGGGCTGGATGGCGAAGCTTTCAAACACCCAGTCCATGAGCAGGCCGGTTTCGTACAGGGCCGGGCGCTTAGTGGGGTATTCGTAGGGGTCAATGGAGTTGGGGCTGTTCAGAACCACGCTGATGTAGCTTTCGCCGGTGTCGGTGCTGGTGTGCCAGCCCGCGAAGTTCTGCCAGTCCTCCAGGGTGCCGGTTTTGCCGCCCTGGTTGTAGTCCCGGTAGTATTCCGCGCCCAGGGCTTTGTCGTGCATCTTGTTGGTGCTGTAGAGCATATAGGGCATGGAGGCGGAGTAGCGGCTGGGCATGTAGTCCTGGCCCATATCCCATTTCAGGGTACCCATGGCCTCCTTGAGGGTGTCAAAGCTCATGGCGTAGCGCAGGATCAGGTACATGTCCCGGGCGGTGGTCACATTCTCCAGACTCATGCCCACCGGGTCCACAAAGGTAGTGCCGGAGCAGCCGATCTCCTTGGCCTTGCTGTTCATCATGTAAACAAAGTTGTCGATGCTGCCGCCGCTTACCGTATTGGCGATGATCATGGCAGCGTCCGCTGCGCTGGGCACCAGTGCAGCATACATCAGGCTGCGCAGGGTGTGAGGCTCACCCATCAGAATATCCGCGCTGGCCATGCCTTTGCCGTAGAGCGAGTCCCGGATGGAGGCGGTGAGCTCGGCGGTCACGGTGTCCAGCTGGTCCTCATACTGCTCCACCAGCAGGATACAGGTCATGATCTTGGTCAGACTGGCGGCGGGCAGCGATTCCTCGCTGTTCTTTTCGTATACGATGATGTTGGTGTCGGTATTCACGATGTAGGCAGCCTTGCCGGAGATCTCGAAGGGGGGCTCAAATCCCACCGCCCCGGCGGGCAGCGCGAAAATCGCGGCCATGAAAACCAGGGCGAGCAAAAGCGCGATGAATTTTTTCATGTGGACTTTTCCTTTTAAACGCGTTAAAATATTTAGGTCAATACCGCATCATTCCGATGATGGAGTGCGGCGGAGCAAACGGGCAAAATGCCCGAAAAAAGCGATTGATTCCCGGGCAGATTGCCCAGTGATTTACCTTGTATTATAGCATTTTTTACAGGGTTTATAAAGTGTTTTTCTGGTGAAAGGTGGGCGGCAAGGCTTGATTTATGTGACCGGCGATATCCACGGCGAGGTGGAGCGCTTTTCGGAAAAAGAGATAAAGCGGCTGAAAAAGCAGGATACCCTGATCGTTCTGGGGGATTTCGGCTTTTTGTGGAGCGGTGACAAGGCGGAACAGAAAAAGCTGAAATGGCTGCAAAAGCGCCGCTACCAGCTGCTGTTCATCGACGGCTGCCATGAAAATTTCGACCTGCTGAAGGAATATCCCGAGGTGGATTATATGGGCGGTAAGGCCCGGCACATCGGCGGCAATCTGTACTACATTCAGCGGGGCAGTATTCTGGAAATTGAGGGCAAAAAGCTTCTTTGCTTCGGCGGCGCCGAAAGCTGGGACAAGGAGGACCGGGACGAGGGCATAAACTGGTGGCGGGCCGAGCTGCCCACCAGCGAGGAGCTGAAGACCTGCGCCGACAACCTGGAAGCCGCTGGCTGGCAGGTGGACTACATTCTCACTCACGACGCACCGCTGAAGATTCTGGAATTTGCCCAGCTGATGCAGGGCCAGCCCAACTGGCTGCACACCTTCTTCGGCCAGATCATGGACAAGGCCCAGTACAAAAAATGGCTGTTCGGCCGTTACCACAAGGACCGCAAGCTGGGTACCAAGACCCAGGCGGTGTTCTGTGATGTGATTGCGCTGGAGGATTGAACGCTTCCCTGAAAGTATGGTCCGCGGACAAGGCAGGCAAACGGCCTTCCCACAGTCAAACCGAAACAAAAATGCCGAGGGCGGCCTTCCGACAACAGGAGGGCCGCCTTTGTTTGCCTGCCGAAGAGGAATTGCGGAGGATGGTTTTGATTGTGCCGGTCCGGGGGATTTGGTATAATGAGAAAACGAATGAAATACATGTGAACGGGCGTGGACCACAAGGCAAAGGAGAACGCGGATGCACCCGGTAAACGGTCAGCAATGGAACACAGTAAACGAAAAATGGATGCGGCTGCATTGGTGGATGACCGCCAGCCTTGCGCTGGCTGCAGCGCTGCTGGAAGTCATTATGGCTTTTGCATTGAACCGGATCGAGGGGGTTGTGAATTCCGACCCCACCCGTTATGCCATCAAGTATCTGCTGATCCCGGTGGCGCTCAACAGCATTCTGGTGCTGATCGGCCTGTTGGCGGTGAACAGTCGGCGGAAGGGGCAGATCCGGCAGGTGCTCGTGTCGCTGTGTATGGCGGGGGTGTGCCTGGTGCTGTATGGGGTGCACAGCCTGTTCCCGGCGCTGATCCTGCTTCCGGTGGTGGCCATTCTGCTCACCGTTTCCTACGGCGATTACCGACTCACCTCCATCACCGCGGCGGTGTGCCTGCTGGGCGTACCGGTGGTGGATCTGGTGGTGGTCTGGGACTCCACCCAGCGCCACCGGCTGGAAAATGTGGAAAATCGCATCAACTGGCTGCTGGGTCTGGTGATGCTGCTGGGCTGTTATCTGCTGAGCCTTGTCTCCATTTATTACGAGCGGGAGCGTATCCGCCAGGCCGCCCGGCAGGAATGGGAGCTGCGGCGGGACGGCCTGACCGGCCTGCTGAATCGAATGGCACTGGACGACCGGCTGGGCCAGCTGTGCGCCGGCGGGCAGGGCGTTGTGGTGATGATGGACCTGGATGGTTTCAAGCAGCTGAACGACACCCTGGGCCATTTGCAGGGCGATGCCTGCCTGCAGATGGTAGCGGGCATCCTGCGCAGCTATGCAGGAGAGGATGCAGCTTTCCGCTATGGGGGCGACGAATTCTGCATGGTGTTCCACGCGCCGGAGTCCAGCCGCATCGTGCAGACCTGCGAGCGGATTCGCAAGGCCCTGGAGGGCATCTGCCTGTTTTCGCCCTGTCGGGTAGGGGCCAGCTTCGGTATGGCCGAGTGCCGGCCGGGTATGAATCCGGAACAGCTGCTTAAAAATGCCGACAGTGCCCTCTATCAGGCAAAGGAGGAGCGGGGCTGTATCCGCCGATGGGAACAAACCGCAAGATAAAAAACGCCGCAGAGAGACCTTGTCTCTCTGCGGCGCTTTTGTTTGTACGGAAAATCAGTCGGTCACATCGGTGGGAGATTTGATGGTCTGCTCGGGGCGTTTGGCCAGCACGCGGCTGTTGGCGGGCACCGATTCGGTGATGAAGGTTCCGCCGCCGATGGTGGTGTTCTCGCCGATCACGGTCTCGCCGCCCAGCACCGAGGCGCCGGAATAGATGGTCACATTGTCGCACACGGTGGGGTGACGCTTCACGCCCATCAGCTGCTGGCCGCCGCGGGTGGACAGCGCGCCCAGAGTAACGCCCTGATACAGCTTCACGTGATTGCCGATGATGGTGGTTTCGCCGATGACCACACCGGTGCCGTGGTCAATGAAGAAATATTCGCCGATCTGCGCGCCGGGGTTGATGTCGATGCCGGTGCTGCTGTGGGCGTATTCGGTCATGATACGGGGGATGTAGGGCACGTTCTGCAGATACAGCTCGTGGGCCACCCGATAGATGTAGATAGCGTAAAAGCCCGGGTAGCAGAAGATGATCTCCTCCCGGCTTTTGGCGGCGGGGTCGCCCTCAAAGCCTGCCTGCACGTCCTTCAGCAGAGTCTGCTGCAAGGTGGGCAGCTTTTCAAAAAAGGCGGCGCATACCTCATCGGCCCGGGGCTCGGTGTGCAGCTGGCAGCCCTCCTTGCCGCACTCGTACAGCAGGGCGGTGGCCAGCAGGGAGCGCAGGTCGTCATACAGCCGGTCCAGCCGGTAGCCGGCATAGTGGTCTCCGAAATCGCCCAGGCGGCTGTCGGGGCCGTAATAGCCGGGGAAGATGATCTCTTTCAGGTCCCGCAGGATGTTGATCACTGCTTTGCGGTTGGGCAGCTCCATGCCCTGCTTCAGGGTGAGCAGCTCGTGGCTTTGGTAGTTTTCATTCAGGCCCTGGACCGTTTTCTGGATGGCCCGACGCTTGATCTCGTTCATAAAAGGCTCCTTTCACCGGTGACCCGGCCCTGTGTCGCCGCTGGCGGCGCAGCGGTGGGGGAATAGTTTAATCATACCTGTTTGGGCGGGATGCGTCAATGCAAAGCGGAAAAAAAGAACAGGGGGCCGCACGCCTGTGCGGCCCCCTGCCCTCGTGTGAAAACAGAAAAAGGAAACGATATGAAAAATCGGGATCGGTATAGGGATCAGGCCTGGGTCTTTTCGCCCAGAACCACATTCAGAGTGATCAGCTCGCCGTTCCGGTCCACCTGAACCTGAACGGTGTCGCCCGCGGCGTAGTCCTGGAGGGCGTTGGTCACATCGGTGGCGGTGGTCACGGTCTTGGTGCCCACGCTCACGATGCGGTCACCAACCTTCATGCCGGCGTTGGCAGCGCCGCTGCCCTCAGTAACGCTCTGTACGTAAGCGCCCAGAGTGGAAACGCCGTACTGCATAGCGGTCTGGGCGTCGGTGATGCTCACCACGGTGATGCCCAGAACAGGACGGCCGGTCACGTAGCCGTTTTCGATCAGATCCTGGGCCACAGCCTTGGCGGTGTTGATGGGAATGGCGAAGCCCAGACCCTCGGCGTTCTCATCAGCGTTCTTCGCGTTTACGATGCCGATCAGCTCGCCCTTGGAGTTGAACAGGCCGCCGCCGGAGTTGCCCGGGCTGATGGCAGCGCTGGTTTGGATCAGGTTCATGGTGTTGCCTTCCACGGTCACGCTGCGGTTCAGCGCGCTGATGATGCCGTCGGTGGAGGTCACGCCCAGGTTGCTGGGGTTGCCCACCGCGATGGCGGTCTCACCGATGGCGATGGTGTCGGAGTCGCCCAGGATCGCCGGGGTCAGGCCGGAGGCATCGATCTTGATGACCGCGATGTCGCTCTGGGAGTCCGAGCCGATCAGAGTGGCGTTGTAGGTGGTGCCATCGTTCAGCTTCACGGTGATCTGCTGGGCACCCTCCACCACATGGGCGTTGGTGATGATGTAGCCGTCAGCGGTGAAAATCACGCCGCTGCCCGCGCCGCTCACAATCTGCTGACCGCCCCAGAAGCCGTAGCTGGTGGTGACCATCTGCTCGGTGGTGATCTCCACCACGCTGGGGGTGATGGAATTGATCACGTTCACCAGCGGGTCCAGAGAAGCGGAGCCGTCGGTGCTGCTGGTGGCGGTACCGGAGGGATTGGCACTCTGGTACACGATGCGGGCACTGCTGGTCTTGTCGGCCACGTAGAAGCCCGCGTAGCCGCCGCCGAAGCTTACGCCTGCCACCAGCACCAGTGCCAGGGCGCCCGCGGCCACCTTCTTCAGCCGGGGATGGCTCTTTTTCATGCGGGGCGGCTGGGGTTCGCCGCCCATGGGAGCGGAGGGGCCAAAGCCGGGCGTGGAAGCGCCGGGGGTGGTGTAGTCGGTGCTGCTGCCGGCGCCCATGGAGGGTTCACCGGTGGGGCCCATCGGGGTGTAGGAAGCGGGGGTGGGGTTGCCGCCGCCGCTGTTCGGGTAGCTGCCGGAATAATCATATTCCCATTTGTTTTCCATACTCTATCATCCTTTCAGGTGAACAGGGGGTCCGGGGCGTTTGCTCCAATGAAACGCCGCTTCTGCGGCCCCTTGCTTATCGTTCTGGTTATAGTCTATCCGCCCGCCGTGAAAAACATTTTATGGCCGGGTGAAAAAACTGTGAAATCCATGTATAATTGGTATGATTCCGGGCGCGGAATGATGCCCGGGCTCATACCATATAAGCATATCATATTTGGAAAGGCAGGGCAATGGCGTGCGGGTGATACGTGAAGGAGAAGAATTCCTGTTATATAAAGAAAAACTGCTTGTGGGGCGGTGCAGCTGTGTTCAACAGGGCGAGGGCTGGCAGCTTGCCTCCTTCTGGGTGGACCCGGCCTGGCGGCGGAAGGGCTACGGCAGCTTTTTGCTGCGGCAGGTGCTGAAAAGCACCGGCGGATATACCGGCGAAAGCCTGCATTTTCTGACGCTGGGGGAGAGCCCGGCTGAGAAGGCGCTGGCGGAAAAATTCGGCTTTTCCCCTGCCGGGAATCTCTGGCGCAGGCACCGGGTGCCGGACCCCACCGCGGTTGGCCTGACCCACGATTTTCTGCGGCAGAATCTGCTGCCCGGCGGCTTTTTTGTGGATGCCACCTGCGGCAACGGGGGCGATACGGAATTTTTGTGCCGTCTGGCCGGGCCGGGGGGCCGGGTGCTGGCGCTGGATCTGCAGCAGCAGGCAGTGGACAACACCAATGCCCGGCTGGCCGCGGCGGGCCTTTCGGACATTGGCCGGGCGGTGCAGGCGGACCACGCAAATCTGGCACAGCTGGTGGAAGCGGGCAGCGCGGACTGTGTGGTCTTCAACTTCGGCTATCTGCCCGGGGCGGACCACAGCCTGTTCACCACCCCGAAAAGCAGCCTGCCCGCGGTGGAGGCCGCGCTGGCGGCGCTGCGGCCCGGCGGAATTCTGGCGGCCTGTTTGTACAGCGGCGGCCCCAACGGTGACGGGGAGAAGAATGCTCTGCTGGAATTTTTCCGGGCGCTGCCCATCCGGGAATACACGGTGCTGGTGTGTGAGTTCGCCAACTGGGCGCCCACCGCGCCGCTGCCCTGCTTTGTGCGCAAAAAGGGCTGGTGAAAAGCCCGAAAACCCTTTGTTTTTGCGCATTTCCCCTTGCAAAAGCCCTTTTGGATGTAATAATATATAGAGTGTTGTGTTTTTAAAGGACCAAACCTCGTGCGGCGCGTGTGTGCCGCCCCAGAATATAAGGAGGACAAGCATCTATGGCCGATTTACGGCAAGAGATCCAGCGCCGGCGCACCTTTGCGATCATCAGCCACCCGGACGCCGGTAAAACCACCCTCACCGAAAAGCTGCTGCTGTACGGCGGCGCGATCCAGCAGGCAGGCAGCGTTAAGGGCAAGCAGAGCGCCCGCCACGCGGTCAGCGACTGGATGGAGATCGAGAAGCAGCGCGGTATCTCGGTTACCAGCTCGGTGCTGCAGTTTGAATACGACGGCAAATGTGTCAACATCCTGGACACCCCCGGTCACCAGGACTTCTCGGAGGACACCTACCGCACCCTGATGGCCGCCGACGCGGCGGTCATGGTCATCGACGCCGCCAAGGGCGTTGAGGCCCAGACCATCAAGCTGTTCAAGGTGTGCACCCTGCGTCATATCCCCATCTTCACCTTCATTAACAAGATGGACCGTGAGGCCCGGGACCCCTTTGACCTGATGGAGGAGATCGAGAACATTCTGGGCATCCAGACCTATCCCATGAACTGGCCCATCGGCTGCGGCAAGGAGTTCAAGGGCGTGTTCGACCGGGAAAGCCGCCACATTCTGGCCTTCCAGAGCGACGGCAAGGCCAACGGCGTGAAGATCCTGGACAAGATCGAGGCCGAGCTGGGCGATCCCAGCCTGGACGAGCTGATCACCGCGCCCCTGCATGAGAAGCTGGCCGAGGACATCGAGCTGCTGGACGGCGCCAGCTACGACTTCGACATGGAAGCCGTGCAGACCGGCCGCCTGAGCCCCGTGTTCTTCGGCTCTGCGCTGACCAACTTCGGCGTGGAGCCCTTCCTGAAGGAATTCCTGCGCCTGTCTCCCAGCCCGCTGCCCCGCAAGAGCGGCGACGAGCTGGTCGAGCCTGCCCAGAATACCTTCTCCGGCTTCATCTTCAAGATCCAGGCCAACATGAACAAGGCCCATCGGGACCGCATTGCCTTTATGCGCATCTGCTCGGGCAAGTTCGAGCGCGGCATGGAGGTCACCCACGTGCAGGGCGGCAAGAAGATCAAGCTGGCCCAGTCCACCCAGCTGATGGCTCAGGACCGGGCCACCGTGGACGAGGCCTACGCCGGTGATATCATCGGTCTGTTTGACCCGGGTATCTTCTCCATCGGCGACACCCTGTGCACCGGCAAGGAGAAGATCCAGTATGCGGGCATTCCCACCTTCGCGCCCGAGCATTTCGCCCGGATCACTCAGGTGGACACCATGAAGCGCAAGCAGTTCGTGAAGGGCATGGAGCAGGTGGCCCAGGAGGGCGCCATCCAGATCTTCCGCGAGCTGAACGGCGGCATGGAGGAGGTCATCGTGGGCGTTGTGGGCGTGCTGCAGTTTGAGGTGCTGGAGTACCGGCTGAAGAACGAGTACAACGTGGACATCCGCATGCAGAAGCTTCCCTTCGAGCACATCCGCTGGATCGAGAACGAGGACCTGGACCCGAAGGATCTGGACCTGACCAGCGACACCAAGCGCATCGAGGACCTGAAGGGCAACAAGCTGCTGCTCTTCACCACCCCCTGGGCCATCAACTGGGCCCAGCAGCACAACGAGGGCCTGGAGCTCAGCGAGTTCGGCAACGTGTGATTTTCAAACAAGGCATCCGGCCAGCGGCTGGATGCCTTGTTTTTTTTCCGCAAAACGGCCGCGGTCTGTGGTACAATAAGGGCAGATGACTGCCGCCAGACGGCAAAAGGAGGGCGCGAGCCATGGGAGCAAGCGATTGGGAAGACCTGATGAACGGAGTGTTCGGCCCCGGCGGGCGGCTGCGGGCGGGTGCGGCAAAACCGGCCCAGAGCCAGAAGCCGGCACAGGATGCACAGCAGACATTGCAAAAGAATCAGCAGGCGCTGAGCGAAGCGCTGGCCCGCCAGGCCGAGGAGATCAGCCGGCTGGGGGGCGAGCTGGAGCACACCATGCAGCGGGACGGCCTGCTCACCGAAGCCGAGGCACAGGCGGCCCGGCGCACTGTGCTCACCCCTGCGCAGGCGGACGCCTTTGACGGGCTGGAGGAAACGCTTGGAAAAAGCGTGCTGGGTCAGCCGGAATTCCTCAAACAGCTGGTGAGGGCCTTCAAGCGGCCCTTCGTACTGGGTACGGCGGGGGAAACCGCCCGGGGTGTGCTTTTGCTCCACGGCCCGGCGGGCACCGGCAAGCACACGGCGCTGGAGGCCATTGCCCGGGAAATGGCGGACCGCAAGCTGCTGAGCGGGCCGCAGATCGCCTGGATGGACCTGGGCCTTTACCCGGGCCCCGGGCAGGAGAAGCTGTTTTTGCAGGACCTGTACAGTGCGTTGAACGGACCGGGGCAGATCCTGGTGTTCTGCCATTACGAGCGGTGCCACCCGGGCTTTCTGAACATGCTGGCGGCGCTGGCCCAGACCGGCAAGGCCCCGCTGAACAGCCGCTATGCGGTGCAGAAGGGAATGCTGGTGGATGTGGGCACCGCTCTGGTGCCGGATGCGGTGAGCCAGCTGACGCCCCGGGGAAAGTATCTGGTGTTCCTGAGCGAGAAAGGCCCGGAAAAGCTGGCGGACCGGATGGGTGCGGGCATGGTGAACGCGCTGAGCGATGTGTGCGCCACCCGGCCCTTCACCGAAGAGGAGCTGTCGGCCATTGCCGGGCGCGGGCTGGAGCAGCTGACCGAGCATGCGGCCCGGCAGCTGAAGCTGACCGTCACGGCGGATGAGGATTTCAAGGCGCTGGCCCGGCGGCAGGCAAGCCCCGGCCGGGGCGCGGAGCCCATCGGGGAATTTTATGACCGGTGCTTTCAGGCGCTGGCAGAGTATAAGCTGGAAAAAGAACCGGCGGTGGGCGCGGCGGCTGCGCTCACGGCCCCGGAGAGCCGGGCGCTGGTCGTGGTGGACGGCGGTCAGCCGGAGGATCTGCTGGGCCTGCTGCGGCAGGAGTATACCGGCATGCTGGACGAGGTGGACCGGGAGCTGGAAAACATCGTGGGTCTTGCCGAGGTGAAGGACTACGTGCTGCGCCTGAAGGACAGCGTGCAGGCTAACCAGCGCCGGGCCCAGGCGGGTATGAAGACCGGGTCGGTTTCCATGCATATGATCTTCGCGGGCAATCCGGGCACCGGCAAGACCACCATCGCCCGACTGGTAGGCAAATATCTGAAGGCCATCGGCGCGCTGCGGGGCGGCCAGCTGGTGGAGGTGAGCCGGGCGGATCTGGTGGGCCGCTATGTGGGCCACACCGCGCCCCTTACCAATCAGGTGATCCGCTCGGCGCTGGGCGGCGTGCTGTTCATCGACGAGGCCTACTCCCTCTACCGGGGCAAGGACGACAGCTTCGGACTGGAGGCCATTGACACGCTGGTGAAGGGCATGGAGGATCACCGGGACGATCTGGTGGTGATTCTGGCGGGCTATTCCAGAGAGATGGAGCAGTTTTTGACCGCCAACAGCGGCCTTGCCTCCCGTTTTCCCAACAAGATCGAGTTCCCGGATTACACCGGCGAGGAGCTGTGGCGCATTCTGGAGCTGAATGCAAAGGGCCGGGGCTACCGGCTGGCGGAGGGCTGTCAGGCACCGCTGACCGAATGCTTCACCCGGGCGCAGGCAGAGAATGCCGATGAAAACGGCAACGGCCGCATGGCCCGCAATCTTCTGGAACGGGCGATTCTGAACCAGAGCCGCCGTCTGGCCGCGGAGCCGGAGGCTGCGCTGGACGAGCTGACACTGGGGGATTTTGCGCTGGAGGAAGCCGAATAAAAGAACAAAGCGGAAGGCCCGCTGCATTTGCAGCGGGCCTTCCGTTTTTGTTGTGTTGTGAAAAGCCGATCAGCAGACAGTGCCTGCAGGGCGGAGTGCCCGTGCCAGGCGGCGGCCGATGACCAGCGCCAGGACCAGCTTGATGCAGTCCGGCAGGATAAAAGGTACTACACACATGGCCAGCACCGCAGGCAGACTGTAAACATTGCCGTTTGCAGCCGACACCCGGATGAACCAGATGGTGCCGAAGGCATAGCAGGCCGCCAGTCCCAGCAGGCAGCCTGCCGTGCAGCGGACCGGCTCGGGCAGGGGAAGCCACTGGGTCAAAAGGCAGGCAAAGCCGATGAGGGCGAAGCCCACGATGTAGCCGCCGGTGGGGCCGATCAGCGCGCCCGGACCTCCGGAAAAACCGGCAAAGACCGGCAGGCCGATCAGGCCCAGCAGGATATAGACCAGAATGGCCCCGGTTCCCTGACGGGGCCCCAGTGCCGTCAGCACCAGAAAGATGCCGAGAGTCTGCAGGGTGAAGGGCACTGCCGCCGGAATGCTGATCCAGGCGCACAGAGCAATGATTACCGCCCCCATGGCAGTGCGGGTAAGGGTTTGGGTTTTATGCATGACAACGCTCCTTGGAAAATGGGAAACGGACGGGCTCAGAAGAACAGCCCGCCGGTTCCGCGCCAGGCATCCCAGGGATTCACAGGGATGTCGCCCACACGCATCTCGCAGATCACATGCCCCTGAGTGGTGCCGATCTGCTGGCCCTGGGTCACGAAGTCGCCCTCGTCCACATCCCGGCGGCCCAGCAGATAGAACAGGCTCTTCACGCCGCAGCCGTGCTCGATCACCACCACACGGCCAAGACTGCCGTTGGTCTCGGCATAGACCACCCGGCCGGCAGCGGGAGCTACCACGGTACTGCCGGAGGTGGTGGCCAGCGTTACGTTGATGCTGCGACGGGGCGCGATGTTGGCGTTATAGGCGGCGATCTGGTCCAGCGGGATGGCCGCGTTCAGCGGGTCGGTGGGGTCCAGCCGGTCGGTGTATTCCAGCACCGCGTAGTCCCGCAGGATCTTGCCCTCCACCGGTTGGATGAAGGAGCCGTCCCAATAGATGTCCGGATCGTTGATCTCCCACAGGAAATCCATGTTCTTGGGCAGTGCGCCCACATAGGGGATGGCAGAGGTGCCGTCGATGGTGTAGGTGTCCAGCTCACGGCGCTGCCGCCCGTACACCTGCACGGTCTCGGTAACGGTCTGGCCGTTCACGGTGGCGCTGATGGCATATTCGCCCGCCATCTGGTTGTAGTCCACCGGCACAAAGGCTACCCACTCGCCCTGATACTGGGTAAACGGGATCTCGGCCAGCTCGGTGGTCAGGGCGGGAACCATATCGCCCAGCACACCCTCCAGCCGCACGCCGATCACGCTGCCCTGGGTAACGCCGGTGCCCGAGAGCACCAGCCGGGGCTGGGCCTCCAGCTGGAAGTTGAACTGATAGGTATAGGAGCCCTGGGCACCGGTGGATTCCGGGGAGGTCACCGTGAGGGTGGCGGAGTAGGCTCCGTTCTCACTGAAATGGAAGTCGTTGTAGGCAGCTGCGTCTCCCTCAAACAGGGTTTCGCCCGCCTCGTTCTGAATGGTCAGCTGGGCGGTGGTATATTCCGGCAGCGCCAGTTCCGGGTGGCTTTCGCTCACCAGCTCAAGATCCTGCCAGCTGCTGCCCGGCTTTTTGGAGAAGTCCCGGTGCAGGAAGCCCATCACCGGCACCGACCAGTCATAACCGACGGCATCCAGTGCCTGACCTGCCCAGCTCACCTCGTATTGGGGCAGGCTGTTCAGGCTCACGTTCCGGTACATGCTGAAGAAGGTGCCGCCCAGAAGCAGCGCCAGCAGAACTGCCACCAGCACAATCCACCGCAAAAGCGAGGTGGAGGCGCTGAACAGGCGTGCGCCAAAGCTGAGGGGCACGTCCTCCTCCCAGTCGTATTCCTCCTCATCCAGATACTCATCGTCTTCCGGGTCAAGAAATTCGCCGTCCTCTTCCGGTTCCTCGCCGGAAGTGCCGCTGCCGTTTTCCTGTTCGGGTGCGGCCTCTTCAGTGGCTTGCAGGCCGTTTTCCGGCTGTGCCTCGTCCGTTTCGGAACCGGGCTGAACGCCGCTGTTCACCGGCTGCTTTTCGTCTTTGTTCAATGATTCCACCTCACATCAAGGGTTTGGGCCGCGCGGGGCGCGGCGGGTTCAGGGCTGGAAAAACAGCCCGCCTGTGGTCTGGGTCAGCTTGGCCGGGTCCACGCTCTTGTTGCCCACCCGGACCTCCCAGATCAGGGTGTTCTGCGCGTGGCCCAGAACCTGGTCCTGGGTCAGGACCGAGCCCACGGAAACGTTCAGATCCTGCAGGTGATACAGATAGCTTTTCACGCCGCAGCCGTGGTCGATCACCAGGGTGTTGCCGGTGAGCAGCAGGTTTTCCGCCAGCAGCACCTTGCCGGGAGCGGGGGCGATCACCTCGCTGCCGGGCGTGGTCACGTAGGTAAGGTTGGTGGCTTGTCCCGCACGGGAGCCGTCATCTGCGATAAGATATGCGCCGTAGGGCTGGAATATGTTGCCCTGCACCGGGGGCGAGAACCGCCCGGTCCACAGCTTTTCATTGGTGCCCTGGGTGTAGAAGCCGTAAATCTTGTCCCGGAACTGGGCGTTGGCCTCGGCGGTGGCGTCGCCGCCGCTCAGGGTCGTGGTGGTGTACTGGCTGGCCCCCACCGTGAGGGTGGCGGTCAGGGTTTCGCTGCCCACCTCCACCGTGATGGTATGGTCACCGCCCGGGGCGTTATAGGGAATGCCCAGGTAGCCGATCCAGCCGCCGCTTACCGGGGCGAACCAGACCTGGCCCAGATCGGTATCGGCCACCGGCGGGTCGGACTGCTGGCCCAGAAGGCCGTTCACATAAATGGCCGCAGTGTCGCCCTGCCGCACCGATTCACTGGAAAGGGTGATGCTGGCCGCGGCGCTTACGGTAAAGCGGCACTGGTACTGGTACCAGCCGTAGGCCTTGCCCGGGCGCTGGCCGGTGTCCTCACAGCCGGCACGGATGGTGAGCAGATAAACGCCGTCTTCGGGGAAGGTGTAGTCCTTCCACTGGGCGGCGCCGCCCTCGAACAGGGTTTCGCCCTCCTTGGTCTGCAGCAGCAGGGTGGTGGCGCTCTCGGTCATGCCCTCGGCCAGCACCAGCTCGGCGTTGGCGGTGGTGATGGGTGCCTCCAGAGTCTGAATGGCCGAACCGGGGCTCAGGTCCAGCTCCCGCCAGACCATACCGCCCAGGATGGGCACCGTCCACTGGTAGCCCACCGGCTCGTCCAGGGTCTGACCTGCCAGGGTGATGGCCTTTTCCGGCAGATCTTCTTCGGTAATGTGGTAATACAAAAAGGCGAGGCTGCCTCCAACGATGGCCCCGGTGAACAGGGCAACCATGAGCAGCCACAGGAAAAATCGTTTCATCCAGCGGCCTCCTTTTCAGGCAGTCGGTAAAATGGGGCACAAAACCCCATAATATGTATCATTATACCATATTTGCCGCCAATGCACAGCAAAAAATCCATGGCTTGACACACCGGGCGCGCCGGGGCTAGAATCAAAAGCAGCAAAGGGAGGAATGAAACCATGACCTATCAGGAAATGCTCGCCGCTGCCCGCACCTGCAGCGGCCCCTACTGCAAGGCGTGCCCGGTGTGCAACGGCCGGGCCTGCGGCTCTACCATACCCGGCCCCGGAGCAAAGGGCACCGGCACTGTGGCGGCGGCCAACTATGAGGCCTGGCAGAAGATCTGCGTGAATATGGACACCATCTGCGACAATAAGCCGGTGGATACCCGGTTTGAATTCTTCGGCGAGACCTATGAGCTGCCGGTGTTTGCCGCGCCGGTGGGCGCGGTGAAGCTGCACTACGGCGAGAAATTCACCGACCATGAATACAACAGCATTCTGGTGCCTGCCTGCACACAAGCGGGCATCGCCGCCTTTACCGGCGACGGCACCGACCCCAGTGTGTTTCTGGCGGCGGCACAGGTGATCGGTCAGTCGGAGGGGCGGGGAATCCCCACCGTGAAGCCCTGGGACCGGGACACTCTGTTTGCCAAGCTGGACGCGGCGAAGGCCGCTGGTGCGAAGGTGTTCGCCATGGACATCGACGCCGCGGGCCTGCCCTTTTTGAAGGGCCTGAACCCGCCCGCCGGCCCCAAGACCGTGGAGGAGCTGCGGGAGATCATCGAATACGCGGGCGTGCCCTTTCTTCTGAAGGGCATCATGACCGTGAAGGGCGCCGAGAAGGCGCTGGAGGCGGGGGCCGCGGGCATCGTGGTATCCAACCACGGCGGCCGGGTGCAGGATGGTGTGCCGCCCACGGCCCAGGTGCTGCCCGCCATTGCGAAGGCCGTGAAGGGCCGGATGATGATTCTGGTGGACGGCGGCATCCGCAGCGGTCTGGATGTATTCCGGGCACTGGCGCTGGGCGCGGACGCTGCCCTGCTGGCCCGTCCCTATGTGACCGCCGTATACGGCGGCGGGGCCGAGGGTGTGGCGCTGCTCACCGCAAAGCTCAAGGCGGAGCTGCAGGATACCATGGCCATGTGCGGGGTGCACAGCCTGGCCGAGATCGGCCCCGAGCTGATCTGGCAGGCGTAAGCCGAAACAAACGAAAAAATGCCGCCGGGGGATTTCCCCGGCGGCATTTTTGTGCTTGTTTGATGAATCAGGCCTCGTCCACGGGCTCCTGAACTTCGTCGGCGACGTCCACGTCCTCCTCGGCGCTGAGGGGTTCGTCGTCAAAGTCCTCGCTGAACAGCAGCTGCTCGTATTCGTCCAGCTCCTTCTCGCGGCGGCGGATGTACAGCCAGGCAGCGGTCAGTGCACCTACGGCACCAGCCAGAAACAGCAGAACGGCAACAAAGGTAGAATGCTTCATAATCGATTCCTCCTTGAGTATGGCCGGGCAAAATGCACCGGTCCGGAATTCGTTGTATATAGGTTTATTATATCCCGCCGGGCGGTGGAATACAATATGAATTTGTGAACATGCACGAAAAAGCGGATGTTTCAGCCCTCTGTTTCCAGCAGCGGGCGGAAGGCCTTGAAGGCTCCGGGCAGGGTGTACTGCTGCTCCAGTGTGGCCCGGTCTGCCCACACATAGCCGGCGGGAAGCGGAGCTGCCCCGGCCTCGGCCTGCCAGCCGCTCATGCGCCACTCGATGTGGCTGAAAATGTGCTTGGCGGGCTTGAGGGGATTGCCAAGCCGGACCGAAAGGCCAAGGGCCGCCAGCCGATCGGCGGCCTCCTGACGGGAGAGCTCCGCCTCAAAGAGGACGGGCTGCCACAGTCCGGCCAGCAGGCCGGCGTTCGGGCGGCGCTGGAGCAGCCAGCCCTTTTCGCTTCTGACCAGCAGCACCGTGACCGGCTGAATGCGGCGGGCTTTGGCGGCTTTTTTCACCGGCAGGGTGTTCTGGGTGCCGGCCTGGCGGGCTCGGCACAGGTGGGCCAGCGGGCAGGCTTCGCACAGCGGCTCGCCGTTGGGCAGGCAGACCAGCGCACCCAGCTCCATCAATGCCTCGTTGTAGGGGCCGGGCGCCTCCGGCGGCTGGTGCTCCATCACCCACTGGGTATAGGCCTTTTTGGTTTTGGGGTCCGCGATGTCCCGGTCGTCGTTGTACAGGCGGCTGAACACCCGCAGTACGTTGCCGTCCACCGCGGGCACCGGCAGATGGAAGGCGATGGACCCGATGGCCCCGGCGGTGTAGTCCCCGATGCCGGGCAGCGCCAGCAGCTTTTTATGGTCGGCGGGCAGCTGGCCGCCGTATTCCTGGCACACGATGCGGGCCGCCTTCTGCAGATTGCGCACCCGGCTGTAGTAGCCCAGCCCCTCCCACAGCTTGTGCAGCTTTTCCTCGTCGCACTCGGCCAGGTCCCGGATGGTGGGCAGGGCCTTCATCCAGCGGTCGTAATATTCCAGCGCGGCGGCCACCCGGGTCTGCTGCAGCATGATCTCGCTGACCCAGATGTGATAGGGAGTGGGGTCCTGCCGGAAGGGCAGAGTACGGGCGTTCTTGGAAAACCAGGCCAGCAGGTCCGGTGCGATGGGGGAAAGAGTGGGCATGGGTGTTTTCTCCTTTTGGGTTGTCTCTGGGTAGTATACCACGTCTGGGGCGGCGGCAAAAGCCTTTTTGCGCCCGACGGACCTTGACAGATTCTGCCATAGGTGGTATAGTTAGTTACACAAGTAATGAACTAATAAACAAGAGGCGGAAAGGAGGCCGAGGCTGTGAATGGAACGCTGAACGATCAAAGTTCCATCTATCTGCAGATCGCAAAAATGCTGGAGGACAGCATCCTGCGCGGCATCTACCAGGAGGGCGAGCAGGTGCCCAGCACCAACGAGCTGGCAAGGCAATACAGCATCAACCCGGCCACAGCAGCAAAGGGCATCAACCTGCTGGTGGATGAGGGCGTGCTGTACAAAAAGCGGGGCATCGGCATGTTTGTGGCCGAGGGTGCGGTGGCGCTGGTGCAGCAAAAGCGCCGGGCCGCTTTTTACCAGCAGTATGTGACCGCCCTGGCAAAAGAGGCGAAAAGCCTGGGCCTGGGCGAGGAGGAACTGGCCGGCATGATCCGCCGGGCCTACAGCGAGGCCCAGTAAGGGCCGGGGAGGAACATGAGTATGGAACAGATGGCATTGAAGGCCGTGGGCCTGAACAAGAGCTTTGGAACCAAAGAGGTGCTGAAAAACCTGGACCTGACCATCGAACCGGGCCGCATTTATGGCCTGATCGGCCGCAACGGGGCGGGCAAGACCACTCTGCTGGCCCTGCTCACTGCCCAGCTGGCGGCGGACGGCGGCCGGATTACCTATGGCGATGCACCGGTGTGGGAGAACCCGGCGGCGCTGAGCCGGCTGTGCTTTTCCCGGGAGTTTTCCGGCGCGCCCAACAGCGTGGCCGCCGGACTGAAGGTGAAGGACTATTTCCGCATCGCCTCCATCTATTACAAAAACTGGGACGACGCCTACGCCCACCGGCTGGCCCAGCGGTTCGGACTGGAGGAGAATAAGCGGATCAATAAGCTGTCCAAGGGCATGCTGAGCATGGTCACCATCGTGGTGGCACTGGCCAGCCGGGCGCCTATCACCCTGCTGGACGAGCCGGTGGCGGGCCTGGATGTGGTGGCCCGGGAGCTGTTCTACAAGCTGCTGCTGGAGGACTACGCCGAGACCGGCCGCACCTTTGTGGTGTCCACCCATATTATTGAAGAAGCGGCCGCCGTGTTCGAGGAGGTCATCATCCTGGACGAGGGCCGCATTGTGGAACAGGCCCCCACTGAGGAGCTGGTGGCGCAGTTCCACCTGATCAGCGGCCGGGAGGACGAGGTGGACGCGGCTGCGGCGGGCCTGACAGTGTTTGCCACCGAGCGGATGGGCCGTCACAAGGCGGTAACGGTGCGCTGCAGCGAAAATGAGCTGGTGCAGGCGGTGCGCGGCCGGGATGTGGATGTGACCGCGCTGAACCTGCAAAAGGTGTTTGTGGCCCTGTGCGGCCACGGGGAGGTGCAGGATGGTTAACAACATCAGAGCTTTCTGGCGGTATCCGGCCACCGGGATGGGCATACTGTTCGGGTTTGTGTTGTTCTGCCTGGCGAGTACGGCACTGTTTGGGCCGGACTCCATATTTTCCACCTATATCCGGGGCGGCGTGATGGTGTTCTTTATCATGTGCCCGATCCTCAGCTCCTCAACGGTACGCAGCCTGGTGAACATCGGCCTGGCCATGGGTGCGGTGCGCAAAAGCCTGTGGGCCACCATGGAGCTGGCCATCGCCGCACAGGCGCTGGTCTGCCTGCCCATGCAGGCATTGCTGGACTGGGGCGTGTCGGCTTTTATGCCGGAAGATGCGGGAATTCTTCTCACCCTGCCGGCAAAGGGATTTTCCGGCCTGGCGCTGTTTTTGCTGCTGTGGGCCATGGGGGCCATGGGCGGCTGGCTGTCGCTGGTGCAGAAGACCGGCTGGAAGATCTTCGGCTGGGGACTGGTGGTTCTGCTGTATCTGGGATACATCGCCGCCATGGTCGCCCACATGATCTTCTCGTTTTTCGGCATGAATACCATCCTGTGGGGCATCTGCGGCGCGAGCCTTGTGATGGGCGGCGCGGCCAGCTTCGGGTTGTACCGCCAGTGCCGCACTGCTCAAGTGAACTGGCTGTGAGGAAAGGAGCGGACGGGAAATGAAGAAAGAGACGCTGCGCCGCCAGTGGCTGCTGTACGGCAGCGGGCTGGACTGGCAGCTGGGCGCGGTGGCCGTGTTCTGGCTGCTGATCGAGGGCGTCACGGCGGTGGCGCTGGCCATCACCGGGGAAAAGACCACGGTGATCCTCTCCGCCATGATCTGCCTGATCCTGCTGGCCTTTGTGAGTGTGTTCACCGGGCTTCAGCGGGTGAACCGGGTGCTCACGCTGGGCATTGCCCTGGGCGGGACCCGGCGGCAGCAGGTGCTGCGCTGTGTGGCCTGGCATCTGGGCGGCGCACTGGCAAGCGCTGTGCTGCTCTTCGGCTTGAATGGGCTGAGTCATCTGATCTACCGGCTGGCCTATGCGCCCCGGGGCATTGTGCTGGACATGGACGGCCTGGCCCTGCTGCCCACGGTGGAGTGGCTGTTGATTTTGCTGGCCCCGGTGCTGCTGAGCATCTGCGTGGCGGCCACAGTGAATACGCTGGGCCCCAAAGGATATTGGGTCGTGTGGGTGCTGTGGATGCTGATCTGCTTTTCGCCCAAGTATCTGATCGAGCTGTATGAGAAAAGCCCCGCTGCTCTGTGGACGCTGATGGCAGTACTGACGGTGGTGCTGCTGGGCTGGACGGTCTGGGCGGTGCGGCGGCTGCTGCACTGGACGGTACGGGAGCTGTAAATTCGATGATTTTGTGAAAAGAGCGGGATGTGCCGAAGTTTGGCGCATCCCGCTCTGGCGTTTAAGGGCCGGGTGTGGTACACTGGGGATGTTATTCCAAGTGGGGCACAGGGAAAAAGGCCCCCAGGCAAAGGAGGCGGTAATAATGCCGCAGAAAAAACGAAATGATTTTGCCGTAGCAGTGGGCCTGTTGGGCCTGGGCTTTACCTGCATGCTGGTGATCAGTATGCTCGGGGCCAGCCTGATGACCATGGCGGCGGTGTGGACGACGGACAAGGTGACCACCGATCTGCTGTTGCTCCTGAACGATGTGGGAATTTACGGCCTGGGGCTGCCGGTGCTGCTGGCCATCGGGCATTTCCTGCCCAGCACAGCGCCCTTTCCGCTGCGGCCGGTGCGGGCGCTGCGCCCGATCACCTTCGCCCGGGCGGCGGCGGTGGGCTATGGCAGCTGCATGGTCGTCAACCTGGCGTCGCTGCTGCTGCTCACGGCGATTCGCACCCTGGCAGGCCTGCCGGAGGGCGACAGCGTGAACGGAATGATGGATCAGGTTTCGCCCTGGGCGTCGCTGATCCTGATCAGCCTGGTGCCCGCGGTGGCCGAAGAGCTGGTGTTCCGGGGCTATCTGTACCGCAAGCTGATCCGATTCGGCCAGTTGCCCTATATCCTGATCTCTGCTTTCTTCTTCGGCAGCTTCCATGGCAATCTGGATCAGTTCTTCTACGCCTTCGTGCTGGGCTGCTGGCTGGGATATCTGGTTTGCCGTACCGGCAGTGTGGTCTACGGCATGCTGATTCATCTGTTTATCAACTTCTTCAGCAGCTGTGTGCTTACCAGCGCAGGTGAGAGCGCGGTGGCCAATACGCTGCTGGGCGCCTGCATTCTGGTGATGGCGGGCTGGGGCCTGGTACAGCTCTGGGACTTCCACCGCCGCTTGTTCGTGCGCCCTGCCACCGGCCTGCCGGCGCATCCGGTACGGGCGGTGCTGCTCAACCCGGGTATGATTCTGTGGTTCATCACCTTTTTGGTTGTGTGTGTGCTCAATCTGCTTGGGTGAGCGCGCTGCCCCTTGCAAGCAGCAGCAAAATTCGATATAATCAGGAAAAGTTACTGATTCTGGAGGACTTGCGATGAAATTCATCAGCTGGAACGTGAACGGCCTGCGGGCGGTGCTGAAAAAGGGCTTTGCCGAAAGCTTTGCTGCCCTGGACGCGGATATCTTCTGCTTGCAGGAGACCAAGTGCCAGCCCGGTCAGGCGGAATTTGAGCCGGAGGGCTACACCGAATATTTTTACAGCGCCGAGAAGAAGGGCTATTCCGGCACGGCCTGCTACTGCAAGCAGCCGCCGCTGAGCGTGCGCTACGGCATCGGACCGGAGGAGCACAGCCACGAGGGCCGGGCCATCACGCTGGAATACCCGGAGTTCTACCTGGTGAACGTTTACACCCCAAACGCCCAGGAGGGGCTGGCCCGCATCGACTACCGAATGCAGTGGGAGGATGACCTGCGCGCCTACCTGATGGAGCTGGACAAGGAAAAGCCGGTGATCTACTGCGGTGATCTGAACGTGGCCCACAACGAGATTGACCTGAAGAACCCCAAGACCAACCGGGGCAACGCGGGCTTCTCGGACCAGGAGCGGGAGAAGATGACCCGGCTGCTTGCCAGCGGCTTTGCGGACAGCTTCCGTGCCCTGTATCCGGACAAGACCGGCGCCTACAGCTGGTGGAGCTACCGCTTCAACGCCCGCAAGAACAACGCGGGGTGGCGCATCGATTATTTCATTGTGTCCGACCGGCTGATGGATAAGGTGAAGGACAGCGTGATCTATGCGGACATCGAGGGCAGCGACCACTGCCCGGTGGGTCTGATCATCGATTTGTAAATCGGCTGAAAAGAAAAACAGCGCCCCACCCGGGAATTTACCGGGTGGGGCGTTTGTACAATTCTGCCTGAGAGAGATAAATCACGCCGTTTCTCTTGCATACAGAGGTAGGATAGGATATAGTTAAAAGGTCAGGCCAAAAGCAAAGGCCTGACCGAGAACGAGAGAAAACCCTGATCCATAAGAAAGGAAACGCGGTTTATTATGAAAGCTTTACTGGATATCCTGCGCGGTATCGTGATCGGTATCGCAAACATCATTCCCGGCGTGTCCGGCGGCACCATGGCGGTGTCCATGGGCATCTACGACAAGCTGATCAGCGCGGTCACCGGCCTGTTCAAGCATTTTAAGGAGAGCATGAAGCTGCTGATTCCCCTGGGCATCGGCATGGGCATCGGCATCGTGGGCTTCGGCTTCTTGCTGGAGTACCTGCTGGAGGCCCATGTGCTGGCCACCTGCCTGACCTTTGTGGGTCTGATCCTGGGCGGTCTGCCCATCCTGTGGATGAACCTGCGCAGCAACGTGGCCAAAAAGCCCAGCCGCCGCATCGGCGCGGGCGAGGTCATCAGCTTCCTGGTGCTGCTGGCCATCGGCGTGGGCCTGCCTCTGCTGCAGGGCTCCGAGGGCGCGGTGAAAACCCTGACCCTGAATCCGGGCACCGCTGTGGTGCTGTTCCTGCTGGGCCTGATCGCCAGCGCCACCATGGTCATTCCCGGTGTGTCCGGCAGCATGGTGCTGATGGTGCTGGGCTACTACAGCACCATTCTGGCGCTGGTCACCGGAACCGTGACCATGCTCAAGGATATGGACATCGGCGGCGTGATCAACAACTGCCTGCTGCTGGCTCCCTTCGGCGTGGGCGTGGTGCTGGGCATCTTCCTGATCGCCAAGATCATTGAGTACCTGTTCCAGCGTTTCCCCAGCCAGACCTTCGCGGCCATCATCGGCCTGATCGTCTCCTCTCCCTTTGCCATCCTCTATTCCGCCGACGCTCTGAGCGGCTTCTCGGTGGTGGAGCTGGTGGTTGGCCTGGTGCTGGCTGTGCTGGGCGCCTGGGGCACCTGGCTCATGGGCAGCAAGGAAGAGGCCTGATTTCTGCCACAGAAAACGAGCAAGCGGCATGCCGCCTGCTCGTTTTTTTGTGAGCGTTAAAAAATTCTTTGGATTTGTGAAGAAAACCTCCTTTCAGGTTCGTTTTATTCGGCGAAGGGGAAAACAAGCAAGGGAAGGGGGCGTTCAGCCGAGTGACCAATGCACAGTTCAGCGCACTGGTGGAGCAGTATCAGAAGCTGGTCTATACCGTGTGCTACCAGCTGGTACGGGATCACCAGCTGGCCGAAGACCTGACCCAGGATACCTTCGTGGCGGCCTTTTCCCACATGGACGACTGCCCTCCCGAGCACTACAAGCCCTGGCTGGCCCGCATCGCGGCCAACAAAGCCCGTGACCATTTGAAGAGTGCCTGGAACCGGCGGGTGACCGCCCCCGGAGACGAGGCCATGCCGGAAACGGCAGCGGTGGGCGCCGCACCTCCCGGGCCGGAGGACCTGACCGTAAGCGAGACCGAGGCCGCAGCCATTCGCCAGATGGTGAAGGACCTGCGGGAACCCTATTATCAGGTGTCGGTGATGTATTTTCTGCAGGAGCGCAGCGTGGATGAAATCGCCCGCGCCCTGCGCCGCCCGCCCAAAACGGTGCACACCCAGCTGTATCGGGCCAAACGCCTGCTGCAGCAGCAGATCACAGAAAGGAGACAGGCGCAATGACGGAACTGTTTTTACAAACCGGCCATCTGAGCGACGAGGGACTGCAGGCCCTCATCGACGGAATGCTGGATGAGATGCAGCGGCTGGAAGCCGCGGAGCACCTGAGCTTCTGCGACGAGTGCCTGGCGCGATATACTGCACTGCTCACCGGGGATGTGCTGGAGGAGCCGGAGCAGGATGTGACCCTGCCGGTGATGCGCAGGCTGCGCCGCCGGGCAGTGAAGATCGCCTGGAACCGGTACGCGGCCGCGGCTGCTGCGGTGGTCATCACCGCGGGCCTGTGGTACAGCGGGGTGTTTGGCGGCGCGATGGAGGCACTGGCCGTTCAGCCGCCCGCCCTGGAGCAGACCGCACAGGAGCAGCAGCCCGGCCCGCTGGGTCAGCTGCTGGAGCGCATTGAGGGCAAGCCCAACCGGCCGGACAACGGCCTTGGCCCGGAGCACCGGCCCGACAATATCCATCAGCTGGATGAGCCGGACGATGAGCCGGATGAGGAACCGGAGCAGGAAACCGATGGTGGCCTGGGCCAATGGCTGAGCCAGTTCCTTGACCGGAATGAAAACTGATTAAAACGACTGAATGGGAGCGTGTGACAATATGATCAAAAATGGATTTTTGACCTTTTGCTTTTCCTTTATCCCGGGCGCGGGGCAGATGTATCAGGGATACATGAAGCGCGGCCTTTCTCAGGTGACGGCCTTTGTACTGCTCATCGCTTTGGGAGCGGGATTGTTCGGACCCATCGCGGTGTTTGCCGCCGTGGTGTATATGTACAGCTTTTTCGATTCGCTGAACCTGCGCAGCCAGCTGAAGATGGGCATCTGTCCGCCGGACGATTACCAGTTCAATCTGGATGAGCTGAAGGGTTTGGCCCGGCTGGCCATGCAGCGCCACAATCTGGTGGGCTGGGGCCTGGTGCTGCTGGGCGTGTGGGGCCTGTACTCCAACTTTATCTATCCCTGGGTGTGGGACCTAGCCGACATCTTCGGCTACGACAACCCGGTGGTGAATGCGGTGCGCTCTCTCATCAACAACCTGCCCACGCTGGCGGTATCGGTGGTGTTTGTGTATGCGGGTGTTCGCCTGATCCGGGGCTTCGGCATCCAGAAGGGCGGCGAGCTGCCCCAGGGGCTGGATGAGGACTTCACCGAATACAAGGGCGAGTAAGGGAGGAACAGGCAATGAACCATATAGATTTTGAACCCATGACTCCCATGGAAGAAAACACACAGGCAACAGAGCAGGCTGCGGCGCCGGAATACACCCGGCAGCCCCGGCGGGACAAAATGCCCCGCCCCGCTCAGCCCAAGGTGCGCCGGGTAGGATTTTTCACCCTGGGCGTCGCGCTGATCCTCACCGGCGGCTGCATTGCTGCCAGCCTGATGCTGCAAAACTTCCCGCTGCTCACGGCGGCAAAGCTGGCCCCGCTGGTGCTGGTGGCGCTGGGCGTGGAGGTGCTGTGGGCCAATGCCCGCAAGGGTGACGCCCAGCTGAAATACGATCTGCTGAGCATGTTTGTTTGCTTTGTGCTCATCTGCGCCAGCATGAGTGCGGCCACGGTGCCCGTTCTGCTGCGCTATTACGGGCCGGACCGGGAATACACCCAGCAGCGGCTGGAGCAGGAGCTGGAGCAGCAGGTATATGAGAAGCTGCCCACCGGTATTGTGCTGGACGGTTACAGCTATGTGGATCTGAACCGGATGGAGTTCGACAAGGATATGACGCTGGCGGATCTGAAGAGCGAGGATCTGGTGCGGCTGAACCTGACTCTGGCCGGGACCTACGCGGACGAGAATACCTTTGCCGAGGTTTGTGCACAGACGCTGCCCGCCCTGCAGGAGCTGGGTGTGGACCAGGTGGATTTCCACACGGAACACGGCGACGATCAGTGGGAGCTGCAGATCGGCGGTCCGTTCCAGATGAATGCCAGCGCCCAGGAGCTGGCCGGTCAGGTGACCCACATGGTGCGCTACTGGGAGGATGACCAGTACAGCTGGTGGGAGAAGGAAGAGCTGGATGCGTATCTGGCCCAAAAGGCGCAGAACGACCAGCAGGAGCCCCAGCCGGAGGAGGATTCCGTGGAGAGCGCTCTTGAGGAATCCGCCGAGACCGTCACGGAGGAAACAACTGCTGTTGAGAACGGCTGAGCCCCGAAAAACGGAAAAATAACAAAAGCCCCGCCGGGCTGTGCGAAAACGCATGCCCGGCGGGGCTTCCTTTTTGATGATCAGTAGACGAAGGCGTTCTGAATCAGATAGTTGATGACGAACAGTGCCACGTCCACAGGAATTTTTGCTCCCAGCTCCGGCAGACCCGGGAGCAGCGAGACCAGCAGCGCCACCAGAAAGGCGCTGGCCAGAGTCTTGAGCACAGTGAGGATGGTGTAAAGGGTGGCGCTGCGCTGGTGGGCGGTCCGGCTCTGGAACACAAAGAAATAGTTGATCAGGTAGTTCATCAGGCTGGAGAGCACCCGCGCCGCAATGGTTGCGGCGGTGATGTAGACCGCCTCGGGCAGGTAGGGCCGCAGCGCGCAGCACAGCAGCCAGAACGCCCCCAGATCCATCCCGGAGGAAACCAGCGAGGAGGCCGCGAAGGGTACAAAGGTGCGCCAGCCGCGCGTTTCGGCGGCGGGTGTCTGAGAAATTGAAGAATGCATCAGATTGTTCACTCCATAAAAATAACAGGGTTACAGTGCTTCGCGCACAGCAGCCAGAATGGACCGGGCGCTGCGCAGCGCGTCGGGGGAAAGCTGGGTGGGCGAGAGCTCCACGCCCAGGTCCTCCAGCCCCTCGAACAGGGTGATGCGGGCAAGGGAATCCATCAGCCCGCTCTCAATCAGGTCCACGCCGTCCTCCAGCGCCCGGGGCGTGCCGCAGACACTGGCGATCAGGTTCAGGATCACATCGTCGGAAAGCTGCATCAGATATGCCTCCTTTTTTGCGCTCAAAGCAGAAATTCCCGGGTCAGGCGTGCCCGGTCGCATTTGCCGTTTTCGGTCACCGGCAGCGCGTCCAGCCAGACAAAACGGCCGGGCAGCATGTAAGCCGGTAGCCGCAAAGCCAGCAGGCGGCGGGCTTCCTCGTCCGGCAGGCGGGCACTCTCCTCGGCCTGCAAAAAGGCGCAGATGCGGCGCACCCGGCCGTCCGGTGTGCGCTGGGGCAGCACCGCCGCCCGTTCCACGCCGGGCAGGGTGCGCAGCGCGGCCTCCACCTCGCCGGGCTCGATGCGCCAGCCGCAGTATTTCAGCTGATCGTCCAGCCGTCCGGTGCACCAGATATGGCCGTCCTTCACAAAGCCGCTGTCGCCGGTGTGGTACCATTCGCCGGAAAACCGGGCGTCGCCGCTGCCGGGCAGGTAGCCGGAAAACACACTTTCGCCCCGCAGGGCCAGCTCGCCGGCCTCACCTTCGGACAGCACTGTGCCCTCCGGGCTGAGAGCGGCGATCTCCACCGCGGCGTCTTCCACAAGGCCCACCGGCAGGGGACCTTCCCTGAAAGTGGTCAGAGCGTCGGCGGCGTTCACCGCGCACACCGCGCAGGCGGCCTCGGTGGGACCGTAGGCGTTCAGCAGGGATGCGCCGGGGAAGCGGGCCAGGAATTTTTCCGCCCCAGACCGCGGCAGCACCTCGCCGCAGCAGAACACCGCCCGCAGTTTTGGCATCAACACGGGAGAAAAGTCCTTGTCGCACAGGCACAGCTCCAGAAAGGTGGGGGTGCAGACCAGCACCGCCGCGCCGCTGGCCGAAAGCCTCTGGAACAGCAGGGCCGGGTCGGCCAGCTCCTCTCGAGTCAGGCTCACCAGCCGCCCCTGCCCGCAGAAGGCGAGGGTCAGGTCCGCCAGCGAGAGATCGAAGGAAAAGGCCGCCTGCCCCACCACCGTTTCACCGGGGGCAAGGGCCAGACCGGGCCGGGCGGTGAGCCAGCGGGCGAAGTTCGCCAGAGCCCGGCGGGGCACCGGGATGCCCTTGGGCTGGCCGGTGCTGCCGGAGGAAAACAGGATGTAGGCGATCTGCTCCGGGTCGCAGGGCCGGGGCGCGGTCAGCGGTTCTGCGATGCCCGGCTCGCTCATGGGCCAGAGGGGCGCGGCGGGCAGCTGCTCCGGCCAGGGGGCGGGGGCTTCGTCCGCAAACAGCAGGGCAGACGCGCTCGCCTGGCGGAAGACTGCCTCCACCCGGGCGGCGGGCCAGCTCTCGTCACAGGGCACATAGGCCCGGCCCGCCAGCAGGCAGGCCAGCATGCCCACCGGCAGGGCGGGCTGCTTGTGACCATAAAGAAGCACCGGACCTTCGCCCGGCCAAAGCTGCTCCAGCGCGGCGGCCAGCACCCGGGCCCGGGTGAGCAGCTGACCGTAGCTAAGCCCCCATCCTCCGCTTTCGTAGGCGGGCAGATGGGGGCTTTTGGCGCAGCGTGTTACAGGATCGTTCCAGTTGACAGGTTCCTTCACAGGGGATTCTCCTTTTGCATAGGGCAGCACCAGCGGCCACCGTCCTCTTCGCGCAGTTCTTCAGGCGGGATCAGCGCCGGGTCAAACAGCACCCGGGACCGGTTGTCCAGGATCAGGTCCCGGCGCAGCACTGTGCCGGTTGCCCGGTCGATGGTGAGCTTGTACACCTGGCTCAGGCGGTAGTAGCCGTCCTCCAGGCGGGCGTAGTGACTGTTTTCCTCCACCAGCCGGTAGCGGCAGGGGAAGGGCTGCAGGCTTCGCAGCTCGCCGCAGAGCTCGTCCTCCCGCAGCCAGATGAGAAGCTGCACCGGCTGGTCGGTGTCGTTGCGAAAGCGGTAGTCCACATTGTTGTAAAATACCGAGGTGCCGGTGCCAAAGGGCACGGTGCGCCGCTCATCCGGGAACAGGGCATCGGAATGGTGGTGCAGCTCGGTGACGGTGAGGGGGCTGTTCAGCACCAGCCAGTGGATCAGATTCGCCAGCTGGCACAGCCCGCCGCCGATGCCCCGGCCCAGCTTGCCGCCGGAGATGGTCAGCCCCTCCCGGTAGCCCTTGCGGCGGGTGGCATTGCCCACTGTGCGCCAGAAGGAAAAGGTCTCGCCGGGAGCGATGATCAGCCCGTTCACCTTCGCGGCGGCCAGCATAAGGTTTTGGGCCTTGCCCTCCTGCAATGCGGGGTCCACCCCGGCCAGCTTGCGGCGGATCACCGAGCAGTGCCCCTTCACCAGAGCGGGCAGCGGTTCGGCCTGCCGGGCAGAGGCAAACCGCTGGCGGCTCACCATATCCTTTGTGTGGCGCAAAAGCCGTTCCTTGCGCAGCGAGAGCTGGTAGCACACCGGCCCGTATTCACAAAACAGCTTGCGCCGCGCCATGGCAGTTCCTCCTTGCAGTTTTCCGGGGCACCCGGGAAACGTATAAGCTTACGATACAATATCCCGCAGCCAATGTCAAACGGCGAGAGATTGATCTGTTAAAAAATAAACGTATTTGTAAAATGGTTTTTGGTTGTACTTTGGACCGCCCCGTGCTACACTGAACATGGATTACTTCAAAAGTTTGAACAGTTGCCGGAGCCGATTTTGGCCCGGTGGAAAGGTGAGAAAAATGAAACTGCTCAAAGGATATACCAGGGAAGAAAAAAGCTGGATGATGTACGATTGGGCCAACAGCGCCCATTCGGTGATCGTGGTCACCATCCTGCCCATCTTCTACAATACGGTCGTGGGCTATATGGCGGACTCTGCTTCCGGCATGAGCACCTGGGGCTACGCCACCAGTGCGGCCATGGCCATCGTGGCGCTGCTGGCTCCGGTGCTGGGCGTGTTCGGTGACTTCAAGGGCATGCGCAAAAAGCTGTTTGTGGGCTTTATGCTGGTGGGCGTTGTGTCCTGCGCGCTGATGGCCGTCACCCCCATGATGGACTTCATGGAGCCGGGCATGGCGGAAAAGGTGGGTATGGCGGTGCTGGCGCTGTACATCCTGTCCACCATCGGTTTCGCGGGCGCGAACCTTTATTACGACAGCTTTTTGAACGATGTGACCACCGAGGACCGGATGGACAAGGTGTCCACCATGGGCTACGGCATGGGCTACATCGGCGGCTCCACCATCCCGCTGCTGGCATTTCTGATTTTGAACCTGGTGCTGGGCAGCGATAAGATGCTGTTCTGTTTGTCCTTTGCCTTCGGCCTGACCGCCGTGTGGTGGCTGGTATTCAGCATCCCTCTGCTGAAAAACGTGGAGCAGAAGAGCTACAACGAAAAGACCAAGGGCGCTGTGGGCCACGCGCTGCGGGGCCTGGGGAGTACCGTGAAGGAGATCTTCCATCACAAGGCCATGTTCGTGTATCTGATCGCCTACTTCTTCTACATCGACGGCGTGAATACCATCATTCATATGTCCACCAGCTACGGCGATACCCTGGGTCTGGATTCCACCAGCATGCTGCTGGCGCTGCTGCTGGTGCAGGTGCTGGGCCTGCCCTTCTGCCTGCTGTACATCAAGGCCAGCGAGAAATTCGGTGCCCGCACCATGGTGGGCGTGGGCATCTGCATCTATGTGGGCGTGACCATCTTCGGCTTCTTCCTGCGTGAGGTCTGGCAGTTCTGGGTGATGGCCATCATGGTGGCCACCAGCCAGGGCGGCATCCAGGCGCTGAGCCGCAGCATGTTCGGCAAGATGATCCCGGACAAAAAGCGCAGCGGTGAGTTCTTCGGCTTCTACGATATCTTTGGCAAGTTCAGTGCCATCATGGGCCCGGCCCTGGTGGGCTGGAGCAGCGCCATCGCTTCGGGTGTGGCCCTGAACAAGATGGGCCTGACCCGCGCCACCGCCAGTGCAGAGGTGCTGGCCCAGGTGGACACCGCGGCCGCGCCCTGGGGCATTCTGAGCCTGCTGTTGATCTTCTTTGTGGGCGGCGGGTTGTATTTCTTCGTGCTGCCCCGCTACCTGAACGAGAAAAAGTAAAATACAAAAAGTAAAATACAAAAAGAAAACCGCCCCGGGGCAAAAAACGACTGGCCCCGGCGGCGGTTTTCTTTTATAATCTAGATAGAATCGAAAAAAAGCGGGCGCGCGGCCCGCAGGACCCCCGGCCCCCAGACAGGCCGGGGCAAATGGTGCTGCCACGAAAACGGCACAAAACAGAAAGGACACCCCATGTTCGAGATCTTCAAACAAACAGCGGAATACAAGCGCCTGCAAACGGCGCTGCAGACCCCCGGCGCGGCGGCGTTGTTCGGCATGCCCCCGGTGGCCCACGCCCGCATTCTGAGCGAGTTGGCGGCAGACGGCGGCCGCAGCCTGCTGGTGGTGACTCCCGGCGAGGCGGAGGCCACCCGGTTTGCCCAGGACCTGGAGGCGCTGGGCATGCCGGCCGCGGTCTTCCCGCCCCGGGATTTTCTTCTGCGGCCCATTGAGGGAGCGGGCAGAGAATACGAGTACCGCCGCCTGGCGGTGCTGGGCGATCTGGTGGGCGGCCGCCTGCGGGCGGTGTGCGTGCCCGCCGAAGCCCTGCTGCAATACACCGTGCCGAAAGCGGAATTCTGTGCCAACACCCTGACCTTGAAGCCGGGGATGACCATCCCGGTGAAGGAATTGACCGCCCGGCTGCTGGCGGCGGGCTACCACCGGCGCAGCCAGGTGGAGGGTCCCGGCCAGTTTAGCGTGCGGGGCGGCATCGTGGACGTGTTCCCGCCGGATTCCAAGGCTCCCGCCCGTGCGGAGTTCTGGGGCGATGAGATCGACACCCTGAACAGCTTTGACATTCTCAGCCAGCGCCGGGACGACGCGCTGGAGAAGGTGTACATCTCGCCCGCCCGGGAGGTGCTGTTCGGCGACGCGGCCGAGACCGCCGCCGCTTTGCGCAGCGCCCTCGCCGCCCAGAAGGGCCGCCGGTCCGGCGCCATGGAAAAGGCCATGGAGGCGGATCTGGCCCAACTGGACGCGGGCCTTGTGCCCGAGGCGCTGGACAAGTACCTGGGCATCCGATACCCCAAGCCCGCCACCCTGCTGGACTATTTCGACAACGCCATTCTGGTGCTGGAGGAGCCCAGCGCCATCCGGGAGGCCCACAAGGCCACCCAGTTCCGCCGCACCGAGGAGATGAAGGGCCTGTTTGAGGAGGGGCTGCTCTGCCCGGGGCTGGATGTGCTGTATCAGGACCTGCCGGACCTGATGCATGCGGTGGACAGCATGCCCAGCCTCTGCTGCGAAAACTTCGCCCGCACCATGCCGGAGATAAAGCTCAAGGACATCGTGAACGCTCCGGCCCACGCCCATCCGCCCTTCAGCGGCGAGGTGGCTTCGCTGGCCGAGGATCTGGAGCCGCTGACCAGACAGGGTTATGTGGTGGAGCTGCTGGCGGGCACCTCCCGCGCCGCTGCGGCCCTTGCCAGGGACCTGGCGGCCAAGGGCTTTGCCGCCACTGCCGCGAAGGACGTGCTACCCGGCCCGGGTGTGGTCGCGGTGCGCCCGGGCCATCTGACCGGCGGTGCGGAGTTCCCCTTTGCCAAATACGCCCTCTTCACCAGCCGCAAGGCGGGCAGCGCCGACACCGGCAAAAAGCCCGCGAAAAAGAAGAACAAGGACGCGCTTTCCAGCCTGACCGACATCAAGCCCGGCGACTATGTGGTGCACCAGAACCACGGCATCGGCATGTACACCGGCATCCAGCGGCTGGAGGTGCAGGGCGTGGTGAAGGACTACCTGAAGATCAGCTACGACAAAGGTGATACCCTGTATGTGCCGGTCACCCAGCTGGACCTGCTCAGCCGCTACACCGCCCCCGGCGATTCCGACAAGGTGAAGCTGGCCAAGCTGGGAGGTACCGAATGGGCCAAGACCCGCCGCCGGGTGAAGACCGCCGCCGCCGAGATGGCCCAGGAGCTGATCGAGCTGTACGCCAAGCGGCGGCAGGCCAAGGGCTTCGCCTTCCCGGAGGACAGCGACTGGCAGCGGGACTTTGAGACCCGCTTTGAATACGACGAGACCGGCGACCAGCTCACCGCCGCCGCCGAGATCAAAAAGGATATGGAAAAGCCCTGGCCCATGGACCGGCTGCTCTGCGGCGACGTGGGCGTGGGCAAGACCGAGGTGGCCCTGCGTGCGGCCTTCAAGTGCATCATGGGCGGCAAGCAGTGTGCCATTCTGGCCCCCACCACCCTGCTGGCCTGGCAGCACTACAACGGTCTGCTGGCCCGGATGGAGGCCTTTCCGGTAAAGGCCGGGCTGCTCAGCCGGTTCCGCACTCCCACCCAGCAGAAGAACACCCTGCGGGGGCTGAAGGAGGGCACCGTGGATGTGGTGGTGGGCACCCACCGGCTGCTGAGCGACGATGTGAAATTCAAGGACCTGGGCCTGGTGATCATCGACGAGGAGCAGCGCTTCGGCGTCAAGCACAAAGAGAAGCTGAAGGAGGCCTTCATCGGGGTGGATATGCTCACCCTGTCCGCCACGCCCATTCCCCGCACGTTGAGCATGGCCATGAGCGGTATCCGGGACATGAGCACCATCGAGGAGCCGCCGGTGGAGCGCCAGCCCATCGAGACCTACGTGATGGAATACGACCGGACCATCGTGGCCGAGGCCATCAAAAAGGAACTGGCCCGGGGCGGTCAGGTCTACTACCTGCACAACCGGGTGGACAGCATTGATGCCTGCGCCGGAATGGTGGGCCAGATGGTACCCGGGGCGCGCATTGCCACCGCCCACGGCAAGATGACCGAGGAGCAGCTGTCCAAGGTGTGGCAGCAGCTGCTGGACGGCGAGATCGATGTGCTGGTCTGCACCACCCTGATCGAGACCGGCGTGGATGTGCGAAACTGCAACACCCTCATCATCGAGGATTCCGACAAGATGGGTCTGGCTCAGCTGTATCAGATCCGGGGACGGGTGGGCCGCTCCGGCCGCAAGGCCTACGCCTACTTCACCTTCCAGCGGGACCGGGTACTCACCGATGTGGCCGCCAAGCGGCTTTCCGCCATTCGCGAGTTCACCAGCTTCGGCTCCGGCTTCCGCATCGCCATGCGGGACCTGCAGATCCGGGGCGCAGGCAGTTTGCTGGGCCAGAGCCAGCACGGCCACATGGAGGCGGTGGGCTATGACCTGTACGTGAAGATCCTGAACAACGCCATCGCCATGGCCAAGGGCGAGGAGCTGCAGCCGGACAAGAGCGAATGCCTGATCGACATTACGGTGGACGCCTACATCCCCGAGCGGTACATCGCCGAGGCGGCGGGCCGCATCGAGGCCTACAAGCGGATTGCCGCCATCGAGACCGAGGAGGACGCCCAGGATGTGCTGGACGAGCTGATCGACCGGTACGGCGATGTGCCCGCCAGCGTGGTGGGTCTGGTGGATATCTCGCTGGTGCGTGTGAGCGCCGCCCGGGCCGGCATCTACGAGATCGGCCAGAAGCGGGATGCGCTGATCCTCTATTCCGATACGCTGAACGCCCAGCGCATCAAGCTGGCGGTAGCGGCCCTGCCCGGGCGTATCACCGTGAACAGCAGCGCCAAGCCCTATCTGGCGGTGCGGGTGGCCTCCGGCGAAAAGCCGCTGGACATTCTGAAACAGGTGCTGAATGCCCTGGGACCTGTGCAGGAAAGTGCTTCGACTGCGGAAAAAGCATAAAATTACATGCAAACGCCGCACAACGGGCAAAAAGAATGAAGGCAACACCGCATAATTCACGCCTAACGGCTCAGGCAGCGTATCACGCCAAAATTTTTCGTGCTATTTCCCAAAAATGCTCGCCAATCCACCAAGGATTGGCTGTGCTTTTTGGTTCATATCACAAAAAATTTTCTGGCGTGCTCCACCACCTGGAATTGTGCAGTATTGCCTTGAGAAATTGGCCAATATCGTGTAATATAAAAGGGTATGCGTGGTTTTTGCGCATACCCTTTTTTCAGTGATTTTACCGCTCCCGTGCCGCAAAAAGGCCGAGGGCCGAAAGGAAGATTGGATTCCATGCCGGAAGGCTATACTCACATCCGAACCGCCCGGGCGGCGGCGCGTCTGGCGAACATCGAACCCGCCGACGGCGCGGCTTTCGACTGCGGTGCCAACGGGCCGGACATGCTGTTCTGCTACCGGGTCTGGCGCAAGAGCGCACGCCGGGGCGAGGACCTGCCCAAGATCGGCGACCGGCTGCATGGCGAAAACACCGGCGCTTTTCTGCAGGCGCTGCTGGAAAACGCCAAGACTCCGGCCCAGCAGAGCTACGCGATGGGCTTCTTGTGCCACTATGCGGCGGACTGTGCCCTGCATCCCTATGTGGTGATGATCACCAAGCCGGGCGCGGCCTATGGCATGCCGGGAGGCCACGGCTATTTTGAGATCGCGCTGGACAGCTTCCTTCATCAGAAGGATACCGGAAAAAGCGCGGTGTCGGTGAACGACAACACCCCCGCCCTGAGCGAGGAGGCGCTGGAGGGTGCCGCTGAGCTGTTGCAGGCGGGCATCCGGGCGGCGCTGGGGCTGACCGTGAGCCGCCGTGCGGTGAAGGACAGCTTTGCCCACACACGGCTGCTGCGCCGGCATTTCGTGAGTTCGCTGCGGATCAAATATGCGTTGTTCTGGCTGGTGGAGCCGCTGTTCGGCGGCCGGGGCTTCATCACCGGCCACATCACTCCCGCCCATCTCAAGGGGACCGGCAAGAACGAGACCCCGCTGCCGGAGGTTTGGGAGCATCCCTTCACCGGCGAGGAGCAGCAGGCCGATCTGGCCGCACTGCTGGAGCAGGCCGAGCGTACCGGCGCGGCGTATATGATGGCCGCCCAGGGCTACTGGCAGAGCAAGCTTCGGCTGGAAAAGGTGATGAGCGTCATCGGGTCCCGCAGTTATCTTTCCGGTCTGGAGGACGAAGTGAGCGCCCCGCAGCCGGAAGAGACCGAGGAGCCGGCCCCGGAGCCGGCGCAGCCGGAACTGCCGGAGCAGCCGGAGGTGCAGGAGCAGGAGCCGGAAGAGGCCGGGGAACCGAAATGGCAGGATATTGACATTTTCGATGAACTGGACCATAATAGTGTAGGTTAATGGATCGTAAAATACCGGCCCGCTGCGGGCCTGAGGTTTGAAAATAAAGTGAGGAAGAATGCTATGCTGAAACTGGAGCATCTGGCCTGGAGCATTCCGGGCGGCGAGAGCATCATCAAGGACATCGATCTGGAGCTGGGCGAGGGCAAGCTGGTGGTGGTCACCGGCCCCAACGGCGGCGGTAAGACCAGCCTGGCCAAGCTGATCGCCGGTGTGGAGACCCTGAGCGGCGGCCGCATCATTTTTGACGGCGAGGACATCACCGATATGGACGTGACCCAGCGGGCCAAGAAGGGCCTGGCCTACGCCTTCCAGCAGCCGGTGCGCTTCAAGGGGCTCACCGTGCGGGATATGCTGGAGCTGGCCGCGGGTGAACCGCTGAACGAGGGCGCGCTCTGCGCGCTGATGGGCAAGGTGGGCCTTTGCGCCAGCGAATACATCGATCGCGAGTTGAACGCCAGCCTCTCCGGCGGCGAGATCAAGCGCATCGAGATCGCCAGCGTGCTGGCCCGCAAGGCTAAGCTGTCCATCTTTGACGAGCCGGAAGCCGGCATCGACCTGTGGAGCTTCGCCCGCCTGGTGGAGACCTTTGAGGAGCTGCGCGCCAAGAGCGCCGGCACCCTGCTGGTGATCAGCCATCAGGAGCGTATCCTGTCCATCGCCGACGAGATCGTTGTGATCGCCGACGGCAAGGTGCGCCAGCACGGCCCCCGGCAGGAGATCCTGCCCCAGCTGCTGGCCAATGAACACGCGGTGCGCTGCCCGCTGGAAAAGGAGAGTGCGATCGTATGAACCAGATCACCGACGAACTGCTGCGCCTGATCTCCGCCAACCCCATCGACGGAAAGAGCGCTTTCAACATCCGGGAGGACAGCCAGTGCGCTGGCCGCCAGTCCACCGAGAATATCTCCATTGAGAACAAAGAGGGTGCGCCCGGCATCGTGATCCGGGTCAAGCCCGGCACAAAGGGCGAGACCGTGTACATCCCCGCCTGTGTGACCCACGCCGGTGTGGACGATCTGGTCTACAACGACTTCTACATCGGCGAGGGCGCCGATGTGACCGTGCAGGCCGGCTGCGGCGTGCACAGTGAGGGTGAGGAGCAGGCCCGCCACAACGGTATTCACCGTTTCTTTTTGGAGAAGAACGCCAAGGTGCTGTATCTGGAAAAGCACATCGCCACCGGCAGCGGCACCGGCGAAAAGCGCATCGACCCGGTGACCGACATCGAGCTGGCCGAGGGTGCCAGCCTGGAGATGGACACCGTGCAGCTGGGCGGCGTGACCAGCACCACCCGCAAGACCCGCGCGGTGCTGCAGAAGGACGCCCGTCTGGTGGTGCGTGAGCGCATCATGACCGACGGCGACGAGTACGCCCGCACCGATTTTGTGGTGCGCATGGAGGGCGAGGGCAGCGCCTGCGACCTGGTGAGCCGCAGCGTGGCCCGGGGTAATTCCCGCCAGGAGTTCTACTCCACTATCAAGGGCAACGCTCCCTGCACCGGTCACTCCGAGTGCGATGCCATTCTGGCCGAGAACGGCAAGGTGCTGGCCCAGCCCGGTCTGGAGGCAAACCATGTGGACGCTCAGCTGATCCACGAGGCTGCCATCGGCAAGATCGCCGGCGAGCAGCTGCTCAAGCTGCGTACCCTGGGCCTGACCAGCGAGGAGGCCGAGGAGAAGATCATCCAGGGCTTCCTGAAATAATCTGCTTTTTGAAATACGCCGGGAGAGATCCCGGCGTATTTTTTTGTGTCCTGGATTTTCCACAGAGAATGCCGGCTTCCGTGGAAAACTAAGCCGGGAACATACAGAACCGCCGGGGAAAAATTTCCCGGGCGGTTCTGCTGTTTGAAAAAGAAGATTGGAAGAAATCTTGGGGGAAATGTTTCGTCTGAAAACTGGCGGCAGCGGTTATCCGGCATGCCCCGAATCGGAGGTGTTCCGGTCCGGTGCGGGGTGGCTGCAATGTTCGCCTGCGTGGCAGCTGCCGGAACATCCGGCACAACCGCCGGAGCAGCCGCAGCAGCCGCCCTTGCCGCCAAAATGCTTTTTGGTGGCAACAATGGCCAGCACCAGCAGCACCGCAACGATTGCAAGCACGATCCAATCGGCAGGATTCATAAAAGCACCTTCTTTCCGCCGCGGCGCATGCGGCTCATTTTTTGAAGTGTTTTTTCAGCCAGTCCGCCAGGCGGAACAGGCCCATGGCCGCAAAGTAAAGCGCCAGAAACGCGGCCAGCACATAGAACATGGAAACAGACGGTTCACCCATGGCTTACGCGGCAGCCTCCACCGAACGCCGGGCGTAGACCCGGTTTGCCTTGTAGGGGTCCGGACGGAACAGCAGGAACAGAATGACCGCCAGCACCGCCAGGGCGATAAAGGTCCAGGGGTTCACGGCCACCTGACCGGCGGCCAGACCGCCCAGCTGGTAGACGATGAGCGCCACCGCATAGGCGAAGATGTTCTGATACAGGATGGCGAACCAGAACCATTTGCGGTCCTGCATCTCCTTGGCCATGGTGGCGATCGCCGCCAGGCAGGGGCTGTTCAGCAGGTTGAAGACCAGGAAGGAGAAGCCGGCGGCTGCGCAGGGAAACCAGGTGCCCACGGCGGCGGCAACTGCGCCGGTATCCTCCACCAGATCCTCGGATACGTTGGCCAGCACGCCCATGGTGGTAACGATGGCCTCCTTGGCGGTGAAGCCGGAGATGGAGGAAGCCACGGGCTGCCACTGGCCGAAGCCCAGGGGAGCGAAGATCACGGCAATGGCACTGCCCACCACGGCCAGCAGAGAGGCGGAGGTGTCCTCCACCAGGCCGAAGGCGCCGTTCTCAAAGCCGAAGCTGGAGAGAAACCACATGACCACGCAGGCCAGGAACAGGATGGTACCGGCCTTGATCAGGTAGCCCCGCAGCCGCTCCCACACGTGCATCAGCACGGTCTTTGCGCTGGGCATGTGGTAGGCGGGCAGCTCCATCACGAAGGGGGCGGGCTTGCCGGAGAAGGGCTTGGTCTTTTTGAGCATGATGGCCGACACCAGCACCGCGCCGATGCCGATCACGTACATCACAGGGCCCAGGTTTGCCGCCAGCAGCTTGTTGCCGGTGGCCTGGCCCGCCATCACCGCGCTGAGCAGAGCGATGACCGGCAGCTTCGCGCCGCAGGGCACGAAGGTGGTGGTCATAATGGTCAGGCGGCGGTCGTTGTCCTGCTCGATGGTCTTGGAGGCCATGATGCCGGGCACGCCGCAGCCGGAGGAGATCATCAGGGGAATGAAGCTTTTGCCGGAAAGGCCGAAGTGGCGGAAGATCCGGTCCATCACGAAGGCAATGCGCACCATATAGCCGCAGTCCTCCAGAATGGAGAGGAAGAGGAACAGGATCGCCATCTGGGGCGCGAAGCCCAGAACCGCGCCCACGCCGCCGATGATGCCGTCCACCACCAAGCTGATGAGCACATCGCTCACGCCTGCATTGGTCAGCAGGTCACCCACCATGCCCTGAATGCCGCCCACAAAGGTGTTGTTGGTCCAGTCGGTGACCCAGGTGCCCACGGTAGACACCGAAACAAAGTACACCGCCCACATGATTACCAGGAAGATGGGCAGGCCCAGCACCCGGTTGGTCACCACCCGGTCGATCCGGTCGGACAGGCTCATCTGCCCGGCGGGCTTCTTCACGGTGGCGTGCACCAGGCCCTGAATGTGACGGTAGCGCTGGTCGGTAATCACCGCCTCCACATCGTCGTCATATTCCTTGGCAATGGCATCGGACAGGGGCTTGTAGGCATTGTCCGCGTCCAGATGCAGCTGCTCCAGCACCTTGGCGTCCTGCTCCAGCAGCTTGATGGCGTACCAGCGCTGCTCCTGATCCGGTACACCGGCGGGCAGATTGGCGCAGACTTCGCTGATCTTTTCCTCAATGGCCTTTTCAAAAATGGCTCCGGGGCGCTTGACCTGGCGGCTCTTGGCCAGCTTTACGGCCTCGGCCACCACCTCCTTCAGGCCGGTGCCCTTCAGGGCGCTGGTCTCCACGATGGGGCAGCCCAGCCGCAGCGAAAGATCGGCCACATCAATGTGGATGCCATTCTTCTTCACCAGGTCGCTCATGTTCAGCGCCACCACCACCGGGATGCCGGTCTCAATCAGCTGGCCGGTCAGGTAAAGGTTGCGCTCGATGTTGGTGGCGTCCACCAGATCGATGATCACGTCCGGGCGGTCGTTCAGAATGTAATCCCGGGTGACCACCTCTTCCAGAGTATAGGGGGAAAGGGAGTATACGCCGGGCAGGTCGGTCACATCGACCATCTCGCCCTTTTTGCCGGTCTTCAGCTTGCCGGTCTTTTTCTCCACGGTAACGCCGGGCCAGTTGCCCACATATTGGTTCGCGCCGGTCAACGCGTTGAACATGGTGGTTTTGCCGCAGTTCGGGTTGCCGGCCAGTGCAATGGTGATTGCCATAGCTGTGATTTCCTCCTCCAGTTGCGGTTCGCTTGAGCAAACCTGAATTAGTTCAAACTAACCATTGGGCGAAAAAAATGACCGCGCCGCGTTATGCGGTCACCGGGTCCACATCCACGCAGGCAGCGTCCGCCTTGCGCAGCGAAAGCTCGTAGCCCCGCACGGTGATCTCCACCGGATCGCCCAGAGGGGCCACCTTGCGAATGTGGATCTCGCTGCCCTTGGCGACGCCCATGTCCATGATGCGGCGCTTGTAGGCGCCCTCGCCGTTGATGCGGCGCACAGTCACCCGGGTGCCGACTTTTGCGTCCTGTAAGGTCATGCTCAATTCTCCTCCTCAAAGCTCCGGCCGCCAAGGCAGCCGGCGTATTGTGAACAGCCGGGCAAAGGCCCGCCGCCGTTTACACATAGATGTGCAGGGCCTGTTCCTGGTTGATGGCGATGCGGGCGTCCTTCACATGGACGATCACATCCCCCTGGAGCTGGTTGATCAGCGTAACGCTGACTCCCTCATGGAAACCCAGCGCCCGCAGATGGGCGCGTACCTCGGAATTGCCGCTGAGCCGCCGGACCACGTAGGATTGACCGGCCGTCGCCATAGAGATGGGCATCATAACGCATCCTTTCCTTTATGGATTGCACCCGCTGCGGGTGCAGAAGCTCTCTCGGAGTTAGACTCTGCTAACTGCAATACAAGGTTAGCACTGCCTAACAGGTTTGTCAAGAGATTGACGCAAAATTTTTTGCCCGGGCAAACAAAAAGCCCCATGCATGCGGCATGGGGCGAAGGATAGGTTCAAAACGCAAGGAGAAATCAGGCCATCTGGGGCAGAAGCTCCAGATATTTCTGCCGGTATTCCTCCAGCAGCTGGTTGTATTCCGGGTTGACTCCGGCATGCAGGGCCTGCTTGCGGGCGTGGGCATCCACATCCAGCTCATTGCCCACCAGACGGCCGGCGATGTTGGAGCAGTGATCGGATACGCGTTCCGCGTTGGTGATGATGTCCAGGAACACGATGCCGGCCTCCAGCTCGCACCGGCCGGCTTTCAGCCGCAGGATATGACGTTCCCGCATGGCAAAGCAGATCTGGTCCACGGTTTCCTCCAGCGGCTCTACCTGCTGGGCCTTGGCCAGGTCCGCGCCGGAAAAGGCCCCGGCAGTCAGCTGCAGGATCTCTTTCACTGCCCGGTACAGCAGCTCCAGCTCCTGCCTGGCAGCGGAGGAGAAGTGCAGCTCCCGGTCCTGCACCCGTTGGGCGCATTCCAGAATGTTGATGGAATAATCGCCGATCCGCTCGTATTCACCGATCAGCTTGAGCAGCTCGGTGATCTGGCGGTTTTCGTTTTCGGTCAGCTCCCGGTCGCCGATCTTCACCAGATAGTCGGAGATGGAAACCTCCATCTTATCCAGCAGGTCTTCGCGGGTCTGAATGTTCTGAGTTACCTCATCGTTATAGTGCTCCAGCTGGCCGAAGGCTTTGCAGAAGTTGGTGGAGGCGCGGCTGCCCATCTTCTCCACCGCGGCCCGGGCCTGCTGCAGGGCAACGGCGGGGCTGGTGAACAGGCGCTCGTCCAGCACCGGCAGCGACAGATCCTGGGCATCCTCAGCCCGCTCGGGAATCGTCTTTTCTGCCAGCCAGGCCAGCGCCCGGGTGAAGGGCATGAACATCAGGGTGACCAGCACGTTGAACAGGGTGTGGAAATTGGCGATGTCGCCCTTGTTCATCACCTGATCCCAGAAGGGGAACAGGCCCACGGCCTTCAGACCGTAGACGCCTACCAGAAAAACGGTGGTGCCGATCACGTTGAAGTAAAGGTGCACGATGGCACTGCGCTTGGCGCCGGTGGAGGCGCCGATGGAAGCAATCAGCGGGGTGGAGCAGGTGCCGATGTTCTGGCCCAGAATGATGGGGATAGCGCTGCCCCAGGTGATGGCGCCGGTGGTGGACAGTGCCTGCAGGATGCCAACGCTGGCCGAGGAGGACTGAATGGCCACCGTGACCAGTGCACCGGCCAGCACGCCCAGAATGGGGTTCTGCAGGCTGGAGAACAGCTGTACGAAGAAGGGACTGTCTTTCAAGGGGGCCACTGCGGCCTCCATGGTGAACATGCCGGTGAACAGGATACCGAAGCCCATCATGATCTGGCCGATGTTGCGCTTTTTGGGCGCCTTGAAGAACACGAACAGAATCGCGCCCGCAAAGGCCACTAGCGGGCTGAAGGTGCTGGGCTTGAGCATGGTGAGCAGCCAGCCACCGCCGGAAATATCCGAAAGGCGGATCAGCTGGCCGGTGACGGTGGTGCCGATGTTGGCGCCCATGATCACGCCGATGGCCTGGGGCAGGGTGAAGATGCCGGAGTTGACCAGGCCTACGCAGATGACGGTGGTACCGGCCGAAGATTGAATCAGGCCGGTGATTACCGCGCCCAGCAGCACTGCCCGGGGGACCGAGCGGGTGAGCCGCTGCAGAACGCCTTCCAGCTTGCCGCCGGCCAGTTTTTCCAGGCCGGCGCCCATGATGGACATGCCGTATAAAAACAGCGCGATGCCGCCGGCCAGATTGATCACATTGAAAATGGTCATAGAACACAGACTCCTGAATATTTGTGATGTGTGTATACCATTGCCCATTATACCATTTTTTTGTCGGTTCGGGCCGGAAAAAGCGAAATATTCTACCCGGATTTTACACAATCAGGGTAGAATATCACATCTTGGGCAAAAAAATGTCCCCTTCGCCGGAGGCAAAGGGGATTGGATACTGCTCAGTTTTCGCTGAGTACGATCAAAGTAGCCCGGGCGGGCAGACAGGCGGCCCAGTCATCCTCCCGGCTCAGCCAGCCGAAGCCCTCGCACTTGTGGTCCGGGCAGGGAGAGTCCACAAAAGCGATGCGGCCATCCTCCACCTTCAGGTGGATGGTGTAGTAGCCGGTGTCGATGTCGTATTGAGCATCCTTGTTCAGAGGGATTTCCATTACGGTGTTGTCATCCCCATAGGTGAGTTCTGCCACACCGCCCGCTCCGCGGCCGCTGTTCATCCAGAACAGCACCCCAGCGATGGCCAGCAGCACCACCGCGAAAATCACATTGATCCAGATTTTTTTGGAACGCATGGGAGTAAAGCTCCTCTCGTCGGTCTTGGAAATTGCCTGCCCCGGATGGGCAGACACATTTAGTATAACAAAAAACACCCCGTCCGAAAAGACCGAACTGCGGGATTTGGCGAAAGCTTGTTCCGGTGATATGATAGAGAATACACGAAAGGCCAAAAAGAAAGGGAAAAATAAATGAACAGGATCGAGGAGTATCTGAAAAGTGAACAAGGCTATGCAGGTCAGAATCGGGCGATTCCGGGAGAGCTGAAGCAGAAAGCGCAGAAGTTGTGCTGGGAATACAACCAGACTCCGCCAGACACACAGGTGCGGGCAGAGCTTTTGCGGCGGCTGCTGGGGACCTGTCATCCGCTCACCTTTATTGAGCCGTCCTTCCGGTGTGATTACGGCTTTAATATCCACACCCACGGCCTGGCCGTGATCAACTACAACTGCGTGATTTTGGATACCTCGCCGGTGCACATTGGGGCGGGGGCATTCATTGCACCCGGGGTGTGTCTGGCCTGTGCCGGTCATGCGCTGGACCCGGAGCAGCGGGCGCAGGGAATCAGCACCTCCAAACCCATTACACTGGAGGAGAATGTGTGGATCGGGGCCAACGCGGTGGTGTGCGGCGGAGTGACCATCGGCAAGGGCTCGGTGATCGGTGCGGGCAGCGTGGTCACCCGGGATATCCCGGCGGGTGTGGTGGCTGCGGGCGTGCCCTGCCGGGTGCTCCGTCCGCTCACCGAGGAGGATCGGATCGCCCCGGCGCAGATGGCGTTTTGACCATAAGGAAAATTTAAAAAGCATTCACGAAATCCAAAGAGTGCCATGCTATGCTGGACAAAACAAGGGTTTGCCCAGAGGAGGAACGGCCATGGAATCTGGATTTTTATTCGGCGTTACCCTGATCGATGATGCACTGACTCCGCAGCTGAGTCAGGTACTGGAGCGATGCACTCAGCTGGCATCCAGAAAGCGGCTGCCGGTTTTATGGAGGTTCAGTGACTGGTTGAACCGGGTGCCGAAAGCGGACCCGGAGGCGCTGAAAAAACGCAGAAAAAGAGAAGCTGTGCTGGGGGCTGTGCTGTGGGCTGTAAGCATGTTTTTGCTGGTTCCCTCGGTGATGGAACCGAAAACACTGACTGGTCCGCTGGTGCTGAGCGTTGTGGGCTTTCTGATGAGCTGCGCGGCCATGAAGAGCACAAAGAGAAGACTGATGGCGGGCTTGAACCTGGCCATGGGTGCCTTTTTGTGCCTGGGTGCGCTGCTGGCCTTTGAGGAACTGAAAGCACTGCTGGTGCCGGGCGTCCTCTGCCTGGCGGCGGGCGTTTGGGCATTGGCCGGAAAGCGGCTGCACTGGAAGGAATCCTGCTTTGACCGACAGGCCCGGGAGCTGGTGCGCCAGCGCGGAACAGTGACCAATCTGGAAAGTGCGCAGGTGGAGTTTACCGAAGAAGGAATGGTGCTGAGCGATGGTACGGATGTGGGTGCACAGTGCTTTGAGTACCCGGAGTTTTTCTTTGTAGCCGAAACCCAGGCGCTGCTGGTGCCGGTATGCGGGCAGCGGGCGGTTGTGCTGCAGAAAAAGGACCTGCGGGAAGGCTCGATGGAACAGCTGCGAGTGTTCTTGCAGGAGCGGGTCTCCTATGAGCGCCTGAAAACACAGATAAAATAAGGAAAAGAGGGAATCCGTATGGAATGGGAATGGCTGAGCGCGCAGGTCGCGCATCTTCCCGCCACAGAAGCACCACTCTCGGCGGATGTGGGCCTGGTGCGGACGGATGGAATGCTCTGGATCTATGATGTGGGCGCTGCACCTGCTGCGGCTGCCGAAGTGAATGCACTGCCGGGAAAGAAGACGGTGGTGCTGTCCCACTTTCATCCGGACCATATGGGGAATCTGGAGCAGGTGAAATACGAAACCTTTTATGGAGGGGCATTCACCTGTAAAAAGGCCGGCGGTGGGATCGTGGTTTCCCGGGAGCTGTTTTTGCCGGAGGGAGTGCACCTGTTCCCGCTGCCTTCCGTCCATGCCAAAGGCTGTATCGGTATGGAGTATGCCGGCTACGCCTTTCTGGGAGATGCGCTCTATCCGGCGGTTAAGGCGGGGCAGGCGGTATACAATGTGAGCCTGCTGGCGCAGCAGCTGCAGGTGCTGAAGGGGCTGCAGGCGGAATGGTTTCTGGTCAGCCACAGCAGACCCTTTGCACACAAGCGGGATGAGGTACTTGCGCGGCTGGAGGCGCTGTATGCAAAGCGCGTGCCGGGGCAGACTTATTTGCCGGCAGAGCGGAATTAGGAAAAAGAAAAAGGCTGCTGCATTTCTTTCGGAAATGCAGCAGCCTTTCAGCCTGTCGAAAAAGGTCACCGAAAGGTGGCCTTTTTCTCGTATTGAGGAAAAGAAAGCGGTATAATAGTGTGGGGGGATAAAAATGCTGGTAAAGAACGCAGAAAATCGAGGACAGCTGGAATTTGTAAGTTTGGAAAATATGGTCCCACAGGATCACTTGCTGCGGAAGATCGATTCAGCCATCGATTTCAAGAAGATCTACGAATTTGTAGAAGATCTGTACTGCGAAGACAATGGGCGACCGAGCGTCGACCCAGTGGTGCTGTTTAAGATCGTACTAATCCAGCATATTTACGGCATTTCTTCGCTGCGCCGAACCTTGGAAGAAGTGAGCATGAATCTGGCATACCGTTGGTTCATTGGATATCCGCTGAATGAAGCAGTGCCGCACTTTTCCACAGTGAGCTACAACTTTAAGCACCGGTTTAACCACGCCACGGTGGAGTATGTGTTCCGCTGGGTGCTGAAAGCCGCAGCAGAGGAAGGATATCTGGACGCGGAAGCAATTTTTGTGGACGGAACACATATTAAGGCAAGTGCCAATCTGAAAAAGCAGGCCAAAAAGGCAGTTCCCAAACAGGCAAAACGGTATACGAAAGAGCTGTTTGACGAGGTAAACAAAGACCGGGAAGAACACGGGAAAAAGCCTTTTTCGGATGACAGCGACAAAAAGCCGCCCCAAGAGAAGGAAACAGTGGTATCCACCACCGACCCGGAAAGCGGCGTGTTCCACAAGGGGGAACACAAAAAATGCTTTGCCTACGAAGCGCACACGGCTTGCGACAAGCACAATTTTATCCTTGGTGTTCACGTCACTCCCGGCAATGTCCACGACAGCGTAGCTTTTGATTCCCTCTATGACGAACTATGCAAGTACCATCCCGAACACAAAACAGTGGTGGCGGACAGCGCCTACAAAACACCCTGGATCTGCAAGAGAATTTTTGAGAGCGGCCGCGTTCTTTCCACCTGCTATACCAGACCCAAAACCAAAGAGAACAGCCATCCCTGGTGGGCCTATGTGTATGACGAATACTTTGACGATGTGATCTGCCCCGAATACCACGCACTGCATTATTCCACCACAAACCGGGACGGTTACCGGGAATACAAAAGCCGCGCCTATCTTTGCAAAATTTGTCCCACCAGAGGAATGTGCACCGAAAACGCCAAGTGCGAGAAAACTGTGCTGCGCCATGTCTGGCAGGACTACGTGGAGATGGCAGAGCATATCCGGCACATGGCGGTGTACAAAGAGCTGTACCGGCTGCGAAAAGAGAAGATTGAGCGTGTGTTTGCCGATGCGAAGGAAAAGCACGGGATGCGTTACACACAGTACAGAGGCTTGGCTCAGGTGACAAACTGGGTGAAGCTTAAATTTGCTGCCATGAATCTGAAAAAGCTGGCCATCTGGAAATGGAACGCCACCCATCCAGGGTTGGATCTCCGCAAACCAACAAGATGGAGAGGAAATCTTCTTCCTTTTTCTCTGTTCTTTTACTTTTCATGCAAAAAACCCGCTCTGGCTTGATTGTCACAGCAGGTTTTTCTACAAGCTGAAAGGCTGCTGCATTTCTTTCGGAAATGCAGCAGCCTTTGGAACATTGAAACAGTATTTCTTCACGATTACTGATTCTCTTCCCAAAAACCCGGGCAGGCAGTAGAAGTGAGTGAAAAGTGAAGAGTGAATAGCGAATAAGTAAAAACCCCGAATGCGATCGCATTCGGGGTTTTTGGTGCGCCCGGCGGGATTCGAACCCACGGCCTTTAGAGTCGGAGTCTAACGCGCTATCCAGCTGCGCCACGAGCGCACATCAATTGGTGCAGAAATTATATTATCATATTTTCAAGGCTTTGAAAAGGCTTTTTGCCAAAAAAGATGAAAAACTTTTCTGTATGAGATAAAGGGGGAATCATAAAGTAAGTCGAAAAAGGCGCTATATATTATAATACAATTATATGCAGAAGAAATGAGCCTATACGAAAAAACAGAAAGAAAATTGAAAAAGGTGTTGACATGTGGCCGGTGGTGTGGTATTATAATCAAGCTGTCGCGAGAGACAGCGAGCCGCTCGGAAGAGCTTGAAAAAATATTTCAAAAAAGTGCTTGACAACAAGAACTTGGTGAGATATAATAAACAAGCTGTCCCGCGAGGGAGAGCGGCACAGGACCTTGAAAATTGAACAATATCGAAGCTTGAAC
>NZ_NFKA01000012.1 GCF_002160145.1 Gemmiger sp. An194 | reverse complement strand
AAAATAATGCGATGCATTTCCGATCGTAAGAAGAACTCTGTCGGCCAGTTTCTCTGCGCTGTAAGCAGGTCCTCCCGTTATGATCGATCCCGCGTAGCTGTGGGTGTGGCTGGCTGCCGCCGCGCCGATGCCCGCTGCCGTCAGGGTCTTGGCACCCACCACGCTGCCGTTCACATACAGCACCTGCCCGGTGGAAAAGCCGCTCACCTGGGTGTTCTTGCTCACCAGGTTGGGGCCTGCCGGGCCGGTGGGGCCGGTGGCTCCCTGCGGCCCCTGTGGTCCGGTGGGGCCGGTGGCGCCGTCCCGGCCGTCCTGCCCGGGGTCGCCTTTGTCGCCTTTTTCACCCTTGTCGCCCTTGGGCAGCACCAGATTCAGCACACCCTCGCTTCCGGTCTGGGCGATGCTGGCCGAAGCGGTGCTGCCGCTGGTCACACTGCCGATGCGCAGGGTCTTGATCGCTCCGTTCCAGGCGGTGAGCATGGCATCGGTGATCTTGTCCAGCACGGTTTTGTTGGTGTGGCTGTGGCGGGCGGCGGTGTTGGCAGACACGGTTGCTTTGGTGGCGGACAGACCCTCCGCCAGCGCCTTGCCCTTGTCGCCCGCATAGGCGGTGGAGGCGGTTTCGCCCAGGGCCAGGCTCTTGCTGATCTCCACATAGGCGGTGCCGCTCCAGCGCCAGGTGAGATTGGTATCCAGCGCCACATAGATCTTGCCCGCCTCACCGGTGGCCGGGAAGGCGCCCTTGCCGGCGTATTCCAGCACATCGTCCACAAAGCTGGGCAGCTGGCTGGCAGGCACCTTGCCGCCGGAGTCCAGGGTGGCCACGCCCCCGGCCTTGCCCATCTCGCTGCGCTTGACCTGGGCGTCGTTGGTCACATTGCCCAGACCCACCTGGCTTTTGGTCACCCCGTGGGGGTTATCCAGCGCCAGAAGATGCCCGCTCAGGCTGCGCAGCGCCCTTGCCAGCTTGCCGAAGGCGGTGGACAGCTTCTCACCGCTGGCCAGCAGCTCCAGGCTGGCGGCCTCGGTGTAGGTAGGCGTCTGGTCGTTGGTGGTCAGGTTGGGCACGTTGCCAAGCCCAACCTGCGCCTTGGTCACGGCGTGGGGATTGGCCTTGCTGGCCGCGTGGGCATCAAAATCCTCCCGCAGACTGTCGGCCGCGGCCTTGTGCGCGTCCAGCGTCTGCTTTGCCGCCGCCAGGGTAATGGCCGGGCTGTCGTTCCAGGCATCCGCGCCCTTCACCCCGGCGATCTGCTGGCCGATCAGAGTCAGCAGCGCCTGCAGCTTGTTGCTCACCCCGCCCACGGTGCGCAGACCGATTTTTTCATCGGTCACGCTGCCGTCCGGGTGGGCCAGCACCGAGGCCGCGGCGTGGGCGTTCAGCTCGGTGCGGCTGGCCTTCAGATCGTCCAGCTCGGCATCCTTGTTTGCCTGCTGCTTCAGCTCCCGGTCAATGACCTCCATGTCGTAGGTCAGATCGTCGATGTCCGCCGGGTCGTTTCGTTCCGCCAGCCGCTCCGGCAGGCGCAGCTGATAATTCTGGCTTTTTCTCATGCTTCGTTCCCCCGTTTCAAGATCATTTCTCCCTTCAATCCGCCGCCGGTGTAGGTGAGCTGATTTTTCAGCACCTGGGCCGGGGCGGCCGTTTCCCATTGGGTGTCCAGCAGGACCCGGTCGGCGGGGTCCAGCTCCGGGTTGCCCCGGGTGGAGCAGGTGTAGGTGCTGCGGCGCAAAAGATGCTCCCGCACCCAGGCTGCCACCGCCAGCGCCCGGTCCAGCTCGGTGATGAGCGGATTGTCCAGCGTTTCCGCGGTGCCGTTCTCGTCCGCGTCGGGCACCGGGGCCACCGCGTTCTGGCAGCTGGTCTCCAGCTTTTTGCCGCTCACGATCAGGGTGGCCGTGCCGCTGCCCTCCAGCACCAGGTCGCCCGCGGCGGCATACAGTGCCTGGCTGGTCACCTGAGCGCCCTCGCATTCCACCCGGATATCCGCCGCCTGGTTCCAGGTCAGGTGCAGCGTCAGCTGGCCGTCCACCTGGTAGGTTCCCTTGTGCAGCTGGCTCTCCTTTTCCGTCGGGGTGTACACGGTGGCCGGGCATTCCACCCGCAAGAGGCTCGCGGTCTTTTCCACCTTGGGCGCGCTTTCCAGCATGGCCGAAAGCCCGATGCACACCCCGGTCTGGCTGCTCTCATCCGGCTGGATGCGGATCACGCCCTCCCGGTCGGCATACAAAAGGCAGCAGGCCGCGTGAGCGATCAGCTGCAGGCATTCCCGGTGCTGCTTTGCCGGCAGCGGCGCGGTGGTGGTGATCTGCTTCAAGCCCTCCCACAGGGCCCAGGGCTGCTCGTCCTGCCTGCGGCGGGGCAGGTCCGCGTCCTCCAGCACCGCGGTGGCCAGCTCCCACAGGCTGTGGGGCGCGCCGTCCCACACGCCCTTGTAATAGGTACCGTCCAGAAGGCTCAGCGCGTCGGTGGCGGAGAATTTTGCATACAGCCCCTCCACCGTGGGCTGACCGGTCAGATAAAACCGCCCGCCGGGCATCCATTCCACAAAGCCGCCCTGGTACAGCTCCCGCCAGCCGGTGGGGAGCAGGTCATCCCATTCCATGGCCGCCGCGTCGCCCCAGTGCATCCCGCCGGTGAGCTGCTGGCCGTAGCGCACCGTGATGGGGTTGCGCTGCTCAAAATACTTCCAGATGCCCTGGGGGTTGTCCGGGTCATAGAGGCCGTTCTGGCTACCGGTGAGCAGGTTCACGTTCACCGCCGAGAAGCTGAACTCCCCGGTGGGCAGCCTGCGGCCGATGGGGTCCACCTCCATGGTCTGGGCCGCCTCGGTCAGCTCGGCCTGACCGAACACCAGCTCCATGCCGAACATCAGCCGGGTCAGCCGCGCCCGGCGAAAGGGCTGGCTGGTGGCCTCGAAGCGGATCTCCAGCCGGTCGAACCGGTCGATCTGCACCGTCTCCCGGTGCTCCACCGCCGTGGGCTGCACCTGCCGCTGCACCAGCTGCACTTCCCCCTTCCAGGCGGTCACGGTCAGCGCGGTGCACCATTCCTCCGCCACCTGGTCGAACCGGAAGCTCAGCGCCGGAACGCTCACCGGCGTTTCAAATTCCAGCGCCAGCACCGGCGGAGCCGCAAACCGGCCGTCCGCCCCGCTCATCGCCTCGCTCACATAGCCCTCGGTCAGCAGTGCGCCGCCGGGCTCGTCCGCAATGCGCAGAGTGCCGTCCGCCTTCCAGCGCCCCGGCTCGAAGGTGGCGTAGCTGCGCTTTTGCGCGCCGTCCTGGGTGAGGGCGCTTTCCACACTGGACCAGTAGGCCTGCCCCTCGCTTTTGTCCGCCGCGCCGGGGGCCGCGTCCTCGTCCACCACGCTCAGGGTCACGGCCAGCTTTGCCGCGCCCAGCACCGGCTTTGTCATCTCCTGCCGGTAGGCATCGCTCACCTTTTGCATCAGATCACCCCGCAATCCACCACGCTGAAGCTGGCATCCTCGTAGTATTCCGGCATTCCGGTGGCCGCGTCCACGTTCACCGGGCTGCAGGTCACATCGCTGAGGTAAAACATCCGCGTTTCCCACCGGCCCAGGTTATGGCTGAAATAGTGGCAATAAAAAGTGAAGTGACCGTCCTCAAACCAGCGGTTCATCTCCCACCACAGCTCGGGGCTGATGGTCTGCCAGCCCAGCTCCTGCTTATCCACGCTGCGGCCCACCATCCGGCCCACCATGGTGCCCTGGGCGTTGCGGGCCGAATCCACCATGCGGCTGGTAGTAAAAGGCGCCTTGCCCTGGGTGGGGTAAGGCGCCGCAATGGCATAATTGCTCCGGTCGGTCTGGGGCGTGGCCCCCAGATAGATAAAGCCCTTGTTTTCCTTCAAATCAATAGGCATTTGCGAACGCACCTCCAATCTTTACGCCCCGGTTTGCCTCGATCTTCGCCATGGCGCGGTACAGCACCTGGCCGTCCAGCTTGACCTCGATGGGCTGATTTGCAACCAGCTCCCGCGCGCCGCCGCTGCTCACCGCCTGGGCCAGCTGCAAGATCGCCGCCAGCACCGGGCCGTTCTGCTCGGCCATCAATTCCCGCAGGCGGCTTTCCGGCGCGGCGATCTCCGGGTTCGTGGCCGCACCCGCGTACTCGCCCATCATGGCCAGCACCGGCTGGCGGATCACACCGCCCCTTGCCAGCATGGGGATCTGGGGCGCGCTCACGGTGGGGATGTCGAACCCGAAGGTCATGCCGCCGATCTCCGGCACCCAATCGGGAATCGCGAAACTGATGCCGTTTAACAACCGGATCACGGTGTTCACGCCCTCCACTGCTCCGCGGATCATGCCGTTCACAAAGCCGATGATGGAATTCACCGCTCCGCGCACACCGCCCGCGATGCCGTCCCACAGGTTGAGCAGAATATCCTTGAATTCGGTCCACCTACTGGTCAGCGGGTCGATCACAAGCCGCTGCATCCAGCCGCACAGCGTACCCCAGAGGGCCTGCAGCTTACTCAACGCCAGCTGGGCCAGATTCTGCACGGTCTGCCAGAACATGCTGAACCGCGCGGCGAGCGGCTGCACCACGACCGTATTGAACCACTCGCAGGCCGCCGCCCATACTTCCTGAAGGAACTGCAGCGCGGCTGTGCCCGCCTGCTTCACCTGATCCCAGTGGGTGATCAGCAGCGCGATAATGGCAATCAGCGCCGCAATTCCCGCAATGGTCAGCGTGACCGGCGAGGTGAGGAACGCCACCGCCGCACCCAGGGCTGTGGCTCCCGCAGTGGCCACCAGGCTGATCACGTTCCACACCGCAAGGGCGGTGTTCACCAGTACCCAGGCCGCCGCAAAGGAGCCCACCAGCGTCACGATCAGCTGCACCATCTCCATGTTCTCGCTGATCCAGGCGGAGAACAGGGTCAGACCGTTCACGATGCCCTCAATCACGCTCACCACAACGCCGCCGGTCCATTCGGCCAGGGGCTGCAAAAAGCTTTCCCATAAGAACTGGGCGAAGGGCTGGAACGCCTCCACAATGGGGTTCAGTGCCTGCATCGCCGCGCTCAGCAGATCGAAAAACGCCGGGGCAACGCTTTGGATGGCCCAGCCGCTCAGGGGCAGAAGTACGTTCTGCCAGGCCCAGGCAAGGCCGCCCATGGCCAGCTGGACCACCGGTCCGATGGCCGATGCCAGACCGGCGAAGCTGCCCGCCAGACCGGAAAGGTCCAGCCCCTGCATCCATGTGCCGGTGGCCTGCCCCAGCTTGGAGAACAGGCCAAGGATGCCGTCCAGCCCGGCGGTGAGCGGCGTAAGCAGACCGCTCAGGTCCACGCCGGAAAGCGCTTCACCGATTCCTCCCATCACTCCGTTCAGCAGCGGGGTCACCGTCTGAACCAGACTGCCGATCATCTGGACAAAGGAGTTGACAAATGGTGCCGCAGCCTGCGCCACATTCGCGATCGATTGTGCGAAGGTATCCACCAGCGGCAGCACCGCCTCGGCAATCGGAGCGAACGCGCCCTGCAGACTGGTCTGTACGCTTTTCAAAGAAGCCTTCAGGGCTTCGTTTTCCTTGAGCATACCGGCAAGTCCACCGCCCAGCATACCAAGCGCACCGGTCACCAGCGGCCCGCCGATGGCGGCAATACCCTTGCCCAGACCGCTCATTCCGCTTTGCAGCTTTTTCATTGACTGCTCAGCCCTCACCGCCCACTGGTTCAGCTTTTCCTTGCTTTCATCAATCGCATCTTTCTGCTTCTCCAGCGCCTTCGTTTGCAGCTCGGTAGCTTTCTGCGCCTCCTGAGAAAATTTTTTCTCCATTCCCATTGCTTCCCGCTGCGCATCAAAGCTGCTTTTATAAGCGTCTTTTAGTGTTTCCACTAATTTTTTCTGTTGTTCTAAAAGCTTATTTTCCAACTTAATGTCAGCAATATTTATCAAAAATGTCACCTCACATTCTTGCTCTATAGCGTTACTACATCACGATATTTCTTCCATTGATTTTCACGACCTGTATGCTATACTAATTATTAAACAAGTACTTTAGGAGGCCGCTTCATGGAACTGATTGATGCTTTGAATGAGACCTATGAGCTTCGTCGAAAAAACTTCATGTTCAAGCTTACTGGTGCACTTTACCGTCCTTTCCGTCAAGAGTATGATGCTTGTCTTTCAATGTTCCTTCCAAGCGAAAGCATCACATTTGCCTGCCGTATGGCTGCAAGCTTTTATCCGGCTGGTTTCGCTAGCTACAGATATAATCCAAGCGACGAAGTCTATGGCACCCTCATGGTAAGCAATGCGCGCATTTTCTTCTGCCGCTATTCTGATAAACGCTCCTTTTCTTATGAAATCTCCGCAGACGACATCACAGATGTATACTACGATACCGACCCAAAAGAAGCATATCTACGTGTAAACGGCCGGAACATCGTTTTTGTGATTCACGATGAACTGGCAGTTGTGGAGCGTCTGAAAAAAGCAGTCGACGAGCTTCGCTATGCACAACCCGAGCCGGAAGCCGCTGCCCCCATCCAGACCAATCCCGCCGAGAACATGGACCAGATCACAGAAGCCATCAAGAATCTGAAAAGCCTGCTTGACCTTGGCGCCATCACCCAGGAAGAATTCGACGCCAAGAAAAAGCAGCTGCTGGGTTTGTGACTATCACCCGCCCTTCGTTTTCCGCCCCCTTTGTTCCAAAGGGGGCTTTTTCTTTTTACGCCGCCGCGCCCATAGGCATCATCTCCTTTCGCCTTATCCTGGCCGGCCCCTTCATTGAAATTCCATTTTCGCTATGCTATACTGTTTCCAAAACAGTAAGGAGGTTTTTCCATGACACTGGAGCAAGCATTTGAAGAATCACTTAACGTAATCTCTACTGGTCTTTTCAGCAAAGTAAAGCGGGCTTTTGCTGAACCTCTCCCTCGGGATATCCGTGCAATCAAATCCTCTTTGCTGGAAAACGAAGATGTTTTATTTGCCTCCAGAACCAACTTAAGCGACTCGCATGATAAGGTCAGTGGTCTTTGGGGAATTTTGATCATTACCAATCTACGTGTTTTGTACTATTACGGGCCTAACAAAGACAATTGGACCTTAGATCAGATTCCGGTGGATACCATTGAATCCATTGAATTTACCCGCTCCTACAACACATCGCATTTAAGTGTTTACGGAAAATCCTCCATCTTCCATCTTAACAGCGACCGGCATGTTTTAATGGAAAAAGCCCGCGACCTTATCAATCAGATGATTTACGACAAATCGCAAAATTCCGAATCCTCGGAATCCGAATCTTCGGTATCTGATAATATGGCTCAGGCCGCAGAAGCCTTAAAAAGCCTGAAAGAACTGCTCGACTCCGGCATCATCACCCGGGAAGAATTCGACGCCAAGAAAAAGCAGCTGCTGGGCTTGTAACCATCACCCTCCCTTCGTTTTCCGCCCCCCTTTGTTCCAAAGGGGGCTTTTTCTTTTTACGCCGCCGCGCCCATAGGCATCATCTCCTTTCGCCTTATCCTGCCGACCTCTCCCATCCCTTTTTCTGTGTGTTTCTTTTCGTGCTTTTTTGTCAGCCGAACGGCATTCGCGAAGGGTTTGACCACCGGTCCGATGGCCGATGCCAGACCGGCGAAGCTGCCCGCCAGACCGGAAAGGTCCAGCCCCTGCATCCATGTGCCGGTGGCCTGCCCCAGCTTGGAGAACAGGCCAAGGATGCCGTCCAGCCCGGCGGTGAGCGGCGTAAGCAGACCGCTCAGGTCCACGCCGCCAAGCATTCCCGCAACGACCTTGCTAACACTGCCCAGTACATTGCTCAGCAGCGGAGCCACCGTTTGGGCCAGACCGCTGATGGTCTGGGCGAAGGTATCCACCAGCGGCAGCACCGCCTCGGTAATCGGAGCGAACGCACCCTGCAGGCTGGACTTCACGCTTTCCAGCGAAGCCTTCAGGGTTTCGTTTTCCTTGAGCATGGTGGCAAGCCCGCCGCCCAGCATACCAAGCGCACCGGTCACCAGCGGCCCGCCGATGGCGGAAATCGCACCGGTCACTGCTCCAACCTTACTTTTGATTTGCTGCAGAGATTCCGTTCCCTTTTTCATCATCTCTTCCAGCTTTTGTTTGTTTTTATCGACCACATCCGCTTGCTTTTTCAACGTTTCGGTTACCGCTTGTGTGGCTTTTTCCTGACTTTTTGTCCCATCTGTCACCCCCTTGAGTTCGCCTTTTTGCGTTTTATAGGTTTCTTTAACTTGATACTGTAATGCTTGAAATCTCTCCTTGAGTTCTTCAACCAACTTTTTTTGCTCCCGAAGCAGTATGTTACTGCTCTTTGCCTCGCTTTCTGCCGACATAATCACTCACCTTCTTTAAATTTTTAAATATCCCTGCTTTTTATCAAATCGACTATCCTGTTTACACACATTATGGTATAATAAATACCAAATCCATAAAGAGAGGGGACTTATACGTGACCTTTGAAGAAGCTCTGGAAAAAACGATAGATTGCGTTCGGGGAAAATCTATATTTTCCAAACTGAATACCGCCGTGCTTGTTCCCGCCGACTGGCACGTCGATGCTGTGAAACGAGCACTGCTTCCCAACGAAGATATTCTGTTTGTTCTTTACTATTTGGTTTCCGTAGCTAGCTTAGGCACACAATTAAACGGTGTTTTCGTAATTACCGATCAACGGGTATTCGTTTGTGACGGTAACCCCGAACACTCTGCATTTGTGCAAATCCCCATCTCCTCCATCGAATCCGCTACTCTTACCGGAGATAAGCGTTACGCCGATTTAACGATCTCCAGCCATAATGAATTGTTTGCGGTTGGTCATAAAACTGCAATTATCAGTCTGGCAAAAGAAGCCATTGATACTGCCATTTACAACCAGTCGCAAAAAGCTGCTTCTGCAGAAACGCAGCCTTCTTCTAACGAAACTGATACCATCCAGGCCTTAAAATCTTATAAAGAACTTCTCGACGCTGGCGTTATCACCCAGGAAGAATTTGAAAAAAAGAAGGCCCAACTGCTGAATTTATAAATCCCCTCCCTTCGTTTTCCGCCCCCTTTGTTCCAAAGGGGGCTTTTTCTTTTACGCCGCCGCGCCCATAGGCATCATCTCCTTTCGCCTTATCCTGGTCTCTCATTTTTTAATTCTTATCAATGCGTTTCTGCTTCGTATATGATATACTGAATTCAATACAAGCACTTTGAGGAGGGCTTCTTGTGGAACTGATTGATTTCTTGAACGAAACTTGTGATCTCCGCCGTAAAAGCTTGGCATTCAAACTCATGCAGACAAACTATCGGCCTTTGCCAAATGCTTACGACGCATGTGTCCCCTTGCTTCTTCCAGATGAAAAAATAAAAACCGCAGTATACATGCCCGTTAATGTTTGCCCTGCTGGGCGTATTGCTTATCCATACTCTGCCGGTTCAGGGCAGCGTGGAATATTGGTTGTAAGCAATTGTCGAATTCTTTTTTCCAAGTATTACGATGGAAACCACTCTTTTTATGAAATCTCCGCAGACGACATCACAGATGTGTACTACGATACCGACCCCAAAGAAGCATATCTGCGCGTAAACGGGCGGAATGTTGTTTTTGTAGTTCACGATGAACTACTGGTTGTGGAGCGGCTGAAAAAAGCCGTTGACGAGCTTCGCTATGCACAACCTGAGCCGGAAGCCGCTGCCCCCATCCAGACCAATCCCGCCGAGAACATGGACCAGATCACAGAAGCCATCAAGAATCTGAAAAGCCTGCTTGACCTTGGCGCCATCACCCAGGAAGAATTCGACGCCAAGAAAAAGCAGCTGCTGGGCTTGAACTAAGGGAGGAAAGATTATGACTTTAGAAGAAGCCTTGAGCGAATCTCTCGAACTGAAAGGCGGCAATTTCATTACCTCGGCTTTCCGCAAATGGTCGTTGGATTGGTCAAAATATGCGGTTATAAAACTAAACGAAAAGTTTCTCGACAACGAAAACATCCTTTTTGCTATCGATATTTCAATGACGAACAAACATTTTGACAATACCTCCGGTTTTTTCGTCATTACAAACATTCGCGTTCTTTTTTATTACACAGATGGCACTATTGAGAGACTGGATGTACTGCCATTAAATGCGATACAAACCCTTGAACTTGGCGGTTCTGACATCTGGTCCCATTTGCATATTGTTGGACTGACTGACACCTTCCACATTCAAGACAAGCCTGTTGTAATTTCCAGAATTCGCGATATTCTTGACGATCTTGTCTATTCCTCAAAAGCATCTCCCATCAACGAAAACTCCTCTAACGAAACTGATACCATCCAGGCCTTAAAATCTTACAAAGAACTTCTCGACGCTGGCGTTATCACCCAGGAAGAATTTGAAAAAAAGAAGGCCCAACTGCTCGGGATCTGAACGATTTTCCCCTCCCCCTTTCGCCTGTTTTGCCGCTCCCCGCTTTTTTGCGGGGAGCGGCTTTTTTCTGCCTTTCGTCAGCTGCCGAACGCCTTTGCCATCATCTGCTCCAGATCGTCCATCTGGCGGCGCAGCTGCTCGCCGGTGAAGGCTTTGGCCGCCTTTCGGGCCCGGAACGCTGCCCACTCGCTGCGCATTTTCCGCTGCTGTGGGGTGAATTTTTCCAGCATTTTTCGGTCCCGCTCGCTGCGCACCGCCACCACCCGGCCCAGAGGGGTGTCGTCCATCAGGCCGCTCACCAGCTTGCTCCACTCCGGCCAGCTCATCTCCCCCTGCAAATGGGGCAGCACCCCATATTGCTTGGCGATGCTCTGCTCGATCAGCAGCGCGTCAAATTCCAGATCATACCACTCAGGCCCGGGCGCTGTGCTTTGCCTGCTGAAATCGCTGCTCCATCTCCTGCTCCTCCTCGCCGGTCATGGCCGCCATCACCAGCTCGAACAGCTTCTGATAGGCGGGAAAGGGCAGATCCATCTTGTCGATCTCCGCAAAGGCTTTCTCGCCCAGGGCCAGCTTCAGGGTCTGGTCCATCTGCTCGCTCACCTGGCTGCCGTCCATCTGGTCGGTGTTGATCTGCATCAGCTTGCGCACGGTTTTCTGCCGGTTGTCCACCGGGTACAGCTTGTCCTTTACCCGGATCTCCGGGGCGTCGGTGAGCAGCTTTTCGTCCAGGGTATACAGTTTTGCCATTTGTTTTACACTCCTTTTTCAATCAGTGCCCGGGGGCAGATGGCCCCCGGGCGTTTTCGGTTTTCCTCGGGCTGTCGGTCAGCCTTCCAGTGCAGGGGTGAAGGTGGGCTTGCCGTCGCTCATCACTTCCACCTCCAGAATGGCCACATCGCGGCTCTCGCCGCCGCCGGGGTTGGTCACGTTCAGCACGCAGTCGAAGGCCAGCTTTGCGCCGCTGGGGAACTCCCACTCAAACTTGCTGGCGCAGCCGTCGCCGGTGGCCCAGGCGCTCTGGGCAACGTAATCGTTGCCCGCATCGCCCAGGCAGCGCTTGCCGGTAAGGGTAATGGTCAGTGCTTTGCCGGTCACCATTCGGCGCAGCCAACCCATGGCTGACTCGGAATAGGGCGGCGCTGCCCACGGACTGGCGATTTTGTGCAACTGACTGCGTCAAAACGGCTCGACAACCACCAAGGGTGCCTTCGCCGTTTTTCCTTGCATTTGCAGCAAAATCGCCGGGCCGTGGGTGCTTTGCAGTTTTGGCGCCGGGGTTTGGATGCAGAGGCCATTGAAGCGGGCGCGCGGAATACTTGGTGTATTTCCAAGCCCGCTGCGATGTGCCTATGCGCCAAACCCCTAAGCCAAAACCAGTGCCGCCCTATTCCGAGTCAGCCCATCTCCATCGGGCTCCACTCCACGGTGTTGCCGTCGATGCTCACCTCAAAGGTTTCCAGCTCGGCAATGGCGACCATATCGCCCTCTTCGCTTGCACGGCCCTCGGTGCCCACCTTAAACTTGTTTTCGTATACGGGATAAACGCCGGTATTCATAGCCATAATTCAGTTCTCCTTTTTTGTGTAATTGTTGTTTTGTTCGATTGATTTTTGTTCGGTCCTGCTTCGCCCCCGCCGGGGCCTGCCCCTCCATAGTCACCACCTCCTTTCCTGCATCCTGGTCAATAGGCCTCGGCGAAGGCGCCGCCGATGCGCGCGCCCCGGTTGGCCTCGATCTTCGCCATGGCGCGGTACAGCACCTGGCCGTCCAGCTTCACCTCAATGGGCTGGCTCACATACAACTGAGCCGCACCCGCGCCGCCCAGCACGTCCGCCACCGCCTGGCGGATGGTCTCCAGCGGGGCCTCCACGTTGGTGCCCCGCCGCTGGTCGCCCACCACTGCCAGGAATGGCCGGTTGGCGGGCAGCACCGCGCCCTTTGCCAGCCGGGGAATCTGGTATTCCGGCACCCGGGGCAGGTTCACGCCAAAGCGCTGGCCGCCGTAGTCCGGCACCCAGGAGGGGATCTCCACCCCGATGCCGTTCAGCCGGTCGATCACCGCGTTCATGCCGCCGGTCAGCGCCCGCAGCATGGCGTTCACCAGGTCGATGATGCCGTTCACCCCCTGCTTTGCCACGCCGACCATGGTGTCCCACACGCTTTCAAAGATGTTGCTCAGGCCATGCCAGGCCCGGTCCCAGTCGCCGGTGAATACACCGCTCACGAACTCGCACAGCCCGCGCAGCACGCCGGCAATGCCGTCCGCCACCTTGGCGATGGTCCCCAGCCCGTTGAAGAAGCTGTCCACAACGTACTGCACTGCCGCAGCCACCACCGGCGCAAAAAGATCGGTGATGTTCTGCAAAAGCGGCAGAAGGGCATCGGTCCACAACATGGCGATCAGCTCCATCACCGCGCCGAACAAAAGGGTCAGGTTTTCCCACAAAGGGGCCAGATGCTCCTCCCACAGCTCCTGCAGCCGGGTCATCAGCTCATCCAACACCGGGCGGATCAGCTCGTAATAGAGCGTCTGCACCCAGTTCCGCAGCTGCTCAAAGCCCTGGGCCAGCCGGTCCAGAATGGGCTGGCCGTACACCGCCCAGGCCTCGCTCACCGCGGCCAGCATATCCTGCACCACCTGCTGCAAAAAGCCCAGCAGCGGCATCAGATAATTCTGGATGGCGTCGCCCACCAGCTGGCAGCCCAGCGAGAAGTTCTGGGCGAACTGCTCCAGAAAAAGCTCGCCCACCGCGCCCACGACGGGGGCGAAGGTCTCGGAAAAGGCGTTCACGATATTGGGGATGAACTCCCCCAGAAGATATTCCCCCAGCGGACGCAGGGCGGTGTCCCACAATTCCAGGGCGCTGTCCCGGATGAGAGCCCAGGCGCTCTGGGCGGCCCGGGCCAGCTGGCCGAAGGCCTTGCTCCAGGCCGCGATGCTGGGGGCGAACAGCCGGTTCACTTCGTCCAGCACCGGGCGAAGCAGGTTCACAAGGCCGATCCATTTTTTCTGCACCTCGTCCACCTCTTCGCCCGCCGTGCCGCCGCTGCCGCCGGAAGAGGAACCGCCCCCGCTGCTCGCCTGCTGCTGCACCAGATTCAGCTCGTCGATGCCCAGCACCGTGCGGGCCACCGCCTTGGCGGCGGCCTTGGTGCTCTTGGTCAGGGTCTGCTGGCCCTTGGCGGCATCCCGGCTGCTTTTGGCCAGCGCCTCGGCCGGAGCTGCCTCGTCACCGAACAGCAGCCAGCGCACCCCCTCGGCCACCTTGCGCAGCCCCTCGGCAAAGCCCGCCAGCACCTGGCCCAGCCCGCCCAGCTGCCCCTGCATCACCTGCAGCAGCTGCCCGGCGCTGGATGCGGCCTCGTCCTGCGCGGCCTTCACCTGCTGCCAGGCCAGCCGCAGCGCGGCGGACTGATCCAGCCCCAATTTTCGGTAATCCGCCGCCAGCTTCATCACGGTACTGCGGGTGTCCCGCTCGGCCTGCCTGGCGTCGCCCACCAGCAGGTCCAGCCAGGTCGTTTGCTTGTCCATTCGTTTCCCTCCTTTCTCAATCGTTCAGCAGCCGGTTCAGCCGCTCCCGCTCGGCCAGCTCCTCGGGGGTGTAGCGGGGCTTCAGGTCCACCCGGGCCCGGTTGCGCTGATAAAATTCCCGCTCCCAGCCCTCCAGCTTTTTGCCCCGGCGCAGCTTGTCCCGAATGGCCACCACGGCGGACAGCTGCCCCTCCCCGATGGCCCCGAACCAGGCCAGAAAAGTCCACCAGTGCACGAAGGGCAGCGCCCGGATCTCGCACCCGGCCGCCTTGTTCACATCCGCCACGATCAGGGGCAGATCCTGCTGCCAGTCCAGCAGCCGGGGACCGGCGGGGCCGCTGTCCTCCTCGCCGCCCGCCAGAAACCGGAGCATGGCCTCCATAGCCTGCCCGCGCAGCGCCGGGGGAAGGACGGCAAAATTCCGGTAAAACACCCCCATGGCCAGAAAGGCCCGCGCCTCGGGCGGCTCGGCGGCATCGTCCAGCAGGCGGATGACCTCCAGCACCTCCCGGAAGTCCGCCCGGATGGGCTCGCTGCGCCCGGCGATCTCCAGCGCCTCGGGCAGGTCCCAGCCGGTCACCGGGCCGCCTCCCGCCTTGCGGCCTCCCGGGCATCCGCGGCGGCGGCAAGGGCTTCGGCCTTCGCGCTCAGAAAGGCCTCGGCCCCGGCCTGCACCTGGGGCTGCAGCGCCGCGAACAGATTGGTCACCACCCGCTCGCCGTTGGCGGCCACTGCCATCAGGTTTACGCCGCCCAGCAGCCGGTCGAAGTCATTTTCCTCGCCGAACACCCAGGCCAGCACCTCCTTCACCGACCGGTCAGCCTTTGCCAGCAGCTCCAGCGCCTTCTGGCCGGTGGCCTGGGCCGCGCGGCCCTCCTCGGCCATTTCCTGTTCAATGGCGGCGATTCGGTCCGCCGCCTGCAAAAACCGGCTGTACACGTTGGGGTCGCTGGGGTTGAAGCGCAGCACCCCGCCGCCGTTGATCCGATATTCCCGCACGCCGGTGTCGATGTTCAATTCCTGCATTCTCATTCCTCCTGATTCAAAAAAGCGCCCGGGCCGAGGGTTCCGGCCCGGGCGGAGTGATGGAACGGCTTACTCCTCGGCCGGGGTAAAGGTCTTGGTGTCCGCCTTGAAGTGGCCCTTCACCGGCGCACCCTTGTAATGGATGTTGAAGGGAATCTGGTAGCCATTGGCGTCGCCGCCGTAGCTGCTCACCTCGATGACCGCGTCGTCCTTCACGGCGGGGAAGCCGCTTTCCGGGTCCTCCTCTTCCCACATGTGCACCTCCACCACGGTGGTGTTGCAGCCGTCCAGGATCTTGCACTCGTCCACGATGCCCTGCAGCCGCTCGAACAGGGGGTCGCCCACCACCGCGTAGTAGGTCTCCACGCTGCCGCTCTTCTCGTAGCTGGTCACCAGGGTGCTGGTTTCGCCCAGAATGTTCCGGGTCTTTTCCACGTTGGCGCTCAGCTCGGGGCTGTACTCCTCCAGGTCCTTGCCCAGCCGCACATAGTTGGGGCTGCCCTCCAGCGCGCCGGGCTCGGCGGCGTCGATGTAGTGGGCCATCCACTTGCGCTCAATCTTCTTGTTCTTCTCCATCTGTTTCTCCTTTCAGTTCGGTGATGTGTTCCGCCACCAGCTCCAGCCGGTAGCGGGCCAGGCCATCCGGCCCGGCCTGCTGCAGCCCGGCTCCCATGGCCCGCAGGCTCTGGCGGCCGGATTCAAAAAGCAGGGGCACCCGGCCCCGGGCGTTCTGGGTGTTCACCCAGTCCTGCAAAGCCAGCACCAGGGCCGCATTGTGCAGCCCCGCGCCGGGGTCGCCCACAGGCTTTTCCAGCCGCAGCTCCAGCCAGAACCGGTAGCTGGTGGAAAGCCTGCCCCCGCCCAGGATGTTTTCTTTAAAACTGCTCTCGGACGCGCCGCCCGGCCGCAGTGACACCGCGCCGCCCGCCAGGTCCAGCCCGTCGATGGCAATTTGCGGTGTGCTGTCCCAGCCGGGCCAGCTCTCCAGCCATTCGCGCAGCTGTTCCAGCATGCTGTTTCCCTCCTTTACCATTTTTTGTACCATTCGGTCTGGGCCTCCACATGGCGCACCTGTCCGCCCAGCCGCTTGGCCGCCACCTCGCGGATCACCGCAAGGCCCGGCACCGCCGCGGGCACAAAGGCACGCCACTGGTCCGCCGTCTCGATTTCCGGGCCCTCGCCGGGCAGCACCCGGTCCCCCGGCTCCAGCGAGAACCAGCTTTCCTCCGGCTGCGCGCCCTCGCCGCCGGGCCGCCAGACGGGCCACTGCCCGCCGCAGGGCGCCAGCAGAAAGCAGTACCGCTGGACGGTGGGGCCGATTGCATCCGCCCCGCCGGAATCTCGCTTATCCAGCCAGACTCCTTTCAGCACCGTGCGGCGGCAGGAAAATTCCGGCCGGAACGCCGCATGATACACCGTGACGGTGTGGGTGCAGAAGCGATAGTCCGGCAAGCCCCCGGTCAGCCGCATGCCGCCACCCCCTGTTCATTTCGCCGGATGTCCAGATACAGCCCGGCGCAGCGGTAGAGCTCCCTGCTTTTTGCGGCGGGGCTCAGATCCGGCGCGGGGGCGGCGCTGGTCTGGCTCAGGCTGCCCAGCTGCATTCCGGACAGCAGCTGGCCGTTTTCCGCCGCTTCATAAAAGTGGATCGCCTCGGCCATGGCGCACACCGCCAGGGCCTCGCTGTTTTCCTCCGGGGCCGTTACCCGGTAGATGCGCTTGTAGCGCCCCAGCTGAGCCGCGGCGGCCCGCTCGGCCGCCGCGAACTCCTGCTCGGTCATCTCACCGGCCCAAACGTCCCGGTAAAATGCGTACTCCACCATAGGCTCAAGCGGGCTTGTTGCTGGCGTACACGCCGGCCAGCTTGTTTTTGTACACGTCGGCCACGCCCACGTTGCGGTAGCCGTATTTGTAGGCGTCCGCCTCCTGATTCTGGTCCGGGGTCACGATCTTGGGAGCCACGTGCTTTTCAAACTGAATCAAGGCGGGCTTGTGGATGACCATGAAGTTCAGCTCCTTGCCGCCTTCTGCCTTGGCGTAGCCGCCCGCCTCCTGGCCGCCGGTGTGGCCGTCCTTCTGGTCGATGGCGGTGTAGAAGCGGGTCTGGGGCACCAGGGTCTTGCTGGCAAAGCGGGACAGGATCTCCCGGCTCTTGGTGGTGTCCAGATCGGCGATCATGCCGTCCAGGGTGGGGGTGATGAAGAGGTGGCGGTCCTCCATGGGTACCTCGGCCTCGTCCATGGCGTTGGTGGCAACGCGCAGGGCGGCCAGCACCGCCGCGCCGTCGCTGAGGGTCTCCTCCTTCTGGGTCACGCCCTCCTTGGAGGCGTAGCTGGCGAAGCGGAAGGCGTCCAGCTCGGGGGCCACCTTGGTGCGGATGAACTCGCCCGCCAGACGGCCGAAGGCGATGCCGGCGCTGTCCGCGTCGTCCATGTTGTCCACGGTGAACATGCGGCCCCGGTCGAAGTTGCATTTCACGGTCTCGTTGGTCAGGGTCACGTCGCCGGACACATAACCGCTGTTGCGGTCGTAGTCGCCCAGGCCCTGCAGCTCAATCATGGGGATGATCAGCTCATTGGCGTTGGCGCCCTGGCGCACCAGCTCCTCGGGGCCGTCCAGCTTGGCGGTGAGGGACACGGTGCGGTACACCTCGTCCAGCAGAGGGATGAATTTGCCTGCGGTGGTGATCTTGTTAGCCATAGTGTATTTTCCTCCTTGATATATACAAATTGTTTATTTCAGACTTTATAAAACAGCGGGGCAAAAACGCGGGAGGCCCCCGGGGCCCCGGTGTTCTCCGGTCAGACACGGCCCAGCCCGAAGGCCCGGCGCAGCACCTCATCCGGCTCGCCGCCGGGCGCGCTGGCACCGGTGCCCGCCGCGTAGGGGGGCGGGGTGATGCCGCCGAAGAGATAGCCGTTTTCCTGCTCCAGCTGCTCCAGCGCGGCGGCGATGGCTCCCTCCGGGTCGGCGCTGGTGCGCAGGCCCTCCAGGTCCAGCAGGGCCCGGATGGCCTTTTCGCTGCGGCCGCCCGCCCTGCCGATGGCGGTGTCCAGCGCCGCGTCAAAGCGGGCCGCCGCCACCTGCTCCTCCGCCGACTTGCGGGCCTGCTCGGCCTGCTGCTTCCAGTCGGCAACCTGGGCGCGGGCGGTTTCCAGCTCGGTCTTCCATTTGGCCTGCCGGGCGTCCAGCTCCTCCTTGTTCACAAAGCGCTGGGCCAGCGCGGCGGTCAGCGATTCCTCCAGCTGGGGGGTGTACGCCTCGCCCAGCAGCTCCTTCAGCCACTCCTGCATTTTTGTTCTTCTCCTTTCTTTGTTCCGCTAGTTTTCGGGCAAAACAAAAGGCCCGCCGCCCCTGGGGGGCCACAAGCCTTTTTTATAAGTTGTTCGGGGTCTTTTTTTCGGGCATCAGCCGCTGCCGCACCCGGGCCAGATCCTCGTCGGTCTCCCAGGGCAGACTGTATTTCCAGGCCAGGGCGATCTCCGGCTTCAGCAGCCCGGCGTTCACCAGCTGCAGGGTGTCGGCCCATTCCCTGTCCTTATCGAACAGAACGCCGTTGCCCCAGTCGATGCGCACCGCCCGCGCCGGGTCCGGCTGGAAGGCGCCGGGAATCCGGTACAGCCTGCCCAGCCTGCCGCAGAGGGCCACCGCCCGGCGCACCGCGCTCTCCCACAGCTGCTGCAGCTCCTGAATGGTCAGGCTGTAGTCGCCCTGGCTGCTGGTCACCTCGGTGGCGGTGCGCTGTGCGGCCTCCACCTCGCCCAGAATGCCCCGCTTTAAGCCGATCAGGCTTTCCAGATTGCGCAGGTACTCCCGCTTGCGGGCCAAAAAGCTCTCCTGCCGCAGGGTGGGGGCGAAGACGGTCACGCCGGTGTTGGCAATGTCGTCGTCGATGCCCACGAAAAGGCCGGGCGGCAGCACCGGACGGCCGTTCTTGCGCTTGTCCAAAAGGTCCGCCGAGGCGAACACCCGGCTCTCGCCGTGGTCGAACTCCCGGTCCAGCTGGCGCTCGTTGCGGTTGATGTTGTGGATCAGCCCCGCCGCCGCGGCGTACACGCTCACCGGGTCGGGGCTGCCGTCCACGCAGTTTTCCAGCGGCAGGCGCAGGCTCACAAGGCCAAGACCGCCCACATCGCCCACCACCGCCTTGGGCTCCAGCGCCGCGTACCGGGGCAGGGCGGACAGCCCCACCGGCGTGCCGATGCTCTGGCCGTCCCAGCTGCAAAAGAGTTTGTTCTCGATCACCAGACGGCCCGCCTCATCCAGGCTGCGGCGTTCCAAAAGGGTATAAAACTTTCCGTTTTCCATGGTCAGCTCCGCGCTGCCCAGGGCGGTGGCCTCGCCGTCCGGCGAGCGGCCCAGCACCGTGACCATGTCCCGCCGCATCACCGAAAAACCAAAGCCCCCGGGCCCCGGCACCGGCTTGAGCCAGGCCTCGCCCCCGATCAGCGCCAGCTGCATGGCCTTGCGGCGCACCCCATCCAGCCCGGCCAGCACCCCGGCCACAAAGGGCTCACCCCCGTCGGCAGCGGCCCGGTACTCGGCAAAGCAGCTGCGGCTCAGCTTGCTCACCACCGTGTAGGGCAGCCGCTGGCAGGGGTCCTCCTCGTCGGTCACCTCCCGGTCAAAGTAAAGGCGGAACCAGTCCTCAATGGCGGCGTTCATGGCGGCGGTGGTGCAGTCCCGCGCGCCGGGGTAGGCCTGGGCAAAGCTGCAAATCTGCCGCCCCAGAGCGGCGCCGAGCACGCTCATTCCTCCACCTCCCAGCTGCGGGCGGCCAGCCGGTTGCGGGCCCGCACCCCGGCCTGCATGCCCTGGATGTAGGCCTCCAGCCGCTCGATCTCCCGGTTCAGCCGGTCCTCTCTGGCCCGCAGGGCCGCGTTCTCCCGCATCAGCTGGTCCCGCGCCCACTCAGGCAGAAAGCGCTGCCAGAACCATTCCTTCCATTTGTGCATGATCTCTCTCCTTTCCTGTTTTTCCGGCGCGGCTCAGCCCCCCGCCCGCCGCCAGATGCGGCTGGTGGCGTAGCGCACCGCGTCGATGTGGTGATTGTCCCGGTCCGGGTAGCCCTCCAGCACCTGGCCGCTGGAGCGGTCCCGGTCGTACTCGTATTCGCTGAACTCCTTGGCGGTGTCCGGGCAGCGGGCCGGGTCGATGCGGATCTGGGCCAGGCTTTGCAGCCACTTCATGCCCGCCTTCACGCTGCCGGGGCCCTTTTCCGCCCCCCGGCAGGGCAGGCCCATCGACCGGTAATCCCGGCAGCTTTTCTCCTCGGCGCTGTCCGCAATGAGGGTCTCGCTGTCCCCCGCGCAGACGCCTTTTTCCAGCAGGATGCGGGCGGTGTCCGCGTTGGAGGTGCGGCGGCGGGTGGCCTCGTCGAAGATGTACAGCACCCGCCGGGCGGCATCGTAGCCGCAGCTGTTGAAGGCCCAGGGGTCCGGGAACCAGCCCCAGTCCACCCCATGGTAGCGCCGCTCCAGCCGTGCGATCTCCTCCTCCCGGATGGGGACCAGCTTCACATTCTCGAACACCAGACTGCCGCTGCCCACCACCTGACCCAGGTATTCATGGCGGTAGGCCCGCTCGTTGGTGAGCCGCAGATGCTCTGCCTCCTGCAGAAAGCGCTCGCCCAGCCAGTGGGGCGGCAGGCTTCGGTAGTCGGAATGGACCACCAGCATGCCGGGCTTTGGCTGGCGCACATACCGGTTGACCCAGCTGGAGGGCAGCGGGGGCGGGTTGAAGCTCTTGATCACAAGGCTCTGCCCCTGACCCCGCAGCAGGCTCTGCTCGGCGCTGCGCACCTGGTCCGGTCCGGAGAACTGGTCCAGCTCCTCAAACCAGACCGCGCCGATGTACCCGAAGGGTGGCTTGATGCTCTTCAGCTTGGCCGCGTCGTCCAGCCCGAAGCACCAGACGCACTGGCCGGTGGTTTTTCGCACCAGCTCCATCCGGCTTACATTGGGCTCGAATTCCCCGTCCAGGCCCATCCGCTCCAGCGCCCAGAGCAGCTGGCTCCACACGCTGGTGCGCAGGGTTCGGCCCACCCGGCGCAGGGCGACGGCGTGGCAGTCCGGGCGGCGCATCAATTGCACCAGCAGCTCAATGGCCGCATAGCTGCTCTTGGCGCTGCCCCGCCCGCCGGTGAGCACCAGCTCCCCCACCTGACCCCGGCGCACCGCCTTGTGGGCCTCATGGAAGGCCGGGGCGATCAGCCCGCCCAGCGCCCGGCGTTCACTGGATGTCATCCACCAGCACCACCCGGGGCACGGGCTGGGCCGTCGGGGCATCCAGCAGCTTTGCCAGCATCTCCATGGCCTTCATCCGGCTGGCAAGGCTGGGCAGCTGCATCATCTCCTCGCCGTTCTTGCCGTATTCCGGGTAGGCCTTTTCCCCCATGGCAATAGCCATCAGCTCCTGGCGCAGCCGCTGGGCGGGGTCCTCTTTTTTGCGCGCGGCCATCGGCACTCACACTCCTTTCTCTGTAAAATAGGGATGGAAAAAGGCGGGGAGCCCGGTTTTTGTTCCGGGCCCCGCCGCCTACTTTCCTCATGATACAGGATAGCACGGGTCGAACCGGGCTTTCCAGGGTCAAATCCTGTTTTTTTCCGGGTTTTCCGGGTCAATTTTGCCTTTTGACCGGGCTTTTCGCGGTTTCATGCCGCCGGGTGCGCTTCCCCCATACAGATGCACTTCAGCGCCCGATCATGCTGGCGGCGCAGCCAGCGCTCGTCCATGTCCAGCATCTGGCCAATCTCCACCCAGGTCTTGCCCAGCAGATAGCGTGCCCGCATCATCTGGCGGGTGCGCTCGTCCTCCAGCAGCTCGATGGCCACCACCACCCGGGCCTGGGCCTTGGCCGCCGCGTCCAGCTTTTGGGCCAATTCACCCCGCAGCGCCTCCAGCCGCTCCACGCTCTGCTCCAGCTTATGCAGATTCGGCCCCCGCACCACCTGCACCCCCTGGCCAAGATAGGGGGTGATCCGGGTGATCACCGCTTCCAGCTCCCGCAGCTGCTCGCTCACCAGACGTGCCTCGTGCAGCTGGGTCTGGTAACTGCGCAAAAATTCCAAAGTCTCGGCTCTGCTGTTCATTCCGCTTTTTCCTCCCTCTGTACACCTGCTTCATACACACCGGCAGCAGGCAGTTGCCCTCGCCGTCCCGCTTCCATTGGCAGCGCTCGCAGCTCCGCCAGGTCCATTTCGTGTTCATGCTCGTCCTCCTTCCAGATCCAGTTGCCGGAAAAATACCATTCCACCAGCATGGCCCTGAACTCCGCCGCCTCTGCCGCCCGCTCATCCCATTGCAGGATACCGCAGTCCCGGCAGGCGACGGCAAAGCCGTCGGCCCCGTTCACAAAGCGGCCCCGGTTCGGCCCGAGGCCCTGCCAGCTTCCCACCGCATCGCCCTCCTTTGCGGCCCGAGATATCGGGCACTTTTTGTGGTATAATAAATAATTCTTTTTATAAAGTCACGTTTCGTGTCTTTATAAAATAAAAAAATACACCGAACCGGATTTTATGGAAAAATCTTCCGGTTTCTTCGGTGGATTCATTCTACATCAATTCACGAATCGTGTCAACACCATTTGTGAATATTTTCTTTACAAAATCCACATTTCGTGCTATCATCAATACAGAAACCGGAAAGGAGTCGATCGTATGGGTCAATTTGCATCCATCTTAAAGCAGCTTCGGCTGCAGAAGGGGCTCACCCAGCCCCAGCTGGCCGAGCGTCTGGGCATCAGCCGCAGCGCCATCAGCATGTATGAGCGGGGCGAGCGCGAGCCGGACACCGCCACCATGGAGGCCATTGCGGCCCTGTTCGGGGTGGACATGAACTATCTTTACGGTATGCCCACCGTCACCTTCGACGACTTCACCTATGCCTTGCACAACGAAAGCAAGGACCTGACCGAGGAAAACAAGCAAAAATTACTGGAAATGGCGCGACTGTTCAAGCTGGCCCAGCAGCATGGCAGCGGGAACTGACCGCCGGGAGGGCCGCATGGTATCATTGGCAACGATTTATCAGGACGCGCGCCAACTGGGCGTGGCGCTGATTCCCTATTCCATCGGCTTTGCAGACGCCGCCACCCTGGAAATGGACGGCCGCTACGGCATTTTTCTGGACTTTGACCAGTTCGAGACCATGGCGGACTACGCTGCCGCGCTGGCCCATGAGGTGGGCCACTGCGCCACCGGGGCCACCCACGCGGTGCACAGCCCCTTCGAGCTGGTGGCCCAGCACGAGGACCGGGCCAACCGCTGGCACTACGAGCACTACCTGCCCTTTTCGGAATTGCAGGCGCTGGTGGCGGACGGCTACACCGAGCCCTGGCAGCTGGCGGAGGCCACCGGCTGGCCGGAAAAAACGGTGCGGGACGCACTGGAATACTACACCCAGCGCCGGGGCCTGCGGCTGCAATGCCCCTGAATCAATCACACAACAAAAAATCCCCCCGAACGGCACATCTGCCGTTCGGGGGGATTTTTCTGTTTTGAAGAAACGGTCAGGGCTTGGCCTGCCCGGTGCGCACGGCGCGGATCTCGTCCAGCAGGATCTGCCGGGCGTTGGCGGCGGCTGCCTTTTCCAGGGCGGGCACCCCTTCCAGGGGGTAGGTAAGGCCCAGAGCCTTGTATTTGTTCACACCCATGGTATGGTAGGGCAGCACCTCCAGACCCTTCAGGTTTCGGTAGCCGCCCAGCATCCGGCCCAGCCGGTGCAGGTGCTCTTCACCGTCGGTGCGGCCGGGCACTACCACATGACGGGCCACCATGGGCACACCCGCTGCCTCCAGCGCGGCGGCGAAGGCCAGAACCGGGGCCTGGGGCTGGCTGGTCAGGGCCTTGTGGCCCGCCTCGTCGCTGTGCTTGAAGTCCAGCAGCACCAGGTCGGTGACCGCGAAGAGGTCCGCGAACTGGTCCTTTTTCTTGTCGGTGTAAAAGATGCCGCTTGTATCCAGGCAGGTGTGGACGCCCCGCTGCTTTGCCTTTTGGAACAGCTCGGTGAGAAAGGGCAGCTGGGCCAGCGGTTCGCCGCCGGTGGCGGTGATGCCGCCGCCCTTATAAAAGCTCTTGTTCTTCTCGTACTGGTCCAGCAGCTGGTCGGCGGTCATCATCTGGCCGCCGGAAAAGGCCCAGGTGTCCGGGTTGTGGCAGAAGGCGCACCGCATGGGGCAGCCCTGAAAGAACACCACGAACCGGATGCCCGGCCCGTCCACGGTGCCGAAGCTTTCCACCGAATGGATGCGCCCGGTGAGCGGCGCGGTTTGTTCGGCTTCCATCTTACATGCCTTCGTGGAAGGTACGGCTGATGACCTCATCCTGCTGCTCCTTGGTGAGCTTGTTGAAGTTCACCGCGTAGCCGGACACGCGCACGGTCAGCTGGGGGTACTTTTCGGGATGGGCCTGCGCATCCAGCAGGGTCTCCTTGGTGAACACGTTCACGTTCAGGTGATGGCCGCCCTTTTCGGCGTAGCCGTCCAGCAGGCCAACCAGGTTGTCGATCTGAGAATCGCTGATCTTCATAGTGAATACACTCCTTTTCACTTGGGGAATTGAAAATACGGGGCGGGGCGCAGGCTGCACCCCGCCGCCGGGGATTGCTTGCTTTTTTCCTGTTTGCAGTTATCGCTTACAGTTCGGCATTCGGCTCGCAGCAGGCGCAGTCGTGGGGCATGTCCAGCTCGATCTCGCCGAAGAACACCTGATCCTCCTTGCCCAGCGCGCCGGGGATGATGGAGAAGGTGTTGGAGATGCCGTCCTGGGCATCCTTGAAGGGCAGCTTTGCCACCGAGCTCAGGGACGCCACCGCACCGTGGCTGTCGCGATGGTGCATGGGGTTGGCGCCGGGGGCGAAGGGCTCGCCGCCCTTACGGCCGTCCGGGGTGGAGCCGGTGTTCTTGCCGTACACCACGTTGGAGGTGATGGTCAGGATGGAGGTGGTGGGCTTGCCGCCGCGGTAGGTGTGGTTGGACTTGATGTGCTGCATGAAGCGGTGCACGATGTCGTGGGCGATCTGGTCCACGCGGTCGTCGTCGTTGCCGTACTTGGGGAAGTCGCCCTCCACCGCGTAGTCCACCACGATGCCGTTCTCGTCCCGGATGGTCTTTACCTTGGCGTACTTGATGGCACTCAGGGAGTCGGCCACAACGGACAGGCCCGCGATGCCGGTGGCGAACCAGCGGGTGACCTCCTTGTCGTGCAGGGCCATCTGGATGCGCTCGTAGCAGTACTTGTCGTGCATGTAGTGGATGATGTTCAGGGCGTTCACGTACACCCGGGCCAGCCACTGCATCATGTCGTCGAAGCGCTGCATCACGTCCTCGTAGTTCAGGTACTCGTCCTCAATGGGGCGGAAGCGGGGGCCAACCTGCTTCTTGCTGATCTCGTCCACGCCGCCGTTGATGGCGTACAGCAGGCACTTGGCCAGGTTGGCGCGGGCGCCGAAGAACTGCATCTCCTTGCCCACACGCATGCTGGACACGCAGCAGGCGATGGCGTAGTCGTCGCCGTGGGTCACGCGCATCAGGTCGTCGTTCTCATACTGGATGGAGCTGGTGGCGATGCTCATCTTGGCGCAGTAGCGCTTGAAGGCCAGGGGCAGACGGGTGGACCAGAGCACGGTCATGTTGGGTTCGGGAGCGGTGCCCAGGTTCTCCAGCGTGTGCAGGTAACGGAAGCTCATCTTGGTGACCAGGGGCCGGCCGTCGATGCCCACGCCGCCGATGGACTCGGTGACCCAGGTGGGGTCGCCGCTGAACAGGGCGTTGTACTCGGGGGTACGGGCGAACTTGACCAGGCGCAGCTTCATGATGAAGTGGTCCACCATCTCCTGGATTTCGCTCTCGGTGAAGGTGCCGTCGGCCAGGTCGCGCTGGGCGTAGATGTCCAGGAAGGTGCTGGTGCGGCCCAGGCTCATGGCGGCGCCGTTCTGCTCCTTCACCGCGGCCAGGTAGCCGAAGTACAGCCACTGGATGGCCTCCTGGGTGTTCTTGGCGGGCTGGGAGATGTCGAAGCCGTAGATCTTGCCCAGCTCCTTCAGCTCCTTCAGGGCCTTGATCTGCTCGCTCAGCTCCTCGCGCTCACGGATCACGTCGGAATACATGATCACGCGGGTGGAATCCTTCTGGTTCTGCTTGTCCTCGATCAGACGGTCCACACCGTACAGGGCCACGCGGCGGTAGTCGCCGATGATGCGGCCGCGGCCGTAGGCATCGGGCAGGCCGGTGATGATGTGGCTGGAGCGGCAGGCGCGCATCTCGGGGGTGTAGGCGTCGAACACGCCCTCGTTGTGGGTCTTGCGGTATTTGGTGTAGATCTCCACCACTTCCGGGTCCACATGGTAGCCGTTGTCCTCGCAGGCCTTCATGGCCATGCGGATGCCGCCGTTGGGCTGCAGAGAACGCTTGAAGGGCTTATCGGTCTGGAAGCCCACGATCTTCTCTTTGCTCTGGTCCAGATAGCCGGGACCATGGGAGGTGATGGTGGAGATGACGCGGGTGTCCATGTCCAGCACGCCGCCTGCCTCACGCTCCTTGGCGGTCAGGTCCATGACCTGAGCCCACAGCTCGCCGGTCTCCTTGGTGGGACCCTGCAAGAAGCTTTCGTCGCCCTCGTAGGGGGTGTAGTTTTTCTGGATGAAGTCCCGCACGTTGATCTCATTCTGCCAGACGCCGGGGGTAAAATCCTTCCATTCCTGTCTCATTGGCCTGTGCCCTCCTGTATTTGGATGGTAAATAAATATCGGTTCGCCCATCGCTGGGCGTTATCGCGGCGGGTACGGGCTCTCTCCCTCCCGCACCGGGCCGCGGTAAAACAAATTTTTGTGGCCGCCGCTCTCAGTCCTTGCGGGGGAACACCACGGTGAGCAGCATCTTGAAGCTGCGGGGCGCGTACACCGCATGGGGCTTGCCCGCGGGCATCACCAGCACCTGACCGGCCGCGACGGTATGCTCAACACCGTCCACCGTGAACAGGCCCTCGCCCTCCAGCACCTGCACCATGGCATCGCCCTCGGAGGAATGGGTGCTGATCTCCTCGCCCTCATCAAAGGCGAACAGGGTCAGGCTCACCGCCGGGTTCTGGGCCAGGGTGCGGCTGACGATCTGGCCCGGCTGCACGCTCACCAGCGCTGCCAGATCCTGGGTCTGCTCGTGGAGAATATTTTTAATGTAGGGATACATGGGCCTTCCTCCTTTGGCTGCGCCCACTGCCGGCGCGGCCTTGGGCGGCTCGGCGGCAGGGGCGGTTGTTTTGGGTACGGCTTCAGTATAGTTTATTCCTACCGGTTCAGTATGTTTGTTTTCCAACAAAACCAGGTTTTCCGCACACGCATCCGGGCGGGTCCGGGGCAGCTCCGGGGCGGGCGCATGCTCCGGCTCGGGCTGGGGCTTCGGGGCCGGTTCCGGCTGAGGCGCGGGCTCCGGCCTGGGCTGCGGCGCGGGGGCCGGTGCGGGCTGCTCCGGCTCGGCCTTTCCCTCTTCGGAAAGGAAATACTGGCGCAGCGCACCTTTATCCTCGTATTGCACAAAGGTATAGAGGCCGAAGGCAAAGGCCTTTTCCACCTCATTCAGCCCCTGGGGCAGATGCAGCTCCTCCCACAGGCACCGGGCGATCCGGTCCTTCTGAGCGGGGGTGAGCAGCTGCTCGGCCTGTTCAAAGGTCATATTGTCCATGCTGGGTCCTCCTTTTGGCGTTCCCCCGGGCGGCGGGCCGGTTCGGAATGCTCCGGTCCTTTCCGCTGCCCGGAACCCTGCGGTGCTGCCCTTTATATTCTACCCCAAAAGGGCAGCGCACCGCTTGCTCCTGGTTATCCGTTTTTGGCAAAATATTGCGGCTTTGGGGCAAAGCGGCAATGGACGGTCCCTATCACTGGACCGCGCTCTTGCGCTGGCCCGCCAGCTGGATGCCGCCCCGCTCAAGCTCGGCCACGAATATCGGCACCAGCTTGGGGTCAAACTGGCGGCCCGCCTCCTGGGTAAGGATCTGAATGCCCCGCTCCAGGCTCACGGCCTCCTTGTAGCAGCGCTTGCTGGTCATGGCATCGAAGGAATCGGCAATGCACAGAATGCGCGCCAGCAGCGGGATGTCCTCGCCGCCGATGCGCCGGGGGTAGCCCCGGCCGTCGTACCGCTCGTGGTGGCCGATCACCGCCGGGATGATGTAATCCAGCGCGGGCAGGTAGCGGATGATGCCCACCGCCGCCTCCACATGGCCCTGCATCTGCTCATATTCCTCTTCGGTGAGCTTGCCGTTCTTGTTCAGCACCGTCTCGGGGATGCCGATCTTGCCGATGTCGTGCAGCAAAGCCGCCTGACGCACGATCTCGATCATATCCGCATTCAGACCCGCGGCCTTCGCCAGCGAGGTGGCATAGTAGGCCACGTTGTGGGAGTGGCTGAAGGTGTAGTGGTCCTTGGCGTCGATGGCAGCCATCAGGGCCAGCACCGTCTGCTCGTATTCCTGGTAGATGTGCTCGTGGTCCACCTTTTCGGCTTCGTCATCCGCCTTGCGCAGCACCGACTGGAAGATCTCGATGCCGTTTTTGCCGCTGTGCTTCACGTGGTACACCGCCATGTCGGCGTTGTCCATCAGCTCCCGGCTGGTGGCCGCGTCAAAGGGCGCGGCGCTGATGCCGATGCTCAGGGTCAGCACCTTCAGCTTGTGGTCCACGGTGCGGCGGTTCATGTTGAACACCTGATCCCGGATGGACTCCGCCAGGGTGCGGGTGGCCAGCACATCGTAGCGGGGCAGCAGCACCGCGAATTCCTTGCCGTTGTAGCGGGCCACAAAGCCGTTGTCGCCCACACTGCTGCGGATGATGTCCGCAATGCGGCGCAGGGCCAGGTCGCCCTCCTTCTGGCCGTAAAGCTGGTTGTACAGCTTGAAGTCGTCCACGTTCACGATCATCAGGGCCAGGGTGCTCTCCTGGGTGCTCTCGAACTGCTCGTCCAGCACCTGTAAAAAGTGCTTGCGGTTCAAAAGGCCGGTCAAATCGTCCACCCGGGCCTCGTAGTAGGCCTGCTCATAGAGGGCGGCATTTTTCAGGGCGATGGATGCCACCGAAGCCACCGAAAGCATCCACTGCATGTCCTGGCTGCTGACCCGGTGCTTGCCCTGACCCTCGGACACCAGGATCAGGCCGGGCATGTCGCCCTCCTCGCCGGTGAGGGCCACACCGCCCGCCACCCGCAGGTAGCGCAGCTGGTTTTTCTCGCTGTCCCACATGGCCTTGTAGTCCACGGTGGTCTCGAACTGCCGCCAGCCGATGCACTGGCTGCGGCGCAGCACCTGCACCAGCGGGCTGTCCGCCCGGATGGAGAAGGACAGATCCTTCAGAGGCTGATCGCTGTAGCGGGCGTCGTAATCGCCGGTGACCGCGTTGCGGGTGCACACGTACACGCCGCCCACGCTGGCCCCCTCCCGGATCACCTCCACGGTCTTTTCCAGAATGTCCTGCACGTTCAGCAGGCGGGCCACCGTGGTGCTGTATTCGTTCAGCGCATCGCTCTGGCGGTTCTCCTCCCGCACGAACACATTGTTCACCAGCTTGCGCCACAACCAGGAGAAGATGCCCGCGGTCACAAAGAACGACACCGCGAACAGGATCACCTCGTAATCGCCCGCGGCGGGCACCAGCGCCTCCAGATGCTTCATCAGGTAGGGCTTGAGGTTATAGAACAAAATGAAGGTGAGCATCAGGCCCACCATGTAGCACACGCTCTCGGAGGCCAGCAGCCGAAGCTTGAACAGCCGCTTTTTCACCAGCGCGTAAAACAGCAGAAGCGCGTTGCCCACACCGGCCAGAATGTCGATGGGGAAGCCCGCGAACATCGGCAGCAGCAGCGCCGCGTGACCGGCGAACATGAGCACAATGCCCTGGGTCACCGGCTTGAACTGGCCCCGGTAGGCAGGCCGTTCCCGGTAGGCGCTCCACAGATGGTACAGGCTGTGGGCCATGACCCAGCCCACCGCAACAAACAACAGCAGCACCGGCCAGGTGATGGTGTATTCAAACACCACCTCGTCGCCCCGGTCCAGAAGCTGGGGCGCGGCCAGGAAAAAGCCGGTCTTCACGTTCACCGCAATGATGCCCGCCATGACCAGCAGATAAATTTTCTCCCACACGCCGCCGGACCGTTCCACAAAATCGCTCAAAAAGCGGTAGTAGGCACAGGCCATGAGCAGCAGCCCGGCAATGGACACATGGTACCACACCTGATAGGAGGGCGCCACCTGCCAGCGCATGAGCATGGAGCCGCCGGCCCAGCAGACCATGGTCACCAGCAGCCACAGAAAGGACCACAGCTCCCGCGTTTTGCGGGAGGCCAGCACCACCAGAAAGATGGCCGCGTAGATAAACAGGGCAATGGCCGAGATATATCCGTACATGTCCATTGGAATCACCTCCTACCCGGCCGCCAGGTTCCGGCGCGCTGATTCTGCAGCAGGGCCTCCATGGCGTAGTTGTCCGGGTTCATATGGCGGGGCGGCCGCCCGTGGGTCGCGCAGTATTCGGCAAAGCTGCCGCTGCGCAGAATGGTCACCTTCAGCGGGTCCATGCCCAGGATCTTTTTCAGATCCCGGTAGTCCTGATCGGTGTACTTAAAATAGGTGGTCAGAAGGTCACGCAGCACCTGGGTGTTCACCGCCCGGTTCAAAAACTCGCTCTTTTCCACCTCCACATACAGATGGAAGTAGGGCCGGTTTTCGGCGGTGTACTCCTTCAGGGCCACCCAGCCCACCACCGGCAGGCCGGACAGATCCAGCACGTTCTGGATGCCCTGCTCCGAGATGCGGGTGAAGCCCGCGATGTCGATGATGGCAGGCACCCGGTCCACGTATTCAAAGCGGGGGATTCTGGTGCCGTCCTCCCGGCTGGAAAGGCCCACGCAGCGGTAGGTGTCGCCCACCCGGTAGCGGGCGAAGGCTCCGCCCTTGAGCACCGTGAGCACGATCTCATACACCTCGCCGGGCACCACCTCGTCCATCAGGTAGGTGCGGGGGTTGTAGTCCGGCTCATCCATCAGTCGGATGGTGTCCGCCATGGGCAAAAATTCATAAAAGCAGGTATCCGGGAAGAAATACATGCCGTTGCGGGTCCAGGTCTCGGTGCCGATGATGGAGGGCTCGGTGCCCGCGAACAGCTCCATGGGCCGCACACCCCACAGCTCCTCCAGATCGTCCTTGTAGCAGCGGTTGTCGGTGCCCGCCACCATGAAGCCCTTCAGATGGAACAGGTCCTTGGGCTTTAAGGGCCGGTTCTCCTTTTTGCAGCGGCTCTTGGCCCGGGCGATGCGCAAAAGCATGTCCGGCCGGAACTTGAGCAGATCGGCGGGCTTCAGCTTCGCCCTGCCGCCCATCTGGGAAAGGCTCTGGCTCACCGCGTAGGCCACGCTGCCCAGGCCGAAGAAGTATTCCACGTCCTGCTGCATGGCCATCTTGAAGCCCAGCTTGTTGCGCTCGCTGAAGCTCATATTCACCGCATCCTTCACGGCGGGCAAAAACTTGATGTCGATGGCCTCGTTCAGCGCCAGCGGGAACAGGCCGGTGGCGTAGGGCAGCGGAGCCAGGCCGTAAAGCACCTTGTCGGTCTTGTCCACATTGAAGCTGCCCTTCTTGCGGCTGGTGCTCAGAATCAGGCAGGCCACCACATTGTCCCGGAAGGTGTCCAGCATGCTGCGGGTGTAAGGGGCCAGCTTGATGGGGTGCCGCCCGCCCTCCCAGGTGGTCTGGATCCAGATGACCGGATTGTCCGGCAGCATGCTGGCATTCTTGCGCAGCAAAATATCGGCATAGTCCTCGTAGCTGGTCAGGGGCACCATGCGGCGGAATTCCTCGATGGTGGCGGGCTTTTTGCCCTTCAGGATGGACTGACCCAGCATGCAGCCGCTCCACAGCTGGATCTGCTCGGCCATCAGCCGCTTCTGGATGGCCATATACTCTTCCATGCTCAGGTCCAGAAAGCCGCAATACTGGCTCCAGACCTCGTCGTATTCCTGGCGGTCCAGCTTATCCTGCAGACTCATTGCTCCGCGCCCCCCTTCCAGGTCCGCACACAGCGCACGGCACTGCCCGGCGTGGGCAGCAGAAAGGGCGTGGTGCGGCGGTATTCCTCATAGTTCACAAAGCTTTTGGGAAAGGTCCAGCAGTCCTGAAACAGAACGTAAGCGATGTTCAGCCCGGTCATGACCAGGGCGAACACCGCCGCTTTGGGCGCGCCCAGCAGCAGCCCCAGGCATAAATATGCCCCGGCGAACCAGAGCACGCCGGGGTGGCGGCACAGCGCGTACATGCCCCCCGTATAAGCCTTTCGGGGGGCGTTTTCTTCCAGGTAAGTGGCGCTGAAGGGCAGCGCAAAAAACAGGGTGTAGACCATCAGGGCCAAAAACACCGCTGCCAGCACCCCCAGCGCCAGCGCCGCACCGCTGAACGCAAAAAAAGCCCGGCAGTTCCACACCAGCAACCCGGTGGCTGCGGCCAGCAGCACGCAGCCCACCGCAAACAGCCGGTGGAACCAGGGCCGTACCGGGCGCACGCTGTTCACGTCGTAGGCAAAAAAGGCAGCAAACGCCGCCGTTCCCAGCACAAACTCCATCCTCTTTCCATTCCTTCCTCAAAACGCGGGAACTGACCGCTTCCAGTGGGCAAACGTTTTACTTTTCCCCTGTTCCCGCGTTTTATCGCGTTATTTTAATCATATCAAAATCTCACGCAGTTTACAATTTTTCTTTTTCTATTTGACGCAATAATTTGATACTTTTCAGCGATTTTTTGCGCCTTTTACAAAAAAAGCCCGCCGCCGGCTGAACATAACCGGCGGCGGGGATGGATTGAAACAGAAATTCCGCTGTTTTGCCTGCGGCAAGCCCGGATCACATCTGGGCCAGCGTATCCAGCATGGCGGGGATCATCTGCTTTTTGCGGCTGACCACGCCGGGCAGAACCACGCTGCCGTCGGTGTCCCGCTCGCAGCGGAAGGCGGTGCCGATCAGCTGCTCGGCGCCCTCGCCGCAGAACAGCACCTTGCTGGACTGCTCCTTCACGCTGGTGAGCATGAAGAAGATCATCTGCACGCCCTCGCGCTTGAGGGCCTCGGGCAGATAGGGGCGCAGCAGCTCGGCAGCACGCTGGCGGTTCTTTTCGCTCATGTAGCTGCCCTGGCCCACGCCAAAGCGAAGATCACCATGGGTAAAGATCTTGAAGTCCTGGAAGAACACGTCCTCAGCGGCACGGCCCTCCAGATTCTCGCCAGCCTCGAAGATCTCGTTGGCCAGCGCCTCGGGCTCGACCCCGGCGATCTTGGCCAGCGCACGGGCGGCAGCCTCGTCCACGGGGGTGCAGGTGGGAGAACGGAAGCACAGCGTGTCGGACAGAATGGCGCTGAGCATCAGGCCCGCAATGTGGGGCTCGATCTCCACGCCCTGCTCCTGGTACATCTGGTACACAATGGTGCAGGTGCAGCCCACCGGCTGGTTGCGGAAGAACACAGGCTGGCTGGTCTCCAGGCTGCCCAGGCGGTGATGGTCCACCACCTCCAGGATGTCGGCCTCTTCCCAGCCGTCTACACACTGGGTCTTCTCGTTGTGGTCCACCAGGATCAGCCGCTTGCGCTGCAGGTTCAGCAGGTTACGGCGGCTGATGAGGCCCAGATACTTGCCGGCGGCAGTGTGCACCGGGAAGTAGTTGTCGCGCACCTTACTCATGACCTTCTTCACTTCATCCACGGGGGTGCTGGGCAGGAAGGTGCGCAGCTTGTCGCGGGGGGTCATGTGGGTGCTTACGGGCACGCTCTGCTTGATCAGGCAGGAAACGGCATAGGTGTCGTAGGGGCTGCTGATGAGCAGGCAGCCGCGCTCGGCGGCCAGCTTCACAATGGTCTTGGCCACGGCGGACTCCATGCACACCACCACGCAGGCGGCGCCCATCTCGATGGCGCACAGCTGGGTCTCGTAGCGGTTGGCCACCAGCACGATGTCTCCGGCCTCCATGGTGGTCTCCAGCACTTCGGGGCTGGAGGCGCCGATGACGATCTTACCTTTCTCAAAATAGCCGCTGGTGTCGCCGGCCAGCACGGTGCCGCCCAGAACCTCCACCACGTTTTTGATGGGAGTGCGGGCGTTGCTCAGGGCGTGGGTATCCAGGCTGTCCATGTTGGCCACAGCCAGATCGCCCAGGGTGATCAGGCCCTGCAGCATGCCCTTCTCGTCCACGATGGGCTGGCTGTTGGCCTGGGTGTCGCGCATGGTCTCCCAGACCCGGCGCATGGTGGTGTCGCCCAGAACGCCGGGCACAGGGCGGATGTCGATGTCCTGCACCTGAGCGCTCACGTTCAGGCAGCGGCGGGGGGTCTTGGTGCCAAAGCGCTTGAGCACGAAGGCGGTCTCCTGGTTGATCTCGCCTGCGCGGCAGGCCTCGTGCCAGGGGCCCACGGTCTTGTTTTTCAGGTTGGCATAGGCAATGGCCGAGCAGATGGAATCCGTATCCGGGTTGCGGTGGCCGATTACCATGATCTTACGTTTGGTATTGGTCTGATCCATACAACGATACCTCTCGCTTTCCCCTGCAGGGTGCCTTTACCCACCACACAGCCTCATCGGCTTTTCGGCCCCTGCATTTTTTATGATCATAATAAGGTTGAAAGAATCCTGCTGTACATTATACACTACTCTTTACAATAAAGTATATCAAATTGTGAAAAACGGTTTTATTTTTCACGAACTGCTGCTATTTTGGCATAAAAGGCGTTGATCTACTGGTGATTTTGCAGGCGAACCCGGCGATTTTTCTGCAGCCTGTTTCCGGCCCGGCTTCCGGGGAATGTTTTCTGGCACAGCTGCAGCCCTTCGGCGGCAGCGGATTTTCCACAGAAAACAAGCCCGCATGTGGAAAAAGTGCTCTGCGGCACACCTTTCTTCTTCACTGCTCGCTGTTCACTTCCAATCTCCCTTTTGGCAGCTTCAGTGAAGAGTGAAAAAGGAAAACCCCGAACGCAAATGCGTTCGGGGTTTTTGGCGGAGAAGGAGGGATTTGAACCCTCGCGCCGGTTTCCCGACCTACGCCCTTAGCAGGGGCGCCTCTTCGACCTCTTGAGTACTTCTCCAGAGCAAAGTCCATATCAAAATATGAAATTAAAAATGGCGGAGAGGGTGGGATTCGAACCCACGGCCCTTGCGGGTCACCGGTTTTCAAGACCGGCTCCTTAAACCACTCGGACACCTCTCCAAGAGTGGCCATCACACACGCCATCGCTAGTGCGTTATCTATGTTATCACAGGGTCACAGGTTTGTCAACCATCTTTTTTAAAAAAATCGAACATTTTTTAAAAAAGCGCCGGTACACCCCGCAAGGGGGGCGCGAGGTGCACCGAACACTCTTTCTCAGGCCGCCCGCAGTGCCTCGGCCTTCCGGGGCCGGGGAGCGGGGCGGCGATAACGGCCCCGCCCATGGCGCACCCGGCAGACGGCCCGGGGCTTTTCCAGCCGGGCAATGCCGCGCATGCCCCCGGCCAGCAGAGCCATCAGGCCCAGCGCGGCCGCCAGAGGCATGGTGCCCTCCACCGCCGCGCCCGCCACCACAACGAAGGCCAGAGCGCCCAGCACCAGCATGGAATCACAGATCATTCGTTTCATCTCAGAACCGCTCCTTTGCACTGCCGGCCCCGTTTCGTGGCCTGACTGGTTGTTGTGGCTTCATTCTACAACAACCGTCAGTTGTTGTCAATGGTATTTTCACAACTTTTTCGCGTATTTTATTTACAAGAACAATTTTTAGTTGTATAATGAAGCCAGCAAGAAAGACCTGCTAACAAAAGTCAAGTAGAAATTTCAGATTTGTGGGAGCGGCAAAAAGGCAACACAAAATCAAGCCGCTGAGCATCTCAAAATCGAAACGGCGGCCAGCCAGATGGTATGACACGAAAATTAGTTGTGCTCCAGAGAATCCAAGTAGGCTTTCACAGAAGCGTAGTAGATGCGCAGGAACTTGTTGGCGGATGCCATCATGTAGACACGGTATGGCTTGCCCTCAGAGCGTTTCTTGTTCATGAACTGGTAGACCGGCTCATCCATTGGAGCGCATTGCAGGAGGACGCCCATCACCAGAAAAAGTGTCCTGCGCAGGGAGGCAGATCCCCGCTTGGAAATGCTGCGGCTGCGGACATCTATTTGGCCGGATTGGTAGGGCGGGGCGTCAATACCTGCAAAGGCCACCAGCGCTTTCTTGGAATGAAAACGGCGCACATCGCCAATTTCAGCTATGAGTTGGGGGCCGAGTGTGGGGCCAACACCAAACATCCCCATCACTACAGGATATTCCGGCAGAGAAGCAGCCAGAGACTGCATCTCCTGTTTGAGAGCAGCTAATGCGGCGGAAGTTGCCTGGAGTTGGGAAATGGCCTGTTCTACCAAAAGTTTTGCGGTCTTTGTTTTCGGCATGACACCGAAGCGTCCACAGGCGGAGACATAAATGTCCAGCGCCTTATCTTCACTGAAATTGTAGCCGTGCTTTCTGCACCACTTCTGGTACTTGGTGGTAAAGGCTTTCTTAGACAGGCCACAGACACATTCGCAATGCCAGAAAGCAGCTACAAAGTCCACCCACTTTTCGCTGCCATCGGCGCGGGGCGGACTGGTAAACAGGCGGTTTGCATCAGGGAAAGCGGTGTCCAGCAGGGAGATCAAGTTGTTTTTCAGCATGGTCTGTACTTTGGAATACTGTTGGTACTGCCGGTAGCAGGTCTTCAGCATGAGCCGGGCATCCTCTTCCGGGACATATCTCGGAAGTGTGAGCCAGTGGTCAAGACCGTAGTTGGCCAGCTTCACGGCATCCTTCTTGTCGGTCTTGCCCCGTCTTAAACTGTTGTTCCCGTAGTCGTGCACCAGCATTGCATTGACTACGGAAACATAAAGCCCCGCGCCGTGGAGCAGCCAGGCCACCGGCGTATGGTAATTGCCCGTGGATTCCATCACCACACGGGTCTCACCGTTCAGGCTTTTGAGCAGCCTTGCCAGCTCGCTCAGTTCGCTGTCGGTGTGAAGCACCTCAAAGGGTGAGACTACCACCTCTCCAAAAGGGCGCATGACTGCAATCGTGCTCTTGCCCTTCGAAACATCGATGCCAACGCAGTTCATTCACATTCCTCCAATACAACGAATCTGCAACCGGGTTCCATCTTTTCTCGCTGCCGATTCAATCTATTGGGTAACACGAACTCCCCGGTATCCGGTAGGCTCAACCTGCTTAAATCGAACGCTGCAACAAGAGGATGGCTGACAGTCTTTCTTACGGACATTAAAGCCCAAGGAGTGGTTGGTCAGCCAGTTGCTCCTCTCATTGTAGCTTAGGCACGAGATGGAAGGAAAGCCGGACTGGCTGCACGGCTTTCCTGTCCAAATTTATTGTAATAGGAGTGTTCACACATGTTCCCACAACGCTTGAAGCAGCTGCGCAAGGAGCTGGGCCTGAGCCAGAAAAGCCTTTCCGAACATCTGGGCGTGACCCAGCAGGCGGTGGGCAAATGGGAGACCGGCCGCTCCTCGCCGGACCCCGCTACTCTGGCCCGTCTGGCCGAGCTGCTGGAAACCTCGGCGGATTACCTGTTGGGCATCAGCGAGCAGCCCGCCGAACCCGCGGCCCCTTCCCTGCCCTATGCGGAAAGCCCCATCCCGGTGATCGGCACCGTGCGGGCAGGCTACGGCTCGCTGGCCTTTGAGGAGGACTACGGGGTGGAATACGCCTGCGTGAAGGACCCCGCCAACTATTTTTATCTGGTGGTCAAGGGCGACAGCATGGAGCCCCGCATTCAGGACGGCGACCTGGCTCTGGTGCACCGCCAGCCCACCCTGGAAAACGGCGACCTGGGCGTGATGGTCTTCGGCGAGGGGGAGGGCACCCTGAAAAAGTACATTCAGCGGGGCAACGCGGTGATTCTGCAGCCCTTCAACCCGGCCTATGAGGAAAAGGTGATCCGCGGCGAGGAGCTCAACCAGCTGTTCATCGCGGGCAAGGTAGTTGAGACCAAGGCCAAGTGGTAATTTTGCCCTTTTCTCCCCCGGTTTCCCTGCCGCCCTTATACTATAGATAGAAGGAAGTGGAAATTCCCATGCAGCCTACCCGGCTTTATCTTGTGCGCCACGGCCAGACCGACTGGAATCTGGCGGGCCGTCTGCAGGGTCAGACGGACATCCCTTTGAACGACACCGGCCGCAGCCAGGCCGAGGAAGCCCGGCAGCGGCTTTCCGGCGTGCAGTTTGACGCGGTGTATTCCAGCCCCTTAAGCCGCGCGGTGGAGACCGCCGTGCTGGTGAGCGGCTGGCCCGCCGAAAAAGTACGCACCGACGAGCGCATCAAGGAGATCGCCTTCGGCGACTGGGAGGGCAAGGCCCCCCGCACCCTGGGCGACGACTTCGCCCCCTTCTTCGCGGACCCGGCCCACTTTGTGCCCGCCCCGGGCGGCGAGAGCCTGCCCGCTCTGATGGCCCGGGTGAGCGATTTTACGGCTTACGTGAAACAGGCCCACCGGGGCCAGACCGTGCTGGCAGTGAGCCATGGCGCGGCGCTGCACGCTCTGCTCACCGCCGAGCTGGGCCTTGATATGAAGGACTACTGGAGCGTGGGCCTGGGCAACTGCGCCGCCGCCGAGCTGGAGCTGGAGGGCGAGCGCTTTGTGCTCAAAAGCACCAGCGGCCCCACCAGCGCGAACTATCTGGAAAAATACTTAAAGTGATTGCCGGGCGGCACGAGGAGGAACCCCGCCATGAAGCTGCTGTTTCCCATTCTGGCCGGTCTGGGCGTTGTTTTGCTGTATCTGGTCTGGGCGGCCCTTCTGCATGATTTTCTGAACGGGCTCTCCCCGGAGGGTGCCCTTACCGTGGCCACCGGGTCCTTTCTGGCCTTTGAGCTGGTGATCCTGGCAAGCTGGATTCGCTCCAAAACCAACCGAAAATAACCCTGTCTTTATTTTTCAAAAAGCCCCATCCAACCATTGGTTTTGCCGTGCGCCGCATGGGGCTTTCTTTTTTGCGCCTTTTTTGCCCTTTTTCTCCCTTTTTTGCTTCTTTCTTCGCTTTCGTGAACACTCCTATTATTTCAAATCCAACCAGAGAAAGGAGGGGTCCGGGCATGGACCTGATGGAAAAACTCACCATTCTGGCGGACAGCGCCAAATATGATGTGGCCTGCACTTCCAGCGGGGTGGACCGGGGCGGCGCGGCCGGGAGCATCGGCAGCGCGGTGGCCCCCGGCTGCTGCCACACTTTTTCGGCGGACGGCCGCTGCGTGAGCCTGTTAAAGGTGCTGCTCACCAACGTGTGCGCCTACGACTGCGCCTACTGCGTGAACCGCCGCTCCAACGACCTGCCCCGGGCCGCCTTCACCCCCCGGGAGCTGGCGGAGCTGACCATCCAGTTCTACCGGCGCAACTACATCGAAGGTCTGTTTCTGTCCAGCGCGGTGCTCATCAGTCCCGACCACACCACCGAACTGATGATTAAAGCGCTGGAGCTGCTGCGGAACGAATACCACTTTCGGGGCTACATCCACGCCAAGGCCATTCCCGGGGCAGACCCGGCACTGATCCACCGGCTGGGCCTTCTGGCGGACCGGCTGAGCGTGAACATCGAGCTGCCCAGCGCCGCCAGTCTGGGCCGCCTGGCCCCGGACAAGAAAAAAGCGGCCATCCTGGCCCCCATGAGCCAGATCGCCCGCGTCCGGGACGAAAACCGCCAGGAGCTGACGGTCTACCGCTCCGCGCCGAAATTCGCCCCCGCCGGGCAGAGCACCCAGATGATCGTGGGCGCCACGCCGGAGACCGACCGGCAGATCTTAAAGCTCACCGAGGGCCTTTACCACAAATATCAGCTCAAGCGGGTGTTCTACTCGGCCTATATCCCGGTGGCGCAGGACAGCCGCCTGCCCGCCCTGAACACACCCCCGCCCCTGTTGCGGGAGCACCGGCTCTATCAGGCGGACTGGCTGCTGCGCTTTTACGACTTCTCGGCGGACGAGATTCTGGACGATGCCAGCCCCAACTTCGACCCCTTCCTGGACCCCAAATGCAACTGGGCCATCCAGCATCTGGACCAGTTCCCGGTGGACGTGAACCGGGCTGACCGGTCCATGCTGCTGCGGGTGCCGGGCATCGGGCCGAAAAGCGTCCGGCGCATCGTGCAGGCCCGCCGTCAGGGGGCACTGGGTCTGGAGGAGCTGCGCCGGATGGGCGTGGTGCTCAAGCGGGCCCAGTATTTCATCTGCTGCAAGGGCTTTTCCGGCGCGGCGGGCTTCGGCCGCCGAAGCATCGCGGCGGCGCTGGTGGATTCCGGTGTGTTCGCCGCCGGGGCCCAGCAGCTGAGCCTGTTTGCCCCGGACCTTGCCCCCATGCTCAGCGCGGGCAGGCCGGGCCTTGAAGCGGCAAAGGAGGAGGCGGTTTCATGGATCGAGAAGCGGATGTAGTCTACCGGTACGACGGCAGCTTTGAGGGCTTTCTCTGCTGTGTGTTCGAGAGCGTGTACGCCCACGAAATTCCCTTTGCCATCCTGCCCCATTCCAGCCCCATGGCCACCCTCTTCCCGGAAAAGCTCATCGAGACCGACCCGCAAAAGGCCCGCCGGGTGGATGCCAGCCTGCCCAAAAAACTGGGCAAGGGGGCGCGCAGCTGCGTGGCCCACGCCTTTCTTTCCGGCAGCGAGGAGAAAGAGCTGTTGATCCTGCGGTTTCTGCGGCTGGGCTACCGGGTGGGCCCGGGCGTGATGTTCATGGCGGGCCACAAGGACGTGGCCCCGGTGCTGGCGCTGGAAAAAGCGGTGTGCGGCGAGGCACACCTGCTCACCGGCTTTGTGCGCTTTCAGGACTACGGCGACTTTCTGGGCGGCACCATCACCCCCAAGCACTATGTGCTGCCCCTTTTACGGCTGCACTTCTGCCAGCGGCTGCCCGGCGAGGATTTCATCCTCTACGACGCCACCCACGGCGCGGCTCTTTTGTGGCAGAAGGGCAAGGCCAGCTACGCCCAGCTGGACTCCGCTCCCCCCTTCCCGGAAATTTCCTGCGAAGAAGTGGCGTATCAGGAGCTGTGGAAGCGGTTTTACAAGACCATTGCCATCGCCGCCCGGGAGAATCCGGCCCTGCGCCGGAGCCTTTGCCCCAAGCGGTACTGGGTGAACATGACCGAGCTGAAAGAGGAGCTGTGAGCATTTTTGCCCCGGCCTTAACAATTTATTGCTTTTTCCTGCATCGGCCGATGGTATAATAAGAAAAAACACCACGGAATCCCAATGCAAAGGAGCGATGCCCCATGTATGCCATCGTGAACGGCTTAAAACTTTTTTATCATAAGGAGGGCAGCGGCCGACCGGTGATTCTGCTGCACGGCAACGGCGAGGACCACACCATCTTCGACGTGGCCATCAAGGATCTGGCCCGGTCCTACACCGTCTACGCGCTGGACAGCCGCTCCCACGGCAAGAGCGACCCGGTGCCCACCCTCACCTACCGGGAGATGGCCGAGGACGTGGCCGCCTTCATCCGGCAGCAGGGGCTGGAAAAGCCCGCGCTGGTGGGCTTTTCGGACGGCGGCGTGGTGGCGCTGCTGGTGGCGCTGCGCTGGCCCGAGCTGCCCGGCAGGCTGGTGGTGGCCGGGGCCAACATGACCCCCGCGGGCATCAAGCAGCCCTGGCGCACCCTGATGCGGGTGCAGAACCGCATCTCCCCGGACCCCAAGCTGGACCTGATGCTCACCCAGCCCCATCTGGCGGGCTGGCAGCTCACCGGCATCACCGCTCCCACGCTGGTGCTGGCGGGCGAAAAGGACCTGATCGACGAGACCCAGACCCGGCGCATCGCCCGGTCCATTCCGGGGGCGAAGCTGCTGATCCTGCCCGGCGAGACCCACGGCAGCTATGTGGTCCACAGCGACAAGCTCTACCCCGCCATGGCAAACTTTCTGCGGGGCTGACCTGCAAACAATCCCGGCGCGTTCCCCTTGCAAAAGAGGAACGCGCTTTTTTGCGGAAAATTTTCAAAAAATGTGAACCGCCGCCCGCTTCGCGACGATCACAGAATGCAAGGGGGATGAACCAAACGCCCCCGGCGCCATGGCATTTTTTCAAAGAGAGGAGAGGACGCGATGCACGCGGAGGAGGTAGCCCGCCTGGTGGACCGCTTCGGGCCGGAAATCTACCGCTACTGCCACCGGCTCACCGGCCGGACCCAGCAGGCGGAGGATCTGTATCAGCAGACCTTTTTGAAATGCCTGGAGCTGACCCTCACCCTGGACGAGCGCAGCAATCCCCGGGCGCTGCTGTTCAGCCTGGCAGGCGGCATCTTCAAAAACGAACAGCGCAAGGCCGGGCGGCGGCTGGCCATTGCAAGGCCGGTGGAGCTGGACGGCGACAACGCCCCCGAGCCGCCCGCGCCGGACGACCCGGCCCAGGCCACACAAAACCGGGCCCAGAGCGCGGCCCTGCTGGCGGCGGTGGACCGGCTTCCCCCGAAGCTGCGCATTCCCATCACGCTGGCCTACGGCTTCGACTGGAATCTGGAGGAGATCGCCCGCATGGAAAAAGCCCCGGTGGGCACCATCAAAAGCCGGCTGCACAAGGCCCGGCAACTGCTGAAAAAGGAAATGGAGGCCCAAGGCTATGGAACACTTTGATCTGGACAAGGCCCTGCAATCCCAGCTGCACGCCCCCGCCCCCGGCCCCGCGCCGGAGCTGGACGCGGCCCTGAAGGCCAAGCTGTGGCAGCGGCAGGAGCAGCTGGACACCCAGCCCGATGCCCGGGCGGTGTCGCTCTGGTGGCTGCCCATGGTGGCCAACTTCATCGTCTGCGGGGTGCCCGCGGTGATCTTCGCGCTGCCCATCATGCCGCTGTGGGCCCATCTGGCCTCTTTTGCGCTGGCCTGGCTGGCGGTGGGGGGCGTAGCGCTCACCCTCATCAGCCTGCACATGGCGGACCTGCGCGCCGCCACCACCATCTATCTGCCCAAACGGACTCGAAAAAAGGAGGGGTTTTAAATGACTGCAACCGCTCTTCCCATTGTATTTTTTCTGATGATTTTCCTCTGCATGGCATCCAGCCTTGCCTTTCTGGTGCTGCTGGCCATCTGGCTGTATCGGGACGCAAAGCTCCACGGCCAGGACCCGGTGCTCTGGGTGCTGATCTGCATTTTCGCCAGCCCCATCATCGCGCTGATTTTCTACCTGGCCTTCGGCCGCAAGCAGACCATGCTCCCCTGCCAGAGCTGCCAAACGCCCATTCCCCACACCGCCCGGTACTGTGAAGCCTGCGGCGCGGCCAACGAGCAGTACGGCCAGCCCCTGCCCCGCCGCAAAATGAGCGGCTTTTTAAAGGGAGCCATCGTCACGGGTGTTCTTTCCATGCTGAGCGTGGTGTTCACGTTCGTGGCCCTCTTTGCCCTCATGATGAATGCCGGCAGTAGCGCCGTCCCTACGGAATCCACCTCTCTGCCCATTCGTGGCTCGTCCTTCAGCGTGAACAGCGGCTGGTCACTGCTTAATCTTCAAAACCACAACGAAGGGGTGTGGACCTTCACCATGAACAAATCCAGCAACGGCTACCATCTGGACTCCACCTTCACGCTGGATGACCCGGACACCCGCACCCTGATGGCCAATGTGGACTGCACCGGCGGCCCGCTGCTGCTGAACATCAGCCAGGACGGCCAGCTGGTGGAGAGCATCGACCTTTCCCGCGCCGAGAGCCAGCCGGTGGCCATCCCGCTGGACGGCTGCACCGCCGGGCAGGTGGACCTGCAGCTGGTGAACGAGGGCGCTACCGATATTTCCGGCCACGTCTGGGTGGAATAAACGAATACGCAAAAAGCCTGAGCGGCTCGGCTGAACCGCTCAGGCTTTTACTATTTGTATAAAATCGTCACAATATTTGATTTTTCTGGTCATACAGGGTGTGCATGCCCAGAAACAGCGAGCCGAAGCTGGCCGCGGTAACCACGGTGCAGATGGCGATCATCACCGCGATCTGGTACAGAATGGCCGTGGTGGGCAGGGTGCCGGACAGAATCTGGCCGGTCATCATGCCGGGCAGCGATACGATGCCCATGCCCACCATGGAGTTGAGGGTGGGCAGCAGAGCGGTCTCCAGCGCCTGCTTTGCCAGCGGCTGCAAAATCGCCCGGGGCGACGCGCCGAAGCCCAGCAGCGCCTCCACCCGGGCCCTCTGGCCCTGCAGGCTCTCCCGGAAGGTCTTGATGCCCAGCGAGATGCCGGTCATGGTGTTGCCGATGAGCATGCCCGCCAGCGGGATGGTGTACTGGGGATTGAAAATGTTCTCGCCCACCACCGCGCAGACGAAATAGGCCAGCACGAACACGCCGCTCAAAGCAATGGAGGCCGTGATGATGACCTGAAACCGCCGGTTCAGCCCGGGATTGCCGCTGAGCACCCGATGCACCGCAAAGCCCACCATCACCGCCAGATACACCACCACGAACATCGGGTTCGGGTTCTGGAAAATGTAAGACAGCACAAGGCCCGCGATCACCAGCTGCACCGTCATCTTCACGCTGGCCACCACCAGCAGGCGGGTCTTTTCCACCCCGCTCTTCTTCATGATGGCGATTACGACAATCAGCAATAAGTAGATCAGAGAAAACTGCCAGAGCTGCAGCTGTACGATTCCGCTGTTCATGCTCTCGCCTCCAATCGAATCTCCTGGTCGGCAAACTCGTCCACCAGCGAGCGGCTGTGGCATATGCACACCACCGTGGTGCCCCGCTGGCGGCAGGCCGCCTTCAGATTGCCCAGAAACTCCCGGGCGGTCACTTCATCCAGCGCGGCGGTGGGCTCGTCCAGCAGCAGCACCTTGGGCCGGGCGGACAGATAGATGGACAAAAACACCCGCTGGCGCTCGCCGCCGGAAAGATTGGCGCAGCTGTCCTCCGGCGAGAGAGGCATGCGGCAGATCTCCAGCGCGTTCACCATCTCGGCCCGGCTCACGCACGCCTCGCCCCGCGCGCCATAGAAAAAGGCGAACTGGTCGGCCACATTGCCCTCACACAGGTACACCTGCTGGGGAGCCAGCAGCACCTGCTTGCGGTAGTCCAGCACCGGCAGGCCGCCCAGAGGGCTGCCCTTGTATTCGATGCGCCCGGCGGTGGGCAGAACGGTGGCGTTCAGCAGCCGCAGCAGGGTGCTTTTGCCGCAGCCGCTGGGGCCGGTGATAAAGGTCATGGAATGTTCCCGGATGGATATCTCCGGGTAGCGCACCAGGTCCTGGAATTCAGTCCCGGCGCTCACATGCAGCAGGCACATGGCGGCCTTGCCTCCTTTTTTGCACAAAGCTTGCGCCGGGTGCATCCACCCGGCGTTGTTGCCGATTATACCCCACCCGGCCCGTTTTCGCAAGAGGGGGCCAGCGGAATGCAGACATTCTGCTGTTTTTACACTTCCGGGGGCATGGCGCGCATCCATCCTTGCGCGCGGGGGCACAAAGGTGTATGATTTTTTCAGCGGACATGCTTTTTCCTAACGCCCGCCGCGCAGCAGCCGGCCGGGCGAATCGGAGCGGCATGCAGACCACTCGATAAAAAGGAGCGCAAAACAAAATGCTGGACCGTACTGTTTACGATACCTATGTTCGAATCCTCACCCGCGAGCTGGTGCCCGCGCTGGGCTGCACCGAGCCCATTGCCATCGCGCTGGCGGCCGCCAAGGCCCGGGAGGTGCTGGGCGAGGAGCCCCGCCGCCTGCTGGTGAAATGCAGCGGCAACATCATCAAGAACGCCAAGGGCGTGATCGTGCCCACCACCGGCAACATGCGCGGCATCGATACCAGCGCCGTGCTGGGCGCGCTGGCGGGCAACGCCTCGCTGGGTCTGGAGGTGCTGAGCAAGGTAGGCCCCGCCGATCTGGAGGCCACCCGCCGGATGCTGGCTCAGGATGTTTGCACCGTGGAACTGCTGGACACCCCCTCCCGCCTGCACATCATTGTGGAGATCAGCGGCGACAGCCACACCGCACTGGCCGAGATCCGGGACGAGCACACCAACGTGGTGCGCATTGAGCGGGACGGCGAGCGCCTGTTCTACAAGGAGGTGGAGGCGGTGGCCGACGAGGACGACACCGATCTGGATGCCCTGAATCTGGCAGACATTCTGGAATTCGCCAACACCGTTGTGCTGGACGACATCCGCCCCATCATCAAGCGGCAGATCGAATACAACACCCGCATCGCTCAGGAGGGCATGACCCATGCCTACGGCGGCCGGGTGGGCGCCACCCTGATGCGCCACTACGGCGGCGACGTGCGGGTGCGGGCCCGGGCGCTGGCCGCTGCGGGCAGCGATGCCCGTATGGGCGGCTGTGTGCTGCCGGTGGTCATCAACTCGGGCAGCGGCAATCAGGGCATCACCTGCTCGGTGCCCATCATCGTGTACGCCAAGTACCTGGCCGCCACCGAGGAGACCCTGTACCGGGCGCTGGTGCTGAGCAACCTGACCGCCCTGCTGCAGAAGCGGGGCATCGGCCGGCTGAGCGCCTTCTGCGGTGCGGTGTGCGCGGCCTGCGGCAGTGGCGCGGGCATCACCTACCTGCACGGCGGCGACTACGACGCCATCAGCCGCACCATCACCAACACGCTGGCCAACGCCTCCGGCATCGTGTGCGACGGTGCCAAGGGCAGCTGCGCCGCCAAGATCGCCACCTCGGTGGACGCGGCCATTCTGGGCCACGAGATGTCGCTGGACGGCAATACCTTCGGCGCGGGCGAGGGTCTGGTGAAGGAAAACGTGGAAAAGACCATTGCCAGCATCGGCCGCATGGCCGCCGACGGCATGCGCGAGACCGACAGCGAGATCCTGCGCATTATGATCGATCAGGGCTCCGGCTGCTGATCGCCCCTCTTCCCCGAAAATTCATTCCATTAGAAAAGAAGACCCGGGGCCGCGTGGCAGAACACCACGCGGCCCCGGGCCTTTTATGATTGCAGAAATGAGGAATTGTCAAAAGAATGCGCTTCGGGCGGCTCAGCCCTCCTGAAAGACCACTTCGGTGCTGCCGTTCTCGCCCACCTCAATGGCAAAGCGCTCGGCGGCAAGATCCATGGTCAGCGCGGCGGTGTGGCCCTCCTTCTCCCAGCGCAGGGTCAGCTGGGCGGGAGCCGGGTTCTCCACGGTGAGCTTGGCGTCCCAGCCGAAGGCGGGGCAGCTGTTGCGCAGGCGCAGCAGCTCCAGCTGGCGGCGCACCACCGGCTGCTCCAGCTTCTCCACCGCGTCCTCCAGGCTCAGGTTGGTGCGGTTGATCTCCTTGTGGCCCGCTCCGCCGCCGCGGCGCACCGCCTCCAGATCGTTTTTGCCCACGAACAGGTCCAGATACCATACCTGGGGCTTGCCGGGCATGAACAGCTGCAGGGCACGGGCCATCAGCATCTTCCGGTCGCTTTCGCCCAGCGCGCTGTAGTAGGTGCAGTTCACCTGGTAGTACATGTTCTTCGCGCCGTGCAGGTCCTTCACAAGACCGCCGCGGCCCTTCAGGGTCTCCACCATGGCCTGGATGCGCTCCTCGGGCAGCAGGCCCTTCAGGTCCAGCAGGGGGATGCCGTCGTGGCAGCCCAGCATGTTCACCACACGCATGCCCTTTTGCTGGATGTCGTCGATCCAGCGCACCAGATATTCAAAGTTCTTATGCTCGAAGGCATCCAGAATCAGGCCGGGCAGGAAGAAGTCGTAGGTCATGCAGCCCGTCTCGCACAGCTTTTCGTGGGTCTTCTCCCCGTAGCTGGCGTGGATCTCGGGCAGGATGCTCAGGCCGTACTGCTGAGCAATGCCGCCCACCCGCTGCAGCATCTGCCAGGTGTCCGGCTCGTTCAAAAAGTTCTTTGCGCCGGGGGTCTTGGGGGCGTAAGCGAAGGCATCCAGACGGATGATCTTCGCGCCGTAGTCCGCCAGCTTGTGCAGGGTCTCGTCGTAGAACTCCCATACCAGCGGCGAGGCCACGTTCAGGTCCATCTGGCCCAGATAGCTACGGCGGCTCTCCAGATGGTCCACCACCGCGGCCTTGTGGGCCTGGAATGCGCCGAAGTCCATGGCGGCGGGCTTTTCGCCCCGCTCCAGCGCCGCGTTCACCAGGTCCGCAATGCGGCTGGCCGCCTGATACTGGATACCCAGGCTCTCCACCAGCTCGCTGGCGTCCACCCTGCGGTAGCGCACCTCCTGATAGAAGGTGTTCCAGTAGGGCACCTCGCTGCCGTCCGGCATGCGCACCATCAGGATGGGCAGGCCGGGCTTGCGGAAGAACATGTCCTTGATTTTCTCCGCGTCCGGCTGGATGTAGCCCTCCTCGGTCATCTGGCCGTGGCCGGCCCAGAACTTGTTCCAGTTGATGAAGAAGTCCTTATAGCGGGAGTTCTCGCCGTTTTTCAAAAGGTCCTGGAACTGGGGCGACAGCACCGAGGCGTGGTTCAGGATCAGATCGAACTTCAAATCGATGCCAAGGCGGCGCAGCGCGTCCAGATCGGCCTGACCGGCGTAGCACTCGTTCAGGTTGTAGTCGATCACCGAGAAGCCCCGGTCCAGATCGGTGTTGAAGATGCTGGGCAGGATGTAGAAGGCATCGAAGGCGCCCTTCATCTCGCCCCGGCCCAGCAGGGCCACGATGTCGGCCAGAGTGCCGCCCATGCTGTCCGGGTAGGCGTTCAGCATCACACCGGCGGAAAGTGCGATTTTGTTTTCCATTGCTCTGTTCCCCTTTCTCTCTTGTTGCGCCGCTCAGGCGTTGGCCATCAGGGCCTGGTAGTCGGCGTAGCTGAGCAGCTCGCCGCTCTTGGACAGAATCACAGCCGCCTTGTGGGCCTGAGAGGCCAGCAGGCCCTGCTCGATCTCCAGCACCATGGTGGTGAAGGGGCTGTCCACTTTGCCGTCCCGGTTGCGCTCGCGGCGGTGGGCCATGGTCTCGGCGGGGGTGCTGTTCAGCAGCACCGGCAGGTCCACACCGGCCAGGTTGTCGTTGTTGCTGTGGGTCCACTCGATGATCAGCACGCTGGTGGCGGAGAAGTCCACGGTCTCAGTCCACAGCTCGCTGGGGCGGCGGCCCATCCGCTTCAGGGCGATGTGCTCCGCGCCCGCCTGGAACTGGGCGATGATGCCGTTCACCCGGTCGAAGTCGATCTCATTGGGGGTGCCCAGGTAGCCCTTCAGGCCACGGCGGCCCGCCGCCTGGTAAACGCTCAGCCAGCTGTATTCGCCGCACAGAGCCGGGTCAGCGTCCTTGTCCGCTTCCATCAGCTCATGGAGCGTTTCGCTGATTTCAGCGGTATGCAGGCCGGAGGCCACCAGGCCCTTCAGGCCGAAGTCCCGGAACACGCGCAGACGCTCGGCGTCGTTGTACTCGGGGATGCGGTGGGGGTAGTTGTCGCCGGAGAGGATATAGCTCTTCGCGCCCAGCTGGCCCAGGTACCAGCCCAGCAGGGACGCGGTCTCGCTCTTGCCCACGCCGGAGCCGCCGCACACGCTGATCACGCACCGCTGCAGGGGCTTATTCTCCAGAGCGGCGATCATCTTGTCCACCAGAACGGGCAGGATGGTCTTGGCCTTGGCCACGTGGCTCTCGGTGATGAGCACCTTGTCGCCGGGCATGTCGCCGTGGGGGATCTCGGCGGGCAGGGTCATGGAATCCAGACGCTCGGCCAGGCCCTCGCGGGCAGCCTTCAGGGTGTTCAGCAGCGTGTTGTTCATAATACGTTCTCCTTTGCGCTTTGGAATGGATGAAAACTTGTTTGGTATCTGCAAAGGCCCGTTTGACTTGCCCCCCGCCGCTGTGGGATAATAAAAAGGAAAATTTCGCGGCGAGAGGAGCAACGGCCCTATGGCAACTTTAAAAGATGTGGCGCGCCTTTCCGGCGTGACGGTGACCACCATTTCCCGGATGCTGAACAACCGGGTCAACGTGAGTGAAAAGACTCGCGCCAAGATTCTGGCGGCCATGGAGGAGCTGGACTACCACCCCAACGAGCTGGCCCAGTCGCTCATCAAGCAGAAGAGCAGCTTCATCGGGCTGATCGTGCCCTCGGCTAAACACTTCTTTTTCGGCGCGGTGATCGACTGCGTGGAGCGGCATGTGTGCGCCAGCGGCTACAAGCTGCTTTTGTGCGTGTCCGACCTGGACGTGAACAAAGAGGTGGAATATTTCCACATGCTGAAAAGCAACAAGGTGGCGGGGGTCATTCTGGCCAGCCACACCCAGAACCTTTCCCAGCATGTGAACCTGGCCAACCTGCCGCTGGTCACCATCGACCGCACCCTGGCGGATTCGGTGCCCAGCGCCTGCGCCGACAACTACACCGGCGGCCGGCTGGCGGCGGAGCATCTGCTGGACCGGGGCTGCAGGCGGCTTGCCTACATCAGCGGCAGCGCGGGCATCGAGATGGACGCCAACAAGCGCTGGGTGGGCTTCTGCGATGTGTGCCGCGAGCGGGGGGCCGAACCTCCGGTGATGGTGGACGCCAGCGAGCGGGACTTCATCGCCATGCGCTACGAGCCGCTGATCCACCAGCTGTTCCAGGAGCACCCGGAGGTGGACGGCGTGTTCTCGTCCAACGATATCATTGCCGCCCAGGTGCTGCAATATTGCAGCCAGCAGGGCATCGATGTGCCCGGCCGGATGAAGGTGGTGGGCTACGACGACACCGATCTCGCCTGCCTGACCACCTCGCCCCTGACCACCATCCACCAGCCGGTGGATGACATCTGCCGCTGGGCAGTGGAGCGGATCGTGGCCGGCGAAAACGCCGGTGCGCCGGAAGCAAGGGTCTTCCCGGTGCAGCTGATCCAGCGCCAGAGCACCTGAAGCGCTCCTGTTCCTCCCTCATCATAAAAGATGCGGGGCGAAATGTCAATCGTTTGACATTTCGCCCCGCATACAAAATATGCTCTCGCTTTTGGTGAAAACTCACAAAAGCGGGGGCATTGTTTTTTCTTCGGCTTTTCGCCCTTCCGGTTGCCGCGTCGAAATACAGCAATATCTGCTCATCGAATTTTTATTCTTTATTTTCGCATATTTCTTGCATTTAAAGAATATTTATGCTAATATCATGCATATAATCACAATTCGGCACACAGAAAGAGCCGAAAACGAGAGGGGGACGCGCCCGGCACCGGCCGGGCCGGAACGGATATGGAAAAGCTTTGGGCAGGGCGGGCACAGTCCGCCACCAGTAAAATCGCGGACGATTTCAACTCGTCCATCCACATCGACTGCCGCATGTACCGGCAGGACATCACCGGCTCGCTGGCCCACGCGGCCATGCTGGCGGCGAAGGGCATTCTGAGCGGGGCGGACCTTGCCGCCATCACCAGCGGGCTGGAGGACATTCTGGCCGAGCTGGACAGCGGCACTCTTGCCATCGACCCCACCGCCGAGGACATCCACATGTTCGTGGAGGCGGAGCTGACCCGCCGCATCGGGGACGCGGGCAAGCGGCTGCACACCGCCCGCAGCCGGAACGACCAGGTGGCCACCGACCTGCGGCTCTATCTGCGGGATGCCTGCTCTTCGCTGCAGGACCAGATCAAAGCGCTGCTGGAGGCCATTTATGAGCAGGCCAAGGCCAATCAGGATGCCATCCTGCCGGGCTATACCCATCTGCAGCGGGCGCAGCCGGTGTGTTTTGCCCATCATCTGCTGGCCTGGGCGGCCATGCTGCAGCGGGATGTGACCCGCCTGCAGGACGCGGTGGGGCGCATGAACTACAGCCCTCTGGGCAGCTGCGCGCTGGCGGGCACCACCTACGACACCGACCGGGCCATGACCGCCGCAGCGCTGGGCTTCGACGGGGTGTGTCAAAACAGCATGGACGGCGTATCCGACCGGGACTTCTGCGTGGAGATCCTGAGCGCGCTGGCCCTTGTGATGATGCATCTTTCCCGCTTTTCGGAGGAGATCATCCTCTGGTCCAGCTGGGAATTCAAGTTTGTGGAGCTGGACGACGGCTTCACCACCGGGTCCAGCATCATGCCCCAGAAGAAAAACCCGGACATGGCGGAGCTGGTGCGCGGCAAGACGGGCCGGGTGTACGGCGACTTAATGGGCACGCTGACCATGCTGAAGGGGCTGCCGCTGGCCTACAACAAGGACATGCAGGAGGACAAGGAGGCCATCTTCGACGCCATCGACACGGTGAGCCAGTGTCTGGAGGTGTTCGCGCCGATGGTGCGCACCATGAAGCCGCTGAAGGCGAACATGTACGCGGCGGCGCAGAAGGGGTTCATCAACGCCACCGACCTGGCGGATTACCTGACGCGCAAGGGGATGCCGTTCCGCAGCGCCTACAAGCTGACGGGCCAGCTGGTGGCGAAATTCATCGCGGAGGGCAAGGTGCTGGAGGATGTGAGCCTTGCGGAATACCAGAGCCTGAGCGAGCTGTTCGATCAGGATGTATACGAGGCGATCGATCTTGCGGCCTGCGTGGCGCGGCGCACAAGCGAAGGCGGCACCGGCCCGGCCTCGGTGACGGCCCAGCTGCAGCAGCTGGAAGCGTTTCTGGCGAAGCTGTGAGGATTTGGATAGAAAAAAGGAGCACCCCGGGCGGGGTGCTCCTTTTTTGGTTAAACAATTATCTCTTTATCAGTTTTCCTGTTATTTTCTCCAGCAATTCTCGTTTTTCATTTTTATTTAGCAAGATTATGCTACTTAAAACGAAATTGGTTATTGCAATCAAACAGGCAATAAAAATGAACTCAATCCAATTGTTTATTGTAAAGAAACTTCTCACAAAGCTTGAAACTGCAATACAAACAACTGCATTCGTTATACACATCAAATTAACCGGATAAAAAACCGTTGCTTTCTGATCGAGGCTTCGGGCCGCCAGAGGAATCAAAAATAGCAGATTTCGAATTACTGCTACCACTGTACTTGTTCCAACAATGACATACATACCAAACGTTTCATCGGAGTTTATTCTTAAAATTCCAAATACGACGAGAGACGAAATTACACCACTTGCAAGAACTGATACCGAATAAGCCTTCAGGCGATTTGTTACTGTAAAAAGTTGGAAAAGAACCTGGCTTCCACACAAAAAAATAGATCCTGCACAAGCCAGCATTGAAAGCCTGGACAACAACATATAGTCTTGCCCCGGGACCCATAAACGGAAGAAGTCATCGCTTAGAACCATTATTCCTGCCAACGGTGTCACCATCAAAACAGAAGATATTTTGACCCACTTTTTCACATTGGCTACAAGGTTTTTAGAATCTCCCGTAGCATAATCGATTACCATCGAAGGCACAAACACTCGATTAATTGAATTAGAAAATTCAGTCATCAATGTATATAATATCTTAGACAGCGAAATCAGACCCATCGCTGTAGAATTAATAAACAAATTGGCAACGAGGAGGTCCAATCCGTTCAATAGCATCCATCCTGCTGATGTAATCGAATTCCATATACCAGCAGAGAGAAGCTGCTTAATGGCATCAATCGACCAAGTTCTCTTCCCTTTCCGAAAACCGATCTTCAATCGAGGAGTCAAAGCATGGGTGTTATACCCATTTACACACAAATTTATCGTTCCAACGATGAATGTAACCAAGCCAACATACCATACTTTAGGAACAATCAATGTCAACGATATGTAGAGCAACGCACATTTCAAAAGTGACGTTATCACGTTAGGAATATATTGCCTATCCAGTCTATTCGTTGTAAATACGCCACACTCCCAGTTAGGTGCTGCAGTAGCTAAAAAGAAGTTGAGAAGCACAAGCGCAAATAGCCCCTTAACATCGCTTACCAATTCGGGAGGGATATCAATCCATTTTTGAAGATTAAAAATTCCCCAAAACATTATCGGAGCAAAAATCAGGACCAGAGCTAAATTGCCCCAAAAGACCGAATTATAATATAAATTCGCTTTCTGATAATTCTGCTTGTTATATTCAATTGATATAAACCGCGCAGCCATACTATTGAGGGCAAGGATAAACAAATTCAAGTATGTTGTAAAATTGTTAGCAAGCGTGATAAACCCGTTTGCCTCTACACCAATTTTACTTACAATATACGGGGACATAAAAAGGTTAATGCAAATGCTTGTCCCCAACACCAAAAAACTGCACGCAAGGTTTATTGCTGTTCGGCTACCATTTTTCATTACTTTATCCTATCTTAGATATAGTTTCTTACTATTCTAAGCGCCTTTCTTAGCCCTCTATAAACGATAGTACGTTTAAATTGTTTTAGAATAGTTTTATTCATTACTATCAAGTTATCGCCCAACATCCAAGAGTACGCATTTTTATCTCCATTATAATGATTATTAAACGACTTAATAATAGATTCGTAGGACCACTGTATTCTTTTTTCAGAAAGATCAATTTTCTTTCTAAAATCTTCCTCACATCGTTTTATACTATCTTCATTCCAATTAAATCCATACTGATTCGGATCACCATTTTCTGAAACAATTTCTAAAATTGTGCGATAACATTTCTCACAATGGCCGCAATTTTTCCCGCCTCTCGATTCCCAACATACTCTCAGATGTGGTTTTATCCCATAATGTTCACTTTTCTCCAGGATATAGCGCACCTTTTGTTGACGATCCATTTCGTAACCATCATGTACAGTACTACATCTTGCGTATTTAATATTATTATCAATTACCGGATCACTTCCACATGTATATTGTCCTTTTAAGTAGGCGGGAAAACTGGATGCAATATAGACATTTTTTAAGCTATACTTATAAGCAATAACTGCAGCATGACAAATTAGTCCCATTCCGCAGGAAAAACCATGCCACCAGCCATCACCAGATATTCTTACTTTCCGGTTGGCTACTTTTTCGTTAATTAAGCCGCGAAAATCGCTTTTTATCCGTGTATATGAAAGCCCAAAGTCTTTCGCAGTTTTCTTCACATGATGCTCTACATTTCCCCAACCATCAATATCATCCAACTTTATATCGCTTCCCCATATAGTGATGAGAAGCGGTTTCTCCTCAAGATGCGAATACAGCGTTGTAAAAGCATCTACCCCACCAGAAAAGAAGCATCCAACTTTTCTTTCTTTTGATACGGAAGTACTTTTAACCGCTCGAGCTGTGATTTTTCCACCAAATGAAAGCATTGGATACATTTCTCTGAAACCATCTTCTGCTTTTCCAATTTCCTCCAGAAAATCAGCATCAATCTCTTCTGCGACAATCTCAGCCTTATACAGCCATACAAGCGGTAATATGTCTCCAAGCAATGGAATAACCAAAATACTTTTAGGAATATCTGTCAAATCGAAATCATATTCAACTTCAAACTCATTCTTCAAAAAGCATTTTTCAATTTCTCCGTACGCCCTAAAATCACAGATAAGCTTATTTCCATTCACTTGAACTTCATTCACAATTACTTTATTTTCCATTGTTTATTACCTGTTCATTAGACTAACTTTCAAAACTTTTGCAAGGGGTTCAAAAGCATTCTCCAAGTCTTTAGGAGAATAACGGGTCACCTTAATGCTGTCGGTTTTGGTCCATTCTTTCGCTTTGCTCAACGCGTCGTTTTCATTTTCACAAAACACAATATAATCTAAATCTTTCAGCCACTTTTCATAAACACCTTTTACTTTTTTACTACTATTATCCATCGCAATGCAAGGCGTTCCTACCAACGCACAGAAAACCATGCAGTGAAGGCGATCTGTAACAACAAATTTTGCTTTCGCAAATTGTTTTAATTTGCATTCAACAATTCTATATTTTTCGCATTTTCTACGAATCGAATGATCCGTACACATATCAGTTAGTTCTAATTTATAGCATTCTTTTTTTGCAACTTCCTCGAGTTTAGCATAAAAATTATCCGTTGAAACCTTTTCTTTGTCGTTTCTTAGGCATGCAATCATGTAATTTTCTACAGACTGATTACTAATTTCAGTGTGATAGGATAGAACGATATCAGGAATCAAGACACAATTTTGAGGATTTATCTGGTAGAGGTTTTCTTCCGCAAAGATTTGAGATCGTTGATCACGAACAAACAGCATCAAATTCTCTTTGTCAAATATGTCTTTTTCAACCTTCAAACGATGATTCCCATAATGTGTGTTCTCATAAAAAATAGTCTGCGGAAAAATGACTACCATATTTGAAAGATATCTTTGAATCACTTCCGCATACATTTCATCTTTCCATATTGAACCTAGAAATCCGCCTCCATGAATCAAGATTATATCTTCATTTTTTATCAAGTTAGAATAGGTTTTTAAGAATCTTTCTACGCACTCTGCTGGTATTGTAATCACTTTATGCTCAGGCGAAATCTTTTTCAAGTACTCAATTTCCGCAATAAGAATTGCCTGATCTCCAATATTTTCATGTGATGGTGTATCAAAGATGATAAATCTTTTTCGAAAAGAAATTAATTGAATCGCACACATAAGAGTTATCAAGTCAAAAACACACTTTTTCACTTTTCCTTTTATTACTCTTATACTTTTTTCCATCATCCGGAAGTTTCTCCCCATTTACTATTTATTCCAAATTTTCGACACAGAACCAACATCAGTTAATGAACATAATAAATATAGAATAATATATTTAATAGATTGCCCATAGCACAAAATGCCAATTCTCTTTTGTGTCTCATCCATCAGCATTTTATAGCTTTTTGTATCGCTATACTCTACTAAGCTTCGAATAACTCCCGTAATCAACTTTGCACATCTTTGTTTAACTGCTCGACATTTCTTTCTGTCTTTTTGCTCAGCAAATTCGGTCAATTTATCCACAATAAAAATTTTATCAAAAAGTTTTTTTATATCAGGCTCCTTTACAATAGATCCAGGTCTTTCCATTCGATAGCAATAGAACGCCTTTTCATTAAAAGCAATTTTGTTGCTATTAATAATGATTTGAGGTGTCCAAAGTTCATCTTCATGCTTAATTCCAGGATAGAACATAAGATTATGGTTCATCAGGTAATCTTGTCTTACTACAACACACCATGCTGTGAGTATAATATTCCTTGCATCCGAACATTCAATCAATGCTCTTTCCGAGGCATTGATTATTTCCGGAAATTTCCAATTTTTACTGCACAATGTTTCCGTATTTTCCGTCACGCAATAGTAGTTATTTATTATGACTTCCGGATTATTTTTTTCAATAATCTGAGAAAGTGTACCTAATCCATCTTCTTTAAAATAGTCATCTGAATCAAGAAACACTAAATATTTTCCTTGAGCTGTTCTAATACCAGTATTTCTGGCTTCTGACAATCCATAATTATTTTGATGTACAACCTTCACGCAGTTGAATTCTCTTTCGTATTGATCACATATATCTCCTGACAAATCTGTAGAACCATCATCAATTAGTATAATTTCGAAATCCTTATAAGACTGCGCCAATACACTATCTACGCATTCATTTAAATATTTCTCAACATTGTAAACCGGTATAATTACACTAAATTTGCACACTGCCTTTTCTTCCTTTTTCCTTTTTTTCAAAAAAGAATTTTATTCCAAATAAAATCAACAAAATAGACATAGCTCCTGGATTATATCCAAGTGCAACAGCTTTGACATTAAACGCAAAATATTCCACAAACAAAATTATTCCAATGCAGTTCACAAGTCTGTCTTTCCATTTAAAAGAATATTTCCATATCAGAAAAGCAATCGAAATATATAACACACAAACTCCAATAACACCAAAAAGCCAAATTTCATTTACATATCCTACATCTGTGTGTGTATACCCATTTGCACCATATCTCGAATGCCCAGTTCCAAAAAGAAGACGAATCCCCTTTTGCAACTCCCACCAGGAATCCTGGAACAATACGCCCAAAGAATCGCTTTCCGCTTTTCCCGTTTCAATCAAATCATAAACACTTTCAAATCCAGCTTCTATCCATCCCTTTGTTGCCTCATCCAGTATATTGCTATTCATCAAAATATTAAACCCGGAAACAGCTAGCGCAAGCACCATAACTCCTACAAGGAACTTTTTTAAGCTTCCAGTGAACATCATATAAATAACTACCAAACAAGCACACAACAAATAAATCAGTAGCCCTGTACGAGAATTTAGTGCCGTCGCAATAGATATGTATATTGAAAGGAAAATAAATTTCTTTTCCTTAAATACCCCATACAGCAAACATGAACTAGCAATTACTGATATTCCCAAGCCAAAAAGGTCTACAAGGGTATTGGAGAAACCATACGCTCGTACTGTGATATACCATGTATTTTGATACAGCTCACTTCCAGTGTTAGCCAGCATCAATGATACAAAAAGATTTTTTACACGAGGAAACATTAGAGAAAGCACACAGCAAGTACTTTCTATCGCACCCGCATAAAATATCACTTTAAGAAATCCAGAAAAATCATATTCATTTCTCTGTAATTCCATAAAAAAATACGATCCGCAAACAATAACAGCTATAGTCATCAAACCGTAACGGTTGACCAACGAAATATAGTGCCCTACTTGAACCACATCATTATAGAAAAAAGCACTTAAAGGCAACGGTATAAGCGCCACATAACATGCCAGCCCAACCATCAGTTTAACCCACGTTGCAATTCCGGATTTAAACACTGCGCTAATAAATCTTGATCTATATTTAAAAAAGATCATCATTCCGGAAAAGCCAATTAAAACGATATCAAAGCGAGGAATAATAGGGGGACAAAATATAACGCAAAAAGCATAGATACTTAAATAAAGCGTGTGTTTGTTGCTAATCTTCATTAGTCCTTACCAATAACCTTCTATATACAAATTAGTAGTAATAAAACTTTTCTGCTCAGTGGCATTTTCCAGAGTAATAATGTTCCAATGGATCTCCTTACCGCCTTCTTAAGTTGATGTTTGATTTCTGACAACCTTTTATCTCTTTTATCATATCCGTCAAAATACATTTTGGCCAACAACGTGAATCTTGCCCGCTCTATATTCCGATCACATACTTGAAGATATTCCGGGACTTCATTTGCAACTAATCCCCGCACTTTGTCCCACACGTATAGCAAATCCATTTTCTTTACCGTAAACCTATTATTTGTTACACCATTTACGTTAAATGTGTAATGATAGTACGGTGCATTTGTGTACACTGCCTTTTTGCATCGCACCGCAAAGCAGTAACAGGCATGCACATCCTCATTCATTTTTCCTTCAATAAAAAAGAAATCTTCGAGTATTTCTTTTTTAATCAGACGATTCCAGATACAATGTGTGTCCTCTTCCCCATTGACCCGGAAAAAGTGGTCCAAGCATTTTTTCTGGCCCCAGAGTTCGACCCTTTCTGCCATGGATTTATTCTTTTTTTCTTGGCGCTGCATCTCGCAAATCACCATGTCTGCATCATTTGCCGTAATGAGTTCGTACATGGAGCCATACATTCCCGGCTCAATCCAGTCATCACTATCAACAAAGCCAATGTACTCACCTTGCGCAACGCGTAAACCAGCATTTCGAGCTGCACTTGCTCCACCATTTTTTTGATGAAGCACTGTAATTCTTGAATCACGTTTTGCCCATTCATCACACATTGCAGGGCATCGATCCGGGGAGCCATCATCTATCAGAATCACTTCCAAATCTTCAAAAGACTGATCCAGAATCGATTGGACACACCGATCCAAATATTCTTCCACTTTATACACCGGAACAATTACACTAATTTGAGGCATATGTTTTCTCCAAGTTCATTTTGCACTTTGATCGTGCAGGTGAGCGTACACTTTCTCTCTCAGCCAATTCGGCGCCACACAAACTACCGCCTGCGGCAAAGCGGAAAACGTAAAATCCTTCCAGCTGGACCAACCGCTTTTGACCATCCAGCCTCTGAATTTCAACATATCCTTTGCATATTTCATTCCGCCGCGCCGCTGAAACATATCAGCCGGGGCGCGCATATACAACAGATTCTCTGAAATGTTCCTTGCTTCCACACCGGTTTGAATCATTCGAATCCACAAATAATAGTCCTCAAACAAATGAAAGCGGCCGTTGTATCCGCCCGCTTGCTGTACTGCCTCTTTTTTAAACATCACTACCGGGTGATTGAACGGGCAGCGCCGTTTTGAATACCGCCTGATCTGCTCATTTTCTACCGGTAAGGTTCTTTTTCCAATCACATTATCTGTCGTTTCTGTAAACTCCAGTAGCGATGCACTAAGAATCCCAAGTGTGGGATTCTTCCTATATTCTTCCAACTGTATCTCGCAGCGCCGGGGAACGCTAATGTCATCGCTATCCATCCGTGCAACAAGCTCATTCCTGCAATGCTTTAGTCCTTCATTCAAGGCCGGGCCAAGCCCTCCGTTTTTTTCCAGACGAACAACATGAAGTGCATTTTTGTACGAATCAATCACGGCATCCAGCTCGGGGGTAAGCGGGCCGTCGCAAACAATTACAAAATCATTGGTGGGCACGGTCTGATTCAGCATGCTTTCAATGCTCTGCTTCAAGTACTCCGGTTTTTCCTTATAATAAACCGACATTAAAACACTGTAATTTTCGTACTGCACGTTCATTCCCCTTTTTCACATCGCCCGGCGGTGCTCGCGCACCATCTGGGCCTCCTGCTGGAACTGCACGAATTCACGCTGCTCCAGCCTCTCCTGGACCAGCTGCTCCTGCTGGTGGCGGCGCACTTCGTCCCGGTGATGATGCGCCCGCACGCCTTCCTGGATGTCCTTGCGGCCTAGTACTTTCAGTACAGTATCCAAGAACACCTTCGCGTCAAAGGCCATGCTCACGTTCTTTAAGTACTCCCGGTCGTAGAACACCTTGTCGTAATCGTTCAGCATGTCGCGGCCATTGATCTGCGCCCAGCCCGTGATGCCCGGCTTCAGCTGGTCCACCCCGTAGTACCGGCGCAGAAAATGCACGCTGCGCTCCTGCCGGATCAGCGGCCGGGGCCCGATCAGGCTCATGTCGCCTGTAAGAACATTGAACAGCTGCGGCAGCTCATCAATGCTGGTATCCCGCAAAAAGCGCCCCAGCTTGGAGATATAGGCGTCGGCGTTCTGCAGCTCGCCGGTGGCCGAGTATTTGGGCGCGGTGCTCTTCATGGTGCGGAATTTGGTAATGTAGAACACATGGCTGTCCTGCCCCACCCGCTTCTGGCGGAAGAACACCGGCTCGGTGGGACTGCTCAGCTTCTGCAGCAGGGCCACCACCATAAACGGAATCGCCAGCACCACCAGCGCCATGGCCGCAATCACCACATCGAACCACCGCTTCTGCCGCAGATACCTCTGCTGGGCACCGGTCAACGGAATGCGATGCTGCTTCATGATTCTGCGCATCGATACATACTGTTTTTTGACCTTCATCGCCGTTCTTCTCCCTCTGGATTTTTTACGCTTCCTTATTTGCTGCACGCAAAGCGCCCCGGGCATCGGTAAGGTTGCCCAGGGGGATCTTGCGTTGGCGGTTTTCCGTTTGCGCGTGACGGGGCAGTGCGCATCCGGCCGGTTTTCCTCCGCCCCGCGGTTGCCCCGGCAAACGCAGCCGCTGCATCTCCCCCTGTGTTGCGGGTGCTGCGCTGAAAATTGCCGTGTCGTTTCCGCTTTACCGTAAAAGGAAAGCGGATTTTATCTATGTTATACACCAGTATTTTAATCATAACGCAATTTGCCTCTTTTTTCAACCGAAAACGGTAGTTTTTGGTTCAGATTCGTCTAATTGGTAAAAAAGCTGTAAGAAAAGCGAATAATATTGATTTTTCTGCTGGAAATCTTCTTTTTTTTCCCCTCTTTGGCAACTCGATCTTTGTGTTGTTTTTTCGCCCGGGCCCCTTTTGTTGATCTCGCCGCCCAGCTCACCGAAACGTTCCCTTGTTCATTCCATGGAAAAATCGCGCATTTTATTGACAAATGTGTCAACCGTGGTGTACCATGTCAACTAGATAACCCGGCACCGCATCTTCCTATTAAAATAAGTAAAAAGGAATGCAAAAGGAGACAATCATGAGCGAAACCAAACAGACCGCCCTGGTCATTATGGCGGCGGGCATCGGCAGCCGTTTCGGCGGCGGCATCAAGCAGCTGGAGCCCGTGGGCCTGCACGGCGAGATCATCATGGACTATTCCATTCACGACGCCATCGAGGCAGGCTTCAACAAGGTGGTCTTTATCATCCGGCACGACATTGCCGAGGCCTTCCGTGAGGCGATCGGCGACCGCATTGCCACCACCTGCGCCCGGCTGGGCGTGGAGATCGCCTACGCCTATCAGGAGAAGGAGAATCTGCCTGAGGGCGTTGCCCTGCCCGCAGAGCGCACCAAGCCCTGGGGCACCGGTCAGGCGGTTCTGGCCTGCAAGGGTCTGCTGAACGAGCCCTTCGTGGTCATCAACGCGGACGACTACTACGGCAAGGAAGCCTTTGTGAAGATCCACGACTTCCTGGTGCAGGACCACGGCGACAGCGAGCTGTGCATGGCGGGCTTTGTGCTGAAGAACACCCTGTCCGAGAACGGCGGCGTGACCCGCGGCATCTGCCATATGAACGAGACCGGCTACCTGACCGATGTGGAGGAGACCTCCAACATCGTGAAGACCGCCACCGGCGCCGAGGTGGAGGGCAAGCCCGTGGACGCAGACTCTCTGGTTTCCATGAACATGTGGGGCCTGACCCCCGCCTTCATGGACCTGCTGGACAAGGGCTTTGTGGAGTTCTTCGCCAACACTCCGGAGGACAAGATCCTGAAGGCCGAGTACCTGCTGCCCATCTACATCGACCAGCTGCTCAAGCGCAGCGCGGTGTCGGTGAAGGTGCTGAAGACCGACGACAAGTGGTTCGGCGTGACCTACAAGGAGGACAAGGACTTCGTTGTGGCTAGCTTCCGGGCACTGATCCAGGCGGGCGTTTACAAGGAAGACCTGTTCAGCGACCTGTAAGCCGCTGACCTTCCGGCGTTTTTCGCCCAGACAGATACAAAACCAAAAGGCGGCTGCCTTCCCAAACCGGGAAAGGCAGCCGCCTTTTTCTGCACGCAAACTTCTTTACTCCTCCACCGGGGCCGAAAGCCGCAGCACATAGCGGGCCGGGTCGGTGACCGAGAGATAATTGATCACATCCTGCTCGTACACATCCCCCGCCAGCCGGAGCTCCCGGCGCTCCAGCTCCTCCAGAAAGAGGGCGTAGGCGGTGGGCAGCTCGTCGTAGCCGCCCTGGTAGTAATACACCGCCCAGGTCCCGGCGGGGCAGGTCCACAGGTGGGGATGCTCCACCGGCCCGGGCAGCGGGCTGAAATAATAGGCCTCCAGAAAGCGGCCCTGCAGCGCTCTTTCCCGGGGGATGATCTCCCCGGCCTGGAAGCTGGTTCCCAGGCCGCACTGCTCACACTCCGCAAAATGGGCCTGCATGGTGCGGGCGAACTGGCGCTCGGTGGGCGGGGTGCGGTAGCCGGTGGGGGTGGCGATCAGGTGCCGTTCCCTCTGCCGGGTCAGACTCAGGCGGCCGCAGACGCTCTCCTCGCCCTCCCGCATGGCATCCAGCGTCTGCTCCAGCGACTGGATCATCCGGTCGATCTCGGCCCGGCGTGCCCGCAGGTCCTGGACCTTGCCCTCCAGCAGCCGGATGCCGGTGGGCACATCGGCGTTCTGCAGGTAGCGCCTGATCTCGCTGAGCGGGGTGCCGCTGGCCTTCAGAACGGCGATCAGGTCCACGGTGGTGAACTGACTCAGGGTGTAGTAACGGTAGCCGCTGGGGGCCACAAAGGCGGGCTTTAAGACGCCGGTATGGTCGTAGTGGAGCAGGGTATCCCGGCTGAGACCGCACAGGGCGGCAAACTCGCTGATTTTATAATAATTTTTCATAAAATTCTCCCTTGGCCGGTTCAGCAAAAGAATTTGAAAGCCTCTTGACTCGTGGGTTACACCATAGTTTACAATGGTTTCCATCACAACGCAAGGAGTACTTTTATGAAACGGGCAATTTCGCAGGAATTCAGCTTCTGGCGGCTGCTGGCCTTCTCGGTGCCGGCGGTGGCCATGCTGGTGGTATCGTCGCTGTACACGGCGGTGGACGGGGTGTTCGTGTCCCGGTTTGTGGGCAGCGACGGGCTTTCGGCCATCAACATCGTGCTTCCGCTGGACACGCTGGCCTTTGGCGTGGGCATCATGTTCGGCACCGGCACCAGCGCCATTGTGGGGCGCAAGCTGGGCCAGGGCGAGGCGAAGGCCGCTGATGAGGACCTGACCCTGGCCACGCTGGCGGCGGGGGTTCTGGGCGCGGCGCTGAGCGTGCTGGGCCTGGTATTTCTGGAGCCGCTGGTGCGGCTGCTGGGCGCCAGCGACCGGCTGCTGCCCTACTGTGTGGAATACGGGCGCATCCTGTTCGGCTCGGCCTTTTTCACGGTGATTCAGGTGATGTACCAGGCGCTGTTCATCACCGCCGGGCGGGGGCGCATCGCCCTGTGGCTGACGGTGGGCAGCGGCGTGCTGAATCTGGTGCTGGACTGGCTGCTGATCGGGGTGCTGGACATGGGCATGACCGGTGCGGCCCTGGGCACGGTGAGCGGCCGGGTGCTGGGTGGGCTCTTCCCCATCTTCTACTTTTTGAAGGACCGGAGCACCCTGCGCTTTCGCCGTCCCCGGTGGGACCCGGGCATGCTGGCGCTGGCCATGGGCAACGGGTCCTCGGAGATGGTCTCCAACCTGGCCATCTCGGTGACCACGCTGCTGTTCAATCTGTCCATGCTGGCGCTGGCCGGGGAGGACGGTCTGGCCGCCATGACCATCGTGCTGTACGCCCAGTTTGTGTACACGGCGGTGTCCATGGGCTTTGCCACCAGTGCCGCCCCGGTGATCAGCTACCACTTCGGCAGCGGAAACACCCGGTATTTACAGCGGCTGTTCCGTTACTGCCTGGGGGCCATCGGGCTGATCACCGCGGCCATGATTGCGGCGGCGATGCTCTTCGCCCGGCCGCTGATCGGTCTGTTCACCCCGCCGGGCGGGGCGGTGTTCGAGCTGGCGCTCCACGGCTTCTGGGTATTTCTGTGGAACTTTTTGTGCGCCGGCTTCAACATCTTTTCCTCTTCCCTGTTCACGGCCCTGTCCAACGGGGCAGTGAGCGCCCTGATCTCGTTTCTGCGCACGCTGGTGTTCGTGGTGGGCAGCATTTTACTGCTGCCCCGGCTGCTGGGTCTGGACGGCATCTGGCTGGCGGTACCGGCGGCGGAGGGCCTGACCTTTCTGATCGCGGCAGTGCTGGTCATCCGCTTCGGCAGGGAGCCTTACCACTATCTGCGCTGAACCTCTTCTTTTCAATACGCAAAAAGCGGCGGACCCTGCAAAAAACAGGGTCCGCCGCTTTTTCTATTGCTTACCGGTCAAGGGATTTTTTCACTGCGCAGGAGGCGCAGGTGCCGGATCAGCCCTTTTTGCGCAGGCGCTCCAGGGCCACCAGGCCGCAGACGGCGGCGCCCGCAAAGCCCAGCCATGCCAGCATGCTGCTGTCGCCGGTCTGAGGAGCCTGGGCGGCAGCGGGCTGTGCGGTGGCGGTGGGCTGCGCGGCGGCGGTGGTGCCGTCGCTCAGGGTGACGGTTAGCTGGGTGGTGCTGTTCAGGGGCAGGTCGCTCATGTAGTTGTTGTCAATGATCAGCTCACCGCTCCAGGCGCTGACCCGGTATTCAGTGCCCTTCGTCAGCGCAACGGTCTCGCCCTGCTGGTTTTGGGCGGTCACGCCGGTAATTTCAACCCCCGCATCCCGCTGCACAGTAAAGTAAACATCGGGCGCGCTGAACTGGTCCCGGTAGTTGGGATCGTACTCATAACTGGCAGGGTCCACGGTCACTGCCTTGGGCTCCACACCCGGCTCAACCTCGCCTTCCCCGGCGAACACCGCCGCGGGCAGCAGGGTCAGCAGCATGCACAGGCAGGCAAAGGCCGCCAGCAAACGCTTTTTCATCTTGCTTTTTCCTCCTTTTTTCAACTCTCCAATACAAAGCATCCGGCAGCCCGTTCCGCACCGGAAAGAGCTGCCGCCTTTAAGCCTACCATGCCAAAGAAGAAAAACCGGCGAGCCTCACAAAAGTGTAAGGCTCGCCGGTTTGATTCTGCAACAATTAAAGCTGTTCCAGCAAATAGCCGCCGCCCCGCAGCGACGAGATCTCCAGCCGGGACTCCTGGCTGTTCAGCTTCTTGCGCAGGCGGGAGATCAGGGTCCAGAGGGCGCGGCTCTCGGCGTGGCGTCCGGGCCCCACAGCGCCTCCATCAGCTCCTCCTGACTGACCTTGTGCTCGGCGGCGCGGGCCAGCAGCAGGGCGGTGAACTCCTTCTGGGTAAGCTGGATGTCCTGGCCGTTCACATAGCCGGTCATGGTGAGCAGGTCCAGCTTCAGGCCGCCGTAGCAGCAGTAGCGGCGCACCTCCTCCGCGGCCCGCAGCCGGGCCTCGATGCGCACCACCAGCACCTCCAGGTCATAGGGCTTGGCCAGATAGTCGTCGCCCCCGGCCCGCAGGCCCTCCACCACGTCCTGGTTTTCGCCCAGTGCGGTGAGGAACAAAATGGGAATGGGCCGCTGGGCCTTCAGCTCCCGGCACAGCTCCAGGCCGCTGCCGTCCGGCAGCAGGATATCCAGCACGATCAGGTCCACCGGATGCCAGCACAGCTGCTCCCGGGCCTGGGTCACGGTTTCCGCCTGCAGCACCTGATAGCCCCGCAGGGTCAGCAGCCGGGCGTTGATTTTCATAATGTGGGGGTTGTCCTCCACCAGCGGGATGGTACTCACTGCTCTTCCTCCTTTTTCACGGTGAAGGCGATGGTCGTGCCCTTGGGGCCGGTGCGCTCCACCCAGATGCGGCCGCCGTGGGCCTCCACTGCCTCCCGGCAGATGGTCAGCCCCAGACCGGTGCTGCCGCTGCAGCTGTAGCCCTGCTCAAAAACGCGGGGCAGGTCCGCCGGGGCGATGCCGCTGCCGGTATCCGCCACCTGAAAGAGGATGAAGCCGTCCTCTTTGGCACCGGCACTCAGGGTGATGGTGCCGTTTTTGGTGTCGCGGTTGGCGTTGATGACCAGATTGAGAAATACCTGCAGCAGCATCTCGAAGCTGCCGTGGGCGCTTTCCGTGCAGGCCGCCTCCACCCGCACCGTGTTCTGATTTTTCACGCAGATGGGCGCGCTCACAGCCCGTACCCGGTCCAGCAGGTCCGCCGGGTCCACCCGCTCGAACCGCAGCTCGCTGGTGTGGCCGTAGGAATATTCCATCAGCCGGGTGACCATATCGCCTAGCCGCCGGGCCTCCTGCTGGATGGTCTTCAGGTTTTCCGGCGTCTCCTGGTCCACCTGATCCGCCGCCAGCTGGATGCCGGTGAGCGGGGCATAGCCGGAGATCACGGTGAGCGGGGTCTTCAGCTCGTGGGCCATCCGGTGCAAAAATTCCAGATTCATCCGGTTCATCCGCTCCAGCATCTCGCCCCGGCTGCGGCTCTCGATGAGGGCCGTCTCCCGCTGCTGGATGCGCAGGCTCACCGCCGAACTGTTCAGGAACACAAAACCCAGCATGCCCCAGGCGGCGGTGCCGTAGTGGCTCACATCCGAGCTGCGGCCGGTGAGCAGCGCCTCGTGCAGAAGGCTGGCCACCAGCACCGCAAAGCCGCTGAGCACCAGTGCATCGGCGGTTTCCAGCCCGCCCCGGCGCACAAAGCCGCGCACCGTGCCGAACACCAGGTATACAAGATACGGGATGGACAGGTAATACACCACCGTGGACACGCTCACCAGCTGCCGGGTGGGCAGAACGCCGATGAGCACCGCCGCCGCGCCCGCCGCCGCCAGATACACCGCCAGCGGCCAGTGGGCGGTGGCTTTTGCGTACATGCACTTGAGCAGAGCAGAATGGATACCGGCATCAGCATCACCATGCAGATAAACAGCCGGTAGGCAAAATACCAGGAGGTATCCTCCGGCAGCAGATGCACGATATAAAAGTTCTGGTCCCGCAGCGCCATGAGCACACAGCACAAGACCAGGCACAGATAGACGGCCCGGCGGCGCATGGCCTCGTTGATCAAAAAGTAGAACGCCAGCAGCAGCAAACCGCCGCTGAGGGTGAGCGAGATCAGATCATTGCCCGCCTTGAGGGCCTCGATGTTCTGCGGGGTGGACAGATACAGCACCGGGATGTGCCCGCCGTCCTTATGTGCGTAGTTGCCGTACTGGACCACCAGCTCGATGATGCCATCCTCTCCGGCGCACATGGGCAGGGTCATGTAGCCCACCCGGGGCACAAAGCCTTCCGCGGTTTCAGACGGGTTGCCGAAGACCGCCACCTGGCTGCCGTTCACAAACACCCGGGTGGCGTAGTCCACCGAAAAGCCGCAGATGGCATAGTAGGCTCCGGGTGTTGCCCGGATGCGCAGCCGGTGGGTGCCGTAGGCGTAGTCCGAGGGGGAAACCTCCTCCCCGGCAGGCTGGCCCGTGCGGCCGGCGGCAAAATCCTCACTGGTGTAAAGCGCCTCCGGGTAAAACTCCCAGCGTCCCTCCAGCTGGAACAGCCCGTCGGTCTCCTCGCCTTGCAGATCCAGCCAGCCGTCTTCCACCCGGAGCAGCTGCACCGGCGCATTGCGCAGGGTGAACAGGCCCTGCAGCAGCTGGAGGGTCAGCACCACCAGCACCACCAGCAGCAGCCAGCGCAGCTTCCGAATCTGCTTGCCTGTCCGCTTCAATCGGCTCCCCCTTTCGCAATTTCGCCTTACCTTTTATTTTACCACGGTACTTTACTATCAGGGGCAAAACTTTACAAATTTGTAAGGCAGCGCAAAAAACCCCTGTGCACCCACGGGGCGCACAGGGGCGGGTCAGCTATGAAAAAATCGTCATTCGCCGGGCGCGGAGGCAGGCGGGGTCTTGCCCGCCCAGCACAGGGCCAGCGCCTCCAGCAGCCGGTCCATGTCGATGGGCTTGGACACATGGGCGTTCATGCCCGCGGCGGTGGTGCGGTCCACGTCCTCGGCGAAGGCGTTGGCGGTCACCGCCACGATGGGCACCACGGCAGCATCCGGCCGGTCCAGCCGGCGGATGGCCCGGGCGGCTCCGCAGCCGTCCAGCACCGGCATCTGCATATCCATCAGGATGGCGTCCACCGAATAGGGGGCCGAGCGCTGGAACTTCTCCACCGCCTCGGCGCCGTTGGCCGCACCGATCACCTGGGCGCCGCTCATGGTGAGCAGCTCGGTGACGATCTCCATATTCAGCTCGTTGTCCTCGGCCACCAGAATGGTCTGGCCCGCCAGCGAACCGGCGGCCTCTGCGGCGGCCTCACCGGACGCTTCGCCTGCCGCCGCGCCGATCACCGGGCCGTCGTGCTGCTCCACCACCTCCAGCGGGAGGGTCACGGTGAAGCGGCTGCCCTTGCCCACGGCGCTCTCCACCGTGATCTCACCGCTCATCTGCTGCACCAGGCTCTTCACGATGGGCATACCCAGGCCGGTGCCCTCGGTGGTGCGGGGGGTGAAGTGGGTCTCGCGGGAATAGGGCTCGAAGATGTGATTCAAAAATTCCTCGCTCATGCCGATGCCGGTGTCGGCCACCACGATCTGGAATTTGCTGTACTTCTGGTAGTCGAACTGGCGGGCCTCCACCTTGATCTCGGCCCCCTCGCAGCTGTACTTCAGCGCGTTGGAGAGCAGGTTGTTCATGATCTGGCCGATCTTGAAGGAGTCGCCCTTCACCACCGGGTCCTTGATCTGCACCGACAGCTCAAAATGCTTCTGCTGGCGATCGGCCTGGGCGCGGAACATCTCGCACACCTCGGTCAGGTATTCGTTCAGATTGAACTCCTTCACATCCAGGGTGCTCTTGCCCGCCTCCAGCTTGGCCATTTCCAGAATGTCGTTGATGAGCATGAGCAGCTGCTTGGCCGCGAATTCCACCTTTTTGATGTAGCCGGTGACCTTTTCCGCGTCGCCGGGGGTACGGCGGATCAGCTCGGAATAGCCGATCACCGCGTTCAGCGGGGTGCGCATGTCGTGGGACATGGTGTTGAAGAAGGTGTTGCGGGCCTTGGCGCTGGTCTTGGCGGTGTCCAGCGCCTCCTGCAGAATCATCATGTGCTGCATCTGCTGGCGCTTTTCCACATCCACATCCTTGAAGCAGAGGATCACCTCGCCGGGCAGGATGTGCTTCTGGTAGATGGTGCGCACGTTCACCCAGTGGTAGCTGCCGCCGAACATGCGCTGGTAGTCGCCGCCGTAGTCCAGCACGTTCTCCTTCACCCGCTGGGCAATGCTCTTGAGCGAGAAGTCCTGCTCGAACTCGGCGTAGGTCTCCGGATGCACCCGCTTTTTCACCTGGGCCAGCAGCATCTCGTAATCGCCGCTCTCGTCAAAGGTGCCGCGCAGGTCCGGCGAGGTCTTGATGGCCCGGTAGGTGCCGGCCTCAAAGTCCACCCGGTAGATGGCAAAGAAGGAATCGCTCAGCACCCGGATGGTCTTTTCGGTCTCGGCCAGCCGCCGCAGGTTCAGAATGTCCCGCACCACCATGAACAGAAGGGTCACAAAGGCGATGAGGGCCACGCCGATCAGCGAGTAGATCACCGGGTCCATCTCGCCCATCAGCACCTCCTGGATGGGGATGGTCATCACCACGGTCCAGCCGTTGTCCATCTCGGCATAATACACGCCCCGGGCCACGCCCTTGGGGTCCACGATCTGGGCGTCGTAGGCAAAGAGACTGCCGTCCCGCACGCCGCTGATCAGCTGCTCGGCATACACCGGGTTGGTGGCCTGCCGGTCGATCAGCCGGTAGAGCAGCTCGCCGTCGGTATCGAACAGATAAAAATGATAGGTGGAGGGCAGGCTGATCTCCAGATCCAGCACATCGCCCTGGTTGATGTACACATCCATGGCCAACACATCGCCCTCGGTGTCCATGGCTTTGGAGAGGGTAAAGATCTGGTCGCCGGTGATGGCATCCTCATACACATCGCTGAAGATGATCTCGTCCGGCGAGGCCATCGCCTTCTGGTACCAGTCGGTGCTGGCGTAGTCGTAGGTTCCGTCGCCGGTCCTGGGGTTGTCGGCCACGATCTGCCCCCCGATCACCGCATACAGGTCGGCCACATGACCGCCGAACAGCTCATGTACGTTCTGCTGATACTCGGCCATGCCCTCCTGCATCTGTTCCTCGCTCATGTTGGCATCCACGCCCCGGATGGCATACATCCAGGCCATATCAAACACCCGGGCAAAGCCGTCCAGCCTGCTCTGGGTCTCGCGGGCGTAGCTCTCCGCCAGCGACATGCCCATCTGCTGGGTGTTGCGCATCATCTTGTCCCGTACCAGGCCGATGCCCACCAGCAGAAGGGCGGCCACCACCACCAGCGTGGTGATGCTCAGCACGATGCTGTTCAGCGCCCGGCGCTGCTGCTTTTCCATGCCTTGTCCCCCTCTTTCCCGCCGGGGCGCGCCCGGCCGCTTTATTCCACGTTACAGTGTACCACAGTTCCCGGTTTTTCGCCAGTGAGTGCCTCACACACCCGCCGGGTGAGTGAAATGGGTCTGCCGGTAGGCCCGGGGCGAGATGCCGTACACCGATTTGAAGGCCCGGGAAAAATGCAAGGGGTTTGCGTAGCCCACCATGGTGCTGATGGCGCTCACCGGCTGGGTGGTCTCCTTTAAGAACTGGGCCGCCTGGGCCATGCGGTAGTGCAAAAGAAAGGCCTGGGGGCTCTCGCCCATGGTGTCCCGGAAGAGCTTGCCGAAGTAGCTGCGGTTCAGCCCGCAGAAGGCGGCAATGTCCTCCACCGACACGTCCCGCTGGTAGTTCTGCTCAATGAAGGACAGCGCCTCCTTCATATAAAAGTCCCGCAGGCGGCGCTGGCTCTGGTGCTGGCGCGCCGCCGAGGACTCCGCCAGCTGGTCCAGGAACAGAAAGCCCCTTCCGATCTGCCGGATGGGCTTTGCCTCGCCGTCCTGCACGATCTGCAGCATGCACTCCCGCAGCTTTTCGCCTCCGGCCCGGGTGCCGGGGGTGTAGATGGGCTTTGCCGCGCCCAGGCCCGCCAGGCTCAGGCTCTCGCGCACCCGCAGGCCATCGAACTCGATCCAGGTGTACTCCCAGGGGTCCTTTTCGTCCGAGGCGTAGGTGGTGGTCTGGCCCGGCAGAATCAGAAACCCCTCCCCCGGCCCCACCGGATACACCTTGTCGCCCACATACAGCTTGCCATATCCGGCGATGATGTAATGGAACAGGTAATGGTTGCGCCGGTGCGGCCCGTAGGAGTGCAGCGGCTCGGTGCGCTCCCAGCCGTACTGATACAGATTCAGGTCCACAAAGCGCTCATCCTGAAATACGTGGAAAATCAGCTTGTTGCCGGTGTCCGGCCCGAATGCGGTGGCCATACTGCCCTTCCTCCCTCATTTTCTGTTTTTCTGATTATATACCATAATGCTAGATAACTTCAAGTAAAATGACCTAAATCAGCTAAATTGAGAGATAAAAAACAGCAAAATGATATTTATCTTTGAACCGTCAAATCGTATAATAAACACAGCCAAAAGGGAAACAAATTGTATATAGTGCACATTGTACAAAACTGCTCCCGATTTTTCAGCACAACAGCGAAAACCGCATTCTGCCGCCGCCCGCTCCCGGCCGGGCGGGCAGCGGCAAGGGGCGAATTCGCACAGGAACAGGAGGAAACTAGCAATGAGTTTGATGCGCAGACTGGCATGCGCCGCACTGAGCGTTTGTCTGGCCGCGGGTCTGGCCACCGGGCTGACCGGATGCGGCGAAAGCTCGGACGGCACCGTGAACCTGACCTTCCAGATCTGGGACGTGGCCCAGCGCGACGGCATGCAGGCCATGTGCGACGCTTACACCGCCGAGCACCCCAATGTGAAGATCGAGGTGCAGGTGACCAGCTGGAACGAATACTGGACCAAGCTGGAAGCCGCCGCCATGAGCAACAAGATGCCGGATATCTTCTGGATGCACACCAACGAGATTCTGAAATACGCCGACAACGGCAAGCTGGCAGACTGCTCCGACATCGTGGAGACCGAGCACTTCTCCGACATCTCTCTGGCCAACGCCAGCGGCTCGGACGGCAAGCTCTACGGCGTGCCCAAGGATAAAGACACCGTGGGCCTTGTATATAATAAGGAAATGTTCGATCAGGCAGGCGTGGCCTACCCGGACGAGACCTGGACCTGGGATGACCTGGTCAGCGCCTCTCAGGCCATCTACGACGCCACCGGCAAGTACGGCTACATGGCCTACGGTGACGACCAGCTGGGCTACTGGAACTTCGTGTACCAGGCGGGCGGCAGCATCCTCACCGAGGACAACACCCGCGCCAACTTCACCGACCCCGCCACCCAGAAGGGCATGGAGTTCTACATCGGCCTGCAGAGCCACGACTGGTGCCCCGACCAGAACTACTTCGCCGAGACCGCGCCCGGCGCCGCCTTCTTCTCCGAAAAGGGCGCCATGTTCTTCGAGGGCAACTGGAACATCCTCACCGAGCTGCAGAACTACCCCGACATGGTGGGCAAGTGGGATGTGGCCGTGCTGCCCGCCTGCCCCGACCCGGTGAGCGGTGACGGCCGTGCCACCATCTCCAACGGTCTGAGCTACGCCACCGGCGCAAACAACAAGCACATGGACATCGTCAAGGACGTGCTGAAGTTCTTCGGCAGCGAGGAAGGCCAGCGCATCCAGGGCGAGAGCGGCGCCGCCATCCCCGCCTATGAGGGTCTGGAGGAGACCTGGGTGGGCGTGTTCGACGAATACCCCATCGACGTGCAGTGCTTCATCGACATGTTCGACTACAGCGTGCAGAGCGTAAACAACGCTGCCCGCCCCGAGTGGAAGAGCAAGGTCAGCGACACCCTGCTCAAGATCTATTCCGGCGAGCTGGATCTTTCCACCGGCCTCCAGACGATGCAGGAAATCGTGGATGAGGCCAGCGCCGAGTATTACGAATAAAGGAGGGCATCCCGCGTGAAGAAAACTTCCAAGCTGTCCCGCGACGGCGCTGTCTGGGGTCTGGTGATGGTGGCCCCCACCATCATCGGTCTGCTGGTGCTGAACATCTGGCCGTTCATCGAGACCATCTACATGAGCTTCTCCAAGTCCAAGGCCTTTGGTACCTTCGAGTTCAACGGGCTGGATAACTACATCGAAATGTTCCAGAGCACCGAATTCTGGAAGGCCACCTGGAACTCCATCTACTTCTGCATCCTCACCGTGCCGGTGGGCGTGTTCCTGGCGCTGCTGGTGGCGGTTCTGCTGAACGCCAAGCTCAAGGGCCGCACCGCCTTCCGCGCCATCTTCTTCCTGCCCATGGTGGTGGCTCCCGCCGCCGTGGCCATGGTATGGAAGTGGATCTTCAACACCGAGTACGGCATCATCAACAGCATCCTGGGCCAGAACGTGCGCTGGCTGACCAACCCCACCATCGTGCTGGTCACCTGCGCCATCGTGGCCATCTGGAGCGCCATCGGCTACGACGCCGTACTGCTGCTCTCCGGCATTCAGAACATCTCGGCCAGCCTGTATGAGGCAGCGAGCCTGGACGGCGCCTCCAAGGTGCAGCAGTTCTTCCACATCACCCTGCCCATGGTTTCGCCCACCCTGTTCGTGGTGCTCATCATGCGCCTGATGGCCTCTTTGAAGGTGTACGATCTGATTTACATGATGGTCGACCAGGCAAACCCCGCCCTCACCAGCGCCCAGAGCCTGATGTACCTGTTCTACCGGGAAAGCTTTGTGGCCGGCAACAAGGGCTACGCGTCCGCCATCGTCATCTGGACCGTGCTGCTCATCGGCATCGTGACCCTGCTGCAGTTCGCGGGCCAGAAAAAATGGGTGAATTACGAGGTGTAAATCATGAGCACACAAACAAGCAAGACCCTAAACAAGACCTTCACCTATGCGGCATTGATCCTGGGCAGCGTGGTTATGATCTTCCCCTTCGTGTGGATGCTGCTCACCAGCTTCAAGACCCAGGCCGAGTCCATGGCGGTGCCGCCCCAGCTGCTGCCCAGCCAGTGGAACCTGGACAACTTCATCACCGCGCTGGAAAGCCTGCCTTTTGTGAACCTGTATATGAACACCGCACTGCTCATCGTGTTCCGTGTGCTGTGCGCCGTGGTGTTCAGCTCCATGGCCGGCTACGCCTTCGCCAAGCTGAACTTCCCCTTTAAGAAGCTGCTGTTCACCATCGTTCTGGTGCAGATGATGCTGCCCAGCCAGATCTTCATCATTCCCCAGTACTTAATGCTGGCCCGCATGGGTCTGACCAACACCATCTTCGCGCTGGTGTTCCCGGGTCTCGTCAGCGCCTTCGGCACCTTCTTTCTGCGCCAGACCTATCTGGGCATTCCCAACGAGATCGCCGAGGCCGCCTATCTGGACGGCTGCAACAAGTGGCAGACCTTCACCCGCGTCATGCTGCCCCTCACCGGCTCCAGCATGGCCGCGCTGGCCATCTTCACCGCGGTGTTCGCTTACTCCGACCTGATGTGGCCGCTGATCTGCAACATCGACCTGAACATGATGACCCTGTCTGCCGGCCTGTCCACCCTGAACGGCCAGTACACCACCAACTTCCCGGTGCTGATGGCCGGCAGCCTGCTGGCCATGATCCCCATGGTGATCCTGTACCTGATCTTCCAGAAGCAGTTCATCCAGGGCATCGCCATGACCGGCGGCAAGTAAACCGCAAACTGAATCATTTTTTCGCACGGCAGGCGGCCGGCCGAATCCCGGCCAGCCGCCCGCCTCGTGCTTTTTATCCACCTTTTCCAATTCCAGCACCGGACCCCAAAGGCCCGGTGCGATTCCAAACTTCCAGGAGGACCCTTGTATGGGCATTCAATTTAACGCCTCCGCGCGTACCTTTACCCTTTCCACCCGCAGCACCACCTACCAGATGGGGCTGGACCATCTGGACCGCCTGCTCCATCTCTACTACGGCCCGGCCATCGGCCAGGGCGACCTGGCGGCCATGTATCCCCCGGCGGACCGGGGCTTCTCGCCCAACCACAACGCCGACCGGGCGCGCCGGGGCATCTCTCCGGACACCCTGCCCCAGGAATACACCGGCTGCAACACCGGTGATTTCCGTCTGTCCTGCCTGGTGGTGCGGGATGAGGCCGGCGCTGCCGGCGCCGAGTGGCGCTACGCGGGCCACAGCATCCAGAAGGGCAAATACGCCCTGACCGGCCTGCCCAGCGCCCACGACGAAGAAAACGAGGCCGAGACCCTGTGCATCCGCATGGAGGACGGCGTGACCGGCCTTGCGCTGGAGCTGCTGTACGGCGTGTTCGCAAAGCAGGACATCATCACCCGGGCCGTCCGGCTGGTGAACGGCGGCAGTCAGACCCTGCGGCTGGAAAAGGCCGCGTCCATGTGCCTGGACCTGCCCTTCGGCCGGTGGGATATGATTCACTTCCACGGCCGCCACACCATGGAGCGGCAGGCCGAGCGTGTGCCCCTGCTGAACGCCATCCAGACCGTGTCCTCCACCCGCGGCGCCTCCAGCCACCACCACAACCCCTTCGTGATCCTGTGCGACCGCAAGGCAGACGAGGAGCACGGCCTGTGCTACGGCGTGATGCCGGTGTACTCCGGCAGTCACCGCACCGATGTGGAGGTGGACCAGAACGGCCTGACCCGCATCGTGAGCGGCATCCACGACGAGCGCTTTAGCTGGCAGCTGGCCCCCGGCGAGGCCTTCACCGCTCCCGAGGTCATTCTGGCCTGCACCGAAAACGGCCTGACCGCCCTGTCCCAGCAGTATCACCGGTTCATCCGGCACAACGTGAGCCGGGGCGAGCACCGCTTCGCCCGCCGCCCGGTGCTGATCAACAACTGGGAGGCCACCTACTTCGACTTTGATTCCGACGCCATCGTGCGCATCGCGGAAAAGGCGGCGGCGCTGGGCGTGGAGATGCTGGTGCTGGACGACGGCTGGTTCGGCAAGCGCAACGACGACAACAGCGGCCTGGGCGACTGGTTCGTGAACGAGAAGAAGCTGCCCGGCGGCCTGACTCCCCTGATTCAGCGGGTGAACGCGCTGGGCATGAAGTTCGGCATCTGGGTGGAGCCGGAGATGGTGAGCGAGGATTCCGACCTGTACCGGGCGCATCCGGACTGGGCCCTCACCCTGCCGGGCCGGGCCCCGGTGATGAGCCGCAACCAGATGGTGCTGGACATGGGCCGCCCCGAGGTGGTGGACTACCTGACCGAGCGGCTGACCGACCTGCTGGCCAACAATCCCATCGCGTACGTGAAGTGGGATATGAACCGGAACATGACCGACGTGTACAGCCGGGTGCTGCCCGCCGAGCGGCAGGGCGAAGCGGCCCACCGGTACATGCTGGGCGTTTACCGGCTGCTGGAGACCCTGACCACCCGCTTCCCCCATGTGCTGTTTGAGGGCTGCGCGGGCGGCGGCGGACGCTTCGACGCGGGCATGCTGGCCTACTTCCCCCAGATCTGGTGCAGTGACGACACCGACGCCATCGAGCGGCTGGTGATCCAGCACGGCACCTCCTTTGGCTACCCGGTGAGCAGCATGGGCGCGCATGTGTCCGCCTGCCCCAACCACCAGACCGGCCGCACCACTCCCCTGTGGACCCGGGCGGTGGCCGCCATGGCAGGCACCTTCGGCTACGAGCTGGACCTGAACAAGCTGAGCGACGAGGAAGCCGCCCAGGTGAAGGAGCAGATCGCCTTCTTCGACAAGCACTACCAGCTCATTCAGAACGGGCTGTATTACCGGCTCACCGACCCCACCGAGGAAAGCCGCTACGCGGCCTGGCAGTTTGTGGACGAGGAGCAGAGCGAGGCGCTGTTCAACCTGATCCTCACCCATCCGGAGGCCAACGCCCGCCCGCTGCACGTGTGGCTGCGGGGCCTTGACCCGGATGCCCTCTACCGTGTGGAGAGCCTGGACATCCACGGCTGCCACTGCGCACCCCAGGCAGGCCTGGACCTGGCCATGGAGGGCGTGGGCAAAACCTACAGCGGCAGCACCCTGATGCGCGCAGGCTACACCCTGCCCCAGCTGGCCGGCGACTACCCCAGCGTGCAGATGTATGTAAAGCGCGTATAAGCGAAACGAGAAGAGAGAAGAGAGAGAAAAAGGGAAACGAAAAAAGCCCGGGAAAGGGAAAGCCCGGGCCATATAGAGGGATGGATAACCCCCGGCGGCAGCTTGCCGCCGGGGGTTTGTGATGTTATAAAAACGAAAAGTTCATCAGAGCCATTCCAAATTTTTTATCATTAGTCCTCTCCACATAATTGTTTCAATCGTTCCTGAATTTTTGTTTCTGCGGAAGCAATACTATTTAAAACTGCCTCACTTTTTTCTTTTCCCATAGAGTAGTCAATCGCATCATTTTCCTCTGAATACAAAAGTTTTTCTGTCTCAACCCAATAACACATACCCTCTTTTACTTGCTTAATGACCTCCTCAAAAACCCCAAAAATCTCCGTTGGAATATAACTTTGGTGAATTAGACATTGATTTTGTAGAGCGCTAATTTGCTCAATATATGATTTAAAACATTTACAAAAGTCTTGATGCCTATGCTCTCTTCCTATTTTTTCGCTTTCTTCCAAACAGAAAAGCATGCTTTCCTGAAGAAGTATCAATTCTGCTACAATCTGTTCTATTCGTTCATAAAATCTCATTTCTCGATCCAACAAAATTTCATATGCTCTTGTAGAGCGTTCCATCTTATTTTTAAATCGTTCAAGACTTTTTTCAAAAGAAGACTCAATCCCAGATTCAAAAAACTTTATAAAGAGTCCTTTACATATTGTAAGCATACCAATCAAAACAACTGTACCGCCGCCTAAAGCAATTACAAACCCTCTCACCCATTCAAGCACCTTTTTCACCTCATTTTAGCTATTTATATAATAATATTTATTATACCATCCCCCACTCCTCACTCAATTTCCAATTCAGTCCTTCCCAGTTTATGTCCCGTTTTCGGTACACAAAAACGCGCCGCCTCCCAAACGGGAAGCGGCGCGTTTGCCGTTATTCAGTTGGCAGATTAGCCTTCGGCGCTCACGGTGGCGATGCTCAGCTCACGCAGCTGCTTTTCGTCCACGGTCTCGGGCGCGCCGCTCATCAGCTCGCTGGCGTTCTGCACCTTCGGGAAGGCGATCACGTCGCGGATGGAATCCCGCTTCAGCATCAGCATCACCATGCGGTCCAGGCCGTAGGCCATGCCGCCGTGCGGGGGTGCGCCGTACTTGTAGGCGTCCATCAGGAAGCCGAAGCTCTCGCGGGCCTTCTCCTCGGTGAAGCCCAGGGCCTTGAACATCCGGTCCTGCAGGGCAGGGTCGTTGATGCGGATGGAACCGCCGCCCAGCTCGCAGCCGTTCAGCACGATGTCGTAGGCGTTGGCGTAGCACTTGCCCGGCTCCGATTCCAGCTTGTCCATGCTGTCCTCGGTGGGCATGGTGAAGGGATGGTGCATGGCCATGTAGCGGCCCTCTTCCTCGCTGTACTCGAACAGGGGGAACTTCACCACCCACAGGAAGTTGAACTTGTCCGGGTCGATCAGCTCGCAGCGGCGGCCAACCTCCAGACGAACCTGGCCCAGAGCGGTGCAGGCGCGCACGTTGTCCGCGTCGCTCACCACCAGCAGCACGTCGCCGGTCTCGGCGCCGGCGGCGGTGCGCAGGGCAGTCTTCTCCTCCTCGGTGAGGAACTTCTCAAAGCTGGAGGTCTCGCCCTCGGCGGTCAGGCGGGTGTAGGCCAGACCCTTGGCGCCGTAGGTCTTGGCCACGTCGCCCAGCTTGTCGATGGTCTTGCGGGTCAGCTTGTCGGCCAGGCCCTTGCAGTTGATCAGGCGCACGCTGCCGCCGGCCTCAATGGCGTCCTTGAAGGGGGCGAACTCGCTGGAGCGCACCGCATCGGTCACGTCGATGATCTCCAGGCCGAAGCGGGTATCGGGCTTATCGGAGCCATAGCGGGCCATGGCCTCGTCCCAGGGCATGCGCTGGAAGGGGGTGGCCACGTCGATGTTCAGAATTTCCTTCCACAGCTTCTTGATCAGGCCCTCGTTCAGGGTGATGATGTCGTCCTCGGTGACGAAGCTCATCTCCAGGTCCACCTGGGTGAACTCGGGCTGACGGTCGGCGCGCAGGTCCTCGTCGCGGAAGCAGCGGGCGATCTGGAAGTAGCGGTCAAAGCCGGACAGCATCAGGATCTGCTTGTACAGCTGGGGAGACTGGGGCAGGGCGTAGAAGTGGCCCGGCTGCACCCGGCTGGGCACCAGATAGTCGCGGGCGCCTTCCGGGGTGCTCTTGATGAGCATGGGGGTCTCGATCTCGCAGAAGTGGTTGTCGCAGTAGTAGTTGCGGATGATCTGGCAGATCTTGCTGCGCAGCACGATGGGGTCGTGCATGCTGGGGCGGCGCAGGTCCAGATAGCGGTACTTCAGGCGCAGCTCGTCCTTCACCTTCACCTCGTCGCGGATCTCGAAGGGGGTGGTCTCGGCGGCGCTCAGAACGCGCAGCTCGGTCACATACAGCTCCACGTCGCCGGTGGCGATCTTGTCGGTCTTGGCGTCGCGCTCGCGCAGAACGCCCTTGGCAATGACCACATACTCGCTCTTCAGGCTGCTGGCCTTCTCGAACACGGCGGGGTCGGTGGAGTCGTCGAACACCATCTGCAGAATGCCGGTGGTGTCGCGCAGGTCGGCAAAGATGATGCCGCCCTTATCCCGGCATTTGGCGATGGAACCGGCCACCACCATCTCCTGACCGGCATCGGCCAGACGCACTTCGCCGCAATAGTGGGTGCGGCGCAGATTTCCCATGGTTTCCATAATTTGATTTACCCCTTTTATTAAAAGCGCTGGAGCCCGGGAAACTCCCGGCCTCCGCAAATTCTTAGACCGTTTTATTATACCGCTTTCCACAAGATATTACAAGGCAAAGCGGCTTTTGCGGCTTGTTTTTTGCCCGCCGGGCGCTTACAATGAGGGCAGAAGAGCTGTTTTTGTCATTTTGGCCCGGGCTGCGCATCGGCCGCACCGGGACCGCTCCAAAGGAGGGATTTCCCCATGAAGATACTTCTTTCTCTTGCCTGCTGCCTTTTGGCGGCGCTGCTGGCCGGTTGCGCGCCCGCTTCCAGTGCATCGGCCTCCACCTCCCTGCCCGATTCCGGCAGTCCGGCGTCCGTTTCGCAGCCTGCCGGCGAAGCCGCAAGCGCCAGTGAATCCACAGAGTGGACCGACGAAGCGGTGGCGGAGCTGTTCCTCGCCCAGGAGCAGAACGAGCGGCGCACGGTGCTTGACTGCGTGTCGGTGCCGGACGGCGGCGAGGAGCTGGTGGGCGTGGTGCTGTACGCCGAGCCGGAGCACACCGATGTGCGGCTGGCGTTTCTTTCCGCGGACGGCACCTTCCAGCCGCTGGGCATCGAGGCCACCCCTGCAAACCCCAGCGGCCTGACCTATCTGGGCAATGGCGAGGGCAGATTCCGGCTGGACATTCTGGACGAAAACGGCCAGCCCTCGGGGCAGGTCATCACCTTCCGCCGGGATGGCGTAGAGACCTACTTCGCGGTGGAGCCGGAGGAGTGAAGCCAAAACCCACCCCGGTTTCACATTTTATCAAAGATACAAAGCAACCCCGCGCGTTCTCGACAAAACGCGCGGGGTTTGTTACAATGGTGGCGGTGGTGCTGCCGGACACGGCAGGCGGTCCAGTCCCCATTGCACGCTGCGCAAAGGCAGCGGCAGCGGGGCGAAGCTTCTGTTTTTCCCCGCTGCTTTTTCGCAGAGGGGGTGATTCCTTCCATGACGTTACAGGAAGTCCTTTCGCTTCTGACCTTAATCGGCGGAGCAGTCTACGGGACGTTTCAAATCGTTTGGACGATCACACACGATAACAAAAAACGGAAGTAAGCCGCCGCACCTCCCCAGGAACGCGGTTTACTTCCGTAAATCTCCAAGGGACTGACCCGTCTCCGGGCAGTACCACCTTCTGTTAGTATTATACCCCAGATGGGTGCAAAACGCAAGCAGCCCGCCCAAAGGAGGCTTTCCCATGCTGTACACCACCACCCTGACCGGCCCGCTGGGGCCGGTGATGATGGCGGGCACCGAGACCCACCTGACCGGCCTGTGGCTGGAGGGGCAGATGCACTTCGCCGCCCATCTGCCGCCGGATGTGCCCCGGCGGGCGGACCTGCCCCTGTTCGGCCAGGCGGCCCGCTGGCTGGAGGACTACTTCGCGGGACATGCTCCCGACCCGGCGGCACTGCCGCTGGCCCCGCAGGGCAGCGCCTTTCAAAAGCAGGTGTGGGCGCTGCTGCTGACCATCCCCTACGGGCAGACCATCACCTATGGCGCACTGGCCCGGGCGATTTCGGTCGAAACCGGCCGCCCCATGGCCAGCCAGGCGGTGGGGGGCGCGGTGGGCCGCAACCCCATTTCCATCATCATCCCCTGCCACCGGGTGGTGGGCACAAACGGCAGCCTGACCGGCTACGCGGGCGGGCTGGACAAAAAACGCTGGCTGCTGGCCCACGAGGGCGTACAGCTGGCCAACTTTTCCACATCCGGCCCCGCCCGCCGTTGAAAACCTTTTCTCAAAAACGCACAAGACCCCCGATGCCGGAAGCCGCTCCCGGCATTGGGGGTCTTTTTGCTTATAACACAGATATGCTCCGGGGCATGCTCCCGCCGCGGCAAGGCTCACCGCCGCAGGAAAAAATCGGAAAGGCACACGATGGCCGCCAGCACCAGCGCGGCCACCTGGGCCAAACGCCGGGCTCGCACCGCATCGAACAGGCGCACCGCCCACCGCGCGGCCAGAAAGACCAGGCACAGGGCGATAAGGCCCATGCCCAACGGTGCGCCGATGGCGTAGATGGGGTCCGGCCAGGCCCTTCCGCTGGCCATTACCAGCAGCAGAATGCCCAGCCCTGCCACCGCGCTGCCAACGGCCAGCCGGTAAAGCAGCCGCTCCATGGCTTAGTACCGGAAGCGGGCAGCGTTGTTGATGTCGTTCTGCATGATGGCCCAGTTCACAACCGCAAAGCCGAACACACCCAGCAGCACATACAGCAGGCTGTTGTCGTTGCCGCCGTTCACGGTCATGTAGGCCTTGCCCATCTTGTAGTTCCAGTACAGGCCGTAGATGCCGCAGGTGACGATGTTCAGCAGGATCACGGTGAGGCCGCTGGTCTGCCATTCCTGAGGGGCCACCGACCGGGCGTATTCGTTCAGAGTGTACATCCAATAGATGCCGTACAGCCCGCAGGTGATGAAGTAAAGCAGGATGCACACCACAATGTTTCTTGTCATGGAAATTTCTCCTTTTTTGGTCGCTGTTTGCGAAAAATACGGCCTTACACAAGGCCCATCAGGGGCGCAAGATTGCGCAAGACGCCCCAGACTGCAAAATAAACGATCAGCCCCGCGCCCACCAGATTCACCGCGCGGCCCTCGGCGGGGTGCTGCCGCAGCCAGCCCCAGAACAGCCAGCAGAGATACGGCCCCAGCACCGGCAGGCTGAAGGCAAGGCCGGGGTTCGCGGCAAAGGCCGCGCTCACATCCCCGTGCAGCAGGGCCAGAATGGCGGTGGTGATGCCGCAGGCCGGGCACTTGAGCCCGGTGAGCAGGTGCAGCGGGCAGGGCACAAAGAGGCCCAAAGTCTGGGTCTCCAGAGCATACAGCGCCCCCACACCTACTAAGATCAGGGCGCTCTGCACCCGGCGGGGGCAAAGCCCCAGGCGGGAAAAAACCCCGAAAAAACGCAAAGGGGCCTTTCGGTAAATACCGAAAAGCCCCGCTTTTACTCGGTCACGGCGCTCCGGCATATTAGTGCTGGGGCGGATTGACGATGTTGCGCCACTCCAGATCGCCCCGCTCCAGGCCATGGATGAGCACTTCGGCGGTGGCGATGTTGGTGGCGATGGGAATGTTGCGCACGTCGCAAAGACGCAGCAGATTCATCTCGTTGGGTTCGTGAGGTTTCGCACTGATGGGATCGCGGAAGAACAGAAGCAGGTCGATCTCGTTGCAGGCGATGCGGGCCGCGATCTGCTGGTCGCCCCCGTGTACGCCGGACAAAAAGCACTGGATGGGCAGGCCGGTGGCCTCGCTCACCAGCTTGCCGGTGGTGCCGGTGGCCAGCAGGTTGTGCTGACTGAGCACCCGGCAGTAAGCGATGCAGAACTGCACCATCAATTCCTTCTTCGCGTCATGCGCGATCAATGCGATGTTCATGGACGGAACACCCTCCTTTTTCTCAAGACAAACTAACGTATTTGCGCGCCCGGCGGGCACGCACCTTCTCCAAACCTCTATGGGATATGCCTCTATGGGGGCAGCGCCGCTGCGGCCCGCCTGCTGTGTATAAAAATGGGAAACCATGCCCCGAAGGGCATGGGGAACGCAAAATTTTCATCCCTCAGCGCACGGCCAGAGGAACCTGCTGGCCCAGGATGCGGCGGGCCAGATTGTCAAACGCCCGCCATGCCAGCGTATTTTCCGGCAAGGCCTCGCCCGCGGCGGTGCTTTTCAGCAGAGCCGCGCTCTCGGGGATGACGGCGATCAGCTGCACGGCCACCGTGTCGATGCACTCGTCCAGATCGGCCACCGCGCCCTTGTCGAAGGTGGAGGGACCCACCCGGTTCATCACCAGACGCACGTTGGTAAAGCCGCCCTCAAACAGCACATCGGCGGCGATGTGGCCGTCCCGCAAAGCAACCGGGTCCGGCGTGAGCACCAGAAGGGCCATCTGGCTCACCACCATGGCGGCGGCGAAGGGCGCGCCCAGACCGGCGGCGGTGTCCACCAGAATAAAGTCGTAGTGCTTGGCCATCTTCCGGGTGAGCTTGGCCAGCTGCTGGGGCTGCACGTTGCCCCGCTCGTAGGGGGCGCTGATCAGCGAAAGCCCTTTGTAGACCGGGCTTTCCACAATGGCCTTGCGCCAGTCGCACCGGCCGCAGAGCACGTCCGAGATATCGTACACGGTGCGGCCCGCGGCCCCGGCGATGATGTCCACACTGCGCAGGCCGCTGTCCAGCTCGATGAGCAGAACCTTTTTGCCCGCGGCAGCCAGGCGGCTGCCCAGCAGCACCGACACGGTGCTTTTTCCGGTGCCGCCCTTGCCGGAGGCCACCATAATGATCTGTGCGGCCACGGACCGGACCTCCTTTTTTTCGGCCGGGATGGGGCCGGGATCAACGAAAAATGGAATATAGGCACCCATGATGCGCCTATATTAACATGATAGCACAAAGCGGGGTTGATAGCAAGCTGTCTTTTGTGGATTTAGGCCAAAAAAACCTGTGTTTCGCTCTTCTTTTCGCCGTTTTTCCCCGAGGAACCGCCTCTTTGCAGACACAAAGGGGCACGGCGTGCCAATCGGCCCGCCGTGCCCCGGGGAAATACTGTGTGCGGCGGTGTGCCGCCCGGTCATCAGGGCAGCAGCACGCCCTCGGATTCGGGCTCCAGGCCCTCGCTCTGGGTGTAGTAGTAGCTGTCGAAGATGCTGCGCACCAGGGGCAGGCCGTTGGAACCGCCGCCGCCCCATTCCAGCACGATGCCGATGGCCAGCTGGGGGTCCTCCACCGGGCCGTAGGCGATGACGGCGGTGTTGGTGTAGGCGTAGTTGCCCTTTTCGTCCCGCTCCCAGCGCTGGGGGCTGCCGGTCTTCACCGCGATATTCAGCGGGTAGTCCCGCAGTGCGCTGCTGCCCCGCGCGGCGCCCAGCATGCCCTGTTCCACCGCGTCGAAGGCGCCGATGTTATCCTCGATCTGCTCCACGATCTCCGGCTCCACCTCTTCGATCAGCTCGCCGGTGTTGCTGTCCCGGTAGCCGGACACGATGTGAGTCTTGTACCGGGTGCCCTTGTTGGCCAGCGTGGAGGCGTAGGTGGCCAGCTGGATGGGCGTCACCTGGGTGTTGCCCTGACCGATGGCCGCCTGCAGCTCCAGACCCTTGCCGTAGTTTTCGTCGGTGGTATGGGTCAGGTTGCCGGTGGACTCGCCCAGCTCAAAGCCGGTCTTGGTGGCAAGGCCCAGGCTGGTGGCCATCTCGTCGAAGTTTTCCAGCCCCACCCGGCGGCCCACATCGTAGAAGTAGATGTTGCAGCTGTGGGTCAAAGCCTCGGTCAGGTTGGTGGGACCGCTGTGGGGGCCCAGCTGCTGACAGACCGGCTTGTAGTCGGTGTAGAAGTCATACACCCGGGTGCAGTTCACCGTGTCCTGGGGGGTGACGGTGCCGCTGAGCAGGCCCGCCAGTGCCACCGCGGGCTTGAAGGTGGAGCCCGGGGCGTACAGGCCGGTGGTGGCCCGGCTCAGAAGCGGGGTGTTGGGGTCGCTGCTGTAGTCGCTGTAGTTGGATTTATAAAGGTTCAAATCGTAGCTGGGGTAGTTGGCAATGGCCAGGATGCCGCCGGTCTTCACATCGATGACCACCGCCGAGCCGGAGGTGACCTCCTTGCCCTTGGTTGACTCCTTGGTCTGCTGCATCTGCAAAATCAGGGCCTCCAGCTGCTCGTTCAGGCTCTTCTGCAGGTCCTTGTCGATGGTGAGCACCACCGTCTCGCCGGGCTGGGGCTCCACCAGCATCTGGGTGCTGACCACCACGCCGCTTTTATCGCGGCTCACCTGCTGGGTGCCTTCCTTGCCCCGCAGCCGGTCCTCGGCGTATTTTTCCACGCCGGACTGGCCGATCAGGTCGTTCATGTTGTAGCCCGCGTCCTTTAAGGGGGTGGTCACGTTGCCGTCCTCATCCTCCACCCACCACTGCTCGCTGGTGATGCTGCCCACACTGCCCAGGTAATGGGGCAGCAGGGTGCCGTCCTCATACACCCGGTGAGTGGTCTCGATGATCTCGGCCCCGGCCAGGCTCAGGCTGCGCTCTTTGACCATGGCCACCGTCTGATTGGACACATCGCTGGCCAGGGTGAAGCTGTTGCTGGCGCTGAAATCCTCCAGCTGCATCTGGTAGCGCACACCGGCCAGCACCCGCTGCCAGTAGGGGTCGTAATCCACCAGCTTGTAGCGCTCCACCAGCTTTGCCATCACCTGGTCGGCGGTGGCGTACTGCTGCAGCTCGATGTTCTCCTTCAGCTTGGCCAGCCGGTTCTGGGCGGAGGTATCGTCGCCGTCGGTGAAGGTGTAGTGGCCCTCCTCGTCCGGGCTGCTCACGGGCATGGTGTCGTTCCATTCCTCGCCGCAGCTTTGCAGGATCTCCACCAGATCCATCACCAGCTGGTTTACATCGCCGGTGAGCATCAGCTGATTGATCACCAGATCATAGCCCACCGCGTTGGAGGCCAGGGCCCGGCCGTACCGGTCCACGATCTCGCCCCGGGCGGCGGGGATATTGAATTTGTAATTGGTCACGCTCTGGGCCTGGCTTTTGTACTCCTCGCCGTTCACCAGCTGGAACTCCACCAGCCGCAGAACGATCATGCCCAGCACCGCCAGGCTGATGACGATGAGTCCGCCCACCCGGCGGAACACGCTTTTCTGGTCCATGGGCCCTCCTTTCGCTTACTGTTCGGGCACGAAATGCCCGGCCACCCGCCGCACCGCCATCATGGCCAGGGGCGACAGCGCCGCCGTGTAAAGCACCATGGGCAGCACGTAGGTGAGAAAGCGCTGGGTGGCGCCGGGATAGCCGGGCATCAGATAATAAAACAAAAAGTCCATGCCGGTCACCAGCAGGCAGCAGGCGGCGTTCACCAGAACGAAGTTCACGGTGTTCACCCGCAGATACAGCTCCACCACCACCGCGGCGGCAAAGCAGACCACCATCAGGCCCAGAGCCATCAGGCCGCTGACCCGGCTGGCGGTCCAGTCCCACAGAAAGCCGCCGGCCACCGCCATCAGCGCGCCGGGGTACTCGCCCTCATAGATGGCCACCGCCAGGCAGACCGGCAGAATGAACAGCGGGCGCACCCCGAAGATGGACAGAAAGCCCGGCAGGCTTTGCAGGGTGGCCGCGATGAGCAAGATCAAAAAGTAGCAGGCCCACTTGGCCAGCAGGGTCAGATTCCGTTTGCGTCGGCTCGTCACAGGGCGCGCCCCCCCTTTCCTTCCCGGCTCATGCCGGTTATTCCTGTGCCGCTGAGGAGGCGGCATCCTCGGCCTGTTCGGCCTGCTGGCCGTAGGCGGTCTCGAAATCGGTGATCACAAACACGTGCTTCACGTTGTTCACATCCGCGCCGGGCTCGATCACCGCGATGGAGGACCGGCCGCTCTCCTCGGGCAGGATCTCCTCGATGGTGCCCACCCGGATGTCCGCCGGGAACTCGCCGCCCAGACCCGTGGTGATGATCTGGTCACCCACCTGGGCCAGGGTATCGCGGGAGAGGTTCTCCAGCACGCAGCGGCCGTCGGCGGCGTAGTCGGCGCTGCCGTTCAGGTTGCCGGTGTCGCGGGTGCGGCTGACCACGCAGGCCACGTAGGAGCCGGGCTGCAGAATGGTCATCACTTTGCTGGACGCGGGGCCCGCCTCCAGCACCCGGCCCACCAGATAGCCCTGGTCGCTGACCACCACGTCGCCCTGCTGCACCCCGTCCAGGGTGCCCAGGTCGATGGTGAAGCCGCCGAACTGCTCCAGCGGGTCGCGGCCGATCACAAAGGCGGATACATAGGTATATTCGGGGCTGTCGTCCTCCAGCCGGTCCCGCTCCTTGTAGGCGTCGTTCTCGGCCTTGAGCCGGTCGTATTCCACCAGCTTATCCTGCAGCTCCCAGTTTTCCTGTTTCAGGGCCTCGTTCTCGGCGATGATGGAGTCGATGCGGGCGTATTTGTCCAAAAGGCCTCCCACGCCGCCGCTCACCGCGCCCGCGCCCTTCTGGAAGGGCGAAAGCACCGCGCTCAGAATCTGCTCCGGCGCGCTGGCCAGCCGCCCGTTGGCGCCGGCCCAGGCCATGATGCCGCCCAGCAGCACTGCCAGGGCCACCAGGGCCTTGAATTTTCCGGTATTGAAAAAGTCCTTCAGTGGGCTCACCTCCCCGGTTGAGTTGCGCAAAGCATGCTTTGCAAACGAATAAAAAATACGCGGGCCGCCCCGGCAAGGGCCGCCCGCGCCGGTGTTGCACAAAAGCCCGGGGGCGCGGCCCCGGCTTGATGGTCACAAAATCCCCCGCCCGCACGGCGGAAGCGTTCTCTTAGAGCGTTCTCTTAGAAGTGAGAGGAGTTGTCGTCCAGCACGTCGCCCAGCAGGTCGATGTGATCCAGCACCGCGCCGGTGCCGGCGGCCACGCAGTCCAGCGGGGTCTCGGCCACGTGCACGTCGATGCCGGTCTCACGGTGTACCAGCTCATCCAGACCGCGCAGCAGCGCGCCGCCGCCGGTGAGCATGATGCCGTGGTCGATGATGTCGGCGCTCAGCTCAGGGGGAGTGCGCTCCAGGGTCTCCTTGATGGCGTCCACAACCTTCTGCAGGCTCTCGGCCAGCGCGTCGCGGATCTCCTCGGAGTGTACGGTGATGTTCTTAGGCAGGCCGTCCACCAGGTTGCGGCCCTTGATCTCCATCTCCTTCTCCTCCTCCAGCTCGTAGGCGGAGCCGATCTCGATCTTGATCTGCTCGGCGGTGCGCTCACCGATCAGCAGGTTGTACTTGCGCTTGATGTAGGCGATGATGGCCTGGTCGAACTCGTCGCCGCCCACGCGCACGCTGCGGGCCGCCACGATGCCGCCCAGGCTGATCACGGCCACCTCGCTGGTGCCGCCGCCGATGTCCACCACCATGCTGCCGGAGGGCTCGCTGATGGGCAGACCGGCGCCGATGGCCGCGGCCATGGGCTCCTCGATCACGCTCACCTGACGGGCGCCCGCTTTCAGGGCGGCCTCCTTCACGGCGCGGCGCTCCACCTCGGTCACGCCGGAGGGGATGCAGATGACCACGCGGGGACGGAAGAACATGCTGTTGCCGCAGACCTTCTTGATGAAGCGGGCCAGCATGTTGGCGGTGATGTCGAAGTCGGCGATCACGCCGTCCTTCAGGGGACGCACGGCCATGATGCTGCCGGGGGTACGGCCGATGACCGCCTTGGCCTCGTGGCCCACACTGCGCACCTCGTCGGTCTTGGTATCCACGGCCACCACGCTGGGCTCCCGCATGATGATGCCCTTGCCCCGCAGGTAAACCAGGGTATTGGCGGTTCCGAGGTCGATTCCGATATCCTTGCTGAACATATACACGTTTCTCCTTTTCTCACAGGCCTCACACCGAGGCGCACACTCTATTTCAAATGACCGGATAAAAATCAAAAAAACGCGCCGCCGCCGGCTTGTGCCGCCGTGCAGGCATTCTATCTTATTATACCCGGCCCGGAGAACATTCTCAACGGGCGCGGGGCTTTTTTTTCAATTTCTTCAAACTTTTTCCGGTGATTTTCCGCCAGAAATCACCGAAACTCCCGCAGCAGCCGGGCCAGGCGGGAAACCGGCAGGCCCATGATGTTGTAATAGCAGCCGTCGATGCCCTCGCAGAACAGGGCCGCGGTGCCCTGAATGGCGTAGCCGCCCGCCTTGTCGTAGGGCTCGGCGGTATCCGCGTAGGCCTGGATGGCCTCCTCCTCGATGGGGTAAAAATTCACGGTGCTGGTGGCAACGAAGCTCTTGCATTCCTCCCCCCTGCACACGCACACGCCGGTGTGCACCTGATGGCCCTTGCCGGAAAGCGCGTGCAGCATGCGCACCGCGTCCTCCCGGTCGGCGGGCTTGCCGAAAATTTCGCCGCCGCAGTCCACCACGGTGTCGCAGCCGATGACCACATCCTCCGGGTGATCCTTGGCCACGGCCTTGCACTTTGCGGTGGCCAGAGCCAGGGCGGTCTCGGCAGGGGTGGGGGCGGTGATGGCGGACTCGTCCACCTCACTGGTGATGACGGAAAACTCCGGGCAGATCATGGAAAGCAGCTCCTTGCGGCGGGGGCTGCCGGATGCGAGGACCAATGACATAACGATTTTCTCCTTTGGTTTATTTCAAGTCAGAACGATTTTTTCACAAAAAAGCCCGGGAACCCCCCGGGCGCACCGGGGCGGAGCTCAGATCTCCACCCGGCGATAGACAAAGATGGCCAGCGCCAGCGTGAGCACCTGGGCAGCGCTCAGCTCCAGCACGAAATCCAGATTCAGGCGCAGCACGCTCAGGTCCAGCTGGGGCGCAAAGCGCAGGGCCTTGGAATAGGCCAGCCAGGAAAGGCCGGACACTCCGGCGCAGACCTGAGCCAGCAGGCCCCCGGCGATGACCCCCGCCAGCAGGCAGAAGCACAAAAACAGAGCATTTTTCATGGCGTTTGTTCCCCTTCCCCGCTCACAGACGGCCGGTGGAGCCGAAGCCCCCCGCGCCCCGGTCGGTCTCGTCCAGGCTCTGAGCCTGCACAAAAGCGGCCTGGGCCACCGGCAGGATCATCAGCTGGGCCACCCGCTCGCCGGGCTCCACGGTCACCGGCTCCTCGCCCAGATTCACCACGCCGACGCCGATCTCGCCCCGGTAGTCGGAGTCAATGACCCCCACCCCGTTGGACAAAGTCAGCCCCCGCTTCACCGCAAGGCCGCTGCGGGCGCAGAGCAGGGCCACCCACTGGGGGCCGGGCAGCTGCACCGCCACGCCGGTGGGAATGATGGCCCGCTGGCCGGGAGCCAGGGTGAGGGGCGCATCCAGAGCGGCGCACAGGTCCGCCGCCGCCGCGCCGGGGGTGGCATAGGCCGGGGCCTTGGCCCCCGGCCGGGTAAGGATGTATGGGATCTCCATGGGAAGAGCATTTCCTTTCTGTTGAAGCATTGCTTTATTTTACTTTTTGTTATTTTGAAAGGGCAGTCCCGGCTTTACTGTGCGGGCTTATAGTACAAACCCCGGGTGAACTCGCCGGGCCAGGCCTCGCCCTTGCGGTACCGGTCGATGACCTTTGCCGCCTGCTCCTTCGACTCGATGGTGAACAGCAGCACACCCGCATCGGCAGGCACTTCTCCGGCCCGGTCGCCCAGATAGAGGGGCACCGGGTTGTACACCTGACGCACACCGCCGCCGCAGCGCACCGGGAAGTGCTTGTTCTTGCGGTCGGTGAGTTCTCCCTTTTTGCCGCAGTGGGCGCAGTCGATCACATTCTGCAGCGGGCAGGCCCGGGTGAGCATCAGGGGCATATGGCCGTAGACCAGCGCCCAGGTGGGCACGCCGGGGGCAATGGCCGTCATCTCGTTGAAGGGCACCTCGGGCAGCAGGGTCATGGCCCGCAGGCCCATGGCCTTGTAAGTATCCGCGGCCAGCGGGTTGGTGATGTTCAGCCCGAAGCCGCCGTAGAGGGGCAGGCCCTTCGCCAGCTTGAAGTGGGCGATGTTCTGGGCCAGATACCCGGCAAAGCCCGCGTTTTTCGTGGCCTCGATGGCCTTGGCCACCGCAGACTCCATGGCCCCGAACATGGCCCGGGGCAGCTCCAGCACGGTTTTCGCCCGCAGATTTGCGGGAACCTGCTCCGCCTCGAACACCGGAACGATCAGCCCGGCCAGCTCTTCGGCGTTTTCCGGCACCTGCTCCCAGTGCTCGAACCGGCCCCAGAGGGGCAGCTTCGCGGGCAGGGGGTGCCGGTTTGCGGCGGGCAGGGGCAGACGGTGGAAGGCCCAGGGCTTCAGGGCGCTGCGCTTTTTGAGCAGGCTTTCCAGCGCGGCCCGGCGCACCTCGTTCCACTCGCTGCCCGGCAGATAGCCCGGCTCGCCCTCGATGGTCAGGCTCTCCAGATAGAAGGGCGTGCCGCCGGTCTTGCCCAGCGCCCGCTCGATGGCGCCCCGCTGGTCCTTTTCCGCCTTCTGGGGGGCGCTTTGGGTGTAGGCGATGGCGGTGTTGCCCTCGCCGTCGGCGGCGGTGAGCTTGCAGCCCTCCTCCTCGCAGAGCAGGGTGAAGCGCACCGGCACCCGGGGCATCTCCCGGCGGTACAGCTCCCGCAGCGCGGGCATCACCGCCTTGCTGGCGGCGCTGTCCTCAGCGGTGCGCACCCCGAACATGCTCCCGTTGATCTTGCCCTCGATATATCCATTGGTAAAACCGGAACGAGAAAATACATCCTGTAATACTTTTTCGTCGTAGGGCTGGCCCGCCAGCGAATTGCGGCAGGCGTTCACCGCGGCGGCCACGTACTCGGGGCCCCGCAGCCGTCCCTCGATCTTGGCGCTCACCACACCGGCGGCGGCCAGCGCGGGCAGACTGCCCACGGCAGAAAGGTCCTTCAAACTCAGATGACAGGCCCCGGAGCCGTCCGCCGCAAAGGGCAGGCGGCAGGGTCCGGCGCAGCCGCCCCGGTTGCCGCTGCGTCCGCCCAGAAAGGCGCTCATGTAGCACTGGCCGGAAACGCTCATGCACAGCGCGCCGTGCACGAACACCTCCACCTCGATGGGGCAGTTTTTGGCGATGTGCTCGATCTCCAAAAGGCTCAGCTCACGGGCCAGAATCACCCGGGAAAAGCCCAGCTCGGCCAGCTCCAGCGCGCCCTCCAGCGTGTGCACGCTCATCTGGGTGGAGCCGTGGATGGGCAGGTCCGGAGCCATACGGCGGGCAAGCGCCGCCACCGCCAGGTCCTGCAGAATCACCGCGTCGGCACCGGCGGCGCACACGTCGGCCAGCGCGTCGCACAGGGCCTCCAGCTCCGCCGGGTGGGCGGTGGTGTTGATGGCTACATACACCTTCACCCCGCGGCCGTGGCAGAAGCTCACCGCTTCGCGCAGCTCGTGTGCATCAAAGTTTCCGGCGGTGCGCCGGGCGCTGAACCGCTTCAGGCCCAGATACACCGCGTTGGCCCCGCTGTAGACGGCGGCGGTGAGCGCCTCCATATTGCCCGCGGGGGCAAGGATCTCCATGGGTGCGTTACTGTTCATTGCTCTCCTCGCTGACGGCGGTTTCCTCACCGGCGGCGGCCTCCTCGGCCTTTTCCAGCAGGGCGGCCTGCTCGGCAGCAGCCTGGGCGGCGGCCGCCTGCTGGGCCTTCAGGGCGTTCAGCTCGGCGGTCAGCTTCTCCACCTGACGGCGGGCGTTCTCGGCCTCCAGCTTGGCCTTGGCGGCGTCCTCCAGATAATCCTTGATCTGGGCGCGCATGTTGTCGGTGCTGGAGGCGTTCTTGTTCAGCTCATCCAGATAGCTCAGCGCGCTGATCACCGCACTGGCGGCCACGCTGGCGCTGGGGTTCTGGGTCATGATCTCGGTCATGTCCGTGTCCAGCCGCTCGGCCAGCTGGTTCACATATTCCTCGGAATCGGTGGTGGATACGATATAGTTGGACCCGCAGATGGTCAGTTTCACTTTGGTAACCGGCATAATTCAATCCCTCTTCTTTCACAAAACTCCGCGCCGGGCGCGAAGCATAGTCACAAGGCGGCGGCACGCATCCGGCGCAGCCCGCCGCCTTGAATCTTATTATAGTATAAAGCACCCCCACAGAAAACCCCTTTTTTTGCCGCATCCTGTCTTTTTGCCCGCCGGGAAGGGGCATATGCTTACCGGAAACGTATTTTTTCTTGAAACGGGCCGGATAAATTGGTAAAATAAAAAGGCAGTCCCGTGCTGTCTCTGTTGCCTGAATGCCACGGTACTGCTCACAGTGTGCAGCCCTGCTGCCAGGCCGCCCGGCCCCGGGACCCCCAGAACGGGAGCGCCCCGCCCGCCGGAATTTCCCCTTTGACCCTTAGTTTTTTGGCAGCGATTTACTTTTACCGACAGGAGTGGAGAAACGTTGACGAAATACACCAAGAAAGAGTTTGAGAAGCTGCTCAAGGAGCGGCTGAACACGGAATACGGCACCACGCTGGACGTGGCCAGCAACCAGCAGATCTACCGTGCGCTGGCTATCATCGCCCGCCGGCTGATGAGCGCCCAGCACAAAAAGTTCCAGAGCCGCGCCTACGGCACCGGCGCAAAGCAGGTGTACTACCTGTGCATGGAATTTCTGATGGGCCGCAGCCTGAAGACCAGCCTGTTCAACCTGGGCCTGAACGAAGTGGCCGAGGCGGTGCTGTCCGACGCGGGCATCAAGATGGAGAGCATCTACGAGGAAGAGCCGGATGCAGGCCTGGGCAACGGCGGTCTGGGCCGTCTGGCCGCCTGCTATCTGGACGGCATGGCCACCACCGGCATCTCCGGCACCGGCTATTCCATCCTGTACGAGTACGGCATCTTCAAGCAGAAGATCGTGGACGGCTGGCAGCAGGAAAAGGCCGACAACTGGCTGCCCGGTGGTCAGGTCTGGCTGAAGAGCCACCCCGACCAGAGCATCGAGATCAAGTTCGACGGCGACATTGAGGAAAGCTGGGAGGGCAGCTACCATCATGTGACCCACCGTCATTACAACAGCGTCATCGCCGTGCCCAGCGACATGTACGTGCAGGGCTACGACGGACAGGGCGTTGCCAAGCTGCGCCTGTGGCAGGCCAAGGCCCCCGATTTCGACATGAACAGCTTCAACGCCGGCGAGTACGGCAGCGCCATCTCCAAGAACGCCTCCGCCGAGCTGATCAGCAAGATCCTCTACCCCAACGACAACCACCGGGAGGGCAAAATCCTGCGCCTGCGCCAGCAGTACTTCCTGTCCGCCGCCTCCATCGGCGACATCTGCCAGAATCATCTGTCCCAGTGGGGCAGCCTGGACACCCTGCCCGAGAAGGCAGCCATCCAGCTGAACGACACCCATCCCACCCTGGCCATCCCCGAGCTGATGCGCATCCTGCTGGACGAGTGCGGCTACGACTGGGATAAGGCCTTTGACATCTGCCGCCGCACCTTCGCCTACACCAACCACACCGTCATGAGCGAGGCGCTGGAGAAGTGGAACCTGGACATCTTCCGTTCCACCCTGCCCCGCATCTACTCCATCGTGGAGGAGATGGACCGCCGCTGCCGCGCCGACTTCGAGAAGGCCTTCCCCGGCGACTGGGGCAAGATCAACTACATGGCCATCCTGGGCGACAATCAGGTTCGCATGGCCAACATCTGCTGCTATGTCTGCCACTCCATCAACGGCGTGAGCAAGCTGCACAGCCAGATCATCAAGGACAGTGTCTTCCACGACTACTACCTGTATAAGCCCCAGGCCTTCAAGAACGTGACCAACGGCATCGCCTACCGCCGCTGGCTGCTGGCCTCCAACCCCGGCCTCACCAAGCTGCTGAGCGAGACCATCGGCGAGGGCTTCAAGCACGACGCTTCCCAGCTGGCAAAGCTGAACGCCTTTAAGGACGACAAGACTGTTCTCAAGGCTCTGGAGGATGTGAAGAAGGCCAACAAGGCGGAGTTTGCCTCCTATCTGGAGAAGACCACCGGTCAGGTGATCGACCCCGCCTCCATCTTCGACTGCCAGGTCAAGCGCATGCACGAGTACAAGCGCCAGCACCTGAACGCGCTGAACATCGCCGCCCAGTACCTGTACCTGAAGGATCATCCCAATGCGGAGTTCGCCCCCAAGACCTACATCTTCGGCGCGAAGGCTGCCCCCGGCTACTACATGGCCAAGCAGATGATCCGCCTGATCTGCAAGCTGGGCGCCCTGATCGACGCCGACCCCGCCGTGCGCGAGAAGCTGCGCGTGGTCTATCTGGAGGACTACAATGTGTCCCTGTCCGAGCGTCTGATGCCCGCCAGCGAGGTGAGCGAGCAGATCAGCCTGGCAGGCACCGAGGCCTCCGGCACCGGCAACATGAAGTTCATGCTGAACGGCGCCATCACCCTGGGCACCCTGGACGGCGCCAACGTTGAGATCGCCGCCGCCGCGGGCAAGGAGAACGAGATCATCTTCGGTATGCTCACCGAGGAAGTGAACCAGATGAAGGCCACCGGCTACCATCCCAGCATGTTCATCAACAGCGACGAGGTTGCCATGGAGGTGCTGAACTTCCTGGAGAAGGGCTGGAACGGCGAAAGCTTCCACGAGGTGGTCAACAACCTGCGCACCAGCGACCCCTACATGGTCATGGCCGACTTCAAGGACTACCGCCGCGCCCAGGCCGACGTGCAGAAGCTGTACGCCGACCGCACCCGCTGGAACCAGATGAGCCTGGCCAACATCGCCAACAGCGGCGTATTCAGCGCCGACCGTTCCGTGATGGACTATGCCCGCGACATCTGGGGCGCGCATCCCGTAAAGTAAGTTTTTTAGGGCACCACCGCACAATTCACGCCTGTCGGCTCAGGCGGCGTATCGCGCCAAAATTTTCCGTGGAATTTTCCCAAAATGCTCGCGGGGCCTCAAAGGCTTGCCTGCGCTTTTGGGTTCATTCCGCAAAAAATTTTCCGGCGCGCTCCACCACCTGGAATTATGCGGTGCCGCCCTTGCGGTTTTCCGCTCTGATTTCCGGGCAGTCTCTGCGGCTGCCCCTTCGCCCCGGGCGCCGGACAGTCCGGCCCCGGGGCCTTTTCCTGTTCGATATCCGTTTTTCCCGGCGGCTGCCGGCATCTTTGTTCTGGGAGTGTTTGTGTGGATCAGTTATACAACAGCTTTGACCCGGCCTATAAAACCCCCTTCGGCGCGGTGAAAACCGGCCAGCAGGTCACCTTCCGGCTCACCATCCCCTACGATTACGGATTCGTGCGCCCACACCTGGTGCTCATCCGGGACGGCGGCGAGCCGGTGCATCACGCCATGGCCTTCGACGGCTGCGAGGAGGGCATCAACCGCTTCTCGCTGACCCTTTCGCTGAGCCGGGCCGGGCTGCACTTTTACTATTTCGATCTGTATTCCGATTTCCGCAAGCTCTTCCGTGGCCCCATGGGCCAGGCTGTGCTGGGCTGGACCACCGGTCCCTGGTGGCAGCTCACCGTGTACGAGGCGGATTTCGTCACCCCCGCGCCCATCAAGGGCGGGGTGCTGTATCAGATTTTCCCGGACCGGTTCTACGAGGGCAAAAAGCATAAGCCCATGCCCTTCTCGGACCGCATCTACCGGGAGAACAAGCACGGCGAGCCCTACTTCTGGCCCAACGAAGAGGGCGGCTATCTGAACATGGACTACTTCGGCGGCGACTTTGCGGGCATCATGGAAAAGCTGCCCTATTTGAAGGAGCTGGGGGTCAGCTGGATCTATCTGAACCCCATCTTCGAGGCCCATTCCAACCACCGCTACAACACCGCCGACTATTTAAAGCCAGACCCGCTGCTGGGCACCAAAGAAGAGTTCAGCCAGCTGTGCGCCGCGGCCCGCCGCCAGGGCATCCGCATCATTCTGGACGGCGTGTTCAGCCACACCGGCTCGGATTCCATCTACTTCAACCGGGAGGGCCGCTACGGCCCGGGCGGTGCCTACCACGACCCCCAGAGCCCCTATCGCAGCTGGTACGATTTCAGCCCCAACTATGCCTGCGGCTACCGCAGCTGGTGGGGCTTCGAGAGCCTGCCCGAGGTGCAGGAGAGCGACCCGGCCTACCGCCAGTTCATCTGTGGCAAGGGCGGCGTGATCGACACCTGGCTGAGCCTGGGCGCGTCCGGCTTCCGGCTGGATGTGGCGGACGAATTGCCGGATGATTTCATCGAGGAGATCCGCAAGGCGGTGAAGGCCCACGGGCCGGACTGCTACCTGCTGGGCGAGGTTTGGGAGGACGCCACCACCAAGGAGGCCTACGGCGTGCGCCGGACCTATCTTTTGGGCAACGGGCTGGACGCGGTGATGAACTACCCCTTCCGCAACGCGGTGCTGGGCTTTTTGAAGGGCCGCAGCGCGGCGGACACCGCCGAGGACATCATGGCCATCTGTGAGCATTACCCGGCCCCGGCGCTGCACTGCCTGATGAACTTTATGAGCACCCACGACACCGAGCGGGCGCTCACCGCCATTGCGGACGAACCCTCGGACGGCAAGGACCGGTACTGGCAGAGCGGCCGAACCCTGCCCCGGGACCGGTACAACCACGGCGTGCGGCTGCTGCGGCTGGCCTACGCCATGATCTTTACGCTGCCCGGCGTGCCCAGCATCTATTACGGCGACGAGATCGCCATGCAGGGCTACCGGGACCCCTTCAACCGGGCCTACTTCAACTGGGAATCCACCGAGAGCCGGGTGCGCCCGGTGCTGCGCCAGCTGGCCCATCTGCGCCGGGAATGCGACGCCTTCGCCGAGGGCGACATGCAGATCATCAAGGCGGAGGGCGATGTGCTGCACTACCGCCGCACCGGCTGTGCCCAGATGGCGGAGATCATCATGAACCGTTCCTCCCGGCTGATCGTGGAGGAAGCCTTCGGTAAGCACACCGAGGTGAACCCCTACGGCTTCACCATCCTGGTGGAGGACGTGCCCCCGCCCCCGCCCCCGGCGCTGGAAAAGCAGTCCATGGAAGAGCCGGGTCTCACCCCGCCCGCAAAGGCGGCGGAACCGGCCAAAGCTCCTGCCCAGGCAAAGGCGAAATCCAAGCCCGAAGCCAAAGCCGAAAAAGCCCCCAAAGCGGAAGTCAAGGCCGAACCCAAGGCGAACAAATAAGCAAAACAAAAAGCCAGAGCAAAACGCTCTGGCTTTTTTGTTTGACGCAAAACGATTACTGCTTTTGGGCGGCCACCAGCAGCATCATGGGGCGGCGCAGCTCGTCCCGCATGCCGGGCAGGTCCAGCATGTCCTCCGGGGGCTGGGGCTCCACCACATGGCGCAGCGCAAAACCGCTTTGCAGCAGCGTTTCCAGGTAGGTGGTGAGGGTGCGGTGATATTTGGTCACCGTCTCGCCCAGGAACACCGCCTGCCGCTGGCCCTCGAAGCTGTAGCGGTCCACCGGGAAGTGCAAAATCTCCCCGTCCGGGCCGTAGTACCAGTCCTGGCTGCCGTAGGCGGTGAAGACCGGGTGCTCCACCGAAAAGACGAACGCTCCGCCCGGCGTGAGCCATTCATGAATGTGCTCCACCAGCGGCGCGAAGTCCCGCACATAGTGGAAGGCCAGCGAGCTGAGCACCACCTCAAAGCTGCCCGGCGCAAAGGCCAGCTCCTCCATGGCGGCGCGGCGGTACCGGATGACCGCCCCGCTGTTCTTCTCGCGGGCGGTGGCCAGCATCTTTTCGGAAAGGTCCACCCCCAGCACCGAGGCCGCCCCCTTTTGGGCGGCGTAGGCGCAGTGCCAGCCGTAGCCGCAGCCCAGGTCCAGCACCCGCCTGCCCGCAAATTCCGGCAGCAGCTTTTCCAGCTCGTGCCATTCGCCCGCGCCCTCCAGGCCCTTTTGCGAGCGGGTCATCCGGCTGTACTTTTCAAAAAACTTCGGGTCGTCGTATTTGTTCTGTTTCATTGCTTGTTCCTCCCATGTAAGGCTTCCGTGTGTTCGGTCTGCTCACATGGGTTTATGCAATTTTCTGCGCAAGGATACCGCCGCGCATCCCATCACCTCCTTTTTCGGCTTTGCCCCCATTATACCACCTCTTCCCCCACCGCGAAAAGCCCGGCCAAAGGACGATTTTGACCCGGAAAGCCCGGATTTTTTTGCATTTTGACCCTGGAAAGCCCGGCCCGACCCGTGCTACCATATAAACTGAAACGATCAGGCGGAGCCGGTGCAGGCCCCGCCTTTTTTGCAAACCGTCATCCGGTGCGCCTTGTGCAAACACAGGCGCGCCGGGGGCGGTTTTTGTTTTCCCGGTCTATTTTCAAAAAAGGAGGGTCACACATGCGTTATTCCTTTGATACCGACATCGCCGCCCGGTATGGGGTGGAGGAAGCAATTCTCTTGGATCACATCCGGTTCTGGTGTGAGAAAAACCAGTCGAACCCGGACTGCCAAAAAGAGGGCCGCTGCTGGATGTACGCCAGCGCCGCCCGGCTGGCGGAACATTTTTCCTTCTGGAGCGTGCCTCAGATCCGCCGCCTGCTGAAAAGTCTTGTCCGGCAGGGCGCACTTGTAGAGGGCCGCTTCGGCCGGTTTGCCTTTGACCGCACGTTGTGGTATGCAGTCAGCGAATCCGTTCTTTCCATGTTTCAAAATCGTCACTTGCAACAAACGAATTCGGAACATTCAAATGACGCTTCCGGAAGAGCGATAAAAGATACCCAAAAAGATATCCAAGAAGATACCCAACACACATACACCGCCTGCGGCGGGCGTGCGTCTTCCCCCTCCTCTGAGAAATTGGGGAACGACACACCGAAGACTGAACCAAAGTCCGAACAGCTCTCGGCCGATACGCCAGCCGGCTTTGAGCGGTTCTGGCAGGCCTATCCCCGCAAGGCGGACAAACGGGCC
>NZ_NFKA01000011.1 GCF_002160145.1 Gemmiger sp. An194 | reverse complement strand
GAACCAGGACGGCTACACCCTGCGGGTGTACGGCGACGGTGACTGGGAGTTCTACCGCGGCGGCACCAAGCTGTCCAGCGGCAAGGTGGAAGCCGATGCCGAGGGCAAGTACGCTGTGCAGGTTCATGCCAACGGCAACATGATTACTGCCTGCCTGGACGGCCAGGTGGTTTACAGCTACACCGACTCCAATCCCATGGACGCAGGCCGCGTCAAGCTGAGCAGCCCCTGGAGTGTGGTCTACTTCGATAACCTGAAGGTGACCACCATCGAGGGAACCATCCCCTACGCCACCAGCATGGTGGATGGCCAGGATGACAGCGTGACCTACGCCGATAAGAGCGTGTGGGATATCACCAAGCCCGGCGGCGGCAGCGCCGACAACTGGTACCGCACCATGAGCGTGACCAGCACTGCGGGCGCTGAATTCACCTTCGACTTCCCTGTGGCCGGCACCGGCTTTGCCATTACCGGCGGCAACGACGGCAGCGCCGTTCTGGATGTCTATGTGGACGGCAACCTGGTTGCTGAAAACGCAAAAACTTCCTCCAGCGGCACCCGTTTTGAGACCTACACTCTGACCGGCCTGACCAACGACAAGCACTCCGTGAAGGTCGTTCTCAAGTCCGGCACTCTGCAGATCGACGCGCTCTACACCCTGGGTGAGGAGCTGGAAGTGAGCGGAACTGCTCTGGTTTCCATTGAGAGCGAACTGCCCACCGGGCTGACTGTTCTGAGCAATGGCCGCCTGCCCGCCAGCGCTCTGCCCAGCACCGTAATGGTAAAGGACAGCAATGGCGAAATCAAGGAGATGCCCATTGTCTGGGAAGGCAATGAACCCGACAACTTCACCAACGTGTACGGCACCAATGATGTGGTTGGTGTGGTACAGGGCGGCATCACCGTTCTGGGTATGCCCCTGACCGCAAACGTATCCGTGCAGGTCGTACCCAACAACCTGGTTTACTTCATCGATACCGTCTGCAACCTGAACGATGCAAATGCACCGGAGACCACCGAGTACTATGAACTGGTGAAATCTATGCTGGGCGATCAGCTGCTGAACGATAAGTTCGATCAGTTCAAGACCAGTGACAACACCTGGGGTCTGGTGGACACCGATGTTGGCACCAAGGGCTGGTCCGGCACCGCTGACATGTGGGCCACCGGTATTTACGGTAAGGAGAATAAGGTGGGTGAGACCATCTCCTACGACTTCTATCTGGAAGCCGGCGAATATACCATCACCTCTGCCCATCAGGAGTGGTGGTGGATGGACCGCCCGATGAAAGCTACCGTTTCCTATGGCGATACTGTTCTGGATGCGGGCACCTTCGGCGTGAGCGGCTCCAACCTGAGCCAGCTGAACGAGTTCACCTTCACGCTGGATGAGGCTGCAACCGTTCGTTACACCATCACCTGCACCGGCTCTCAGGCTCCCGTTGTGAGCTGGCTGGCCGTTGCCGATGAGAACATCGACTACGTTGCACCCACTCCGGAGCCGACCGCGACTCCTGAGCCCACCGCAGTACCCACTGCAGTACCTACTGCAACTCCCACCGCAGTTCCCACTGCAGTGCCTACTGCAGCTCCCACTGCGGTTCCCACCGCTGCACCTACTGCAGCTCCCACTCAGAAGCCCGATGAGGGCTCCACTCCCTCGGCTACCGCAGCTCCCACTGCAGCTCCCACTGCTGCACCTACTGCGGTTCCCACTGCTGCACCTACTGCAGCTCCCACTCAGAAGCCCGATGAGGGCTCCACTCCCTCGGCTACCGCAGCTCCCACTGCAGCACCCACTGCGGTTCCCACTGAGGAGCCTGCAGCAGAAGAGCAGCCGGCGGACAGTGAGGAAGCTGTTTCCTCTGAGAGCGAAGCTGTTTCCGCACAGGGCAGCGGCAGTGTACTGCCTGTTGTGATCGGTGCTGTGGTAGTGATCGCAGTAATTGCGGCCGTACTGGTTTTCGTCAAGAAGAAACAGTAAGGGACGCAAACTAGCGGAATACCCCTGCAGCGCTAAGAGCTGTAAACACTGAATTGAACAGCGGAAACCGTATATGCGGTTTCCGCTGTTCTTGGTTTGCAGAGCTGCTATAATCACAAAAAAACCGAGGTCTTTGCACAATGTCGTGCAAAGACCTCGGTTTTTTGCTTTGAAATTGGTGTTTTACCAGCGAATCGTAGTTTTTTATGCAGACAGATTCACCACAATTGCAAGAGTGTTGCTGTCCGGCTGCTCTGCCCGGATTTTCCCTTGTGCGCCAGTACGATGCTTTTGGCAATGGAAAGCCCCAGCCCATAGCCGCCGGTCTGACTGTTGCGGGATTGGTCGGTACGATAGAACCGGTCGAACAGACGGGTCAGCTGGGCACGTTCCAGAGGTTTGTCCACGGTGTTGGTGACGGTGAGCAGCGTACCGCGGTCCTGCTTTTCCAGTGTGAGAGTCAGCTGTCCGCCCTCAGGGGAGTATTTGAGAGCATTGTCCAGAAGGATGGGAACCAGCTGGCGAATGGCTTTCTCATCGCCAAGATACGAGAGCATGGGCTGCACCCGGATGGAAAATGCCTTGCCCTGGCTGGTGGCGAGAGCCGCAAAGGACTGGGCTATCTTCTCCACCGCATCCGAAAGGGGAAACTCAATGGGCGAAAGCCTGGGCTGTTCCTCTTCCATGCGGGACAGATAGATCAGATCGGCGGTCAGGCTGGTGAGACGCTGCGTCTGGCGGCGGATGTCGATGAGCCACTGGTTTTCCCCGCAGTCCATCTCGGCCAGGTCCACATCGGCGCTGATGATGGTCATGGGCGTTTTCAGCTCATGGCCTGCGTCGGTGATGAACCGGCGCTGCTTTTCATAGCTTTCCGCCACCGGCCGCACAATCCGGCTGGAGAGGATCAGCAGCAGTGCCAGCACCGCACACAGACCCAGCACAGCCAGTGAAATGCTGGCAAACAGGGTGGTGTGCAGGGAGGAAATGCTGCGCCCGCAATCCAGAAAAATTACCCGGCTGCCCCCGCTCTCCTGGGAGACCTGATAACGGTAGTTTCGGCAGAAACCGGAGGTGCGGCCGCTTGCCAGAATTTCCTGCGCATAGGAGGCGGCCAGTTCAGCATCCACAGCAGCGATCTGGCCGGTATCGATTTGCAGGACCTGGCCGTCTGTTCCGATCAATACCCAGAAAAAACGCGTCTCATAGAGAGTTTCCGGCGACATGCCGTGCCCGCTCATGCCGTCTTTTTTTCCACCGGGTGGTTTGGTCGGAACAGGTTCGCCGCCCTGAGGTTTGGGAAAGACGCCGTCGTTGGCTGCCAGCAGGGTGAGTACGCTGTCTGCATCAGAGACGATCTTGTAATAGCTCATCAGGTTGACGCCGCCCAGGATCACTGTCAGCACAATGGCCAGCGAGACCATGCAAGCGGCAATCAGCTTGCGGCGCAGGCGTTTGATCATGGCAATTCCTCCAGAGAATAGCCTGCGTTACGGGTGGCTTTGATCTGAATATCAGCCCGCAGAGCGGCAAGCTTTTTGCGCAGATAGGCAATGTATACCCAGACCACGTTAGGCTCCACCTCGCTGTCATAGCCCCAGATCCGTTCCAGAAAGCGCTCGGTGGGTACCAGCTGGCGGGGGTTGCGGAGCAGCAGCACCGGGATGGGGTTGCCCTCTGCCCGAAGCTGCCGCAGAACCTCCAGTCCGTCCATACGGGGCATCATGATGTCCAGAATCAAAGAGTCGTAATTGCCGCTTTTCAGATATTCCAGAGCATCCACGCCGTCGTGCACCGCGTCGGCGGAATAGTTGTTCTTTTCCAGCAGGGCAACAAGAGCCCGCGCCAGGGAACGCTCGTCCTCCGCCAGTAAAATGCGCATAGCAGCGCCTTCCTTCCAGTGTTGATACCACCAGCATACAGCAAAAGCCTTAATTATAATTTAAACTATGGCCCTGCAAGAGACGCGCTGTGCACTTAAAGCTGAATGAAAAATTCGACGTGGTGGTTTTGTTCCGCGCTGATTCGGTATTCGGGTTCCACATCAGTGCCCCAGCTGTCGATGCCGCCAACACCTCGAACCGCGCCCATCACGGTCACAATCGTGCGGCTGGGCGGCGGGAGCTGTTCCCGGTGATCGGCGTTCTGCAGCTCCTGGGCGGTGTAAGGCAGTGCACTGAATGCAAAGGGCTCCTTTGCCATGAGCAGCTCCAGCCGTGCGGTGGCTGCTTCCTGGGTGTTGCGCCGCTCCAGTGTCAGCCGGTGGGTGTCCATGTGCACGCCGCAATCCTGGGGAACCAGATAGTCCGGGATATGGGGAATATCGCTGTGACGGCCGAAGGTGGCGCCCTTTTTCCGATCGGGATAGGTTTCGCCGGAAAGGCCCGTCCAGCCAAAGGAGGCTGCCGGCTCCGGCAGAACAAAACGAACACCGAATACAGGCAGCTCGGGCAGCTCCGGCGCGCCCTGGAATTCGGCGCGCACCCTCAGGCTTCCCTGGGCATCCACCGAGTAAATCATTTCCACCGATGCGCCGGGAACCGCGGCGAATTCAAAGAAATAGGCGATCTCTACCCGGCGGGGGCCTTTTTCACGGACCTCCCAGCGGGTGCAGCGGGGCAGTGCATCCGCTGCCATCCAGGCAGCGCTCTTTGCGGCAAAGGCGTTGCCGATGTCGTTTTCCGTGGCTGCCCGCCAGAGTGCGGGGCGAGGCGCACGATAGAGCCACTGTGTGCCCTGGGAGATCAGCGAAACCGGGCCGGCCTCGGTGTAGGAGAAGAGAACCTCAAATCCCTGGCCCTGTACGCCCAGATTCACATCGCCCTCAATGACCACCAGATCGGCGGCGGATTGGGCCTGACGGGCGTTTTCAGCGTGCAGAGAGGCCACCTGTTGGGCAGACAGGCGGCTGGCCTCCACGTTCTTTTGATCGTGCAGAGAACGCTGCTCAGGGCTGGAATACCAGTAGCGTACCTCCTGCATGGCGGGCTTTTCGCTGCCGTCGGCGAACACGATGCCGTTGGCGCTGAAGTTGTAGTCGGTGGGACGCTCACCGAAGTCGCCGCCGTAACCCAGTACCCGGCGGCCCAGGCAGTCGGTGTGCCACAGGGCCTGATCCATATAGTCCCAGATGAAGCCGCCTTGATACTGGGGGAATTCCTCGCCCAAGCGAATGTAGCTTTCCATGCCGCCCAGGCTGTTGCCCATATCGTGCATGTATTCGCACAGGATAAAGGGTTTTTCCGGCTTGGCCTCCAGATACTCCCGGATGGCCTGCGGAGTGGCGTACATACGGCTTTCCATGTCGCTGATGGAGTCGAAGGCCCGGTTGTGGAACACACCCTCATAATGCACCAGACGGCTGGGATCGTTCTCGTGGAAGAAGTGGGTCATGGCCAGAATATCCTCACCCGCGTAGGATTCGTTGCCGCAGGACCAGATCAGAATAGCGGTGTGGTTCTTGTCCCGCTCGAACATGGAACGGGCACGATCCACCACGCATTCCTTCCACTGGGGCAGGCTGCCGGGCACGTTCCAGCTGGGCTCCACTGCGCCCATCTTCTGCCAGGAGCCATGGCTTTCCAGATTGGTCTCATCCATGGTATAGATGCCGTTTTCATCGCACAGCTCATACCAGTGGCTCTGATTGGGATAGTGGCAGGTGCGCACCGCGTTGATGTTGGCCCGGCGGAAGGTGGCCATGGCGCGGTCCATGTCCTCACAGGTGATGGAACGGCCCCGCTCTGCGCTCCATTCGTGGCGGTTTACGCCGTTGAATACCACTCGCTCGCCGTTCAGAAGCATCAGGCCGTCCCTCAGCTCAAAACGGCGGAAGCCGGTACGGTAGGGAACCAGCTCCGCCAGGTTTCCCTGCCGGTCCTTCAGGAGGAACAACACCGAATACAGCACCGGATGAGCGTGGTCCCAGGGCTGAATGTCCGGCAGATGAAGAGCCGTTTCGCCGCTGGGGTCGATGGGACCGTCAAAGAGACAGCGGCCCAGAGGGTCAGTGATCCGGCAGGTTACAGAGCAGCCGTCGGTTTCGCCGGAGAGCAGCAGCCGGGGAGCGAGGGTGCCGGTGGTGTTGTCCTCCTCCAGACCGGCGCGCAGCCAGAGATCCTCCACATGGATGCGGGGCTTGGCGTACAGATACACCGGGCGGAAGATACCGCTGAACCGGAAAAAGTCCTGATCCTCCAGCCAGCTGGCGCTGCATCGCTTATGGACCTCCACGCAGAGCAGGTTGCCGGTGGGACGGATAAACTCCGTCAAATCGAAGTGGGCAGGGGTGAAGGAATCCTCGCTGTAGCCGACGAAATGACCGTTCAGCCAGAGATAAAAGGCCTGCTCCACGCCTTCAAAACAGATGCACACCCGTTTGCCCGCAAGCTCTGGGTCAAGGTCGAACCGGTGAACATAGCTGCCCACCGGCGCATTGTCCCAGTCAATCTGGGGCGGGCGCAGATTGCTGCGGCCGTCCCAGGGATACATGGTGTTGATGTACTGAATCTGGCCGTGGCCCTGGAGTTCCACATGGCCGGGTACCTGGATGGGGCCGAAGGCCGAGCGGTCGAAATCCTCCTGCCAGAAATCTGCCGGGCGGGCAGCGGGGCAGGGGCTGTAGGCGAACTGCCATTCCCCGTCCAGACTCTGACGCAGAGCCATTCGGCCCAGCGCCAGCTCCTGCTCGTTCTGGTACCAGCGATGATCGGAATGAGCGGGCAGCCGGCCCACCGCGAAGACCTCGGGGTCCACGAGCCATTTTAAATCAGGATGCATAAAAGTTCCCTCACTTTTGCTTGCTGCGCAGACCAGCTCCGCGCAGCGATGAATTCTATTCATATTATAAAAGAAGGGGGCATTTTGTCAGCAAAATGCCCCCCAAAAAAAGACGTACTGGTACTTCGCAATGCCGCGAAGTACAAATGTGATTACTGCGCGAAGGCGGTGATCTCGGTCTCCACCACGGTGGTGCCCGCGGCGATCTCGTACCGTACCGAGGGAATCACGGTGTTGGGCGCATACAGGCTGGTGTTGGGCCAGCACTCAATGATCTGCGCCGTGCCGGATTTGCCGCATACTGTGCAGCGCTGGGTCTGGTTGCCCGCTTCAGCGGTGCAGCCATCCGCCTTTGCGGCGAATTCCGGAGTAAACTTTGCCACCGCGAAGCCGCTGTCGTAGGCGGTGCAGGCAAAGGGACTCTGGATGGTGTGCCGCCGGATGTGGCCCTGCTCGGTGGGAATCAGCTCGGTGGTCACGGTGATGCCCTCGAAGGGAGACCAGGTGGCGATCATCCGGTCTTCTTTTACCTCAAAGCTGTCGCTGTGACGGCGCACAAACACCTGGCCGCTGATTACAAAGGCCAGCATGCTGTCCGGCGCGGCCTGCTCCAGCTGTACATAGCTGCGGCTGGCAGAGAAGCCGAACCGGGTGCTGTACACGAACTTGCCGTACTTTTCTGCGAACTGGCCGTGCTCGTTCTGCTCCACCTCAGCGGGGGCATACAGGTTCACCTGGCCGTCCGGAGTGCGCTGCATCAGGAAATGAGCATTGTACATGGGGGTCAGGCCCGGATTTGCGGCCAGAGGAGCGGCCTCTGCCTTCCAGAAGGGGTGATCTTCCGGCAGACCCAGCACGATGAAGCTCTTCATGGACCAGTAGGGACTGCCCGGCGCATTGTAGCGCTCGGTCATGAACATCTGGGGATAGCAGTAACCGATGTTCAGCACGCCGTCCCGATCAACAATGGGCTTTTCCATCCACCACTGGAGGTTACGCACGATGATACCCTTCATCTGCTCCAGCGGCAGGGGCTCCAGCCCGGCCCAGATGCAAACAGAGTAGAAGGCACACTGAGCAAAGCGGTAAGCAAGGCTCCGGCCATAAGGGATGGCAGCGCCGTTTTCATCGAACCAGTGCTGGAATTCCCGGCCGAACACCAGAGCCCGCTCCCGCAGGCGAGCGGCCCGTTCCGGGTCGGTGTCGGCGGCGAATACGCTGTACAGCACGCCGTAGTACTGGATGGCCCAAGGAATGTAGTAGTCGCGCTGAGGCTTGTTCAGCGGAGAACCGTCGCTGTACCAGCCGTCGCCGATGTACCAGCTTTCCATCTCCTGCAGATCCAGCTCCATGCGTTCAGCCTCATAGGGCATGTTTACCGAGCGCAGCGCCAGGTTGACCAGAATGCGGAAGCCCAGCCAGTTGCACATGGGCAGCTCATGCTGGTTGATGGTGCTCAGCCAGTTGACCAGATTCTGCTTTTCCTTGTCGCTCAAGGGCTCCCAGAACGTCTGGGGAACTTCCAGAATGGCACAGGCAATGGCGGCCATTTCCACGAACAGCTGGTCGTAGTCGCCGGGATTGCCCCAGTATTCCGGGCTCTCGGGATCGGTACCGCTGACCAGTCCCTTCTGGTAAATGCGGGTCAGTTCCGGTGCCTCGCCGCCGCCCTGCAGCAGGGGAGCCAGAGCCCACAGAATGCGGGAAAAGCCCTCCATCTGGATGGTGTCGCGGCAGTAGCTGGCGCCGGTGTCGCCGATCTGGAGCCGTGCGCAGCCCTCAGAGTAGAGGGGCAGCAGGGGGTCCAGAAGCTTGTGGGCCAGTGCTTCAAAGTCTTTGCGGGTATTCAGTTCCATTGCGCTCAATCCTTCTTTCCTGTATTGCGCTTTTTTACCAGTACAGCTCCCAGTCCTTGGTCAGACGGGTCAGAGCTTCCATGTAGAAGTAGTCGCCCCAGCTGGTGCATTCATCTACGCCCTCGGGGGTGCAGGTGTTGTAGGGGCTCTTCTTGCTGTAGGTGCCATGCAGGATCTGGCCGGCACCGGGCACGTGCTCACGCACCGCGTAGTTGTCCACCAGGCTGCCCATCATCTGACGGGCCAGCTTCACATAGCCCTCGGCCTCTTCGGCCTCCACGTACTTGGCAGCCTCCAGCAGGCCGCAGGCCACGATGGCAGCGGAGGAGGAGTCACGGGGCTCTTCGGTGCCGCTGGTGAACACCATATCCCAGTAGGGAATCAGATCGTCAGGCAGGCGGGTCATGTAGAAGGCCAGCGCCTTGCGGAAGGTGTCCAGATATTCGGGGTTCTTGGTGTAACGGTAGCTCAGCACGCTGCCGTACACGCCCCAGGCCTGACCGCGAGCCCAGAAGCTGTCATCCTTGTAGCCCTGGCAGGTGGCGCCGTGGCTGGGGGTGCCGTCCGGATTCATGAAGAAGGTGTGGTATGTGGAGCCGTCGGCACGGAAAGAGTTAGCCAGGCAGGTGGTGATGTGCTTGTGGGCAATGTCTGCGTATTTGGCATCGCCGGTCACCTCGGTGGCCCAGTACAGCAGAGGCAGGTTCAGCAGGCAGTCGATGATGTAGCGGTAGTTTTCCGGCGCACCCATCTCACCCCAGGCCTGAATGAACTGGCCCTTTTCCTGGAAACGGCTGATCAGCTGGTCGGCAGCCTTCACGGCGGCCTCCTTGCCGATCTCGCTGCCGGTCAGCTTGTAAGCTGCCACGCAGGAGGGGCTGTACAGGAAGCCCATATCGTGGTGGTCCACCTCGATCTTATGATCGATGCGGTAAGCGAAGCTGTCCACCAGCTTCAGAGCGGAGGCCTTGAAGGCCTCGTCGCCGGTGCGCTCAAAGGCCAGCCACACCTCGCCGGGCCAGAAGCCGCAGGTCCACTGGTTGTTGTCGCAGGCGGGGTAGATGTTGTCCACGCTGGAGTGGTTCTGGCAGCGGTCGGTGTACAGGGGCAGATTGATGCGAACCTGCTCACAGGCCTCGTCAAGAGCCGCAGCGGCGGCGGTATCGGTCAGAATGGGAAGATCAATGGTTTTCATAAAGCACCTCATTGCTCGGAGCGTTTCGGGAAGTCGGAACACTCCTGGAATAAAAAAACAGGGGCACGGAGCAGAATGCCCGTGCCCCTTCGGGGTAAAGGTTAGCCTTTCAGGCCGGCGGACGCAACGCCCTGCACGAAGTATTTCTGCAATGCCAGGAATACAATCAGCACGGGGATCAGCGCGATTACGGAGGCGGCCATAATCAGACCGTACTCAGCGGAATACTGGCTGATGAACATGCGCAGACCGATCTGGATGGTCTTGAGTTCGGTTTTGGTCAGGTAGATCATGGGACCAAGGAAGTCGTTCCAGGTGGAAACGAAGGTGAAGATGGTCAGGGTGGACAGTGCCGGCTTGGACAGCGGCAGCATGATGCGCCACCAGATGCCGTATTCGGACAGACCGTCGATACGAGCGGCTTCACACAGTTCGGTGGGAACGCCTTCATAGAACTGCTTCATCAGGAACACGCCGAAGGCGCTGAAGGCCTGCAGGCAGATGATGGCCAGGTGGGTGTTGTTCAGGCCCCAGGAACGCATCATCATGAACTGGGGAACCATGTAAGCCTGCCAGGGCACCGCGATGGTGGCAATGTAGCCCAGGAACAGGAGCTTTTTGCCCTTGAAGTTCAGCTTTGCAAATGCGTATGCAGCGAAGCTGGAGGTGAACAGCTGCAGCAGGGTGACGATGATGGTCAGCTTGGTAGTGTTTAAAATGAAAGTGGCCAGGGGGATCTTAGTCCAGATGTCCACGTAGTTTTCCGGTCTAGGATTGGAAGGAACCCACTCAATGGGGAAGGAGAAAACGTCCTTGTTCATTTTGAAGGAGGCGGACAGCATCCAAACAAAAGGAATCAGCATTAAGAAGGCAACAACAATCAGAATGACATAAATAGCGACCATCGCGATCTGATGCTGCCTTTTGGCAGATTTGGTTTTTACTGCAAGTGTTTGTGCCATTTTTAAAAGCCTCCTTTCTTAGTTATCAGCGGAAGAACCGCGGAACTGCACCAGAGTAACAATCAGAACAAGTGCAAACAGAACCATACTGATAGCGCTTGCATAACCGTAACGGGGAGTACCCACGAAAGCGACATTGTAGATGTCGTAAACCAGGGTCATGGTTGCGTTGCCGGGGCCGCCCTGGGTGATCATGTACATCTGATCGTATACCTTAAAGGAGGTGATGGTCAGCATAATCACAACAAAGAAGGTGGTGGGACGCAGCTGGGGCAGGATGATGTGCCAGAAGATCTGGCGGCGGTTTGCGCCGTCCAGCTCAGCGGCTTCGTTCAGCTCAGGATTGGTACCCTGCAGGCCGGCCAGGTAAATGACCATGTAATAGCCCATGTTTTTCCACACGCTGAACAGGATAACGGTGATCATAGCAGTCTCCTTGCCAGCGGCCCAGCGGGGCAGTTCCTCCACGCCAAAGGCGGACAGAACCATGTTAATAGGGCCCATGGAAGGATTGAAAATCATGTTCCACACGGCAGCAACAGCAACCAGAGAAGCAACGTAGGGGAAGAATGCCACGGTGCGGAAGAAGTTGCGGGCAAATACCTTCTGATTCAGCAGCAGAGCCAGACCAAGGCTGCAGACCAGAGTCAGAGGAACCGTGCCGACTGCGTAAATGATGGTGTTCACAAAGGAAACCTTAAAGGTATTGTCAGACAGCAGATCAGCAAAGTTCTGCAGGCCGACAAACTGAATGGCATGCACGCCGTCCCAATTACAGAAAGCCAGGCAGATGGCGAAAATCATCGGAACCAGGGTGAATACGCAAAAACCAATGAAGTTGGGAGCAATGAAGCTGTATGCAACCAGGCTGTCCCGCAGGTTTTTGTTCATTCCCTTGCCTCGTACTGCGGATGCAGTTTTGGTGGTTCGGGGCATTCGAAATCCCTCCTCAAGGATATGTTTGGAAAGCTATACAAAACAAGAGGGGGCGGGCGCGATCGCCCGCCCCCGGCTGTTTATGAACGAGTGTAGAAAAGCAAGGGGATTACTCAGCCAGCAGAGCCTGAACCTCGCTGTTCATGTTGGCAATGCCTTCCTCAACGGTGCAGGCATAGGTCATGATGGCGTCATGCCAGGTGTTCAGAACGGTCTCGATCTCAGCAGCCTTGTCAGACAGGGGCATCTCCAGGTACACAGCAACGGTGTTCAGAGCCTCAACAGAAGCCTCGTCGGTGGGGAAGCCTTCGGTAGCAGCAATGATGCTGTTGATTTCGCTGTTGGAAACAGCGGGGAAGGTGCCGGTAGCAGCGATGGCAGCAGCGCCTTCGTCGGAAACACACCAGTTGATGAAGTCAGCAGCGGCTTCCTGGTTCTCGGAGTAGGGGTTGATGCCCAGGCTGGTCACAGTGCCCAGAGTGGTGCCGGCCTCGACTCCTTCGGGATGGGGGTACTTCACGATGCCGAAGTTTACAGGCTCAACACCGTTGGCCTCAGCGTCAGCATTGTAAGCCTGCAGGGTAGCGATGAACCAGCTGCCCATGTTGCACATAGCGGTCTGGCCATTCTCGAAAGCAGCAGAGTAGTGCAGAGCGCTGGTCTTCTGCTCGCCGTAGTCGCCTACAACGCCATCCTTCTGCTCAGCCAGAATGGTCTCGTAGTAGGGAGCCAGGAAGTCGTAGTTGCCGTCGATGATGGTGTTCTGGCCATCCAGGATGCCGAACAGGGTTACGTCGGAACGCCAGGTGTGGTAGAAGTTACCGTAAACGCCGCTGGCCTCGGAAACCTCACGGATCAGAGCGTCGAACTCATCGAAGGTCATGTCGTTGGTGGGGTACTCTACGCCAGCAGCATCAAAGATGTCCTTGTTGTAGTACAGAACCCAGAAGTCGGAACGGAAGGGAACGCCGTAGAAGTTGCCGTCCTCAGCGGTCAGCTGCTCGATAACGCCGCCGAAGTCAGCGGTGTCGCGCTCCAGAATGTCGTTCATGGGAACGAGCATCTCCAGGTTGATCAGGTTGGAGTAACCGGGAATGTCCTTGATGGTCAGAACATCCAGCTCGCCGTTACCGCCAGCCAGCTGAGTAGCCAGCTGAGTCATGTAGTCGGTAGAGCCCAGGTCGGTCATCTCAATGGTCACATTGGGATGGCTTGCCATGTAGCCGTCAGCCATGGCTTTCCAGTAAGCAGTGGACTCCAGATCCCAAACAGCCCAGTTCAGGGTAACCTGCTCTTCCGAGCTGCCGGTGGAGGTGGAGGCAGTGCTGGCGGTGCTGGTGGCGGTGCTGGTGGAAGTGGATCCACCGCAAGCAACCATGGACAGAGCCATTACACTAGCGGTCACGAGTGCAAGAAGCTTTTTCATAGTGTGTGTTCTCTCCTTCTGTTATTTTTGATGAATCGTGAACGGATTCATCCCTGTAATAGATTATAATATAATTTAGCCTAAAAACAGATAGACTTTTTCAAGAAAAATTATGCAAAAAAGTAGGAAGTGGAAAGTCCTCCCAAAGAAAGAGGTTTTTGAAATCATGTATTTTTTTCAGAAAGATATATTTTTTTCATTGGAATTTTGCATTTCTTTGCTTTGACGCGGTGCTTTATTGTATAATAAAAGGGATATTAATAGTATAATAAGGTGAATGATAGCGAAAGGAACGATGTTGTGTTGAAACGCCGCCACTCACTTCAGATGCGAATTATTATGCTTTCCCTTGCGTTTAGTTCCATGATCGCCTTGGGAATCTGTGCGGTGAGTTTAGTTGTAGTATATCGAAATTATCTTCGGGCCAATTCGCAGAGTGTGGAGTACAGTTTGCAGGTTGCTGCGAACCAGCTTCGGCAAAACGTGAGTGAGATCGACGATTTTGCTGATTGGTGTACGGTGAACAGTACAATCCGAAGTTATATATTTGGAAATGTACAAACACAGCAGGTTCTTACGGTTTATGATACTTTACTTAATAAATATTCTTCGCAGTATACAGCGCGCTATCTGGACCGTATTCTGATTACAGATAATAATGGGCGGATTCTGCAGCAGGGAATGACCACCACACAAAGCCTTGCAATCACCGGGGATGGAATCTACCAGTTGCCGGGGTTCTCTGAAGGTACCGAAAATCTGTCATGGACCATGCTGGAAAAAGACCCACTGATCATTGGGAATTCCAAAACGATCATTCCGGTCATGCGAAAAATAGCCAGCTACTCCAGCAATGCCCAGGCGCAGGTTTACATTGCGGTTTCCAGCAGGATGATCACCGATGTGCTGCAGGAAACCAATGCCTGCGAGGACTGCGAGCTGTTCTGGATTATGAATGATCAGATGTGGCGGGTAAGCGGAAATGAGCTGATCGCGCTGGAGCCCGGCACGGAAATCCAATCTGTGGAAGAGATTCCGGATTACGTGTCGCTGATGAACCAGCAGACACGCCTGATCCGTTATAACGAACAGCTTGCGCTTGCATACCCTGTGGGAGTTCACGATTTGTACATTGCGCAGCTTCTGCAGCAGCCGGTGATCTGGGATCAATTGCCCAGCATGTTCCCCTTCTTCGTTATGATGCTTGGCGGCCTTTCGCTGCTGGGCCTTCTGTTGGGTCTTGTGCTGCGTCAGATGATTGCGGTCACGGTGCAGGCGCTGCAAAAACAGCTGGCACGGATCAGTGAGGGCGACTTTACGCCCAATCCGGACATTGAGTGGGACAATGAAATGGGCGACATTGGCCGCGGAATCAACGGACTTTCCCGTTCCATCAGCACGCTGATGGAAAAACGGCTGGATGACGAGCGACAGAAAAAGGATCTGGAGTATCGGATGCTGCAAAACCAGATCAACCCCCATTTTATTTATAATACATTAAATAGTATCAAATGGATGGCGGCGATCCAGCATGCCACCGGTATTGTGGAGATGACCATGGCGTTGTCGCGCCTGCTGAAAAGCGTTTCCAAGGGCAATGAGCGCCTGGTTACGCTTCAGGAGGAGTTCGCTCTGCTTAACGACTATTTTACCATCCAGCATTATCGCTACGGAGGAACGATCATGCTGGATGTATCCTACATTGAAGACGAGCGCCTGTGTCAGAATTGCATGATTCCGCGCTTTACCTTGCAGCCATTGGTGGAAAACGCGATTTTCCATGGAATCGAGCCAAAGGGCTGTGCAGGAAACATCGAGATCATCGTTACTCGCGATCCGTGCGGGGATACGCTGATTGTTTTGAAGGATAACGGTGTGGGTATGGATGAGGAAATGGCGGCAAAGGTGCTTCGTGCGCCGGAAGGCGAGGAGGCCGAGGCGAAATATCGTCATGTGGGCATGTGGAACGTGCACCGCCGTTTGCAGTATAGCTTTGGTGAAGAATATGGGTTGTCCATTTCTTCTCAGCCGGGGGTTGGAACATCGGTCACGATTCGTCTTCCCCCTGCCCATAATTCGGAGGAGGAGAGTACGGATTGATTCGTGTCTTACTTGTGGACGATGAACCGCTGGTTCTTATTGGCATGCAAAGCATGATCAATTGGGCAGAACAAGGGTTTGAACTGGTTGGAACAGCGCGAAACGGAAGCGAGGCATTGGAAAAAATCGATGATTTGAAGCCGGACATTGTGGTGTCGGACATTCGCATGCCGGTAATGGACGGGCTGACGATGGTGGCGCGCTGCAGGGAAAAGGACAACGCGCTGCCGGCGTTCATTATGCTGACCAGCTACGAAGAATTTTCCTATGTGCACCGGAGCATGAATCTGGGAGCGGTGGACTACCTGCTCAAACTAGAATTGACCGAGGAAAATCTGCTGGCCGCGCTGGAGCGTGCCCGGAATGCGGTGAAAAAAGAGAAGGCGCTGCGCCAGCCATCCTCGGAGACGGTGACTGGCTTGGAGCGGTATCGGGACCGGTTCTTTATTCATATGTACAGCGGAGCGTTCGACAGTGATGTTCAGATCCGCTCTGCGGCGGAGGAGCTGGGCATCAAGCTGGATTCGCCCTGGTATGCGGTGGCAATTGCCAGCATACGAAACCGCAAAGAGGATATCGAGCATCAGATCACGCTGAGCGCGGGCGTTACCCGCATGGCGGCGGATGTTTTGCCCAAATATATGCCCTGCTTTGTCACGGTTGTGGACCCAAGGCATTTTTCGGTGCTGTTCCCGCTGGAAACACCGGACGATATGCAGCAGTGCCTGATGCCGGTGCTGGAGAAGGCGAACAGCATTTTGTACAAATATTTCAGCGCCACCTTGTGGTGGGGCATCGGCCCTGCGGTAAACCGGCTGGATAAAATCCCGCACAGCAAGCGGGAGGCGCTTTCGGTCCTGCCGGTTCTGAGCTCCAGTGAGCCCATCGGTTTTACCGGAAGCGGAGCAAAACCGACGCTGGATCACCGGGCAAGGATCGTGGCGGACATTCAGAAATACATTCGCAATAATCTGGACAAGCGGCTTTCGCTGAACGATGTGGCGGCGGTGTTCAATTTCAGTCCGGGTTATCTCAGCCAGCTGTTTACACAAAACGGGGAAAGCAGCTTTGTGGAGTTCGTAACAGAAACCCGCATTGCAGCTGCGAAGGATCTGATGGCATCCACAGATCTTAAGATCTATGAGATCAGCCATAAGCTGGGCTTTGAAAGTGCCTTCTATTTTTCCAAGGTTTTTAAAAAGCTGGAGGGTGTAAGTCCGCGTGCCTACATGCAGAAGCTGCGCGGCATCTCTTTTGATAAGGAGGAGACAGCAGAATGTTGATGGAATTTCTTCAGCAAACTCCTGCATTTGTTCCGGGGCAGTGGAGACCTTGTCCCCCTGTATCGGATCGGAATGCATGGGAGTCGCTGCCCGGCGCAGCCCGGCTGCTGCAGGCAGGGCAGCAGGCGGCGAAGAACGATACCGGTGTACCGGCATTGCCGCTTTCGCTGTGGCTGCGGTTCACTGCCGACGGGGACCGTACCCAATACGAGAACGCGTATTTCGGCCGCCGCCGCACGCTGGCGCGCCTAGCATTGGCGGAAGCGGTAGAAAATCAGGGGAACTTTATTCCGCTGATCGGGGACTATGTATGGGCCATTTGTGAGGAGAGCGCCTGGCAGCTGCCTGCCCATAACAGTTATATTCGGGATACGCCGCAGCTGCCTCTGGCGGATACCTCCCGGCCGATCGTGGATCTGTTCGCTGCCGAGACCGCGGCGCTTCTGGCGATGGTCCACTACCTGCTGGGCGACGCGCTGGAGCGCTATGCTCCCGGCTTGCCCCGGCGGCTGGTCCGGGAAGTGACCTTCCGGGTGCTGACGCCCTGGCAGCGGGATCACTTCTGGTGGAAGGGCAACGGCGGTGAGCCCATGTGCAACTGGACACCTTGGTGCGTGCAGAACTGCCTAATCGCATTTTCTCTGCTGCAGCCGTGTAGCAAGGAATATCTGTATACCGTGGTGCGCAGCGCCGCCTACAGTCTGGATTGCTTTTTAAAGGACTACGGTGAGGACGGTGCATGCAGCGAGGGCGCCCAGTACTACAGCCACGCCGGTCTGTGCCTGTTCAATGGGCTGGACATTCTGTGTGCCATTGCTCCGGGAGTGTTTGACCGGGTGTGGGAGCAGCCCAAGCTGAGGGGAATCGCCGAATACATTTCCAATGTACATGTTTCCGGTTCGTTCTATCTGAACTTTGCGGATTGCAGCCCGCTTGCCGGTGCACGCGGTGCACGGGAATTCCTGTTTGGCAGAAAGATTGGCAGTCAGCCGCTTATGGCGCTGGCAGCAGAGGATTTTGTGCGCTGGCCGGGCGGCGAACCCACCTCGGATTCGGTGGCGGGCATCAACCTGTACTATGCGGTACAGGCAGCCTTTGCGGAGGCGGACATCTGCGCCTATGCGAAGGAACACGCCGGAAGCGCCGCTGTGCTTCCGGAGGACAGCTGGTATCCCAGCATCGGGCTGCGCATCTGCCGCCGTGCGGGTTATACCGTGGGCATCAAGGCAGGCTGCAACGCTGACAGTCACAACCACAACGACACCGGCAGCGTGACACTGTATAAAGACGGAAACCCGCTGCTGATTGACCTGGGCGTGGAGAGCTACACCAAAAAGACCTTCAGCCCTCAGCGGTACGAGATCTGGACCATGCGTTCCGGCTGGCACAATCTTCCGGAGTTTGACCCGGAAGGGGCTGCTTATGAGCAGAAGCCGGGCGCGGAATTTGCCGCCCGGGAGGTACAGAAGCTGGAGGGTGGTCTGAGCATGGACATTGCACCCGCCTATGGAACGGTTCCCGGCCTGGGCAATTACTGCCGTAAAGCGGTTCTGCAGGAGGACGGCTTGCATCTGAGCGATGAAACCGACTATCCCGGCGAGGTGGCTCTGAGCCTGCTGAGCGTGGAAGCGCCCCAGGTGGAGGAGTCCGGCATCCGATTCGGGGAACTGGGCTTTGCTGCAATCGAGCAAATGCCTTTGCGCATCACCACCGAGAAGGTGGAGGTGACCGATGCTCGCCTGCGCACGGCCTGGCCTCAGGTGATCTGGCGTACCCGAATCTGGTTTAAGCATGGTCTGGATTTGATCGTTGGATAATGTTCAATCGAAATGCTGCATTGCAAAGCGGAAAATAGGCAATGCGGCATGAAAATAGAAAGTGAGGAATCGACTGTTCATGGAAACCATTAAACTGAAGGTGCTGGATGTGCCCGGCCATACGCTGCTGACCTGCAATGCGGCGCAGCAGGTAAGTCTGGTTTATACGAATGCCTACCGTCCGGGCGATCGGGTGGCACTGGAGATCAACACCCCCGGGCGCTACTGCTGGATTCAGTTCGAGGATACGATGCCGGAAGTGCTGGTCTATGTGGAAAAGCGGGAAATCAACTTTACCATTCCCTTTGGCGAGCAGGCAATCACCTACAGCCCCAAAAGCTTTACGGGTGAGCGTCATGTGATCCGTGCCCGGCTGGCAACCCCCGAAGAGGTGGCGGTGCGCCGGAACCTGGCGTTTAATCCCTACGATCAGCATGGTGATACCGGCTTTTATCCCCATGCGGTGGCAAACGTGGAGACCCGCGGTGAAGCGGTGTTTGCAGCGCGCAATGCCATTGACGGAATCTTTGAAAACACTGCGCACGGGGAATACCCCTATCAGAGCTGGGGCATCAACCGGGACCCGAAGGCGGAGCTGCGCCTGGAATTCGGCCGTCCGGTCACTCTGGATGAGCTTCGGCTGACCCTGCGGGGTGACTATCCCCATGATAATTACTGGACGCAGGCCACCGTGGTATTCTCGGATGGCAGCCAGGAGAAGCTTTCCCTGACCAACAGCCTTGCGCCCCAGCGTTTTCCGCTGGAGACGCCCAAGACGGTGACCTGGCTGGTGCTGAAGGATCTGATTCAGGCGGAAGGCCCCTCGCCGTTTCCGGCCCTGACCCAGATCGAAGCCTGGGGCTGTGAGGCTGCTGAGGTCGCAGAACAGGCATAAAGGTTAAAAAAATATCCCCGGCGGGCAGCGTCTGCTGCCCGGTACGGGGATGTTTTTTCAGGAAGCAGGGGCAGATGAAGCCCCGCGGAATTGTTTGCAAAGGAGAGAAGAGCAAATGGAACGTATGGCCTGGCGAGGCAAGATCAAACCCGGTAAAAAGGAAGAATACATCCGCCGCCACAATGAAATCTGGCCGGAGATGGTGGAGGTTCTCAAGAAGGCAGGAATCTGCAACTACACCATTTATGCGGACAAGAATGAGCTGTTTGGGTACTATGAATGCGAAAAAGGCGTTGCCTATGCAGAAAAGACCCAGGCGGAAAGCGCTGTTGTGGATCGCTGGAATGAATACATGAAGGACATTCTGGAGCTGGAAATGGACCCGGAAACCGGAGCGCAGCCTAAGCTGGAGCCTGTATTCCGGCTGGACTGAGAAAGCGGCAGTAATGATACCGGCATAAAAACGAAAAAGCGAACCGATTCCCAAAAGGGAGTCGGTTCGCTTTTTTGAGTGCAAAGGGCAGAGGATGTGCCCACAAAACTTTTTCAGGATTTTTAAAGTTCAGTTAGGGTTGACACGGTACACTGAACACAGAAAATCCAAACGAGGGAGGCACATCGCCGTGAAAGATCAGATGATTTTTCAGCGTTATGAATTCAAATATCTGCTGACGCGAAGTCAGCTGCGGACCGTTCTTCTGGCCGCAAAGCCCCACATCGTACCCGATGCTTACAGCCACAGCTCCATTCGGAATATCTATCTGGATACCCCGGATTTCCGGCTCATCCGCCGCAGCCTGGAAAAGCCGGTCTATAAAGAGAAGGTTCGCCTGCGAAGCTACGGAACAGCAGAGGCGGGGGATTCGGTTTTTGTAGAGCTGAAAAAGAAATACCGGTCGGTGGTATATAAACGACGTCTTTCCATGGAATGGGAATAGGCCATGGCCTGCGTTTTTGGAAAGAACCCCTGGCCGGATACCCAGATCGGCCAGGAGCTTGCCTATGCAATGGACTTTTACGGCGGCCTGCGTCCGGCAGTGTTTCTTTCCTACGAGCGGGATGCCTACCAGGGCATCGAGGACCCGCAGCTGCGGATGACCTTCGACTCCCGGATTCTGTACCGCCGACAGGGACTCAGTCTGGCTGCAGAGCCCTGGGGTGTACCGTTGCTTGGGGCAGACCAGGTGCTGATGGAGCTGAAGGTGGCCGGTGGACTGCCGCTCTGGCTGGCACGGGTGCTGTCCAGTCAGGGGATTTATAAGACCTCGTTTTCCAAATACGGTGCTGCATATCAGGATAAGCCTGAACAATACAGGGGATTGGGCAGAACTGTGCGTGGAGGATGACGGTCCGGGGCTTTTACCGGAGGAGCGGGAGAGAATTTTCGAACCCTTTTATCGGTTGGACCGTTCCCGCAGCAGGGAAATCGGCGGCAATGGTCTGGGGCTGGCCATTGTGCGGCGGATCACCCGGCAGTATGGTGGAACGGTATATGCAGAGCAATCCTCCCTGGGCGAGGCTTGCTTTGTAGTGCAGCTGCCATTTCGGAAAACGGAATGATTATCGCAGAAATAAAAAGGAGTATCTCTGTGGAGACACAGAGATACTCCTTTTTCGTAAAAGATAACAACCGGGAAACAGATGTCTGGGGGTGCAATGGATAAGATAGAGCGGTTATTGCTCGCCGCCCATGCACTTGACCAGAACGGCCTTCTGGGCATGCAGGCGGTTTTCGGCCTCCTCGAAGATCTCGTCAGCGTGCTGCTCGAACACCTCGGCGGTGATCTCCTCCTCCCGGTGGGCGGGCAGGCAGTGCATGACCATGGCGTCCGGCTTGGCCAGAGCCATGTTGACGGCGTTCACCTGGTAGGGGGCGAACACCTTGCGGCGCTCGGCGGCCTCGTCCTCCTGACCCATGGATGCCCATACATCGGTGTAGACCACATCCGCGTCCTGAATGGCCTGCTGCACATCGGTGGTGCACAGGAAGTTTCCGGTTTCGCTGGCCCACTGCATCAGCTTTGCGTCCGGCTCATGCCCGGCGGGGCAGGCCACGGATACCTGCATGCCCATGGTGATGCAGCCGGCAATCAGGCTGTTGGCCATGTTGTTGCCGTCGCCCACAAAGCAGAGCTTTTTGCCTGCCAGTGCACCCTTGCGCTCCCGGATGGTCATCAGGTCCGCCAGCACCTGACAGGGATGGCAGTAGTCGGTCAGGCCGTTGATGATGGGGATGGAGCCGTATTTGGCCAGATCCTCCACCTCCTGCTGGGCGAAGGTACGAATCATGATGCCGTCCAGATAGCGGCTCAGCACCCGGGCGGTGTCCTCCACCGGCTCGCCGCGGCCGATCTGCAGGTCCCGGCTGCTCAGAAACAGCGCGGAGCCGCCCAGATCGAACATACCCACTTCGAAGGATACACGGGTACGGGTAGAGGATTTGGAGAAAATCATGCCCAGAGTTTTGCCTTTCAGCAGGGGATGAGGCACCCCGTTTTTCTTTTCGTACTTCAGCTGATCCGCAATGTTCAGCAGCTCGGTGATCTCATCCGCGGTCAGATCGGCCAGTTTCAGTAAATGTTTCATTTCGCACACACCTCTTTTATGATGGTTACTGCCTGCTCCAGCAGGTCGTTTGGAATGTTCAAAGGCGGCAGCAGCCGCAGCTTGTTCTTGGCCCGCAGGGGCAGTACGCCCAGGGCCTGACAGTCGGCCAGCACCTGGCCCGGGTCTCGCTCGGTCTCGATGCCCAGCATCAGGCCAAGACCGCTCACGCTGCGCACGCCGGGCGCGCCCTCCAGCTGAGCGCGAATCCATTCGCCCTTGGCGGTGACCTCCGCCAGCAGGGTGTCGTCCAGCCGCTCCAGAATGGAGATTGCTCCGGCGCAGCACACCGGGTTGCCGCCAAAGGTGCTGCCGTGGCTGCCTGGGGTCAGCACACCGGCCGCCTTACCGCCCAGCAGCACTGCACCAAGCGGCAGGCCGCCGCCCAGTCCCTTGGCGGTGGTCACCACATCCGGCTGGATGCCGTAGTGCATGTAGCTGAACAGCTTGCCGGTGCGGCCGTTGCCGGTCTGTACCTCATCCACCATCAGCAGCAGCTTGTGTTCGCTTGCCAGCTGGGCCAGTCCCTGCACGAAGGCCTTGTCCTGCACCAGCACGCCGCCCTCGCCCTGAATCATCTCCAGAAGAACAGCGCAGCAGGGGACTTTGTCCAGAATTTTTCGGATGCCTTCCAGATCGCCGGATTCACCATACACAAAGCCGGGAGTCAGGGGCAGGAAATCCTTGTGGAACACCTCCTGCCCGGTGGCGGCCAGGGTGGCCAGAGTGCGGCCGTGGAAGCTGTTTTTCAGAGTAAGTACGGTGAAGTGCTCCGGCCCCAGCTGTTCCGCGCCGTACTTGCGGGCCACCTTGATGGCGCACTCGTTGGTCTCCGCGCCGGAATTGGAGAAGAACACCTCCTGCATGCCGGTGCGCTGGCAGAGCATGGCCGCCAGTTTGGCGCAGGGCTCGGTGTAATACAGGTTGGAGGTGTGCTGCAGGGCGGCGGCCTGATGGGTAACCGCCTCCAGCCACTGAGCGTCGCAGGCGCCAAAGGCGTTCACGCCGATGCCGCTGCCCATATCGATGTACTGCTTGCCGTCGTCACCGGTGAGCAGTGCGCCCTGGCCGCCGGTGAGGGTCACCGGGAACCGGGCATAGGTGTGGGCCACATAGGATTGGTCCAGCTGTTTAATGTTGTCCATAATTTCCTCCGGAAACAAACATGGTGCCGATGCCCTCATCGGTGAGGGTCTCGATCAGGATGGCGTGGGGGATGCGGCCGTCAATGATGAACACCCGGCTCACGCCCCGGCGGATGGCCTCGATGCAGCATTCCACCTTGGGAATCATGCCGCCGGAGATCACGCCCTCCCGCATCAGCTGGGGTGCTTCGCTCACGGTGATCTGGCTGATCAGGGTGGAGGGGTCGTCCTTGTCCCGCAGGATGCCGCAGATGTCGGTCATGGAGATCAGGCTCTCGGCCTTCAGCTCGGCGGCGATGCGGGCGGCGGCGGTGTCCGCGTTGATGTTGTACACGTTGCCCTCCGCGTCGCAGCCCACGGTGGAGATCACCGGGATGTAGCCCTTCTCCAGCACGTCCAGCACCGGCTCCACGTTGATGTGGGTGATCTCGCCCACATACCCCAGCTCAGGCCGCAGGGGCTGGGCCTGAATCAGATAGCCGTCCATGCCGCTCAGACCGATGGCCTTGCCGCCCTTGCTCTGCAGCAGGCTCACAAGGCTCTTGCAGAGCTTGCCCGCCAGCACCATCTGCACGATGTCGGCGGTTTCCTTGTCGGTCACCCGCAGGCCGTCCACGAATTTGCTTTCCTTGCCCACACGCTTGAGCATGTCGCTGATTTCCGGCCCGCCGCCGTGCACCAGCACCACCTTCACGCCGATCAGGCTCAGCAGCACCAGGTCACCCATTACTGCTTGCTTTAAATCCTCGTTGATCATGGCGTTGCCGCCGTATTTCACCACCAGAATTTTACCGGTGTACTTCTGAATGTAGGGCAGGGCATGAATCAGCACCTGCGCCCGTTGTGCATTGCTCAGTTCCATGGCTGCCTCCTCAGGTGCGGTAATCGCCGTTGATTTTCACATAATCGTAGGTCAGATCGCAGCCCCAGGCCGTGCTTTCGGCGCTGCCGCTGTTCAGCTCCACCTGAATCTCGATCTCGTGCTCCAGCAGAATCTGCTTGGCTTTTTCCTCCGAGAAGGGGATGCCCGCCCCGGCCTTGCACACCTCAATGCAGCCCGCCTTGCTGACGAAGGCCACATCCACCGCCTGCACGTTCACATCCGCGCCGCTGTAGCCGATGGCGCAGAGAATGCGGCCCCAGTTGGCGTCCGCCCCGAAGATGGCGGCCTTTACCAGCGAGGAGCAGATCACCGACTTTGCCACGGTACGCGCGGTGGCCAGGTCAGCCGCGCCGCTCACCTTGCATTCCAGCAGATGGGTCGCGCCCTCGCCGTCACCTGCCAGCATCTTGCACAGCTGCATGGTCACGGTGTTCAGTGCCTTCATAAAGACGGCGAAATCCTCGCCCTCCTGAGTGATGGGGGTGTTGTCCGCCATGCCGTTGGCCAGAACGATCACCATGTCGTTGGTGGAGGTGTCACCGTCCACGCTCACCATGTTGAAGGTGCTCTGCACGTCGGTGCTCAGGGCCTTCTGCAGCAGATCGCTGCTGATGGCCGCGTCGGTGGTCAGGAACACCAGCATGGTGGCCATGTTGGGATGAATCATGCCGCTGCCCTTGGCGATGCCGCCCAGATGGCATACCTTGCCGTCCAGCTCAAACTCCACCGCCGCTTCCTTGGGGATGGTGTCGGTGGTCATGATGGCGGTGGCTGCGTGCAGGCTGTTGTGGTAGGCAAGATCCGCCGCCAGCGGAGCCATGCCCGCCTGAATCACATCCAGATTCAGGGGCTGGCCGATCACACCGGTGGATGCGATGGCCACATCCTCGGGGGCGAGACCCAGCTGGTCCGCCGCCAGCTGACACATGGCGTTGGCGATCTGGGGGCCGTCCGCATTGCAGGTGTTGGCATTGCCGCTGTTGCAGAGGATAGCCTGAGCGGTGCCGTCTGCCAGATGCTCCTTGGTCACCAGCAGGGGGGCACCCTTCACCAGGTTGGTGGTGTACACCGCCGCGGCGCTGGCCTTGCAGTCGCTCACGATCAGGCCCAGGTCCCGTTTGGTCTGATTTTTCCGAATGCCGCAGTGAACGCCCGCGGCCTTGAATCCCGCTGCGGCGCAGACGCCGCCTTCGATCTGTTTCATGTTCATTTTCCCTTCCCTATATATAATGAAAATATAATAAAACTGCTGTTGAACGGCTTAAAGGCTCAGGCCGGTTTCCGGGGCAAGACCCAGCACAAGGTTCATACATTCCACCGCCGCGCCGCTGGCGCCCTTGCCCAGATTGTCGTATCGGGCGGTGAGCAGGATGCGATCGCCGTTGCCCGCCACCGAGATCTCCATTCCGTCCAGACCGGTGAGGGCTGCTGCGGAGAAGAAGCCCTCCTCTCCGCAGGATTCCTTCCAGTGCACCACCGGACCGGTGTAAAGGCTTTGGTACAGCTGGCACACATCCTCCACGCTGCCCTTCAGCTGGCTGGCAAACAGGGGAACCGTTACCGCCATGCCGCTGTAGAAATCCGCCACGATGGGGCAGAAGATGGGCGGTGCTTCCAGCCCGGCGACGGCCTTCATCTCGGGCAGGTGCTTGTGCTGCTGGCCCAGGCCATACTGACGGGGAGCGTCCAGCAGCGGGCTGCGGGCTGGGTCCTCATACTGGGCGATCATCGCCTTGCCGCCGCCGCTGTAGCCGGTGACGGAGTGACAGGTGAGCAGGGCATCCTTTGCCAGAAGTCCGGCGCTGACCAGTGGCTGTACCAGCGCAATGAAGCCGCTGGCGTGGCAGCCGGGAACCGCGATACGCTTCCCGTTTTTCACTGCCTGAGCAAAACTGTCTCCCAGCTCAGGGAATCCGTAGGCCCAGCCCGGGGCGGTCCGGTGCGCCGTGGAGGCATCAATGATCACCGTGTCCGGGTCAGTTACCAGGGCCACGGCCTGCTTTGCCGCCGCATCCGGCAGGCAGAGAAATGCAATGTCGCATTCGTTCAAAGCAGCCTGTCGGGCCGCATCGTTTTTTCGCAGCTCCTCGGGCAGTGTGAGCAGGGTGATGTCCTGCCGCTGTGCCAGCCGCTGGTGGATGCGCAGGCCTGTCGTTCCGGCGCTGCCGTCGATAAATACCTTGGTCATGGTGTTGACCCTCCTTGCTTGCGGGGGTTGTTTGCGTGAATAGCGAATGAATATATTTTGTATCCATGTGAATATATATTCAATATTTTTTGGAAGAAAATTCCTCTTTTAGGTTTTTTCTACGGAATAAATAACAAAATGTCCAGCGTAAAAATACATAGGAAAATACAAAATACAGCCCGGGCGGCTCCGATCCTGTCTGATACAGGAACAAAGCCGCCCGGGCTGTTTTGATGAAGATAAGGGAAAGGAAATGAAGAAGGAGTTTGAAAAAATCAGGCGAAGGTCAACTCAAAGCCTTCGGCGTAGAAGGCCCCGCCCATGGGCAGGCAGTCCAGATCAAGGGTCACTTCGCCATCACCCTGGCGGAAGCGCAGAGTCTGGCCGGTGCGCATGCAGCGAACCGAAGCAACCGGCTGGGGCAGATGCAGGGTGAGCTTGCCCGGCAGAGCGGGTACCTCGTCGTAGGCATAGAAGGTATAGGCGCGCTCGTCGGTGCGGGTGTAGAACAGCCGCTCCTCAAAGTAAGGCGCGCAGATGCGGGTGTTGTAGATGCCCTGGCCGAACAGCTTGAGCCAGGCACCCATCTCCCGCAGAGAACGCTCGGCAGGAGCGGGGAGCAGGCCGTCCGGCTGCGGCGCGATGTTCAGTGCCAGGTTGCCGCCCTTGCTCACCACATCCAGAAGCAGGTGGACCAGCTGGCGGCCGCTCTTGAAATGATCGGTGTAATGGAAGGAGAATTTCTGCCCCACGGTGGTGCAGGTCTCCCAGGGTACGGTGAGGGCGGTGTCCGGCACCGTCTTTTCCGGGGTGATGAAATTCTCGTACTCACCGCCGCAGGTGCGCTCACACACGATCATCTGGGGCTGGGTGGTGGCGCGCATCTCCTCCACGATCTCGCCCAGGCGGATATCCTGGCCCAGATTGTCCGGACGGACCCAGCCGCCGTCCAGCCAGAGCACATCGATCTGACCGTAGTTGGTGCAAAGTTCCCGGATCTGCTCGTGGGTGAACTGTACATACTTTTCCCACAGCTCGGGGTGCTGGTCCACATCGTAGTTCACGTTGCGGGTGGGGGCAGTACCGAACTGGGGTGCCCAGTAGTAGGGGCTGTGCCAGTCGGGCTTGGAGAAATAGGTGGAGATGGCGAGCCCCTTGCGGCGAAACTCCCGATAAAGCGCACCCACCACATCTGCGTCCGGATGGGTGTGGAAGGGGCAGTCCGGTCCGGTGATCTTGTAGTCGGTGGTCTTAGTGTCGTACATGCAGAAGCCGTCGTGATGCTTGGTGGTGAACAGCAGGTATTTGAAGCCGCACTCACTGGCCAGCTCCGCCCAGGCGGCGGCATCGAACTTCACCGGATTGAAGGTCTTGTTGGCATCCCAGTACTGCTGCTTACACACTTCAGCAGGCGCCCAGGTGAAGTCCTCCTGGCTCCAGGCGGCGTCGCCGTCACTCAAAGGCCAGCTCTCGTAGGTGCCCAGCTGACTGCCGGGAGCCCAGTGCATCATAAAGCCAAGCTTCAGGCCCATGAACCAGTCCAGATGCTTTTGAACCTGGGGAGATTTGGGAGGAACATATTCCTCCGGCGGGGTGTAATTATGAATGCCGTTGGCAACGATCTCTTTTTTCATGGCATGTGGTTCCTTTCGCAAAATGGGCGCTCAGCAAAGCGCCCTTTTCTTATGCCGCCCCGGCGGTGGGGGCCCTTTGGTTCCACTATAAAAGAATTTTTGCTGCGGCGAAAGGGGCAATTCTTTTGCTGATGTGCACTTTTTTTGGCTGCGGTGTTCCGGGGGAACCGGTTAAGAGAAAATCCCGACTCGAAGCAAGAAAAAAGACACATAAACCGAAATAATTCCACTTTTCCGGTGGGAAAATGGCGGTTATCATGAAAACATACTTCCGCCATTTCGCAGACCACGGTGGCCTGCGGAGAAAACAGCAAGGAGGAACGAGAATGAAGCAAACGCAAAACAAGCCCGTATCGCTTTGGCGAACGGGGCTGGGCAGGCGGGCGGTCAGCCTGCTGTGTGCCGGTGCGCTGGCCTTGACCGGGGTGTTGCCCCTGTCGCTGGGGGCCAGAGCGCAGGGCGAACCGCCCCGACTGAACAACCTGATTCTGGACCGGGTGTATGAGCTGCAGCCTGTGAACGGTTACCCGGAAGGTGCAGTGCCGAACGATACCGGCTTTGCACCCCAGGTGACCGACTACACCGGAACCGCTTATGCCTCGGTGGATTCCATCCAGGTGTACCCGTTTGCCGCTTCCGATACCGCGCAGGTAACGGTGAACGGCACAAAACCCAATGACAAGGGCTATGTGGAAATGGACGTTTCCCAGCCCGGTGAGCATCCCTTGAAGGTGCAGGTGAGCGACGGCGGTGCCACCAGTACCTATACTGTAACCGTAAACAAAACCGAGAGCGACTACCGGGGCCGTGTGCCGGTGGTGAAAAACGAAGCAATCAGCAATGCACTTTCGGTTAAAACGGAAGTGGGTGACCAGAACAAGCTGCTGGAGATCCTGAAAAAGGATTACGAGGTAGTCCTGCCGGAAAGCAGCAAGGCAGACGGCAGCTATGTGGACACCAGCGAAAGCTATTGGAAGGTTTCTCCGGATAAACTGCCGGATGCAAACGGAACCAAATCCCCGGTGACGCTGTTTACCGTGGATCTGGGTGCGGTGTACAGTGTCAGCCGTATCCGCGCGGCGTTTGGTCCCTCCAATATGGGCCTGGGCAATAACAAGGCTCGGATCTCGGTAAGTACCGACGGAGAACACTGGCAGACTCCCATCACCAAGGGCAACATGAACACCGGTGTACAGTATCATCAGAATGTGACCCGGTACGAGTTCGGTGTTTCCTACGACGCCCGCTATATCCGGTTTGAGGTCACTCACTGGCAGCGGCCGGAAAAGGAGCTGCGGCTGTACCAGTTCATGATCTTCACCGACTCCGGCACCGTGCCGGAGAAGCAGCCTGCCCCGGAAGGCGGCAGCGTGCCCTATCAGCATGAAGAGCGCCACCAGTATCTGGCCAGCGGTCAGGCGACCGTGGTGGAGCGGGGTCTGCCCATGCTAGGCTGGACCCCCAGCAGCGGTTACGGCCGCGGCACCCCCACCGTGGAGGAGGCCAGACAGTTCGGCTACGACGGCCCGCTGTTCTATGACCCGGACTTTGCCAATGCGGACTACATGCTCTATAACCCGGATTCGCTGTGGGGCATTGCAAAGGCTCCCTTCGGCGGCAATAACATGGGCGGCGCAGGTGATCCCAGAGAGTTTGTGCCCGAGTCCATGAAGCCGTATATCCATAACGCCATCAGCTTCTGCTTCGGTGACGAGGGCGGCTACAGCACCGGCGAAGCCGAGGCCTTCGGCAAGTGGTTTGCCTGGACCCGCCAGCATTACCCCGGCGTGATCCTGCATACCAACCAGTTCCCCAACCAGTGGGGCGAGACCAATGTGAAGGAATACCTGCGCATTGCCCAGCCGGACCTGCTCACCTGGGACGACTACTACGGCGATGCGAGCTGGGCCAATCCCTCCAGCATCAACCTTTCCAACGGGGATGTGCAGAAGAACGCAGCCCGAAAGCTGCTGAATCTGCCCACCTGGGAAAGCTACCGCAAACTGGCTTACGGCGGTGTGGATGGTACCGGAAGCATGCCCATCATGTTTGGCCAGTATCTGGACGCCTTCGCCTTCAACCACTCCCAGTCCAACAAGAATCTGGTGGTAAACACCTCCATTTTGTCCGGTATGAAGTGGCTGAACTTCTTCCGGGTGGAGTACCAGTTTGACCGCAGCTATCTGTGGGATGAGGACGGCACCCCCACCCGCGGCCTGCTGGAATGGGGTCAGCTGATCGACCGCGTTCACGCCATTGACGATCAGCTCACCCGCCTAAACAACGACTGGATCATGTTCAAGGTGGGCCAGATCGGCAGCGAAGACGGTGCGTCGGCCAGCGGCTTCCACCGCGGCAACTTCGACAGTGAGCAGAGCGCAGCCAAGAATCGGGAATTCGGCCTTTCTGCCGTGCAGGTGCAGAGCCTGTCCAAGGCGCATGGCGGCAAAACCGGCGATGTGGTGCTGGGCTACTTCAACACCCTGCCCGGTCTGTACGAGAGCGAGATCGCCGAGCATTTTGCCGGTGCCACCGCACCCAAGGCGTTCATGGTGATGAACGGTCTGGTGGCAGGCACTGCCGAGCGCTACAATCAGTTCAACATCCCCCAGCGTGAGGCGGGCAGCGCCGAGAACACCCGCCAGCAGATCACCCTCACTGCAGATCCGGCTTTTGTGAAGGCCGGCTACACCCTGTACGAGGTACAGAAGGACAACGGCGGCAAGCTGAGCCCGGTTGCTCTGGACGAGAACGGCAGCTTTACCGTTACCCTGGGCGGCGGCGAAGCCAACCTCTATTTCTGGAACACCAACACCACCGCTTCGGCCAGCTCTCAGGCAGAAGGCACTTACGCCTCCTTTGCCTTTGACGGCCACCCCGCCACCTACTGGCAGCCTCAGCAGGCCGCGGAACAGTACACGCTGGAAAACACCTTCGCACAGAGCCAGGTGAGCCAGCTGACCGTGGTGGAAAAGGGAAGTGCCATCCAGACCATGAAGGCGGAATACAAGGATGCCGCCGGTCAGTGGCAGTCTCTGGGCGAGCTGACCAAGAACGAGGGCGTGTGGACCGCTTCTGTTGCTTCTCCCGTGGAGGCAGAGGGCGTCCGGCTCACCGTTTCCAAGGCAGAGGGCCTGCCTGCCATCTATGAAGTGAAGATGGAGCGCACCGAGCTGGACCCCGGCCGGGTGAATACCATCACCGTGAACGATAACACCATGGGCAGCGGCCTGTTCCGTTTTGACTACGACGGGCTGTGGTCCTATCGGGAGACCGAGACCAACGGCAGCAGCATGACCCAGTATCCCCTGGAAAACGACGGCCATTTCTCCAACTGGAGCGGTGCCCGTGCCACCTTCACCTTCTATGGCAATAAGGTGGAGCTGCTGCTGCGGGCAGATCAGGCCGGGAACATCCGTGCGGCCATCACCAAAGAAGGCGAAGAGCCTCAGTGGAAGACCGGCTCCGGCCGCAGCCTGGTGTTCGACAATCTGGAGCAGGGTGTCCACACTCTGACCATTGAAAAACTGAACGACAGCCAGGCGGGTATCGACGGCGCAAAGGTAAGCTATCAGGGCAGCCTGCCGGCTGATATCACCGCACAGAACAGCACCGGTGCCAATGCGGTACAGGAATATCTGGATCAGCGCACCACCGATGCGTCGGCAAAAAATCACTTTGCATATCAGCCGGAGTCCGTGGCATCCAAGCCCATGGGCACTGACAACAATGGCTTCAAACCGGACGGCGACGAGGCAAACGGCTGGGTGCAGCACGTGCAGAATGCCCAGTATCAGAATCTGGGCTTTACCCGCACCACCAAAGAAGATGCGACCTACAGCATTCAGTTCTACGGCACCGGCGTGCAGCTGTATGCAGGCGTTACCCCGCTGGGTGAAGCCGACCCCTCTGCGCAGTACGGCACGCTGACCTTCCAGCTGGATGGCAAGGACGTACAGCCCACCCAGCTGGATGCCTCCAAGCTGGGCAATAACGGAAAAGTGTCCGCCCGCATGTGGGCGGTGTCTGTCCCGGAGGCAAAGCAGAACGAAAACCACCTGCTCACTGTGTCGGTCAAGGGCGGCTACAGCCGCATCGACTATGCCGTTGTGGAGCGCATGTGGGAAAACGAGCCCGGGGCAGAGAGCTTTTCTGTGAGTGTGGCGGCCAGTGAAAACGGCAAGGCTGAGCTGCTTACCGCCGACCGGGTGACCGCCGGCGGCAGCGCGGTGGTCAAGATCACCCCGAATGAGGGGTATCAGGTCTACCGGATCGTGGTGAACGGCGTGGCTCAGAACATCCCGGCGGACGGCCGTCTGGTGCTGACCAATATCCAGGAAAACAAGAATATTCAGATCACCTTCGCCCCGGCGGCTTATCCGATCCAGCTTGCACCCGGCGAGGGTGGCGTGATCGTTCCCTCGGTACTGAAGACCCAGGCAGGCAGCAAGGTAACGGTGAAGACGCAGGCCTTTACCGGCTATCAGCTGCATGCAGATTCGTTGAAAGCCACTGCGGCAGATGGCACGATCGTCCCGCTGGAAGCAGGGGAAGAGGGAGTGCTTTCCTTCGTCATGCCTGCCCAGGCAGTGACTCTGAGCGCGGTCTTTGACGCGCAGCAGTATCCGGTGACCCTGGCCGAAGGCATCACCGGCGGCAGCCTGGAACTTTCGGTACAGGGAACGGCGGCCTATCGCCAGACGGTCACCGTAACGGTACGTCCCCAGGAGGGTAGGCGTCTGGTGAAGGGCAGCCTGAAGGCTCTTCTTGCCGATGGCGGAACGCTGGCCCTGGATGCAGTGGACGGCGAACGGTATGAATTTGTCATGCCTGCTCAGGCGGTGACCCTGCAGGCTGCTTTTGAAGCGGTTCCGGATCACACCGTAACGGTGGAGAGCACCGGTTCCGGTACTGCCCAGGCCACGGCCTCCGGCGTACAGGATGGCGGCTCGATCCAGATCCGGATGCAGCCGGAAGAAGGCAACATCGTAGGAAGCATCGCCGTGAACGGCCAGCCCTGGCCGGTTCCCGCACAGGGCAATGAACTGACCATTGAAAACGTGACCAGCGATCTGGCGGTAGCTGTGGAGTTCGTGAGCGCCGATACCCGGATGCACACCGTTGCCGCAGCCGCAGGCGAAGGCGGTACCGTTGTGCCGGAACGCCAGCTGGTAAAGGACGGCGGCAGCGCTGTTGTGATTCCCAAGGCTCAGACTGGCTACATGGTGGAAGCAGTCAAAGCAGGGGAGCAGAACGCTCAGTATAACGAGACCAACGGCACCTGGCTGCTGAATGGTGTAACTGCCGATCTGGATGTACAGGTAAGCTTTGTAAAGAATCAGTATGCCATCACCTTGACTCAGCCGGAGCATGGTACCCTGTCGGCCTCTGCGTCCGCAGCGGGCCTGGGCGATACCGTCACCGTGACGGTACAGCCGGCCGAGGGCTACCGCTTTGAAGACGGCAGTCTGCGAGTCACCGGAGAGGACGGCGCGCAGCAGAGCGTGACCGCTCAGGAGGCAGGCAAGAGCTATTCCTTCCGCATGCCCGGTCAGGCGGTGCAGGTGACCGGTACCTTCGTACAGGTGGAAGCGCCCGCGCCCAGTCCGGACCCGAATCCGGACCCGGAACCCACTGCGAAGCCCCAGCCCAGCCCGGCCCCCACACAGGCGCCGGATCAGAATCCCCGCCCGGACCCCACCGCGGCACCTGCTCCTGCGCCCACTGCCGCGCCTACGGCAGCTCCCGCACCCACGGCGGTCCCCCCGGTGAACACATCGAATACGGAGAAGAAGCCCGTGAAGGCGACTCCCGCCCCGGAAAGTGAGAGCCAGTCGGAGCAGAGCGATGCAGTCACCCCCACCGCTGCGCCCACTCCTTCTCCGGAAAACAGCACCGCACAGTCGGATTCCAGCGCCTCTTCTGTTCCTGTGACCGAAGCGAACGCCAACAAAAATCCCATGCCGGTTATTCTGGTGGCGGGTGGAGCAGTGCTACTGGCCGCAGTGCTCGGAATCGTTCTCTGGAAGATGAAAGCAAATCGTGAAGAGTAATTGATCCAATTGCGGTAAATAAACACTAAAAAACACCTCTGTGTCATTGGCACAGAGGTGTTTTTGTCGTATAAATTTAATCTGCAAAGCAGGAGGATGCAGAGTCAAGATCTTTCGGAAGCGTGAGCCGGGCCAGCAGCCGCTGTCCGTCGTAGTTGAAGTAGCGCAGCCCGCCCTGATCGCCGAAGCGCAGCATCAGCCGCTCATTCACATTGCGGATGCCAAAGCCGTGCGTCACCTTGAGGGGAACGTCCTGATAATCCAGATAGGCATTCAGTAGTTCTGCATCTGCGCCGCAGCCGGTATCGGTGACTTCAATAATGTGCATGCCATTTTCCTCCCGGGCACTGATCCGGATGATAATGCCTGGATCCTGCCGGGTGATGCCATGGCGGATGGAATTTTCCACCAGAGGCTGCAGGGTGAATTTTGGAATGACCACCTGAGAAGGCGACAGGCCGGGCAGGATCTCCAGGCGAATGTCCTGCCGGAAACGAAGTACGTACACCGAGATGTATTCCCGGATGTTGTCCAGCTCGGTGGAGATCGTAACCATCCGGTCCGGCTCTGTGATGCTGTAGCGCATCAGGCTTGCGATGGAATCCACGGTGGCGGCGATGTCATCCTCTTCCCGTTCCAGCGCCATATAGTTCACCGCGTTCATGGCGTTGAGCATGAAGTGGGGGTTGATCTGGGCCTGCAAGGCTCGCAGTTCGCTTTCTCTGCGCATGTTTTCCTTGGTGGTGAGCTCCTGGATCAGTGTGTTGACACGATCGATCAGGTTGCCGAAGCTGCGACTGAGCTGTTGGATCTCCCGTGGACCGCGGATGGAAGAAGCGTCCCACTGCACGCCGCGGGTATCCTGAATGGCTTCGATTTTTTTTGTGAGCTGCACTACCGGACGGGAAATGCTGGCCGAAAGGACCAGCGATAATAAGATTCCCAGAACGACGAAAGCGATGGAGCACAAAAGATAGGGGAACATCATTACCCATACCTGTGTGATGATGTCCTGATAAGGGGTCAGGAATACCAGCTGCAGTCCCCATTGCAATTCCTGCGAAGTACACAGATACTGCTCGTTCTCGATCTCCAACAGGGAGCTGACCGAGTTTGGGATCAGCAGAGTTTCAGAGATGTCCAGCTCGCTCAGATTGGGGCTGCGGAATACCTGGGTCCCCTGGTCGTTCAGCAGCAGAAAGCCACTGTTTTCGGTTACCGGAACCAGCGAGAGCAGGTGCGGCAGTTGGGTCACTGGCAGGCTGCCACGCAGCACGCCCACACCATCCGGCAGGTGCGCGCCGGTGAAGGTGCTGCTTTGCAGCCGGCAGGCAAAGCACAGCCGTGTCTGATCCTCACTCAGAAAGATGTGCTGCCCGCTGCGGCGGCTCAGGGCCGCCTGATACCAATCTTCGTCGGCAACAGTGGCACCGCTGAATACCCGGCTCACATTGGGAATGGTATTGGAGGGCAGAAACAGCTGGCTGACCTCCAGCTCCGGATTCACGAACAGCTCGGTCTTGAAGCCGTTGTTCAGCAAAAGTGCTACGGCATTCAGCTGGTAGGAAAGGCGGCTGTTCAGATTGAATTTGGTGTTCAGGTCCTGCAGTTCATCCTGGCCGATCTTTCGGCTGAGCAGCTCGCCCAGCTGCTGGTCGCTGGTATATTGGTAAACCAACTGATCCACCGCCTGGGTAAAGATGCCGCTCAGCCGCACATTGGCCTTGATCACCGCCTCCTGGGAAGTGATCAGCTGCCGGGCGATGGAGTACCGGAACAGCAGATAAGTCGCGCCGTTCAGCGTGAGCAGAATGGCTGAGATGATGCAGCAGACAATCAGAAATGTGCGCTTTTTGATGCTCATGGCATGGCCTCCCCGCTGGCGTTGCTCGGGCATCCGGCATACAGGTTGCGGAACTCGCTGGGAGTCATGCAGGTGTGCTTTTTAAAGAACTTGGCAAAATAGCGGGGATCATCGTAACCGGAAGAGAAGCACACATCCTTGATGGGGATGGAGGCGTCCCGCAAAAGGGCCTGGGCCCGCTCCAGCCGCCGGGCGGAAAGATAGTTGCTGATGTTCTGGCCGGTGGCATTTTTGAAAACCGTGCTCAGGTAGGACAGGGAAAGATGCAGCGTATCCGCCAGATTGGAGATGTTGAAGTTGGAATCGGAGTAGTTGTCCTGAATGGCCTGCAGACAATAGGAGACAATGGGGTTTGCATACTCGCTCTTGCGATTTTCCGCGTATTCCATCAGATCGTAATATTGGGTAGCCAGGTAGGCCAGGCGTTCCTGCTGGGTGGTGAGCTTCCAGTATTCCTCCATGGCCTTCTGACGCATGGCGTCCAGGCTGGCCCGGTCCTTGCCCAGCTCCTCCTGATATAAGAAGAGGTAATTCAGCAGCTGGATGCCCAGCACGTCCCGCCGGTCCGAGAGAGAACGGAACACATCGTTGCTGATGAGCAATTCACCCATAGCGGCCATATCTCCTTTATGAAGCGCCTGACTCACCTGAGTGCGCAGGGCTTCATCGCAGGCATACCAGGGCGGCACATCCGCCGTGAGCTCGGCGCTGATCGCTGCAAGCCGTTCCTCCAGGCTGTTCAGCTTTGCCCGGGTAATGGGCTTCAGAATATAATCCGTCACCTGATATTGCAAAGCCCGCTGGGCGTATTCAAATTCACCGTGGCCGCTGATCAGGATCATGCGGGTGTTCGGGCAATGCTCATACAGATAGCGGGCTAGATCCAGACCGTCCATGCCGGGCATGCGGATATCGGAAATGACCACATCCGGATGATGCTCCTCAAGCAGGGTTACCGCTTCATCACCGCTGGTGGCACAGCCCATCAGCTGGCCGCCGAACCGGTCCCAGTGCAGCATACGGGAAATTCCGTCCAGGGCCATGCGGTCATCGTCCACAAGAATGATCTTCATAAAGAGGTGCTCCTTTCAGATAGGAAGGGGAACAAATGCAAAAGAACTGTTCTCCAGTATAGCACACTTTTTGCCTGCGTGGTTGTAGATGTTGCAAAAAAATATAAGACAAAGAGAACTTTTCTTGTGGAACCGGCTATGCCTAAAAAAAGTGCACCCCACTTAAAATTAGTATCGTTGTTGGCGAACAGGGCGGCGTTTATAATTAAGGCAGACGGAAAACAAGGCCACTGTGCCGCAAGGAGGAAACGCAATGAAACAATCGGCAAAGTACGCCGGCGGAGCGTACAACAAGGCTGGCTTTTTAAAAACCTTCAAAAAGAATCTTCCGCTCACGCTGATGGCGCTGCCCGCGTTGATCGTGATGTTCCTGTTCCGGTATCTGCCCATGTCCGGCCTGCTGCTGGCCTTCAAGCGATTCAGTGTTCGCAAGGGCATCTTCGGCAGCGACTGGGTGGGACTGAACAACTTCAAGTTCCTGTTCCAGACCTCTGATGCCTGGGTCATCACCCGAAACACCATCTGCTACAACGTGCTGTTCATTCTGATGGACCTGATCCTGGCGGTGGCCATGGCGATTGGTCTCAGCGAGCTGCTTCGCAAGCGGCGGGCCAAGATTTACCAGACCATCTTCATGGCGCCGTACTTCCTGTCCTGGGTGGTTGTTTCCTTCATGGCCTTCTCGCTGTTCAGCGTGGACGATGGCCTGTTTAACCACCTGCTGGCCTACTTCGGCTTCCAGGGCGTGGACTGGTACTCCGAGCCGGGCAAATGGCCCTTCATCCTCACCTTCTTCCAGATCTGGAAGACCATCGGCTACTCCACGGTCATGTACATCAGCAGTCTGACCGGCATCTCCAACGACTACTACGAGGCAGCCATCATCGACGGCGCAACCAAATGGCAGCAGATCAAGCGGATTACGCTGCCTTGCCTGAAGCCCATGATGATCGTACTTACCATCCTGGCCATCGGCCGCATCTTCTACGCGGACTTCGGTCTGTTCTTCCAGCTGCCCCGCAACTCCGGCCCCCTGTACCCGGCAACTCAGGTCATCGACACCTACGTATATCGGGCCCTGAAGGAAACCGGCAACGTGGGTATGGCGGCAGCTGCAAGCCTGTACCAGTCCATCGTGGGCTTTGTGATGGTGGTGGGCGCCAACCTGGTGGTGCGCCGCATCGAGCCGGACAGCGCCCTGTTCTAATGGTCTAAGGGAGGAAAGCAACCGATGAAACTCTTCAAAAAAGTATCGGAGATGCCGAGCGATGAACTGTCCATCAACCGCATCTCCAAAAAGACAAATGCAGTGCTGAACCTGGTGTTTTTGCTCTGGTCTCTGGCCTGCGTGCTGCCGCTGGCACTGGTGGTCGTTGTGTCCTTCAGCAGCGAACAAAGCATCTTCCAGAATGGCTACAGCTTTTTCCCCAGTGAATGGAGTCTGGATGCCTACCGCTTTTTCTTTAAACTGGGCGATCAGCTGATCCGCTCCTACGGCATCACCATATTTGTGACCGTGGTAGGCACCCTGTTCAGCCTGGCTATCACCGCCATGTTCGCCTATGTGCTCAGCCGCAGCGACTATGCCTACAACCGGGTATTCACGCTGCTCATGCTCTTCACCATGCTGTTTAACGGCGGCATCGTGGCCACCTACATGGTGAACACCCAGATGCTGGGTCTGGGCAACAGCGTGTGGGCACTGATCCTTCCCATGTCGCTGAATGCCTTCTATGTGATTGTGCTCCGCACCTTCTATAAGAGCATCCCGCTGGAAATCATCGAAGCCGCCCGCATCGACGGTGCCGGTGAATTCAAAACCTTCTTTAGCATCGTGCTGCCCCTTTCCAAGCCCGGTCTTGCCACCATCGGCATGTTCACCACCATCGCCTACTGGAACGACTGGTTCCTCGGCATGCTGTACATCGTGGACCAGAAAAAGTACCCGGTGCAGACCCTGCTGTGGAGCATGCAGAACAGCCTGGAATTTATGAAGCAGTCCTCGGCCAACGCTTTGGAATATGCCGAAATGGCAGCCAATGCTCCCACCGACAGCGGCCGTATGGCACTCACTGTTCTGGTGGTGCTGCCCATCCTGCTGGCCTACCCCTTCTTCCAGAAGTACTTCGTAAAGGGTCTGACCGTGGGCGGCGTAAAAGGCTGACCGCATCGCAATAAAATATGGAACGACCGCGTTTTCCAAGCAGGAAAATGCGTTGATAGAATCAATTTTCAAGGAGGAACATTATGAAAAACATCTCCAAGCGCGCTGCGGCGCTGGCCATGACCGCAGCCATGACTGCCGGCCTTCTGACCGGCTGTGGCGGCGCAGGCTCCGCTTCCGGCAGCGCGGCTTCCGGCGGCGACGACGTGACCACCCTGACCTGGTACATGTCCATCAACCCCGTTGCGGCAGATACCGAAAAGGTGATCGCCAAGCTGAATGAGTACACCCGCGAGAAGATCGGCGTGGAGATCGACTACAAGGTCATCGCCAACCCGGACTACAAGGAGAAGATGCCCAACCTGATCAACGCAGGTGAGTACTTCGACATCTGCTTCACCTCCAACTGGACCACCGACTACCTGCAGTTTACCGGCAAGGATGCCTTCCTGGACATCACCGAGCTGCTGCCCCAGTACGCCAAGGAGACCTACGACTTCATTCCCGAAGCGGTTTGGGATGCCGTTAAGGTAAACGGTTCCATCTACGGCGTGCCCTCCTACAAGGAGATGGGCTGGCAGGGTGGCATCGTGTACAACAGCGATATGGCCGAGGCCTATGGCATCGACATGAGCGCCGTCAAGACCCTGGAGGACTACACCAAGGTGCTGGAGGTCGTGGCCGAGAAGTCCAAGGCCGAAGGCAAGAACGTGGTGGGCGTTTCCGGCCTGACCAACGCCTGGCCCATGGCTGCCCCCTACGAGTCTCTGACCGGCAACCCCAAGCTGCCTGCCGCTGCTGCTGTGCCTGAGTTCGGCAACTTCCAGGATGTGGCCAGCCAGACCGTATTCAACCAGTACGCCAGCGAAGAGTACATGGACTACTGCCAGACCGTTCGCGGCTGGAACAAGGCCGGCTACCTGGGCGGTGACCCCGTGAACTACGACAGCGACATCGCCAACCGTGACAACGACTTCAACAACGGCGCACTGTTCTCCTACTTCATCCAGTATGCTCCCGGCACCTCCGAGTCCATGAGCGCTTCCAGCGGCCACGGCGTTGGTTTTGTTGCCCTGATGGACCCCCTGTTCGAGACCCGCAGCGCCATGGGCGGCCTGCTGGCCATCTCTTCCGCCAGTGAGCATCCCGACAAGGCTCTGGAGTTCATCAACCTGCTGAATACCGATGAATACGTGGGCACCCTGATCCGCCACGGTATCGAGGGCGAGCACTACACCGCAGTGGGCGACAAGCAGGTGGACAAGACCATGGGCGGCACCCTGACCGAAAACGGCTACGACTACACCTACGGCTGGCAGTTCGGCACTCCCTTCAACCAGAAGTGGGATATCAGCTACCCCGATAACATCGAGCAGCTGTTCCAGGACTACAACAACTCCGCTCTGATCTCTCCCAACAACGGCTTCACCTTTGACGCAGTGCCTGTGGAAACTCAGGTTGCGGCTCTCACCAACGTGATCGCCGAGTACACCCCCTCTCTGGAGACCGGCTCTGTGGACCCCGCTGAGTACATTCCCAAGTTCCTGGAGGCCATGCAGGCCAACGGTGTGGACGATCTGATGAAAGAGGTCGAGAACCAGCTGACCACCTTCAAGTCCGCAAAATAAACATGTTTGCATCCGGGCTGGCGAGGCACAGCCGAGCCAGCGCACGCAGAAAAAAGGCCGGCAGCCCCGAAGCGGGGCTGCCGGCTTCTTTTTGAAATGAGGCAGAATTTCATGAAAAAAAGACCCAATCTTCTGTTTATTCTCACCGACGACCAGGGCGCCTGGGCCATGCACTGCGCAGGCAATGCGGACATCCAGACCCCCAATCTGGACCGGTTGGCCGCACAGGGCACCCGGTTCGATAACTTCTTCTGCGCCTCCCCGGTGTGCAGCCCGGCCCGCGCTTCCATCCTCACCGGCCGCATACCTTCCCAGCACGGCGTGCACGACTGGATTCGCAGCGGCAGCCTGGATAAAAAGGCCCTGGGGGAACATGCGGACCATACTTATTTTGCCAGCGAGGATGTGCCCATTCAGTATCTGCAGGGGCTCACCACCTATCCGGATCTGCTGGCTCAGAACGGCTACACCTGCGCACTGGCGGGTAAGTGGCATCTGGGCGACAGCATGCAGCCCCAGCACGGCTTCTCCCATTGGTACACCATCGGCCGGGGCGGCTGCCTTTACAATCAGGCAGACGTGATCGAGGACGGTAAGCTGCATTTTGAAAGCCGCTACATCACCGATCTGATCACCGAGCACGCGCTGGATTACCTGGACGCCTTCGCCGGGAAGGAAAACCCCTTCTATGTGAGCGTGCATTACACCGCCCCCCACGATCCCTGGGACGAGGACCAGCACCCGGCGGAGTATATCGATCTGTATCGGGACTGTGAATTCACCGCAACGCCGGATGAACCCCTTCATCCGAACCGCATTCCCACCGCTCCCGGCGGTACCGGCGAGGAGCGCAAGCGGCTGCTGCGGGGTTACTACGCGGCGGTGAGTGCCATGGATGCCGGTGTGGGCCGTCTTCTGGATAAGCTGGAGCAGCTGGGCATCGCGGAAGACACCCTGGTGATCTTCACCGCCGACAACGGCATGAATATGGGCCATCACGGCATCTGGGGCAAGGGCAACGGTACCTTCCCGTTCAACCTGTTTGATACCGCGGTGAAGGTGCCCTTCATTGCCCGCTGGCCGGGCCATATTCTGGCAGACCGGGTAACTCCCAGCATGTGCAGCCATTACGATATCATCCAGACCCTGAACGAACTGCTGGATCTGGGTGCACAGCTGCCGGAGGATCTGCCGGGTCACAGCTTTGCCAACGTGCTGGAACAGGGAGAGGACACCGACAACCATGTGGTGATTCTGGACGAGTACGGCAACAGCCGGATGATCCGCAATCAGGAATGGAAGTACATCCACCGGTATCCCTATGGCCCCCACGAGCTGTATCACCTGACCACGGACCCGGGCGAGAAGGAAAACCTGGTGGACAAACCGGAATACGCCCCCATCCGGGAGCAGCTGCTGAGCCAGCTGCAGAACTGGTACTACACCTATGCGGACCCGGCCATGGACGGCAGCAGGGAAGCGGTGACCGGCTTCGGCCAGATGCGCCGCCCCGGCATCTACTCTGAGGGCAAGCCGGTTTACGAGAGCAGCCCCAAATATCAGAAATAATCCCCAGAAATTCATAGAGAAACGAGGAACCCACAATGGAACTGCAGGTTTTGAAAGAACAGATTTGTGATGTCTGCCACAAGATGTGGCAGCTGGGCTGGGTTGCCGCCAACGACGGCAATGTGTCCGCCCGTCTGGAGGACGGCACCTTCCTGTGCACCCCCACCGGTATGAGCAAGAGCTTCATCACTCCGGAAAAGCTCATCCGCATCAATGCGAAGGGCGAGGTACTGGAAGGCGCCGAGGGCCTGCGCCCCTCCAGTGAGATCAAGATGCATCTGCGCTGCTATGAAAAGCGCCCGGATATCTGGAGCGTGATCCATGCCCATCCTCCCGGTGCCACCGGCTTTGCCGTGGCCCACAAGGCGATGGACATGTACAACATGATCGAGGATGTGGCGGTGATCGGCAGCGTTCCTCTGACCCCCTACGGCACCCCCAGCACCACCGAGGTGCCGGACGCCATCGAGCCCTATCTGGAAGAGCATGATGTGATGCTGCTGGAAAACCATGGCGCACTGGCCGTGGGCAGCGACATCATCACCGCCTTCTACCGGATGGAAAGCCTGGAGCTGTGGGCCAAGATCACCATCAACGCGGTGATCCTGGGCGGCAGCATCGACATCAGCCGGGAGAACATCCAGAAGCTGATCGACCTGCGCGGTTTCTATCAGGTGACCGGCCGTCACCCCGGCTACAAGAAATTCGACAACGGCCTGCGCTGACCGGGAAAGGAAACGCCCATGAAACGAGTTCTGGCCTTTGATTTCGGCGCATCCAGCGGGCGGGCCATTCTGGCACAATACAGCGATGGAACACTGACCTACCGGGAAGTGCACCGCTTTGAAAACCGTCCCCGGGAAACAGACGGCCATTTCCGCTGGGATTTTGCCGACCTGATGGAAAATGTGCACAAGGGCATTGAAAAGGCAGGCGAGTTCGACAGCATCGGTTTCGACACCTGGGGCGTGGACTTCGGCCTGCTGGACGAAAACGGCAAGCTGCTGGGTGACCCGGTCCATTACCGGGATGGCCGCACCACAGGTATGGTGGAGCAGGCCGAGAAGATCATGCCGCAGGCGGAGCTCTACGGGGCCACCGGCAGTCAGATCATGGCCATCAACACGCTGTTCCAGCTGCTGGCGCTGCAAAAGGAGCAGCCGGAGCTGCTGAAACAGGCCAAACGACTGCTGTTTATGCCGGATCTGTTCGCCCACGCCTTGTGCGGGAGCGAAGTCTGTGAGACCACCATCGCCTCCACCAGCCAGATGCTGGATGCCAAGAGCGGCGGCTGGAGCAAGCCGGTGCTGGAGGCATTCAATATCCCCGAGCACCTGCTGGCTCCGCTGGTGCCCAGCGGCAGCGTGGTGGGGGAATACAAGGGCGCCAAGGTCATCGCGGTGGCTGGGCACGATACCCAGTGCGCGGTGGCGGCCATGCCTGACCCGCAGCCCGGCGCGGCCTTCCTCTCCTGCGGCACCTGGAGCCTGATCGGCTGCGAGTTGGACGGGCCGGTGCTCACCGAGCAAAGCCGGGAGCTGGCCCTCTCCAACGAGCGGGGAGCAAACGGCAAGGTCAACTATCTGAAAAACATCATCGGTCTGTGGCTCATTCAGGAAAGCCGCCGTCAGTGGCAGCGGGAGGGAATGGACTACTCCTTTGCCCAGCTGGCTCAGATGGCCCTGGAAGCCGAGCCGCTGCAAAGCTTTATCGACCCGGACGCGCCCGAATTTACCCCGCCCGGCGATATCCCCGCCCGGGTGCGGGAGTTCTGCCGCCGCACCGGTCAGCCGGTGCCGGAAACGGTGGGCCAGGTGATGTGCTGTGTGTACCAGAGTCTTGCTCTCAAGTACCGTTTCGCGCTGGAGCAGCTGAGCCGTTCCACCGGCCAGACCTTCACTGCCCTGCACATCATGGGCGGCGGCGCACAGGCCCGGCTTCTCTGCCAGATGACGGCCAACAGTCTGGGACTGCCGGTGATCACCGGGCCCATCGAAGCCACTGCGCTGGGCAATATTCTCATCCAGCTTGTGGCTCTGGGTGAACTGAAAAATCTGGACGAGGGCCGGGCCCTCATTGCCCGCACCGAGCCGGTGCAGCGGTATCAGCCGGAGGATACGGCGCTCTGGAACAGCGCCTTTGAACGCTACAAAACCATTTTGAAAGAATCCTGAACGGAGGAATAAGAATATGCTTTATCCGAAAATCGGTATTCGTCCCACCATCGACGGCCGCTGGGGCGGCGTGCGGGAAAGCCTGGAAGTTCAAACCATGACCATGGCGAAGAATGCCAAGGCTCTGATCGAAGAGAACCTGCGTTACCCGGACGGCACTCCCGTCCAGTGCGTGATCGCGGACTCCACCATCGGCGGCGGCGCCGAAGCAGCCGCCTGCGCCGATAAATTCACCACCGAAAACGTGGTGGCCACCCTCACTGTGACCCCCTGCTGGTGCTACGGCAGCGAGACCTTTGATATGGACCCCCGCACCATCAAGGCGGTCTGGGGTTTCAATGGCACCGAGCGCCCCGGCGCGGTGTATTTGGCCGCGGTGCTGGCCGCTCATGCCCAGAAGGGTCTGCCTGCCTTCTCCATCTACGGCCATGATGTACAGGATGCCACCGATACCAGTGTTCCTGCCGATGTGGCCGAGAAGATCCTGCGGTTTGCCCGCTGTGCGGTGGCCGTGGGCTGGATGAAGAACAAGGCTTACGTGAACCTGGGCGGCGTGGCCATGGGCATCGCCGGCAGCTACTGCGACGCTTCCATGTTCCAGAAGTATCTGGGCATCCGGGCCGAGTGGGTGGATATGACCGAGATCATCCGCCGCATCACTCTGGAGATCTACGATCACGAGGAATACGACCGGGCGCTGGCCTGGGTGAAGGCCAACTGCAAGGAAGGCTTTGACTGCAACGCGGGCAAGAACCTGCCCGAGGTCATCACCAAATCCAAGGTGGTTCCCGCCGACAAGGACTGGGAGTTCGTGACCAAGATGACCATGGTCATGCGGGACATTCTGTACGGCAATCCCAAGCTGGCCGAGATGGGCTGGCATGAAGAAGCGCTGGGCAAGAATGCGGTGGCCGGCGGCTTCCAGGGCCAGCGCAACTGGACCGACTGGCTGCCCAATGCGGACTTCTCCGAGGCAATCATGGCCTCCACCTTCGACTGGAACGGTCCCAAGCAGCCCACTCCCTTTGCCACCGAGAACGACACCCTGAACGGCGTGGCCATGATGCTGGGCACTCTGGTCACCGGCACCGCCCCCTGCTTCCATGACGTGCGCACCTACTGGAGCCCGGAGGCCTGCGAGAGGGTCACCGGCCACAAGCCCGAGGGTGTGGCCAAGGATGGTTTTATCCACCTGATTAACTCCGGTGCCACCGCACTGGACGGCTCCGGCGCTGCCACCAACGAAAAGGGCGAGCATGTGATGAAGCCCTTCTGGCAGATGACTGAGCAGGATATGACCGCCTGCCTGGAGGCCACCGACTGGTGCCGTGCCAACTATGAGTACTTCCGGGGCGGCGGATTCTCCAGCCACTTCCGCTGTGCTGCCGAGATGCCCGTCACCCTGCTGCGGGTCAATATCGTGGAGGGCGTGGGCCCTGTGCTGCAGCTGGCCGAGGGCTGGACCGCCAACCTGCCGGACGATGTGCACACCCCCATCGACCTGCGCACCGACCGCACCTGGCCCACCACCTGGTTCGTGCCCCGTCTCACCGGCAAGGGCGCGTTCACCGATGTGTACAGTGTGATGGCCAACTGGGGTGCAAACCACGGCGTGACCGTTTACGGTCACGTGGGCGCGGACCTGATCACCCTGGCCTCCATGCTGCGCATTCCCGTGGCGCTGCACAACCTGCCGGAGGAGAAGGTCTACCGGCCCCATTCCTGGGCCGCCTTTGGCACCAAGGACACCGAGGCCGCGGACTTCGCCGCCTGCAAGCACTACGGCCCGCTGTACCGATAATCCATATATACATATATATAATAGTAAAAAAGCCGGGGCAGACTCTGCCCCGGCTCCTTGTGCCGGTACGGCCGCATTGAATAAAAAAAGGAGGAATCCTATGAAACACCGCCATGAATTTGAAGACTGGGCACGCCCTCACGAAGGCGTTATGCCCAATCGGGCGTACTATATTCCCTTTGCTCCGAATCAGGACCCGGTGCAGGCGATGCGAGAAACCTCGGAGCGTTTCGTTCTGCTGAACGGCACCTGGCAGATGCAGCTGTACGACAAGATCAGCGCTGTGCCGGAGGAGTTCTGCCAGCCGGATTTTGATGCCAGCGGTTATCCGCAGATGCCGGTGCCTTCCTGCTGGCAGACCCAGGGCCTGGACCAGAACCAGTACAGCAATGTGCGCTACCCCATTCCGTTCGACCCTCCCTTTGTGCCCCATCAGAATCCCTGCGGGGCTTACCGTACCCATTTCACGGTGGATGCGGCCATGCTCAGCCAGCAGGTCTGCCTGAACTTTGAAGGCGTGGACAGCTTCTTTTATGTGTGGGTGAATGGCCACCGGGTCGGTTACAGCCAGGTGAGCCACTCCACCAGTGAGTTTGATGTGACCCCCTATCTGGTGGAGGGCGAAAATCTGCTGGCGGTGCTGGTGATGAAATGGAGCCTGGGCACCTATCTGGAATGCCAGGACAAGTTCCGCATGTCCGGCATCTTCCGGGATGTGTACCTGCTGGTGCGTCCCCGGCAGCATATCCGGGACTTCGGCGTGCGTACCTGGGGCCGGGAGAATTACACCCGTGCGGTGATCCAGGTGGGCGTGGAATGGAACGGAGGCGAAGGGGAGCTGGAGTGGGAGCTGTATGACCCGCAGGGCAGCCTCGTCTGCCGGGGCGAAGCGGCCACCGAGTTCACCATCCATCTGGAAGAGCCCCACTTCTGGACGGCCGAAACGCCGGAGCTGTATCAGCTGCTGCTGCGCACCGAAGAGGAGGTCATCTGCCAGCCGGTGGGCGTGCGGGACATCACCACAAAGGGCCGACAGGTGCTGCTGAACGGCAAGCCGCTGCGCTTGAAGGGTGTAAACCGGCACGATTCCGACCCGGTGACCGGCTTCACCATCAGCTACGAGCAGGCCCTCAGGGATCTGGCTCTGATGAAGCAGCATAACGTGAACGCCATCCGCAGCAGCCATTACCCCAATGCGCCCTGGTTCGTGCAGATGTGCGACCGCTATGGCTTTTACATGATCGACGAAGCGGACATCGAGTGCCATGGCGTAACCGAGCTGTTCGGCGGCGGCGACGAGACCACCTTTGGCCTGATCGCTCAGTGGAAGGAGTTCGAGCCGCTGATTCTGGACCGGGTACAGCGCTGCATCATCCGGGATAAAAACAGCCCGGCGGTGATCATCTGGTCGCTGGGCAACGAGTCCGGCCACGGGCCCGGATTCGAGAAGGCAGGCATCTGGGGCAGGGATTATGACCCCACCCGCCTGATGCATTACGAGGGCTCCTGGCATCAGACCGGCGGCCATATCAACGACACCAGCATGTTCGACCTTTACAGCCGGATGTACAATGAGCCCGCCTTTGTGCGCGAATGGCTGGCAAACCCGGCCAACACCAAACCCTTCCTGCTGGTGGAGTACTGCCATGCCATGGGCAACGGCCCCGGCGATCTGGAGGACTATGAGAAGCTGTTCCTGGAAGAGTCCGGTGTGCTGGGCGGCTTCGTGTGGGAATGGTGTGACCATGCGGTGGACGGCGGTGTCACGGCAGATGGCCGCCGTAAATTCCTCTATGGCGGCGACAGCGGCGAATTCCCCCACGACATCAACTTCTGCGTGGACGGCCTGGTCTCGCCGGATCGGATTCCCCATACCGGCCTGAAAGAGATGAAAAACGTCTGGCGGCCGGTGCGTGCTTGCCTGTGCGATGGCGAGATCCAGCTGCGAAGCACCCTGGATTTTGCCGATGTGAGCCAGCTGGCGGAATATTGCTGGGAGCTGCAGCTGGACGGCGTGGTAGTGGAGCAGGGCAGAGGAGAGCTGCCTGCCATTCCCGCCCGTCAGACCGCCTGCATGCCGTTGCCCTGCGCGCTGCCTCAGCAGCCCGGCCGGGTGGATCTGCGGCTGGTGTACCTGGCCCGCATCAATGCGGATTTCGTGAAGGCGGGCGATGAGCTGGGCTTCGATCAGATCACCCTGCGTCAGGCCGAGAAGCAGGAGCTTTGCTTGCAGCCTGCCGCGCTGGCTGTGGAGGAGAACGACGAGGAGATTCGGGTGAGCGGCAAAAACTTTGCCTATGTGCTGGACCGCTTCACCGGCTGCTTCAAGAGCCTTGTGTGGAACGGAACCGAACGACTGGCCGGACCCATGGGCTTCAATGTATGGCGCGCCCCCACCGATAACGACCGCAAGATTCGCCGGGTTTGGGAACAGGCTGGCTATGATCGTACGCAGGTACGGGTCGCCAGCTGCCAGGTTCTTGCGGAAGAGGGTACGGCCATTCGCTGCGAACTGGTGCTCGCCGCCTCCATCCGTCAGGCCTTCCTGCGCTGCACTGCCCTTTGGCGGATCGGGGCCGACGGAACCATTGCCCTGGAGCTGGAAGGTAAACGGGATGAAGTATTCCCCTTCCTGCCCCGGTTTGGCCTGCGCATGATGTTGCCGGCCGGTTTCGAGCAGCTGGACTACACTGGCTACGGCCCGCAGGAAAGCTATCTGGACAAAAAGAATGCCTGCTGGTTCGGCCATTTTGCGGGCACAGTCAGCGACGAGTATGTGGACTATATCAAGCCCCAGGAACATGGTAGCCACATGGGCTGTGAGCAGATGCGGCTGCGCTGCGCTGACGCGGCGCTGTGGGCTGCCGGGAATCAGCCCTTCAGCTTCCGGGCGTCCCATTATCCCCAGGAGCTGCTGACCTCCACCGCCCATAACTTTGAACTGAAAAAGAGCGATGAAGTGGAGCTGTGCCTGGACTACAAGAACAGCGGTATCGGCTCCAACAGCTGCGGCCCGGTGCTGGCCGACGAATATGCCCTGAAGGAAACCGAATTCCGTATGCGGCTGTTCTTTGGATTTGCACCTGTGACCGCTGAATAAAATGCAAAGGGCTGTTGCAGAACGAAAATATGGTAACAGCCTCTTTCCTTCCTCCTAATACAAAGCCGCCCTCCGGACCAATGATCCGGAGGGCGGCTTTGTTATAAGAAAATGGTAGGTATGAGGTATGCTTGTTACTTGCTCCGGGGATTACCCGGGCCGCAGAACGGCACAGGCAGCGTCTGAGGGGCAGAGCGTTGCCTGTGCGCGGATTCTGCGGCCGGGAAAACCAGCGCTCGTTTCTGCGGGAGCAGGACTCAGCTGAGGAAGTCCTCGTTCAGCTTCACGCCGAAGTCCCGGGCGATGGCGCGCAGGTTGTCGTCCTCGATGGTCTGACGAATCAGACCGCCGCCCATGGACAGCACCTTCACATAGATCTCGGCACTCTTCTCGATGGTGTGAGCCAGGCCGAAGGTGGTGTCGTAGTCCGGGCCGGAGGCGAACAGGCCGTGCTGTGCCCAAACGGCGGCCTGATAGCTCTTCATCTTCTCGCTGGTGGCCATGGCGATGTCAGCGCCGCCGGGAACCATCCAGGGGCAGACGCCCACGCCCTCGGGGAAGACCACGGGGCACTCGGTGGCGGACTGCCACAGAGCACGGCTGAAATCCCGGTCGGTCAGGGGCAGGATGTAGGTCAGAGCGATCACGTTGGTGGCATGGCAGTGGTAGATGACACGGTTGGCGCCATCGGTGGCAGCCTTGCGCACGCTGTGATTCATAAAATGGCTGGGGAACTCACTGGTGGGCTTGGCACCCTCGGCCAGACCCCAAACGATGCGCCAGCTGTCGCCGGTTTCGTTGATCTCCACGATGCCGATGCTGTGGATGGGGTCGGGCTCCACGTTCCGGAAGTATTTGCCGGAGCCGGTGGTGATGAAGTATTCGCCGGCCAGGTTTTCGGCCTGAACGCCCATGTTCACCCACTCACGGGGAGTCTCGTCAAAGAAGGGACGGCAGGCGGCCACGTCCTCTTCGGTCATGCGGTAGGTCAGGTTGCCGCCGTTGCGCTCGTGCCAGCCCTGCAGCCAGCCGTCGTTGCACATACGGATAAAGCCTTTTACACAGCTGATCTCATAAATATCCACTTAAAATCTTCCTTTCTTTTCTTAACACCGCTTTTGCGGAATGACTCAACGGGTGATAACATCCACCGGCACGTTGAAGATCTCGGCGACCTTCAGGATGGTGTCGATGTGACGGCCGGAGGCGGCAGCCATGTGATGGGTGGGGCCGGCCTCGCTCCAGCGGTTCACGAACTCGCGGGCGCCGCAGGTGAAGCGGGTGCGCATGTTGGTGTCGCCGAAGGTGAAGATGGGGCCTTCCTCGTTCACGCCCTCAGCCACAACGAACTTGAAGTGGCCGTCCTTGTCCTGGGTGATGCCCAGATAGGTCACGGGGCCCAGATGGGGGTAGAACTGGGTCAGGTAGCCGCCGCCGGTCTTGCCGTGGAAGACGGGAACGATCTTCATGGTGGGCTTCTTGACGGAGATGGCCGCGTCGCCGGAGCCGGAATGACCGATGATGCAGATGTCCTTGTCGAAGTCGATGGAGTACATCTCGGACAGCTGGCCCTGGCCGGAAATGGTCTTCAGGATGGACATGGCCATGGAAACCTTGATATCGCCCTCAACGGCGCAGGCAACGCCCTGCTTGATGAGCATGGAGAAGGCGGGGATCAGCATGGAGTCCAGCACGCCAGCCTTGCCCTGGGCAAAGCCGTCGTAGTGGGAGGCGATGAAGGCGATCTTCTCGTCCTTGACCCACTGCTCGAAGGCCACCACGTAGCGAGCCATCTCCCAAACCTTTTCCACAGTGCCGCCGCCCTCGATGTCGAAGGTGTCCAGAATCTCCTGGGCCTTGGCGCGGATGACGGCCTCGTCGGTGATGTTGTCGGCAATGGCCCACATCTTCTCCCAGTCGAACTGCTTGGTGTACAGCCACATCCGATGGTAGAGGTTGGTCTCGTCGATGTACAGGTCCATCATGCCGGGGTAGGGACGGCCGATCTGGGCCAGGTTGGTGTCCCGGAAGCGGCGGCGTACCTGGGCAGCCTTGCACCAGTCGTTGATCTCAGCCTCAACAACCGGGTCGCCGCCCTCCACAACGCCGGTGATGACCGCATGGCGCTTGCCGGCACGCTCCAGGTCGGCAACCATCTCGCCCACAGCGCCGCAGGCGTACAGCTCGCCCAGCCACTTGGCGGTGTCGGTGTTCTCGTAGTCGGGAGCGCGCAGCTTCTGCACGTTCACCAGAACCACCGGAACATCCAGATCCCGCACGGCGGGCAGCATGTTGTAGGAGGTGGCGTAGGTCAGCAGCTGCAGGATCACCAGATCCACATCGGCGGCGCGGAACTTGTCGCCGGCGGCCTGGCTCAGCTCCTTGGTGGTGACGATGCCGCCGTCCACCAGCTCCACTGTGTCGGGGATCATGGTTTTGAACTGCTCATACTGAGCCTGGAACTCGGGCACCAGGCTGGGGAACTGGGGCAGGTAAGCACCCAGGGCGATGGCGAACACGCCAACGCGGGCTTTGGTTTCCACTAACATGCTCATTGGGGAAGAACCTCCTTGATATCAAAACTTTCACGGATACAACTGCGGGCCGCGGCCAAATCGGCGAATTCGCCGCCGCGGATCATCTGAATCACCAGGTTGCCGATGGCTGTGCCTTCCACGGGACCGGCCCACACCGGCAGACCGGTCACAGAGGCGGTCATGCGGTTGAGGTAATTGTCCTGGCAGCCGCCGCCCACAATGTGGATGGTGGTGTATTCCTTGCCGGTCAGGCGGGAAAGCCCGGCAATGGCGTTTTTGTAGCACAGCGTCAGGCTGCGGTAGACGCACTGCATCAGCTGGCCCACGGTGGTGGGAACCGGCTGACCGCTGCATTCGCAGGCCTTCTGCACGGCGGCGATCATGCTGTCCGGTGCCAGGAAGGCGTCGTCGTTGGCATCCACGATGCTCTCAAAATCGGCCGCGCCCTCCGCGCTGGCGATCAGATCGGGGAAGGTCCACTGGCGCTCCCCTGCGGCAACGTCCAGCGTCCACTCGGCCCGGGTTTTGCCTTCCACATAGTCCACGCCGTTCAGCTCCCGGCGGATGGACTGGATCATCCACAGACCCATGATGTTTTTCAGGTAACGGTAACGGTACCAGGCGCCGCCCTCGTTGGTGAAGTTCTGCAGGCGGCTGGCTTCACTGGTGATGGGCTCGGGGTTTTCCACGCCCAGCAGGCTCCAGGTGCCGCTGGACAGGTACACTGCGTTGTCATCCTCGGCGGGTACCGCCAGGAAGGCGGAGCCGGTGTCGTGGGTGGCAGGCAGTACCACGGTGGTCTGGAAGCCGACGGCCTCGGCAATGTCCGGCCGCAGCTGGCCCACCGTTTCGCCCGGCATGGAAAGCGGGCCGAACAGGTGGTCGGGCAGACCAAGCCGCTCCAGCAGCTCCCGGTCCCATTCCTTCGCGGCGGCGTTGACCAGGCCGGTGCTGGTGGCGTTGGTGTACTCCTGCTTCTTCACGCCGGTCAGCAGGTAGTTGAAGTAGTCGGGAATCATCAGCAGACTCTGTGCAGCCTGCAGCTGCTCAGGATGCTCCTGTTGGAGGGCCACAAGCTGATAGATGGTGTTGAAACTCTGCTTCTGAATTCCGGTGTGGGCATACAGTTCTCCGGCGGGGATTTTGGCCTCCACCAGCCGGTCCATGCCGTCGGTGCGGCTGTCCCGATAGGCGACTGCGTCGCTGATGCGGTCGCCGCTTTCGCCCAGCAGCACAAAATCCACCGCCCAGGTGTCGATGCCTACGGAAGCGGGGATTTTGCCCAGAGCTTTGCAGACCTTCAGGCCGTCCAGAATGCCCTGCCAAAGATGCTGAACATCCCAGCAGTCGTGACCGTCGCGGCGAACCTGGCGGTTTTCAAAGCGGTGGATCTCCTCCAGGAGCATCCGTCCGTTTTCCACATGTCCCAGGATGTGCCGGCCGCTGGATGCGCCGATGTCGATGGCCAGATAATAGGGTGCCATGGGAAGTCTCCTTTCTGTGTTTCTTTGCTTTTATTTTATTCGTTCTGCCGGGCGGAAAAAAGGACCGCTTTTGAATAAAACAGGGACCTTATTTGCAGCTTTCGACCGGTTGTGATATGCTAGAGAAAAAGAGGAGGGATCGCCATGGACGAGCGCCTTTTGCGCCAGCTGAAAGAGATCACCGAGGAGGAGCGGGCTATCCTGGCCGGGCAGCAGGGCATTCAGCGGGAACGCTATACCTCGGGCCGGGATTTTGTGGTGGACAGCGAGAAGATGCTGGAGAAGGGCAAGCTGATCGAGATCCGCCCGCATACCCGGTTTGTGCATTTTCCCCGCCACCGGCACAATTACGTGGAGGTGCTGTATATGTGCAGCGGCTCCACCACCCATATCCTGAACGGCACCCAGCGAATGGAGCTTCACACCGGCGATCTGCTGTTTCTGAACCAGGCGGTCTACCACGAGATCCTTCCGGCCTCGGAGGAGGATGTGGGGGTGAACTTCATCATCCTGCCCCAGTTTTTTGACCGAAGCTTCCGGATGCTGGAGCAGGAAAACGTGCTGCGGGATTTTTTGGTTTCCACACTGTCTGAGACATCCACCTTTGCGGGCTGGCTGCACATTGCGGCGGGGGATATCCTGCCGGTGGAAAACCTGCTGGAAAATATGATCTGGACCCTGCTGGAAAAAAAGCCCGGGGCGAATCTGCTGAATCAGACCACCATGGGGCTGCTGCTTCAGAACTTGACGCTGTTTGCGGAAAACATCAACCGTATTTTGCCGGAAAGCCGGGATGAAAACGCGATTTTTTCCACCCTGCAATACATCGAGACCTCCTATCGGGACGGCACGCTGGAGGAGATCGCCGCCCGCCTCCACATGCCGGATTATGCGCTGAGCCGGCTGCTGAAGCATCACACCGGTGCCAATTTCAAGCAGCTGCTCCAGCAGCGCAAGCTGCAGCAGGCCGCCTATCTGCTGTCCAATACCGGCATGTCCACCGATGCGGTGATGGCGGCGGTTGGGTATGAAAACAGCAGCTATTTCTACCGGAAGTTCCGGGAAAAATACACCTGCTCCCCGGCACAGTTCCGTGACCGGCCACCCCAGGCATGAAAAGTGAGTGAGCCCCGTTTTTTTGGCAAGTTTGCTGAAAAAACGGGGCTTATTGTATTGGGCGTGAAATTTTTTACACAATATAAAGTGGAAACTTCGCAAATTCCCCAATCTTGCAAATCCTCAAAATTTTGGCTATGATAAAAAATGGCATAACACGGAAAGAAAGGATGGCACAAGGTGGTACGAATTGCATTAGTGGAAGACGATCTGCAATACCGCACACAGCTCCATGAATACATCATGCAGTATGCCTCGCGCACAGGGGAACCGATCAGCGTAACGGAATTTTCGGACGGCGATGAAATCGCATTGCATTACAAGGCGGACTACGACATCATCCTGATGGACATCGAAATGACATTTATGGATGGCATGACGGCCGCGGAGGAGATCCGGCAAAAGGACCGGGATGTGGTGATTATCTTCATCACCAATTCGCCGCAATACGCCATTAAGGGGTATGCGGTGGATGCGTTGGATTACATACTGAAGCCGGTGAGTTATTTTGCTTTTTCGCAGCGGCTGGAACGCGCGCTTTCCCGTATGCGCCGCCGGGAGGAAAAGTATTTTACGGTTACCACCCGGGACGGAACGCATCGTGTTGCATTTTCGCATTTGTACTATGTGGAATCCAGCGGTCACAATCTGCTGTACCACACTGCGGAGGGCGTCCTTCAAAGCAGCGGGTCCATGCGCGAGGCTGAAAGTCAGTTCGCCGGTGAACACTTTGCCCGCTGCAATCAGTGCTATCTGGTCAATTTGCAGCACACGGAGGCTGTGGTGGAGGACGAGGTGATCGTTCACGGGGAACGGCTTCGGTTCAGCCGTTCCCGCAAGAAGGCCTTTCTCAGCGAGCTGAATGCTTATTTTGCGGGGGAGAGCAAATGATCTGGACAGACGAAATCCTTTCCTGGGACATTCCCCGCATCTGCACCGCCTCGGCCGACTGGCTTGCCTGCATGATTTATCTGGCGCATATGCGGCATCGCTTTTCCGGCATGCGCTTCTGGTTTGCAGGTGCCGCCGGTCTGGCGGTTTTATCGGGTTATATGGTGCTCACCGATGGCTTTGACGGAGCGCTTTTCAACCTGTTTTATGCAGGCTCGGCAGCGCTGATGCTGCTGCTTTTTCTGCTTTTGTGCCGGGAACCTTTCTGGAAGCTGGTTTACTATTGCGCCCGAGCGTTTTTGTGCGCGGGCTTTGCCAGCTCGCTGATGTGGCAGTTGTACATCTGGTCCGCGTTTGAGTGTCCGGTTATGCGCAATATCCCTGCAATGATTCTGTTCTGGGCGCTGCTCTATGCCCTGACCTTCGGCCTTGTGTGGCGGCTGGAGATGCACGGCCAGCAGGATAACGGCCTGGACCCGGGGGCGCGGGTGAGCCTGACGGTGGCATTTATGACCTTTGTGTTCTATGTGCTCAGCAGCATCAGCTATGCCCCCTTTGACACTCCCTTCGGCGGCGGCAATCGAATGGATGTGTATAATTTTAGAACCCTGATTTACTTTTCCGGCATGGCGCTGCTGTACGGCTACCACCGGCAGCTGTGGGACCTGCAGGAAAAGCGGGAGATGGACGCTTTGCAGGATCTTTTGCATCTGCAATATGAAACCTACAAGCGTAGCCAGGAGAGCATTGATCTGGTCAACCGGAAGTACCATGACCTGAAGCACCAGATCGCCCTGCTGCGCAGTCAGGGCAACGAGGGACGCAACAGCGTGCTGGACCAGATGGAAAGCGAGATTCAGTCCTATGAGGCACTCAACATCACCGGAAACAAGGTGCTGGACACCGTGCTCACCAGCAAAAGCCTGCATTGCCAGTCTCAGGGCATTCAGATGACCTGTGTGGCAGACGGAGGCGCTCTGAATTTTATGAGCGCCATGGACATCAGCTCGCTGTTCGGCAATGCGCTGGATAACGCCATTGAGAGCGTCAGCAAGATCAGCAGCCCGGAAAAGCGGCTCATCCATGTGGTAATATCGCAGAAAAAGAGCTTTCTCTGTATCAAGATCGAAAACTGTTACGAGGGGCAGCTGCATTTTTCCGGCGGAAGGCCGCAAACCACCAAGCGGGACACCCGATATCATGGCTTTGGCCTGAAAAGCATTGAGGCTACTGCCGCAAAATACGGCGGTACGGTTCACATAAACGCAGAAAACGGCTGGTTCGAGCTGCAGGTAATGATTCCATTGACCGGCAAAAACAGCGGTTCTTGATTTTGAAATTCCATAAAAGCAAAGGCGCGTGGTCGAAACCACGCGCTTTTTCTTTGCCGTTTGTGCGACTCTCACAAACAATCTTTACATTGTGCAGGGAATTTGCACAATTCAATTTGCAAACTTTGCGTAAAATCGCGCCAATTTTGAAAAAAACATGCACAGAAACTGCTTTTGCGGTAGAGTATCTATCGTCAACAGAAGAACACCGCCTGATCCCATCGCTCCGCCTGCCGCGAACAGGCTCGGGCTGCCGTACACGCTTTTTGCGGACGAAAGCTATGGCAGACCGTCCGGCGGAGCAGTTCATCCCCGCACAAAGCTGGGGGCCGTGCATCAGCGTTCCGGTGTTTCAAAAAGGAGGAGGTAAAACGCTATGCTGGAAATTCGGCACTTCACGGTAGAAAATCTGCCGGATGGATGTGTAACCGACGCCGAACAGCCCCGTTTTGCCTGGGCGCTGGAGAGCGACGGGCAGGACGTATCCATGGAGCAGGCAACACTGAAGGTGAACGGCTGGAGCACCACCACCAAAGAGCAGGTGGCGGTGCCCTACAAGGGCAAACGGCTCAAACCCTTTACCTGCTACAGCGCCTGCCTGACCGTAACGGATAATCGTGGCCAGCAGGCCAATGCGGAGGCTGCATTTGAGACCGGCCGCATGGACACCCCCTGGGATGCGGACTGGATCACCGATGGCAGCTACAAATTTACCGAAAAAAAGGTTTCTCCCCGGCCCATGACCTTCCGCAAGTGTATCGCACTGGAAAAGAAGGTGGCAAAGGCCCGGATCTATGCCACCGCCATGGGCATTTACGAACTGACCCTGAACGGGGAAAAGGTGGGCGCCGATTACTTCGCGCCCGGCTTCACCTCCTATAAAACCCACCTTCAATATCAAACCTACGATGTGACGGACAAGCTGCAAAGCAGCAACGAGCTGCTGGCAGAGGTGGCCGGCGGCTGGGCGGTTGGCTCCTTCGTGTTCACCCGGCAGAATCGGGTGACCGCCGACCGGCAGGCGCTTCTTTTGGAACTGCGGGTCTGGTACGAGGACGGCACCAGTCAGGTGTTCGGCACCGACGAAAGCTGGCAGGTGGCCATGGACGGCCCGGTTCAGATGGCCGACTTCTACGATGGCGAAACCTACGACGCCACCGTGAAGCCTGAGCAGATGAACTGGCACAATGCCGCCCGGGAAAATCTCCGCTGCCATCCCCGCATCCGCGCCGCCTACGGTGCGATGGTGACCGCCCATGAATACATGGAGCCGGTCAGCTGCACCAAGCTTGCGGACGGCACGCTGGTTTACGACTTCGGCCAGAACTTTGCCGGTGTGATCGATCTGCATATCCAGGGCAAAAAGGGCCAGACCATCACCGTGCGCCACGCCGAGATCCTGAACCCGGACGGCACACTGAACACCGCCTTCCTGCGTACCGCAAAGGCTACTGCTACCTACATCTGTACCGAGGGTGATCAGTACTATTCGCCTCGCTTCACCTACATGGGCTTCCGCTATGCGGCAATCACCGGTGCAGAGGAGAGCGAGATCCGGGTAGGCGCCTGGGCACTGTATTCCGAGCTGGAGCAGACCGGCAGCTTTGCCTGCTCCAACGGCATGCTGAACCGGCTGCAGCAGAACATCGTCTGGTCCGCCAAGTCCAACCTGATGGACATCCCCACCGACTGCCCCCAGCGGGACGAGCGGATGGGCTGGACCGGTGACATCGCGGTGTTTGCTCCTACCGCCTGCTACAACTTCGATATGAGCCGCTTCCTGGAAAAGTGGCTGGAGGATGTGAAGGCCGAGCAGCTGCCCACCGGCGGCATTCCCAACACCGTGCCGGTGCAGGGCTACGGCTTCCCGGCCACCATGCCGGTGATGGCCATCGACTTCTGGGGCGATGCCTGCGTGCTGGTGCCCTGGGCAGAATATCAGGCCCGGGGCGATGTGGAGATCCTGCGTAAAATGTACCCGGCGATGAAAAAGTATGTGAACGCCTGCCGCTTCTGGGCAGGATTCGGCTTCGGCAAGAATCGTTACATCTGGCACACCCCCGCCACCCTGCATTTCGGCGACTGGGTTGCACCGGATGTACCCAAGATGCAGCAGTGGCAGGCTCGCAGCAAGTGGACCGCCACCGCCAGCCTGAAAAATACCAGCGGCCTGCTGGCCCGCATCGCCCGTATCCTGGGCGAGAACGGCGACGCCGAGCATTACCAGGTCTTGAGCGACAAGGTGGCGGATGCCTATGTGTCGGTGTTCACCGACGGAAACGGCAAAATGAAGGAGGAATTCCAGACCGCCTATGTGCTGCCCCTTTACTTCGGCATGTTCCCGGAGAAGGTACGCAGGCAGGCGGCGGATAACCTGGCCCGTCTGGTGGAGGCGGGGGACTGGTGCATCGGCACCGGCTTCCCGGGCACACCCTACATCCTGTTCGCTCTGGCGGACAACGGCCATCTGGAGGAGGCCTACCGGATGCTGCTGAACATCAAGTGCCCCAGCTGGCTGTATGAGGTGCGCATGGGCGCCACCACCATCTGGGAACGGTGGGACGGCCTGGACGAAAACGGCGTCTGCCCCATCGGCGACGACGGCACCGACCTGATGATCTCCTACAACCATTATGCTTCCGGTGCGGTGGGGGCCTTCTTCTACCAGCGCATTCTGGGTCTGGAGCCCGAGCAGCCCGGCTACAAAACCTTCCGTCTGTGCCCCAAACCGGGCGGCGGCCTCACCTGGGCAAAGGGAAGTCTGCGCACTCCCTATGGTGTGATCCATACCCAGTGGGCCATTCGAAACGGCGAATTTGCCCTGGAGGTACAGGTGCCGGTGGGCACGCGCTGCACCCTCACACTGCCGGATGGCTCCACCCGGACCTGCGACAGCGGGCAGTATGCGTATAGCTGCAAAATTTGACGAAAGGTGAGTGAACCCAATGAGTGAGAAAAAACAAGATTTCTGGAATACGCCATTGACCCGTTCCCTGGCAAAGCCCGGGGATGTGAAGCTGCCCGAGATGCTGCTGGGCTATTTCATCGGTCCCTTCGGTGCCCTGCTTTCCTCCGGCATCTTCACCAGCATCCTGCAGAACTACTTCACCGATGTTTTAAAGCTGAACCTGACCTTTTTGACTACCCTGCAGCTGTTCTCCACCATCCTGATCGTGGCGGCAAACCTGATTGTGGGCCAGCTCATTGAGCGTACCCGGGCTATGGCCGGCAAGGCCCGTCCCTGGATTCTGCTCTCCGCGCTGACTCTGTCGGTGGCCAGTGTGCTCATGTTCATCGTGCCCTTTGAGGGCGCGGCCAAGATGATCTGGGTGGCTGTGGCCTACAACTTGTACTACGCAGTGGCCTACCCCATCTACAACACCGCAAACTCCACCCTGATCCCGGTTTCCACCCGCAACAGCCAGCAGCGCGGCGCGCTGGCTTCCTTTACCAACGTGGCGGGCCTGGGCGTGATGGGCTTCGGCTCCATGATCTTCCCCATGCTGGTTTCCTTTGCGCTGAAAGAGAACCAGGGCCTATGGTTCATGGCCATGCTGGCGGTTGCCATCTTCACTGCGCTGACCATCTTCCTGCAGTTTAAATTTACCCGTGAGCGCGTGACCGAGGAAAGCTTCGGCCAGGCAGGCGAGAGCGCCGCCCAGCGGCAGACCGTTTCCCTGGGCGAGCAGCTGAAGGCTGTTACCAGCGAAAAATGGTGGTGGATCATCATGCTGTTCTACCTGGCCTTCCAGTGGAGCGGCGCCATGAAGAACGGCTCCATGGCCTTCTTCTGCAAATGGGTGCTGGACAACACCTTCTTTGGCTCCGCCGATGCCTGGGGTGCTTCCCAGTCGCTGCTGAGCCTGCTGGGCGCCATCCCCATGGCGGTTGCCGCGGTGTTCGTGGTGCCCCTGTGCAACAAGTTCTCCAAGCGCACCGTTGTGTGTGCCGGTATGGTCGTGGGCGCTCTGGGCGGCGTGATCGCCGGTCTGGGCAACGGCAGCATCGTTCCGGTGGCTGTGGGCGTGGCCCTCAAGTGCTTTGGCTCCTCTCCCGCCTGCTATGTGATTCTGGCCATGCTGGCCGATGTGATCGATCACATCGAATACAAGAGCGGCATCCGTACCGATGGTCTGACTATGTCCATCTACAGCTCGGTCATGGTGGCTGCCACTCCCATCTGCAACTCCATCTTCAGTGCAATGCTCAGCGCCAGCGGTTACGATCAGGCCGCGGACGTGGCCCTGGGCACCGCGGCCCAGAGCGCTGCGGTCAAGAGCACCATCTCCATCAGCTATATCTGGATCGAGACTGTGGCTTACGCTGTTTGCGCGGCGTTGATCTTCCTGTTCACGGTAGAAAAGAATCTTCCTCAGGAGCAGGAAGCTATTGCCAAGCGAAAAAAGACAGCCTGAGCGGCAAAGACTTGTAAATGCAGCGGCTTTTCACGGGCCGCTGTGCAGATAAGGCAATACCGCGCAATTCCAGGTGGTGGAGCGCGCCGGAAAATTTTTTGTGAGATGAACCAAAAAGCGCCGCCAATCCTTGGTGGATTGGCGAGCATTTCTGGAAAATATCACGGAAAATTTTGGCGTGATACGCCGCCTGAGCCGGCAGGCGTGAATTGTGGGGTGTTGCCACAAAAAAGGAGGATACCAATGAAGAACACAAGTGCAAAACGCGCGCTGTGGCGTGGACTCACATCCACCACAGCATCCCTGCTGGCACTGACCATCGCGGCAACACCGCTGGTCAATGGCTTCCGCACCGACATCGACAAGTTTCTGGGAACCAAGAGCCAGATGATCGTGACGAGCGCGGAAGAGGACCCCAGCAGCCTGTACACCTATACCTCGGATTACGCCAATACCACCGAGCTGGTTCAGGCCATTGCGGACCTGGGCGAGCGGATGAACGAGGAGGGCACCGTTCTGCTGAAAAATAATGGTGCGCTGCCTCTGAGCCAGGAGGAGACCCAGAAAATCTCGCTGTTGGGCTTCTCCAGCTACTACCCGGTCATGGGCGGCGATATGGGCAGCAGCCTGACCGCCAATGAAGGCACCGACGCAGACACTGTGGACTTTGTGGAAGCGCTTGCGGCAAAGGGCTTTGCCATCAATCCCACACTTCAGAGCCTGTACACCAGCCTGGAGCCCATGTTCAAGACTGAGGTCAATATGTGGGGCAATATTGTTGAATACTACAATATCACTACCCCCAGCACCACCGGTTACTTTACAAGCAAAGAGCCTTCCCAGAGTGCCATGAATGAAGCCCAGGCTGACTGGAAGGACAGTCTGAATGAGTACAATGTGATGGTTGTTACTCTGGCCCGTTCCGCTTCCGAGAATGGTACCTATCTGCCTGGTGAGGCCGGCGTGGACCCCAGCCAGGATCTGAATCAGGCCGACGCACTGGGCCTGTCTGACGATGAGCGGGATCTGGTGCAGGCTGCCGTCGACGCCAAGGCAGCCAACGGCGGCAAGGTGATCGTGCTGCTGAACAACGCCAGCCCCATGGAAGTGGAGGAGCTGGATGCCAACGAGGGCATCGATGCCATTCTGGAGATCGGTCTGCCCGGCGGCTACGGCTTCTACGGCGTGGCGGATGTGCTGTCCGGTGCATCCAATCCCTCCGGTCATCTGTCCGATACCTACGCGGTGGACAACTCTGCCGCGCCCTCCGCACAGAACTTCGGCAACTTTGCCTGGACCAATGCGGACTCTTCCATCAGCGCCAACTCGGTTCAGGTGGAAGCAGAGAACATCTACATCGGCTATAAATATTATGAGACTCGTTACATGGACAGCGTGCTGGGTCAGGGCAATGCCACCAGCACCGTGGGCAGCTCCAACGGCAGCGCCTGGAACTATGACAGCGAGGTTACCTATCCCTTCGGCTACGGCCTGAGCTACACCACCTTCAGCCAGACTCTGGACAGCCTGAACGTGGATCTGGCTGCCGGCACCGTGACCGCGCAGGTTACCGTCACCAACACCGGCAGTGTGGCCGGCAAGGACGTGGTGCAGCTGTACACCAGCCTGCCCTACACCGATTACGACAAGCAGAACGGCGTGGAAAAGGCCGGCGTTCAGCTGCTGGACTACGCCAAGACCGAGGGGCTGGCCCCCGGTGAATCCGAGACCGTGACCATTACCGCCGATACCCAGTACATGGCCAGCTGGGATTCCAGCCGCGACAACATCGCCGGCACCAAGGGCACCTACATCCTGGATGCGGGCACCTACTACTTCACCATCGGCAACGGCTCTCATGAGGCTGCCAACAACGTGCTGGCCGCTCAGGGCAAGACCGTGGCCGACGGCATGACCGCCGAGGGCAATGCCGCCAACGTGCAGACCTGGGAGCTGGCCGAGCTGGATGATGAGACCTTCGCCCGCTCCAAGAATGGCACCGTGGTGGAGAACCAGCTGGAAGACATGGATCTGAACTACTGGATGCCCGGCACCGCCACCTACATGACCCGCAGCGACTGGGAAGGCACCTTCCCCAAGACCTATGAAGGTCTGACCGCCACCGACGAGATGATGGAATATCTGGACTGCGACGTCTACGAGATTTCCGCCGATAACGGCGATCCCAATTCCGTCACCTTCGGGGCCAACAACGGCCTGACCCTGGCTGATCTGAAGGGCGTTACCGATCTGGAAGACCCCCGCTGGGAGGCTCTGATGGATCAGATCACCCTGGAAGACTGCATGATCCGCACCGCTTTCGGCGGCACCTCCACCAAGGCCATCGAGTCCATCATGAGCCCTGAGGTGATCCAGAACGATGGCCCCAACGGCATCTACTCCTACACGCTGGGCCAGTATGCCAATACCGATACCTCCAGCGGCGATCCCTGCGCCATTGGGGCCGACGATCCCAACGCGAATTACAAGGCTGGCGTTATGCCCTCTCCCGTGGTCATCGGCCAGACCTTCAGCAAGCAGCTGGCCCGTGAATACGGCGAGCTGATGGGCAACTACTCTCTGTGGAGCAACCTGACCATCTACTGGGGCTGCGGCAACAACATCCACCGCTCTCCCTACAATGCCCGTAACCACGAGTACTACTCTGAGGACGCCATGCTCACCGCCTACCAGGGTGCTGCCTTTGTGGAAGGCGGCCTGGAGTACGGCCTGATCATCGCTCCCAAGCACTTTGCCTTCAACGACATCGAAATCAACCGTACCGGCATCAGCGTATTCATGACCGAGCAGCAGGCCCGTGAAAACGAGCTGCGCGGCACCCAGCCCATCATCGAGGATGCGGGCGCTCTGGGCATCATGACCGCTTACAACCGTGTAGGTGTTACCACCTCCAATGCGCACACCGGCCTGCTGCAGAACATTCTGCGCGGCGAGTGGGGCTTCAAGGGTCTGGCCACCGAGGACTTCATTCAGGATGCTCTGTATACCTCTCTGAAGGAGGCCGTGATGAATGGCATCACCATGAGCTGCAACACCGGCGACAGCACCCTGGAAGCCGTGGCCGAGAAGTTCAACTACTGGACCGTGGAGAACGTGAGCCAGGACGCTCAGCTGATGGCTGCCCTGAAGCAGGCCATGACCTGGCAGAACTACGCCATTGCCAACTCCAACGCGCTGGACGGCATGAGCAGCAGCAGTGAACTGGTAAGCGTCCGCACCTGGTACGACAACGCACTGACCGGCGCTACCGTGGCCTTTGGTGTGCTCACTGTTCTGTGCGCCGTGATGTATGTGCGCGCCGCCAAGAAGAAGGAACAGTAAGGAGGTCCCTTTTATGAAACAGAACGGAATCGGTTTTTATACCACGGGCCTGTCCTTTGTGGCCGGCGTTGTCGCTCTGGTCTTTTACATGATCAATGCAAAGACCGATTATTTCGCCAACCTGGGCGTGAGCCCGGTGGTGGTAGGCTGCACGGTGGTTGCCGTTGTGGCCCAGCTGGTCCTGCTGGTGCTTTCCAAGCAGGAGCAGCCCATCTGGATGGATCTGGCAACTGTGGCTGCTCCGGTGCTTTTGATGGTTGCGTTCATCAATCTGACCGGCTCCCGCGTCAATGGTATCGCGTCGATCATGACCTTCGAGAACAATGCGCAGACCATGTCGGATCTGACCAGTGCTATTGTCAGCATGGCGGCTTTGCTGATCGCTTGCTTGATCGGCATCGTTTCCTCCTATTTCAATATTCGTAAGGCCTGAGCCATGCAAACTCGAACCCCGGGAGTCCCATCTCTACTCCCGGGGTTTGGGTCTATTCAGAAGTACGCTGGGAAAGGGGAGAGAACATGAAAGCCACCCGTCTGCTGCCGCTTGCCGCGGCGCTGCTGCTCACGGCCTGCGGTGCTGTGCCAGTCGGCGAAGAACCGGTTTGCCGCCTGGTGCTGGAACAAAGCGAGAGCTACACCACACAGCAAAGCCAGGTCGAAACAACGGTGGGCGGCCAGGTGGAATTTCTTCTAAGCCCACAGGATGGATATACCCTTACCGGAACGGATTATCCCGGCGCACAGCTTACCCGCAGTGCTGAGGGCTGGCTGCTCACTCTGGATGACGTGCGCTATTCCGCCGTGATCCGAATCGAAGCCAGCAAAAGCGACTGGAGCCTGCCCTATTATGCCAACGGAGGGCAGCGGCTGGACGGTGCCGACGCGAACGAGCCCGTCCGATTGCCGGTGACGCAAAGCCACCTGAGGGTAAATACTGCCCTGGGCAGCGAGCTGTTCAGCCGCCCGGGATACACGTTGGAAAGCTGGAACACCCGACCGGACGGAAGCGGCCAGCGGGTGGGTCTGGGCAGCCGGACCGAGCCCGATACTACGCTCTATGCCCAGTGGGCCGCCTGGACCCCGGAGGAGCAGTTCCAGTGGACCGAACAGAACGGGGAAGCGGTGATCACCGGCTATACCGGCAGTGAGGAATGTCTGGTGGTTCCCAGGCAGCTGGGCGGCATGCCGGTGGTGAGCATTAAAGGCGAAGCCTTCCGGAACGCAAATTGCACCCGGGTGATCCTGCCGGACAGCCTGCGCACCGTGGAGGTGGATGCCTTTGCAGACTGTGCCGTGGAGCAGCTGACCCTGTTTGACAACATCCAGACCATCACCGACCACAGCTTTTCTGGCTGCACGGCATTGACCACCCTCTACGTGAACGCCCGGGAGGCCCCGGTATACAGCGGCAGCTATTACGATACCTTTGCGGATAAATTTGACCGGCTGCTGTCTTTGAAGGACAGCAAAAAGCTTGTGCTCTTCTCCGGTTCCTCCACCCGCTTTGGTTACGACAGCGCTCTGCTGGACCGGGAGCTGGAAGATTACGATGTGGTGAATATGGGCGTGTTTGCCTATACCAACGCCTATCCCCAGCTGATGCTGATTCAAAGCTGTATGCAGGAAGGGGACATCCTGCTGGTGGCGCCGGAATTCGACGCGGCCAAACGGCAGTTCTGTACCACCAACGAGCTGGACGAAGACTTTTTCTGCATGGTGGAATCCAATTATGATCTGGCTGCCGGGCTGGATCTGCGCCGGTGCAGCGGGACGCTGTCGGCGCTGCAGAGCTATCTGCAAACCAAGGCCGGGCTGACGCCCCGGTCCTACAGCATCAGCCCCTCCGATTACGACGAGGATGGCCAGCCGGTGGATACCCCCAGCTACAGCGAGTACGGGGATTATATCCTTTACCGCCCTAACGCCGAGACCGACGACCCGGTCTACGGTCTGAAGGTGGGCTACACGGTGGAGGATTTCCCCCAGTGGCTTTACATCGACCCGGCAAATCAGGTTTACCGGCAGTTTCAGCAGGCGGGCATTTATGTTTACATGACCTACAGCCCCCGCAACCGGCTGTGCATCTCGGACGAAAGCACTCCCGAAGCAAGGCAGGAGCTGGATGCCTATTTCCGCCGGACGCTGGTGATTCCGATCATTTCTCAGCTGGAGGATTCACTGGTGCCGGGTCAGTATCTCTACGGCACCGACAACCATCTGTCCACCGAAGGGGTGGAGCTGCGTACCCGCCAGGTGCTGGAAGAGCTGAAGACCCAGATGAGCAGGGACGGGCTGCTGCAGTCATAACAGAAACAATCAAACGAAAGGGGAGAGGGAGGATGCTGTGCTGTGCACTGGCTCTGGCGGCAGGATTGCTGGGCTTTTTCAGCCGCCGCAGGGCAGGTCTTGTGCTGGCTGCCATGCTGCTGGCCGCACTGGCTGTGCTGGCAGGTCTTGCGCAAGGACTTGACTATGGAAATCTAACACTGATTCTGGCCGCAGCCGCCGTTCCCACTCTCTGGGGGAGAAGCAGGTCATGAACTTTACCGCAATGGAATTTGTGTGCTTCTTCCCGGTGGTACTGGCACTTTACCGGCTGCTGCCGCCCCGCTGGCGCTGGGTGGAGCTGCTGGCTGCAAGCTACTTTTTCTACGGTATCTTCAATCCCTGGACGGTCCCGTTACTGGCGGGCACCACCCTGATCACCTGGCTGTGTGCAAAGCGCATTGAGCAGTCGAAACGCCCGGCGGCGCGAAAGGCCTGGCTGCTTCTGGCGGGGGCGGTGTGCCTGGGCTGTCTGGGGCTGTTCAAGTACGGCTCCTTTGTTGTCGGCTCGGTGAGCTGGCTGTTCATCGGTACCCCGGTCAGCCTTTCGTTGCTGCTGCCGGTGGGTATCTCTTTTTACACCTTCCAGACCCTTTCTTATGTGATCGATGTGTACCGGGGCAGCTTCCCCTGCGAACACCATCTGGGCTACTATGCGCTGTTCATCAGCTTCTTTCCCCAGCTGGTGGCCGGACCCATCGAGCGGCCGGGGAATCTGCTGTCTCAGCTGCACCGGCTGAGCCTTCCCACAGGGGAAGACCTGCGGCAGGGTGGCTGGCGGCTGGCGCGGGGCTATTTCAAAAAGGTGGTTCTGGCGGACCAGCTGGCCCCGGTTGTGGATCAGGTCTATGCACTGGCGCAGCCGGGCGGCCCGGCCATTGTGCTGGCTACCGCCTGCTTTGCGCTGCAGATCTATTTTGATTTTTCCGCCTATTCCGAAATTGCCATTGGTGCGGCCCGCCTGCTGGGCGTCCGGCTGATGGAAAACTTCGATCATCCATACAGCGCCGCCTCACTGCGGGAATTCTGGCGGCGCTGGCACATCAGCCTCACCGGCTGGTTCACCGATTATCTCTACATTCCTCTGGGGGGAAGCCGCTGTTCCGCATTGCGCCGCTGGCGGAATCTGCTGCTGGTGTTTCTGGCCAGCGGCCTGTGGCATGGCGCGGCCTGGCATTTTGTGCTGTGGGGTACGTTTCACGGCGTGTGCATGGTGGTTGAGGACATTGCCCGCCGGCGCGGTCTGCGGCTGCCCCACCCGCTGGCCCGGGCCGCAACACTGGCGGTGGTCGGTGTTGGCTGGGTACTTTTCCGGGCGCAGGATATGACCCAGGCGTCAGAGCTTCTGAGCGGCCTGTTCTCTGCATGGACTCCGGCCGGAATGAGTGTGGCCCTGCAAACAGTGGGCGCAGCGGGTCTGGCACAGCTGGTGCTGACCCTGCTGGTTTACCGGCTGCTGCCGGAGCAATGGCCGGAAGGCCGCTCCGAGCGTACCGCGCCGGTGCTGTTTTACACCCTGCTGCTCACCGGCATTGCCTGGCTGGGTCTTGCGGCCAGCGGCCAGCAGAGTGCATTTTTGTATTTTCAGTTTTGAGGAACGCCATGAAACGATACGTGATTGCGGCCCTTGTCAGCCTGGCCCTGATTCCGCTGACGCTGCTGGCCTGGGGCTTCGGGCTGCCCAGCCAGTATGGGGAGTCCTTTCTGGGCGAGCTGCGGGAAAAATACGCGCTTCTCTGTCAACCATCGGAAAAGCCCCGGCTGATTCTGTTGGGCGGCAGCGCCGTCACCTTTGGGGTGGACGGCACCCTGCTGGAGGAGCTGCTGCCCCAATATGAGGTGGTCAATTTCGGCATGTATGCCGCGCTGGGCACCCGCCCCATGCTGGACCTTTCCCGGGAACAGCTGCGTCCGGGGGATCTGGTGCTCCTGATGCCCGAGCAGCAGGCGCAGAGCCTTTCCGGTTATCTGGGAACCGAAGCGCTGTGGCAGGCGGCGGACGGCGCATTTGAGCTGCTGTCCTGCGCCCGGTGGGAGGATCTGGGTGCGATGATCGGCCAGTTCCCGTGCTTTGCGGCAGGCAAGGCGGCCTACTTCGTGCAGGGCGGACCTCAGTTGCCAGAAGTATACCGGAAGGCATCTTTTGACGAAACGGGAAACCTGCGTGCCGGGCTTTGCGAGGCAAACACCATGCCCGGCGGGGTGGACCCCACCATGCCTATCTCCTTTGAACCGGATTTGCTGAGCGAGGAGTTTTGCACCCTGGTAAACGAATACACCCGCCAGGCAGAGCTGGCGGGTGCGACGGTGTGGTATCATTTTTCGCCCATGAATCAGGCGGCGGTGGAGCCGGGCAGCGACCCGGACGCCTTCTGTGATCGGCTGCGGGAAACGCTGGACTGTGAACTGGCGGGCAGCCCCCATACCAGCATGATGGAAGCGGGCTGGTTTTACGACACCAACTTCCATTTAAACGAAAAAGGCAGGCAGGTGTTCACCTGCCTGCTGGCGCGGGATATCAAGGCCATGCTGGGGGATTCCAGCCCCACTCCAGAAGCTGCAGTGGAGATGCCTGCGCTGGAGCAGCCTCAGAGTATACAGGGCGATGACCGAGACGCGGACTGCTTTGTTTATGAGCAGGTTTCCGACGGCTGGCAGATCACCGGCCTCAGCGAATCGGCTGGGGAGCGGAAGCAGCTGATCCTCCCGGCCTCCTGGCAGGGGCAGCCGGTCACCGGGCTTTCGGCGGACGCACTGAACGGGGCGCAGGCGCTGAAAACTCTGGTGATCCAGCAAAACATCACCGCTTTGCCGGACGGCGCGTTTGCAGGCTGTCCGGCGCTGGAAACAGTGGTGCTGCTCCAGACCGACCCAGCCGCCCTGCTGGTGGGCCAGAATCTGCTGGCGGGCTCGTCTTGCACCATCGCGGTGCCGTCCGAGTCTTACGACCGCTACTGCCTGAGCTATAGCTGGTCCCCCTATGCGGACTGGCTTACTCGTTGGGAAGGCAGCCCGTTGTGAGCAGCTGCTCCAGAACCTGGGGCACGCTTGCGCACTGCCGGGGCAGCTTTTCCGCCAGCCGGGGGTCGGCGCTGGACATCAGGTAAGGATGCCCGGCTGCTTCCAGCATGGGCAAATCGTTCCAGTTGTCGCCGAAGGCCATCACGTTTTCCAACGGGATGATCAGTGCGCTGCACAGCTGCCGCAGACCGATGCCCTTGTTGGCCAGCGTGAAGTCCAGCCACTCGGCGCCGGCCACGGCCATATTGAATTTGCCGGACCATGTTTCGCCCAGGGCCTTTTCCGGCACAGCCGCGCCCTCCGGGCAGTAAGCGGAAATCTTGATGATGTCCTCTTTGATCTCCTCCGGGTCGCGCACCACCTGCACATGGTTGCCGGTGTCGTCCCGCATGCGGGTCACGAAGGAGTCGTCACACTGGCACAGGTAGCTGCAGTTCGCGCCGGAAATCAGCACCTCACAGCTTTCCAGCGCCAGAATATCCCGAATCAGGGCCATGGCGGCAGTGCGCTCCATTACGGTTTTGCCCAGAACCGGGGCGGACTCCTCGGTGCCGGAGCCATATAGAATCGCACCGTTTTCACACACATAGCACAGCTCGTCCTGCACCGGGCCGAACAGCTTGCGCAGCGAGTGGAACTGCCGCCCGGAAGCGGGGCAGAAGCGGATGCCCTGCTGAGAAAGACGGTGAATGAGCGAAAAAACCGACGGGTCCAGCTGTTTGGTACCATAAGGCAGCAGCGTGCCGTCAATATCGCTTACGATTAATTGAATCATACGAAATACCCCTCCTCATACATGCGCCTGCCATTGGGCGCTCCTCAATGGTTATACCACATTTGATGCGGCCCGTAAATGCCAAAAGCGGCGCCCAAGGAAAGGACAATACAGATGAAAGCATTGAACTTTAACACCGGCTGGACCTGGCGCCGGCTGACCGAAGACGGCCCCGGCACCCCTGTGACCCTTCCCCATGATGCTATGCTGAGCGAAGCCCGCAGCGAGATCTCGGCCGGCGGCATCAATACCGGCTGGTATGAGGGCCATGACTATATTTACAGCAAGAACTTTCACGTGCCTGCTGAATGGAAAGACCGCGCGCTGGTGCTGGAATTCGAGGGCGTTTATCACAATGCGGAGGTCTGGGTCAACGGGGTCAAGCAGATGTTCCGCCCCTATGGCTATACCAATTTCTATCTGGACCTTTCCGGTCTGCTGAACTACGGCGAGGAGAACCGGCTGGATGTGATCGCCCACAATGCGGACCAGCCAAACAGCCGGTGGTACTCCGGTGCGGGCATCTACCGACCGGTTACCCTGTGGACTGCGCCCTGCCGCCATATCCCGCAGAACGGAGTGAAGCTGCGCACGGTGTCGCTGGACCCGCCCACGGTGGAGGCGCAGGTGCGCACGGTGGGCACCGGACCGGTGACCATTGCACTGCTGAACGCCGATGGTACCGCTGCCGCACAGACCACGGTGCACAGCGACGGTACGGCCAGCGCAACCCTGACTGTGCCCGATGCCCGGCTGTGGAGTCTGGAGGAACCCAATCTGTATACCTGTCGGGTGACCTTCGGGGAGGATGAAGAGGAGTTCTTCTTTGGTCTCCGCACCCTGGAATGGGGCGAGCAGGGAATGCTGCTCAATGGCAAGCGGGTGATTTTGAAGGGAGCCTGCATCCATCACGATCACGGCATCCTGGGCGCCTGCTGTTATCCGGACGCGGAGGAGCGCCGGGTGCGGCTGCTGAAGGAAAACGGCTACAATGCCCTGCGCAGTGCCCACAACCCCTGCTCCAAGGCGCTTCTGGATGCCTGCGACCGGCAGGGCGTGCTGATGATGGATGAGTACATCGACCACTGGTACATCCACAAAACCGAGCACGATTATGTGGATTATTTCAAGGACTGGTGGAAGCAGGACCTGGCGGACATGGTGGACAAGGACTACAACCACCCCTGTGTGGTGCTCTATTCCACCGGCAATGAGGTGTCTGAAACTGCCCAGCCCAAGGGCATTGCTCTTACCGGCGAGATGACCGAATACCTGCACAGCCTGGATTCCGGCCGCCCGGTCACCTGCGGTGTGAACATCTTCTTCAACTTCCTCAGCTCCATCGGCTTTGGCGTGTACAGCGATGAAAAAGCCAAAAAGGAAGCGGCCGAGGCGGAAAAGCGCCGTCAGGCCGGTGAGAAGGCGAAAAAGAAAGCCTCGGTGGGCAGCAAGTTCTTCAACGATCTGGCCGGTTTGATGGGTGCGGGCTTCATGAAGCGGGGCGCAACGCTGCATGGCTGTGACGTAAAGACCCGGGATGCCTTCGCCAATATGGATGTGGCGGGCTATAACTATGGCATTCTGCGCTACCGGCACGATCTGAAAAAATATCCCCAGCGTCTGATTCTGGGCAGCGAGACCTTCTGCAGTGATGCCTATCAGTTCATGGAGCTGGCCAAACAGGAGCCCCGTATTCTGGGCGACTTTGTGTGGGCCGGTATGGACTATCTGGGTGAAGTGGCCATCGGCTCCTGGGAGTACAGCGACTATGCACCCCGGTTCGACGGCGGTGTGGGCTGGGTGTCGGCCGGTTCCGGCCGCATCGATCTGACTGGCAAGCCGCTGGGCGAAGCGCTCTATACCCGGGTAGCGCTGGAGCAGGAGTCCGGTCCCTACATTGCGGTGCGTCCGGTAAACCATACCGGCGACAAGCACTCGCCCTCGGCCTGGAAGATGAGCAACGCCACCGACAGCTGGAGCTGGCGGGGCTGCGCGGGCAATAAGGCGGATGTGGAGGTCTACGCCCGTGCCGCCCGGGTGGAGCTGCAGATCAACGGCAAAACCGTGGGCGAGAAACGGCTGAAAAACGATTGTCTGGCCCGTTTTACCTGCCGGTATGAGGACGGCACCATCACTGCGGTGGCCTATGATGAGGCAGGCCGGGAGCTGGGCCGCCGCAGCTTGACTACAGCGGGAGCAGATACCGAGCTTCGTCTGGAGGCAGAGCAGATGCAGGTGCAGCCCGGCGGGCTGTGCTACCTGCGGCTGCGTTACACCGACAAGGCAGGCATCACAAAGCCGCTGGAGCGGGGGGTGGTTCGCCTTTCGGTGGAAGGCGGCAGACTGCTGGGCACCGGCAGCGGCTGCCCCTATCAGGAGCGAAGCTTTCTGGGTGCAGAGACCGACACCTATTACGGCGAGGCGCTGGCAGTGGTACAGGCAGGCGAGGACGGCGTTCTGACCATTTGCGCCGAGGACGGCCGCTTTCGAGTACAGACAAGCGTGCAGATTATTCAAAAATAACAATAAGCGCGCGGCAGTGTGAAGCAGTGTGAACACATTGCCGCGCGCTTATTTGCTGACACATATCCAGGTCAGGAGCTGCTTCATACAAAATATCCAGAAAATGCCAAGCCAAACCCACAAAAGAACCGCCGTATTTTTGTGACTTCTCTCAAAAATATGCTCCGGCATGTGCAAATGCTTGCAAATGTACAGGTGATTTGTTATAAAGTGAATGGGCAATTCTGCGACGAGATACACCAAAAGACACAAAATATCGGAGGGGTCTTGCAAGTGTTTCAAATCACGGAATTTATGAAAAAATTGGATGAACTGTATCAGAAAAAGCAGTTCTCTGACATAGAATCCTATTTACGCAATGGGATTAATGAAGCGTTGGGTCGGCACGATGAGGGCACGGCCCTGATTTTGTTAAATGAATTAATGGGCTACTACCGTTCTGTCAGCCGCCATGCGGACTGTGCCAAAGCTGCCGAACAGGCGCTGGCACTGATCGCATCCATGGGGCTGGAGGGAACGGTAAACCATGGCACCACCCTGCTGAATGCTGCCACCGGTCTGCGGGCGGCAGGGGAAAACGAGCAGGCGGAGAAGGCATACCGGCAGGCACAGACCATTCTGGAAGCCCAGCTTCCGGCGGAAGATTACCGTCTGGCTTCTCTTTATAATAATATGAGTCTGCTCTATGCATCCACCGGCCGGCTGGAGCAGGCTGCGGAATATGCACAGAAAGCTGTGAGCCGGATCGAACAAAACCCGGATGCGCGGGCAGAGCTGGCGATTTCGCTCTCCAATCTGGGCGGCATGTATACCCGGCTGGGCCAGTCTGAGCGGGCGCACCGGTGTCTGGAACGAGCAGTGCGTCTGTTTGAGCAGCTGCCCGGCGGAGATGACCCCCATTATCCGGCGGCACTTTGCGCGCTGGCGGAGCTGCATTTCCATCAGGGAGAGCCAGAAAAGTCGGCGGAGCTGTTTCGCCGTGCACTGGGCCTGATCGAGCGAGTCTATGGCCGGAACGATGACTGGCAGACCACCCGGCGGAATCTGGCCGCGGCTGAGGACCTGATCGCCCGGCGGAATGCGGTGAAAAACAAAACTGGAATGGAGCTGGCCCGGGAGTTTTACGAACAGGCGGGCAGGCCCATGCTGCAGCAGAAGTATCCGGAATATGTAGGCCGTATTGCGGCAGGATTGGCGGGCGAAGGCTCCGAGTGCCTTGGCTTTGATGATGCCTTTTCGGTGGATCACGACTTTGGCCCGGGCTTCTGCCTGTGGCTGACCAAGGAGGATTATCAGGCCATCGGCAGTCAGCTGCAGGCGGATTATCAGGCGCTGGCGGCCCAGTGGTCGGGCGCACCCACCCGAAACATTACCCCGGAGGGTACAAACCGGGTAGGTGTTATGGAAATCGACGAATTCTTCCGCCGGTTTACCGGCCACAACCATGCGCCAAAAGCGGATTCTTTGCGGGATGTGATGGTTTGGAACACCATTCCTCAGGAGAGGCTTGCAGCGGCAGTGAGCGGCCAGGTGTTTGAGGACTCGCTGGGGGAGTTTACCCGGCGGCGAGCAGAGTTTTCCAAATATCCCGAGCCGGTGCGTCTTTACCGTCTGGGGCAGGCACTGGGCCGGATGGCACAGGCGGGGCAGTACAATTACCCCCGAGCGAAAAAACGGCAGGATACGGACATGATGTATGCCTGTCTGGCGGAGTTTGTGTCCGCCGCGCAGGAGACGGCTTATCTGCTGGACGAAACATATATGCCTTTTTATAAGTGGCGCGCCCGTGGAATGGAACAGCTGGAGCATGCAGGCAGCCTGATTCAGCTGCTGCATTGGCTGATGGAGCGCCCCGCTGCCGACGGACAGGCAGAGGAGACCATCGAGGTAGTGTGCGCCTGCGTGGCCGCTGAGCTGAAGCGGCAGGGCCTTGCCAGTTCGGAAGATACATTTTTGGAATGTCATAAGCGGGAAATTTTACAGCGTATGCAGCAGCTGCTGCAAAACGACGGAACCGAGAAGGCGGAACCCCGGGAACCAGAGCGAAAGGCTGCCCGAATTAAAGCCATTGTGGACGAAGAATGGCGCCAGTTCCAGCAGGTGCAGAACGAGGGCGGACGGGCCTCCTGCCAGGATGACCGCAGCACCTTTGTGCTCATGCGCACCAGCCAGTTTACGCCCTGGAATGAAGAGGTGCTGGCCAGCTACCAACAGGACTTGAACCGGGCAGGGGACCAGGGCTGGAACCTGCTCACGGAAAAATATGCCCGCATGATGGAGCACACTGCGCCGCAGCAGTATGCCCGATTGGCGGACCGGCTGCCCAAACGGGGACCAGAGCGGCTGCAGCTGCAGGAGCTGTTGATTTCCATTATGATGCAGTGGACCCGTGAGGTGGAGCAGCGCTGCCCCCATCTGATGGGCCGGGGCCGGAATCTCTCCTCTGTGCAGGATGGGCCCTGGAATGTTTCCAGCGAGACCTATCTGCGGGGGGAACTGGGCACCTATTCCGATGAGACGCTGGGACTCTACGCCCAAATGGTGCTGGACCTTCTGGCGCAGGGGGAAAACCTGGTGGAACAGAATATGACCTGCATGGCCCGGGGGTATGGCTACCGGAGCCTGAAGGATGCCGAAAACGCCTGCGCTGCCCAGTCGCACACAGGCAGACCCTGAGCATAATGCTCCCGTCCGAACAAGAAAGGAGACGGACATATGGCGAAAGAACAGTTGTACACCATTGGCGAAGTGAGCAAGCTTTGCAACGTTTCCGCAAAGGCCCTGCGTTTTTACGATAAAATTGGAATGATCTCTCCGGATAAGATCAGCGAAAGCGGCTACCGTTACTACAGCCTGGACACGATTCTGTCCATCCCCATTGTGAAGTACTATAAGCAGATGGGCTTCCGGCTGGAAGAGATGCAGGGCCTGGTGAACGGCGAAAACTACTATGTTGTGGAGGGCAGCTTCCACAACAAAATCAACGAACTGTGGGAGCAGGAACACGCCATTCACAACAGCTACATTGCGGTGAAGGAATGGTATGAGCTGATCCAGGAGGCCAAAGCAGTGCGCCTGAACAAGGCCCAGGAGGTGGGCATGCGCTATGTGGCTGCCGAGGATATGTGCTGTTTGGACCAGGATTTTGAATACCATTACATGGATTCCATCATCAACATTCCATGGGTCAACTATCTGGACTCGGTGAAAAACGAGATTTCCGGCCCGGTGATTCTGGAATTTGACTCCTGGAAGGACAAGATGGAGGGTCATGCCACCCGGGCACGGATCATGCAAAAACCCATCCATCGCTGTGCCTGCGGTACCAACGAGATCCGATTTGGCGGATTTATGGCGGCCACACTGTATCACGTGGGCCCGCTGGAGCGCATTGAGGAAAGCTACACAAAGCTGGTGGAATGGGCCAAAGCCAAAGGCGTCAAGCTGGGGCAGCGGGTTTTTGAGCGGTATGTGGTGGATTACTGGACCACCCGCAACCGGGAGGAATTCGTCACCGAGCTGATCATTCCTCTGGAAGAAGGCTGATCCCGGGAGCATGCGCCGGACAAAAAGAAAAGGATAACCTTTCCCTAAGGGGGAAAACTGAGCGGACCGTTTTTCGGCCCGCTTTTTTTGTTGCAAAAAGGCAATCGCGCAGGTTGCACGAAAGGGAAAAGATGGTTTGTGATAAATTGCACAAAGCTCCATGACAAAATACCCAAAAATGAGCGGTTAAATATTTACTCAATTCCCCCTTGACCTTCCACCAATGGGCAAGCGGTATACTGAATTCACAGAAAGGCTGCGGCCGGTCCTAAAAAACTATGCAGATTGCCCCGCGGACGGCCGAAGCCAAATACCACGAAAGCAAAAGGAGATCCAAACATGAAGTACGACGCACTGGGTATGATCGAGACCAAAGGTCTCATCGCATCGATTGAAGCAGCCGACGCCATGGTAAAGGCGGCTAACGTTACCCTGATCGGCAAGGAGCGAGTAGGCGGCGGCCTGATCACTGTTCTGGTCCGCGGTGATGTGGGCGCGGTAAAAGCCGCCACCGACGCGGGCGCCACAGCTGCCCAGCGGGTAGGTGAGCTGGTATCCGTGCATGTGATCCCCCGCCCCCATGGTGAGGTCGAGACCATTCTGCCCACCTCGGGAAAGGCCAGCGAATGATCAAAGGAGAGAACCACTATGAACCATAGCGCCAACACGGCAAGAGCATCCCTGGCAGATGCGAAAATGAAACAGGTGAACAAAAAGTTCCGGATCACCGGCCTGACCACCGGCGCGCTGTCCGGCCTGACCTACGGCATCTACACCACTCTGGTGCTGGTAGCTGGTTACTATGAACCTCTGGTCAGCGCAGTGGGCATCCTGGCAGCACCCTATGTCTGCTCCGGTCTGAACGACCTCTTCGCCGGAATCTGGCTCACCATCTACAATGCCAAGAAGGGCCGTCTGGCTGAGATCGGCCGCACCATCAACACCTTCCCCGGCAAGATGATGGTTCTGGGCGCGCTGCTGGGCGGTCCCATTGCCAACGGTGCCTATCTGGTAGGTCTGGCGCTGGCCGGTGCCTACGCCATTCCCATCTCCGCCACCTGCGGCCTGTTCGGTGCCCTGTTCGCCTGGATCTTCCTGAAGCAGCGGCCCACCAAGCGCGTGGTCGCCGGCATGATCATCTGCGTGAGCGGCGCGATCATCATCAACTGGGTCAAGCCGGAAGGCAGCCCCAACTTCACTCTGGGCATCATCTGCGCGCTGATCGCGGCCATTTGCTGGGGCCTGGAAGGCATGCTCTCCAGCTACGGCGGTGCCATGATCGACACCGACGTTGCCACCAACATCCGCGAGCTGTTCTCCGGCCTTGTTGACCTGATCATCATAGTGCCTCTGGTTGGCGGCCTGGGTCTGCTGGGCGGCACCCTGAGCGCCGGTATGCCGGTTCTGTGGCTGGCCATCGCTGGCCTGAGCGCGGGCGCTTCCTTCCTGCTGTGGTACAAATCCAACGCCACCGTGGGCTGCGCCATCGGCATGAGCCTGAATGTGACTTATGCGTTCTGGGGCGTTCTGTTCTGCATCCTGTTCCTGAACCAGCCCGTCACTCTGACCATTGTTGTGGGTTCTGTTGTGATCATCTTCGGTGCAATCCTGGTGACCATGAACCCGCTGGACTTTTTCAAGAAAGGGGAGGCGTAACATGCTGTTGCCTGCACGAATGGCGGTGCTCAACTACCTGAGCAGCGTGGAAAACGCGGACGTGAACGAGATCATGGAGGCCATGCGCCCCCTTTACGGCAAGGAGCGCCAGTTCACCAAGGACGCTTATCTGGACCATGTGATGTCGCTGGAAGCGAACGGGCTGTGCAGCCTGATCCGCTATGAGCTGGACGATAAGGACGAGCTTTCGCTTCGATTCGCCATCAATGATGATGGCCGTTCCGCAGTGGAAAAATATGTTCCCGCAAAATACCGCAACAAGTAAAACAGGAGGAACCCTGCATGAGATATTACGGTGAAGAAGCATTGGGCCTGGTGGAGACCCTGGGCCTGGTTCCCGCTCTGGAAGCTGCCGACAAGATGCTGAAGGCGGCAGATGTGGAGCTGATTTCTTACGAGAACGTGGGCTCCACCCTGGTGACCATCATGGTCAAGGGCGATGTGGCTGCGGTTCGTTCTGCGGTGGAGGCCGGCGCTGAGGCGGCTGCCGCCATCGGCAAGCTGACCGCGAAGAACGTGATGCCCCGGCCCATCAAGGCAGTGGGCGCGATCGTGTCGGCTCACGACATCGACGCCTGACCGACCATCAACGATTGCACGAGAGGAACGACTATGGAAAGATACGAAGCCATTGGATTGATCGAGACCTTCGGCCTGGTCTTCGCCCTGGAGGCGGCAGATGCCATGTGCAAGGCCGCGGATGTGGACCTGATCGGCTATGAGAATGTGGCCTCCGGCTACATCTCCGTGGTGGTACAGGGCGATGTGGGTGCCTGCCGCACCGCGGTGGACGCGGGCGTGAAGGCAGTAAAGGCCATGGATGCCGACGTTTACAGCTCGGTGGTCATCCCCCGTCCCCACCCGGATCTGAGCAAGATCGTGGCCCGCTACAGCCTGCCCGATGACCTGCTGCCGCAGGAATAAATCGAAAAGGTACGAAGGAGCAGTGAAATGAGATCCATCGACAAAGATCTGAAAGCGGTCCAGGAAGCACGCGTCCTGATGGAGGAGGCGGCACAGGCGAAAAAAACACTGGCTCTTTTTGAACAACACCAGCTGGACCGGATCACAGAACAGATGCTGCGGGGCATCCAGCCCCGCCTGGAAGCCCTTGTACGGCAGTCGGTGCAGGAGACGGGCCGCGGCTGTGAAGCCGATGAGCTGCGTTTGTGCCGGATGCTGGCAGAGGGAATGGAACACAGCCTCGCCGGTATGAAGTGCGTGGGCGTTCTGGAGCAGGATGAGGAAAACGGCCTGTTGGAAATCGGCGTGCCCATGGGCGTGATCGCGGCAGCGGTGCCGTCCATCAGCCCGGTGGCCGCGGTGCTCTGCGCAGCGGTGACGGCGGTCAAGGCCGGGAACGCGGTGGTGTTCGCCCCGCATCCCGCAGCGGCCGGAGTCACGGCCGAGATCGCAGCCGTTCTGGCCCAGAGTGCAGAGGAGGCAGGCCTGCCCAAAGGGGCGCTGGCCTGTGCGGAAACCGCCGCCCGGGAGGGCGCGCTGGCCATGTTCCGCCACCCCCACGCGGCACTGATCCTGAATATGGGACGGTGCAGCCTGCTGGAGGAGGCTGCAGCCACCGGCAAACCGGTGCTGTACGGCGGCATCGCCCCCGGCCCCGCCTTCATCGAGAAAACCGCCGACCTGGAAAAGGCGGCGGCGGACATCGTGGCCAGCCGAAGCTTCAACAACGGCATGGGCCCGGGCGGAGAACAGTATGTGGTGGCGGACCGGCAGATCGCCGAAGCTGCCACAGCGCAGTTGAAACGCCAGGGCGCCTACTTTATGACCGCAGAGGAGCAGAAACTGCTCACCGCTCTGCTGGGGCTGCATCCCCATAACGCAGCCGGAGCCGACAAAGCCTACATCGGCAAGTCGGCCTGCTGGCTGGCGGCCAAGGCGGGCTTCACGGTGCCGGAGGGCACCCGGGTACTGGTTTCACAGCAGGCCTACATCACCGATTACAACCCCTACGCCAATGGGCTGCTTTGCCCGGTGATGGCCTTCTACATTGAAGCGGACTGGCCCCACGCCTGCGAAAAGTGCATCGAGCTTCTGGTGAACGGCAGCAAGGGCAACACCCTCGCCATTCACTCCCGCGACCCGGAGGTGATCCGGCAGTTCGCACTGAAAAAGCCGGTGGGCCGGGTGCTCATCAACACCCCGGCCGTGATGGGCGCAGCGGGCGTTACCACCCGGCTGTTCCCCACGGTGATCCTGGGCAGCGTGAGCGCAGGCCAGGGCATCACGGCGGATAATATTTCCCCCATGAATCTGATTTATCGCCGAAAGGCAGCGTTCGGAATGCGCGGCTTTTCCTCGAACCAGTAACTCCACAAGAAAGAGAGGACACTGATTTTGGATATTCGAGAATTTTCCAACAAGCTTGCAGAAGCTGCAAAGAATATGACGCCGGAGGAAAAGGCGTCGCTGATGAAGATGTTTGAGTCCGTTTCCCAGGAAATCACCCGGGAAGAGGCTCCCGCCGAGAGCTGCGGCTGTGCGGCGGAATACCCCGCTGAGGGCACCGGCATTCCCGACGGCATGACCCGCCGCCTGAAGCTGCTGAAGGAGAACTACCTGAAGCAGAAGCCCTCCATCACCACCTACCGGGCCCGCGCAATCACCAAGATCGCGGCCGAGAATCCCGGCATGCCCAAGATCGAGCTGCGCGCCAAGTGCTTCCGCTACTGCTGCGAAACCGCTCCTCTGGTCATTCAGGACAACGAGCTGATTGTTGGCGCTCCCTGCGGCGCCCCCCGCGCCGGCGCCTTCTCTCCGGATATCGCCTGGCGCTGGATGGTGGACGAGATCGACACCATCGGCACCCGTCCCCAGGACCCCTTCTACATTTCCGAAGAGGACAAGCGCATCATGCGCGAAGAGCTGTTCCCCTTCTGGAAGGGCAAATCCGTGGACGAGTACTGTGAAGACCAGTACCGTGAGGCTGGTGTTTGGGAGATGTCCGGCGAGTCCTTCGTGTCCGACTGCTCCTACCACGCTCTGAACGGCGGCGGTGACTCCAACCCCGGCTACGACGTGATCCTGATGAAGAAGGGCATGCTGGACATCCAGAACGAGGCCAAGGAGCATCTGAGCCAGCTGCACTACGAGAACCCCGACGACATCGAGAAGATCTACTTCTACAAGTCCATCATCGACACCACCGAGGGCGTCATGATCTACGCCCGCAGAATGTCTGAGTACGCCCGCGAGCTGGCCGAGAAGGAGACCGATCCCAAGCGCAAAGCGGAGCTGTACAAGATTTCTGAGGTGAACGCCCGCGTTCCCGCCCACAAGCCCGAGACCTTCTGGGAAGCCATCCAGGCCGTGTGGACCATCGAGTCCCTGCTGGTGGTGGAGGAGAACCAGACCGGTATGTCCATCGGCCGCGTGGACCAGTACATGTACCCCTTCTACAAGGCAGACATCGAGTCCGGCCGCATGAACGACTTCGAGGCCTTCGAGCTGGCCGGCTGCATGCTGATCAAGATGTCCGAGATGATGTGGATTACCAGCGAGGGCGGTTCCAAGTTCTTCGCCGGTTACCAGCCCTTCGTGAACATGTGCGTGGGCGGTGTGACCCGTGAGGGCCGCGACGCCACCAACGACCTGACCTACCTGCTGATGGACGCTGTTCGCCATGTGAAGATCTACCAGCCTTCTCTGGCCTGCCGCATCCACAACAAGTCCCCCCGCAAGTACCTGAAAAAGATCGTGGACGTGGTTCGTTCCGGCATGGGCTTCCCCGCCTGCCACTTCGACGACACCCACATCAAGATGATGCTGGCCAAGGGCGTTTCCATCGAGGATGCCCGTGACTACTGCCTGATGGGCTGCGTGGAGCCCCAGAAGGCTGGCCGCCTGTACCAGTGGACCTCCACTGCCTACACCCAGTGGCCCATCTGCATCGAGCTGGTGCTCAACCACGGCGTGCCCCTGTGGTACGGCAAGCAGGTCTGCCCCGATATGGGCGATCTGAGCCGCTTCAAGACCTACGAGGAGTTCGAGGCCGCCGTCAAGGAAGAGATCAAGTACATCACCAAGTGGACCAGCGTGGCCACCGTCATTTCCCAGCGCGTACACCGCGAGCTGGCTCCCAAGCCCCTCATGTCCATCATGTACGAGGGCTGCATGGAGAAGGGCAAGGACGTATCCTCCGGCGGCGCCATGTACAACTTCGGCCCCGGTGTGGTATGGTCCGGCCTGGCTACCTACGCCGATTCCATGGCCGCCATCAAGAAGCTGGTCTTTGACGAGAAGAAGTATACCCTGGAGCAGCTGAACGAGGCTCTGAAGGCGGACTTCCAGGGCTACGAGCAGATCCGCACCGACTGCCTGAACGCTCCCAAGTACGGCAACGACGACGACTACGCCGACGATATTGCCGCCGATCTGGTGAACTTCACCGAGCATGAGCACAGAAAGTACAAGACCCTGTACTCCATCCTGAGCCACGGCACCCTGTCCATCTCCAACAACACTCCCTTCGGTCAGATGACCGGCGCGTCTGCTAACGGCCGTCACGCCTGGATGCCTCTGTCCGATGGCATCAGCCCCAGCCAGGGCGCGGACTTCAAGGGCCCCACCGCCATCATCAAGTCGGTGTCCAAGATGTCCAACGACAGCATGAACATCGGTATGGTTCACAACTTCAAGATCATGGCCGGTCTGCTGGATACCCCGGAAGGCGAGGAGAGCCTGATCACCCTGCTGCGTACCGCCTGCATGTTCGGCAACGGCGAAATGCAGTTCAACTATCTGGACAACGAGACTCTGATCGAGGCCCAGAAGCATCCCGAACAGTACCGCGACCTAATCGTTCGCGTGGCCGGCTACAGCGCCTTCTTCGTGGAGCTGTGCAAGGACGTGCAGGACGAGATCATCAGTCGCACCATGCTGAATCATTTCTAATTCATTAAAACAGGGCCGGGGCCCGGCGGGCCCCGGCTACTACAACGGATCAAACCGGACCGTGGTTAGGAGAACGAAGCCAAATGGAACGAAAAGCTCTGATCTTCAATGTGCAGAAATATAATATGTACGATGGCCCCGGCATCCGGACGATCGTCTTTTTCAAGGGCTGCCCGCTGCGCTGCAAGTGGTGCGCGAACCCCGAGGGCCTGGAGCGCAAGGTGCAGGTCATGTTCAAGAAAAAATCCTGCGTGGACTGCGGCCTCTGCGTGCAGGCCTGCCCGGTGGGCATCCACACCATCTCGAAAGAGACGGGCAAGCATGAAGTCCGGCGAGACATCGACTGCACCGGCTGCCGCAAGTGCATCCAGGTCTGCCCCCAGGCGGCGCTGGAGATCACCGGCCAGGTGAAGACGGTGTCCGAGCTGCTGGAGATCGTGCAGGAGGACGCAGCGTTTTACAGCATGTCCGGCGGCGGCGTGACGCTGGGCGGCGGCGAATGCACCGCTCAGACCGAGGCCGCTCGAGACCTGCTGATGGAATGCAAGGCCGAAGGCATCAACACCGCCATCGAGACCTGCGGTCACATCAAAACCGACAAGCTGCTGCAGATTGCCGAATATGTGGACCTGTTCCTGTTCGACATTAAGCACATGGACCCCAAACGGCACAACGAGCTCACCGGCATCGGCAACGAGCAGATTCTGCAGAACCTGAAAGAACTGCTCAAGCGCCGCTACAACGTGAAGGTTCGCATGCCCATGCTGAAGGGCATCAACGACAGCAAGGAAGAGATCGATCAGGTGATCCAGTTCCTGCTGCCCTTCCGGGACGACCCCAACTTCAAGGGTGTGGACCTGCTGCCCTACCACAAAATGGGCGTGGGCAAATACGCCCAGCTGGACAAGCCCTATCCCATCGAGGGCGACCCCAGCCTGAGCAAGGAGGATCTGGACCGGATTGAGGGCTGGATGAAGGAATGGAACTTCCCGGTCACCGTGGTCCGGCACTGAGGAGGCGAAACCATGAACGAAACGCCCATCCCGGCCAGCCGGGTGATCGAGGAATCGGTTCCCGGCAAGCAGGTGACCATCGCCCATGTGATCGCATCCCCTGTGCCGGAAATCTATGAATGTCTGGGCATTGAGGGCAAGGGAGCCATCGGCATCCTGACCCTGTCGCCCTTCGAGACCGCTATGATCGCCGCCGACATCGCCGCGAAAGCGTCGGATGTGGAGATCGGTTTTCTGGACCGGTTCACCGGTTCGGTGGTAATCACCGGCGACGTGGAAAGCGTGGACACGGCGCTGGCCGCTGTGACCGACACGCTGGAGCGTGTGCTGGGCTTTGCCGCTGCGAAGGTGACCCGGACGTGAGAAGAAAACGGATCATGCTCATCGGGCCGCAGAAAAGCGGCAAGACCACACTGGCCGCCCTGCTGGAAGGCAGGGAGATGGCAATACGCCGGGTGCCCAACATGGTGTATCGGGAGAAAACGCTGGATACACCGGGCGCTTATCTGGAAAGCCCCTGGATGCACAAGCACCTCATCGCCGCCGCGCAGGACGCCTGCTGTGTGGTGATGGCGGCGGATGCAGCCGGAAAAAAGCGGGCCTACCCGCCCGCCTTTGCAAAGGCCTTCCGGGTGCCGGTGATCGGCGTGGTGACTCGCTGTGATCTGCCCGATGCAAACCCGGAAAGCGCACGGCGGCAGCTGCTGGAAGCGGGCGTGAAGGAGCCGGTGCTGCTCCTGAGCATCCGCGAGGCGGAAAGCGTGCAGGCGTTTTTGCAAACCCTCGCGCCTCACATGCCGCCAAGCAATGAAACCCAACGCCCCGAAGAATGAACCGGGGCAAACACAACAAGGAAAGGAGGGGAAAGAGGATGGCACATTTTCTCATGAGTACCCGCATTCACATGGGCCAGTCCTCGCTGGAGGAGATCAAGGGCCTTGGCATGAAGCGGGCCTACATCATCTGCGACCCCTTTATGAAAAAATGCGGCCGGGCAGAGGAGCTTGCCTCGATTCTGCACGAAGCGGGCACCGAGACCGAGATCTTCTCGGATGTGGTGCCGGACCCGTCCATTGAGGTGGTCACTGCCGCCATTCAGGGCATGAAGAAGTTCGGGCCCGACGGCATCGTGGCACTGGGCGGCGGTTCGGCCATCGATACCGCCAAGGCTGCCGGTCAGCTGTACGGAGCCATGAACGGCGGCGCGCGGCCCATGCTGGCCGCAGTGCCCACCACCAGCGGCACCGGCAGCGAGGTGACCTCCTTCGCGGTCATCTCGGACACCCAGGCCCAGGTGAAATACGCGCTGCGGGATCAGGCCATGGTGCCGGACGCAGCCTTCCTGGACCCGGCGCTCACCGCATCGGTGCCCCCGGCCATCACCGCCGACACCGGCATGGACGTGCTTACCCACGCGCTGGAAGCCTATGTGTCCACCAAAGCGGATGACTTCACCGACGCCTGCGCCGAAAAGGCGATCCGGCTGGTGTGGCAGTATCTGGAACGGGCCGTGGCCGACGGATCGGACATGGAAGCCCGGGAACACATGCACAATGCCTCCTGTCTGGCAGGCATCGCCTTCAGCAACGCATCGCTGGGCATCTGCCACAGCATGGCCCACGCGCTGGGCGCGGCGTTCCACATCCCCCACGGCAGAAGCAACGCATTGCTGCTGCCCCATGTGGTCGCCTACAACGCGGCGCTGGATTATAAAGACGAAAGCCGGGCGCTGCTGCGGTACGCTCAGATCGCCCAGATGCTGGGCATCGGCGGCGCGACCCCCAAAGCGGCGGTACACAACCTGATCCGGCAGATCCGGAACCTGATGAAGCGCATCAATGAGCCCTTCTACGTGACCGATTGCCGGGTGGAAAAGGAAGTGTTTCTGGAGCAGGTGCCGGTCATGGCCCAAAAAGCCATGCAGGACGGCTGCACCGAGACCAATCCCCGGGTACCGGAACCCTGTGAACTGAAAGGCCTTTACAGGGAACTCTGTAAAGGGGGTTCGGTATGAAATTCATCACCGAGCAGGACCTGCGCAGCCACTATCGTGCGGAACCCTTTACCAGCTACACACCGGAACCGGGCACCCGCCTTACCCCCGGAGCCCGGCAGTTTCTGACCGACCGGGGCATCCGGCTGGAGGCGGACGGCCCCAAAAAGCCGGCCGCTCCCACCATGGAACAGCCCGCCGCCCAAAGCGCGGAAAACAGCGATGCGCCCAAAGCGGACTGGCAGCTGGACCTGAAAGAATTACAGGCGGAATTTTTGCAGGCGGGCCTGGACCTGATGGACCGGGACGTGCTTGCAGCGGGTGAGGTCTTTGATCTGGAACGCAGGCTGGCCCGGCTGGCCGGGGAAGAACCGGTCGAGCAGGCCGAGTGGCTGGCCCTCTGTCCCCGGTGCACCGGCATCGGCCCGGAAAACTGCGGCCAGTGGATGGAGGACTGCTTTGAGGTCACCGGCTTCCACGCCCAGACACCCGGCGGAAAAACGCTGGTCAGACTGCATCTGCTTCGCTGCGGCCTGCGCCGTCTGGAAGCTCGCCTGCCAGAGGAAAAGAAGCTGCCGGCCCATTGTATTATTAACCGATTGTCTCAGATGATCTGCCATTCATTTGGAGGAACCGTATGCCAGAAGAAGTAACATTTGCAGAATGCGACCGCCTGGTCAAAGAATTTGAACAGGTGATCAAAAAGCCGGTGAAAACGCCCTCTTCCGTTTACTATACCGGCGTGGATCTGGGAACTGCCTGCGTGGTGCTGGCGGTTCTGGATGAAAACCGCCGGCCGGTGGCAGGCGCATACCGGTATGCAGATGTTGTTCGGGACGGCATGGTGGTGGACTACATCGGAGCCATCCGGCTGGTGCGGGAGATGAAGGAGGAGCTGGAGGAAAAGCTGGGCACCGAGCTCATCTACGCCGCAGCCGCCATCCCTCCCGGTACCGACAGTCTGGACGGCGGCGCCATCAAGAACGTGGTGCAGGGCGCGGGCTTTGAAATCACCGCCCTGCTGGACGAGCCCACCGCCGCAAACCAGGTGCTGAAGATCAAAAACGGCGCCGTGGTGGACATTGGCGGCGGCACCACCGGTATCTCCATCCTGAAGGATGGCAAGGTGATCCGGGTGGACGACGAGGCCACCGGCGGTACCCACTTTTCGCTGGTGCTGGCAGGCGCCTACAAGATGGAATTCGGCGACGCGGAAAAGTACAAGCGCCAGCCGGAGCACCACAGCGAGATCCTGCCGGTGCTGAAGCCGGTGATCGAGAAGGTGGCAGCCATCATCAGCCGTCAGGCGGAAGGCTACGACGTTCAGGGCCTGTATCTGGTGGGCGGCACCTGCTGCCTCACCGGCATCGAGTCCATCATCGAAAAGAAAACCGGCATTCCCACCTATAAGCCCCGCAACCCCATGTTCGTCACCCCGCTGGGAATCGCCATGAGCTGCACCGATCAGGAAATGGAGTGAGCACCATGGAGTGTCGAATCATCAAATCCCCCAGCCCGGGCACGCTGGAGATCCTCTCCCGCCGCAAGGGCTCGGGGCAGGGGACCAAGCTGGAGCAGGTGGATGCCATCGGCCTGGTACAGGGGCGGCTGATCGAGATGGTCTGCGCCGCCGACGTGGCCGAAAAGGCGGTGGGCGTGACCGTGGAGGACATCCGCGGCAGCTGCCCGCAGAATATGATCTTACTTGCAATCTTCGGCGACACCGCTTCGGTGGAGGCGGCGCTGGAGGAAATCAAACGAAGAGAAAAGGAGGGGCAGATGGAATGGTAACCGCAAGACTCACCGGAAACATCTGGGCCACCCGCAAGGCGGACGGTTTGAACGGCTACAAGCTCCTCCTTGCTCAGGTAATCGGCGGCACACGGGCCGGGGAGCGGATGGTGGTCATCGACACCATCGGTGCCGGAATAGGCGACCGGGTGATCGTGGCCACCGGTTCCTCCGCCCGGCGGATGCTGGGCGACGACGAGATCCCCGCCGACGCGGCGGTGGTCGGAATTATCGACGAGGACTGCGACTTTGAGGAATGACCGAAAGCGCGGTCAAGAGAGGACGTGAAACTATGAAGCAGCTGATTTGCGCGGCGGATGTGGAAGCGCTGAAGCAGGCGGGCAAGACCGTTTGCGTGGTAACGCCGGGGGCCATCGTGACTCCCTCGGCCCGGGATGCCGCCGAGGCACTGGGCGTCACATTCGCGGACAAGGAACCGGAATGCGCCCCGGCTCCGGCCTGCTGCGGCCCCGAGCTGGACAGCGAAAAAATCTATCAGGTGCTGAAGGTGCTCATGGAAAAGGGCATGCTGGAAGGCCTTTTGAATACAAAGCCCTTCCAGGAGCAGCGCCATTCCAACGGCCTGAAGGTCGTCCGCGGCAACACCGTGAAGATGGATGTGTTTGACACCGGCAACCCCAATGCAACTGCTTATTTCCAGGAGCTGGTGAACAAGGACGAGTCCCACATCAGCGCGGGTTTCCTGGTGATCGAGAACTCCAGCTTTGACTGGGAGCTCACCTACGAGGAGATCGACTATGTGATCGAGGGTATCCTCACGGTGACCATCGATGGCACCACCTACACCGCCCATGCGGGCGATGTGCTGTTCGTTCCTTCCGGCTCCAAGGTAACCTGGGGCTCGCCGGACAAGGCCCGGGTGTTCTACGCCACCTACCCGGCGAACTGGGCGGACCTTCTGTAAGGAGGGGTGCGCATGCAGGCACTGGGAATGATCGAAACCAGAGGGCTGCTGGCCTCCATTGAAGCGGCGGACGCCATGCTCAAGGCGGCGGATGTGACCCTTCTGGATCGTACCAAGGTGGGCGGCGGACTGGTGACCATCTTGGTCACCGGCGACGTGGCGGCGGTCAAGGCCGCCGTGGACGCGGGCGCTGCCGCTGCCGAACGGCTGGGCGACGGGCTTCTGGTCACACAACATGTGATCGCCCGCCCCCAGCAGGACGTGGAGCTGCTCTTCCGGCCGCCGGAGGAAAAGGCGGCGAAACTAAAAGAGATTCCGGAAGAGCCGTCTGATGAGGGCGGCGAGGAACCCCAGCCGCAGGAGCCTGAGCCGGCGCAGGAGCCGGAACAGGAACCGGAGCAGCTCGAACATCCCGCACAAAAGCAGGCGGTGGGTCAGATCAGCCGGGAATGGTGCGATGCACTGTTCCGGGAGGAGGGAATCACCCGCCTGATGGAGCTGCTGGGCAGCTGCTCGGTGGTAAAGCTCCGCTATCTGGCAAGGAGCTATCCGGAATTTGAAATTGCGGGCAGAGCGATCTCCAAGGCAAACCGCTCCCGCCTGCTCAAGGAATTTGAACGCTGGTATGACCGGCAGGCCGCGGAACAAACGGCGCAATAAAACGACTGGGCAAAGAACCAGGGAAAGGATAAAACAATGGAACAGTTTGATCTGGATCTGCGCTCCATCCAGGAGGCCAGAGATCTGGCCCGTCAGGGTGCCGCTGCCGCAAAGCAGATGGCCGGCTACACCAGCGAGCAGATCGACCGGATTCTGAAGAGCATGGTGGAGGCTGCGCGGGAGCACGCAGCCTGCCTGGGCAAGATGGCAGTGGAGGAGACCGGCTTCGGCAAAGCGCTGGACAAGGCCTACAAAAACCACGCCGCCTCGGTACTGCTGTACGAGGACATCAAGGACATGAAGACCGTGGGCATCATCTCTGAGGACCCGGAAAAGAAGATTCTGGAGGTGGCGGCTCCGGCTGGTCTGATCATGGGCATCGTGCCTTCCACCAACCCCACCTCCACCGTGATCTACAAGTCCATGATCGCCATCAAGGCGGGCAACGCCATCGTGTTCTCGCCCCATCCCTCGGCTGCAAAATGCACTCTGAAGGCCGCCGAGGTCATGCGCGAAGCCGCCATCAAGGCAGGCGCGCCGGAAGGTGTTATCGGCTGTGTGTCCATGCCCACCATGGCAGCCACCAATGAGCTGATGCACTGCAAGGAGGTGGCGCTCATCATCGCCACCGGCGGCCCCGGCATGGTAAAGGCCGCTTACAGCGCAGGCAAGCCCACCATCGGCGTGGGCGCGGGCAACTCTCCCGCCTACATCGAGCGCTCGGCGGATGTGAAGGCCGCTGTGGAAGCCATCATGGCTAGCAAAACCTTCGACAACGGCACCATCTGTGCCTCCGAGCAGTCCATCATCTGTGAGACCTGCAACCGTCAGCAGGTGGTGGATGAGCTGAAGCGCCAGGGCGCTTATTTCATGACCCGCGAGGAGACCGAAAAGGTCTGCCGCCTGCTGTTCAAGAACGGCCACGCCATGAACGCCAAGTTCGTGGGCCGTACCCCGGACATGATCGCACAGGCCGCGGGCATCTCCATCCCAATGGGCACCCGGGTTCTGATCGGCGAGCAGGACGGCGTGGGCGAGGGCTACCCCCTCTCTTACGAGAAGCTGACCACCGTTCTGGCCTTCTACACCGTAGAGGATTGGAAGCAGGCCTGCGAGCTGAGCATTCAGCTGCTGCAGAACGGCATCGGCCACACCATGAGCCTGCACACCCAGAACGAGGACATCGTCCGCAAGTTCGCGGTAAAGCCCGCTTCCCGCATTCTGGTGAACACCGGTGGCAGCATGGGCGGCACCGGCATCAGCACCGGCCTGAACGTGGCCTTCACTCTGGGCTGCGGCACCTGCGGCGGCAGCTCGGTATCCGAGAACGTGAGCCCCCTGAACCTGATCAACGTGAAGAAGGTGGCCTACGGTCTGAAGAACTGCGCCACCCTGCTGCAGGACGACAAGTCCTTCTGCCACCCCGATCTGGGCCGCACCGCTGCTCCCGCTGCGGAATGCTGCAGCCAGCGCCCGCTGGACTTCAGCCCCGCGGACATCGTGGCCTCCTTTGAGCGGCGGCAGGGCTGCCCCAGCTGCGGCGCAGCGGTGCAGGAATCCAGCATCGACACCCCGGAGCAGCTGAAAAACGCTTCTCAGGGCTTCACCGATGACGCCCATCTGGCGGAGCTGGTCCGGAACCTGATCGCTTCCATGAATCACTGATTTGGAAAGGAGCGGCGAACCAATGAGTCAATGCGATGAACTGCTGGCGCTGCTGATGGAAGCAGTGAAGCAGCAGGCGGCTCCCAGCGGAGAGGAGAAACAGATTCCGGTGGGCGTTTCCAACCGGCATGTGCACCTCTCTCAAGGTGACCTGAACCGGCTGTTCGGCCCCGGCCACACGCTGGAGAAGATGAAGGATCTTTCCCAGCCCGGCCAGTACGCCTGCAAGGAGACGGTTACCGTCTGTGGTCCCAAGGGAGTGATCGAAAAGGTGCGCATCCTTGGCCCGGTACGCAGTCAGACCCAGGTGGAAATCCTGGCGGCCGACGGCTTCAAGCTGGGCGTGAAGGCGCCCATCCGCCTGTCCGGTGATCTGGACGGCACCCCGGGCGTCACGCTGGTGGGCCCGAAGGGCTCGGTGCAGACCGAAAAGGGCGTGATGATCGCCCAGCGCCACATCCACATGCACCCGAAGGATGCCGAGAAGTTCGGCGTGCACGACGGTCAGTGGGTGGACCTGCAGGTGGACGGCCTGCGGGGCGGCGTGCTGAAAAACACTGTAATCCGTGTGACCGGCGAATCCGCGCTGGAATGTCATGTGGATACCGAAGAGGCGAATGCTCTGGGCCTTGGCTCCGCGTCGTCTGTTCGGATCGTATAAACAACATTTGCTGAACCAAACATTATAAAATTTTCAGGAGGAAATTATTATGAAGTACGATGCTCTGGGTATGATCGAGACTAAGGGTCTGGTAGGTTCCATCGAAGCGGCCGACGCCATGGTAAAGGCTGCCAACGTCACCCTGATCGGCAAGGAATTTATCGGCGGCGGTCTGGTCACCGTGATGGTTCGCGGTGATGTGGGCGCTGTGAAGGCTGCCACCGACGCCGGTGCTGCCGCTGCTCAGCGCGTGGGCGAGCTGGTATCCGTCCATGTGATTCCCCGTCCCCACGCCGAGGTGGAGACCATCCTGCCTTCCGTGAAGGAAAACTAAATTTATCTTCCCCCATTTCTCTTCTCACAGCACTGATTCCATAGAGCAAAACGGCCCCCGAAGGAAAACCCTTCGGGGGCTGTTTCTGCGTATGTGATTAAGAAAATGTTTAGAGCTGCAGGTGTATCATCTTTACCATGGAGAATCGGTCAGAAAGCTTCATATTGAGCCGTGTGGATAATTTCAGCCCGGTTCTGAGGATATGGCAGTAGAAGGGTTCTTCTGTAAGGACCTGAAGTCGATAACCGGTTTTGATGGCCAACTCTTGGGCGGTATCCACCGCAAAAAACATCTGCACATTGGAGTGGTCGACCTGTTTCATGTATTTTTTCTGCATCATCAGAAGCCCGGTGCTGCTTACGGCGTCGAAAACAAGCTCAATATTTCCGTAAGCAGCCAGCATCCGAAACAGACGCAGAATTTGAGTTTCTTCAAAGTAATGGAATAATCCGCCTGCGGTTACAAGCAAAGGTGTGTGCGGAAGCTCTGTGCGGATCCGATGAATCCATGTTTCAGAAAAAGCATCTCCGGCGATAAGGTGCTCCCGTTCCGGCTCTCCAAGCAGTTCTTTTCGGAAGTCAATCACATGGGGCAGATCCAACGCATACCAGAGGGTCCGCCCGTTGTCGCAGCGGAAATAGGCTGTTTCCAGTCCGCAGCCCAGTTGAACGATTGCACCGTCCGGTTTGCGTGTTAAAAAGTTTCGGACAAAACGGTCCATGTTGGCTGCCCGGCAGGCGGAGGCAAGCAGTGCATATTGGCTCTGATGGGGTTGTTCTGTGAGGGGAAGCTGCAGCTTCAGGTTCAGCGCACTCTTATCGTACAGGATATGCGGGTATCGTTAACTGGCGTATATTCTGCCCAACAGAGGAATAAATAGCGTGTCTTCTATGATTCCGAATTTTGACATGGCGGCTCCTCTTATCTGTTCAAATGACGGATTCTAAGCAGCTTGCGCCGCACGGATATCCGTGCGGCGCAAGCTGCTTTCAAAAGTTCAGCAGTTCCAGAAGCTGCGGAAGGTTCTTTTTACCAAAGAGAATTTGTTCGCCGTCGTTGACTACCAGGCAGGGAACGCTCATTACCTGGTATTTCTCTCGCAGATCGGGGAAATGGTTCAGGTCATATACCTGTGCCGTCACCTGAGGATGAGCCGCGGCCAGACGCTGGGAAGCGGTCACCAGCTCCGGGCACATGGTGCAGGATAGGGAGACCAGCACCTGAAGCTTCACAGGCTTTTGCAGCGCCTGAATGGCCGATTCGGTCTGTGGGTCCAGGCTCTGGCCGGGCCCGGCAGCATTGTACAGGCCCAGAACGAAGGAGGTGAACTCATGCCCGCCGGGTACGCCGTGGAAAGCAAGCCCGGTCCAGCTGCCGTCCTCGCGGCATACCTGCACACAGGGCAGGTGTTCCGCTCCGGACGGAGCGACAATCTCCACTGTCAGCTTGTCGGTGTGGGCGGCCAACTCTTCCATATACCCGCGCAGCTCCCGGGATACGGCGGTCTGATCCAGGTAGAGGCGAAGAATCAGGGAAGAGGACATCCGCTCAAAAAGGGTGCGAAGCTGAGCAGCCATCTCCTCGCTGATAAGCTCACCGCCGCCGGAAACGGGTTCCGGGTCTGCGCCGCGTGCTGCCGGCTGCGTGGGATGAATCCCGGTTTTGGCCTGCATGGCGGCGCAGAGCAGCTCCAGCTGAGTGGCAGCCAGAGCGCCGTCTCCCACGGCAGTGACCACCTGGCGCAGCGGCTTGACGCACACATCTCCGGCGGCATACAGCCCGTCCGCCGAGGTTTTCTGGCTGCGATCTGTGAGGATGTAGCCCTGCTCATCCAGTTCCGCCACACCTCGGGCGAGATCGGTGGAGGGGGAGTAACCGGCAAAGACGAATACGCCGAAGGTCTCACCAGCTGCGGCCCGGTGCTCAGTCTCCTGTCCGTTTTTTGTGTTGCGAATCCGGATGCAGCGGGGAGCGGTGTCTCCGGAAAGCTCCACCACCACAGTGTTGGTCAGAATGCTGATTTTCTCGTGATTCCGGGCAGCATCCGCCACGGCCTGCGCACAGGTGAAGTCGTCCTCCCGGATGAGGATGGTCACATGGCGGGCGTATTTGGTGAGGAAGACGCTTTCCTCCGCGGCAGCAAAGCCGCCGCCCACCACAAAAACGTCCTTGCCGGTAAAGAATTCACCGTCGCAGGTGGCACAGTAGGCCACACCCCGGCCCCGGAACTGTTCCTCTCCGGGGAAGCCGATCATGCGGGGATGCGCGCCGGTGGCCAGCAGTACGCCGAAGCACTGCAAGGGGCCCCGGCTGGTCTGCACGGTTTTGATCTCGCCGGTCATGTCCAGCGCAGTGACCTCTGCCAGCAGAAACTCTGCGCCGAAATGCTCCGCCTGTTTGCGCATAGTTTCGGTAAGCTGGGTGCCGCTGGTGCGCTCCACTCCGGGATAGTTGACCACCTCGGAGGTGATGGTGATCTGTCCGCCGAAATGGTCCTTTTCCACCACGACCACACGGTAACGGGCCCGTGCCAGATAAAGAGCGGCGGTAAGCCCGGCCGGGCCGCCGCCGATAACGATTACATCATAGAAATTGTTCATGCTGAAACCCATTTGCCCATGGCCCGTAAAGGGCCATGGGGCTTTGTCAGGAGTGTGATTGGCAACCGTTTTCAAACGATCACTCGTTACAGCTGGCCCACCAGATCCAGGCTGGGCTTCAGAGTCTCTGCGCCGGGCTGCCATTTGGCGGGACATACCTCGTCACCGTGCTTTGCCACGAACTGGCAGGCCTGAACCTTGCGCAGCAGCTCGTCGGCGTTGCGGCCCACGTTGCCGGCGTTTACCTCATAGGCCACGATCTTGCCTTCCGGGTTTACGATGAAGCTGCCCCGTTCAGCCAGACCATCAGCTTCGATGTACACCTCAAAATCCTTGGCCAGGCAGTGAGTGGGGTCTGCCAGCATAGGGTACCGGATCTTCTGGATGCGCTCGGATGCATCGTGCCAGGCCTTGTGGACAAAGTGGGTGTCGCAGGAAACCGCGTAGATCTCGCAATCCACCGCCTGGAACTTCTCGTAAAGATTCGCCAGATCCTCCAGCTCGGTGGGGCAGACGAAGGTAAAGTCAGCGGGATAGAAGAAGAAAACGCTCCACTTGCCCAGAACGTCCGCCTTGCTCACAGCGCGGAAGGCGTTGTCCTGGTAACACTGGACGGTAAAATCGGCAATTTCTTTCTGAATCAGGGACATAGAAGTGTACCTCCATTTCAATGTGATTTTGATGTTGGTCTGCAAATGCGAACCGTTACTGAAATTATACGCAAACGCAGTAGAAAAGTCTAGTTGTGATTGAAAACAGTTTCTTTCTTTTCTTGCACAAGAGAGATTCCAGTTTGTGATATTGAGGCTCGGAAGTAAAGAGAAGGAGATTGAATACGGTAAAAACGAATGAAAAAGCTCCCTGTTTTTCAATGAACAGAATCTAAAAAAGCTGATAGAAAGAAAGCCCCCCTGACGCAGGAAATCATTGCATCAGGGGGGCTTATCATGTCTGAAAAAAGTGTAGTACTACGGCAAGATGATGGAAAAAAGTTCGCCAAGAAATCACTGCAGAAGAATGAATTCAATCGTAAATACAGAAACAGCCATTACACACTTCAAGGTTGGTTGTGGTCTCAGACCAGGGAAGGTGAAGACATGGGAAATTATGAACTGTGCTTTCTGAAATCCACAGGAAGGGAGAGTAGAAGCAAGGTTTGTAGTAATCTGCTCCATAAAGCAGGCATTTTGTTGGTTACATGGTCGAGTAGGAAGTTTTTTCAGATTCTTCCTCGTTCAAACCACCAATTTGGGGTATGGGGAAAAACAATAGAGGGAACGCCTACTTGGCGGAGATAGCCTCAGCCTTTTGCTGGACAGATTGCAGACAGTGCTGCAGGTTGTTGCTGATCAGGGCGTTTTGAAATTCCTGCTGAAGGATACTTTCAATCCCGTAGGTGTTGCTGCCATAGTTTACAGTGGGAATATCCAGAGCCAGAGAAGTCAGTGTCTGGGTGACGGGCTGCCCGCCGAAGAACGGATCGCCTTGCGCCAGACAAGGCAACTGATCGGTGTCTCGAATGTAGGGAATTACGCCGATTTCATCCACAAGTTTGGACCAGAGGTCTGTGTTGTCGGGAGAAAAACTGGAAACCATAAAGCGGGTGGCTTCTGTGGCGGAGGGGGTGTTTTTCAAAATATACCAGGAGCTCCCTCCGATATTGGAGCATGCGGTACTTTCGGGAAGATCGTCGAATACCGGGATGGGGGCCATCCGCCACAGTCCGCTTTGCTCTTCCACGGCTTTGATGCTGGAAATAATCCACCCGCCGCTGATCACACAGGCCACATTCCCGTTCTGAAAGGCGGAGATGAATTCATTCCAGCCAATGGCACTTTGGGCTACGTTATTTTTCAGCAGCTGCTCGTACAAAGAGAGGGAGTGCAGCAAGGCGATGTTATCTTCCACTGTAATGCGGCCTTCACTGTCGCAGAACCAGGTGCCGCAACTCTGCATGTTCATGCGCATCAGCGGAAGGTCGGTGGGGTCCAGAGTCAGCATGGGGGTGCCGGTTTTTTCGTATACATCCTTGCCGATCTCCATAAAGCGATCCCAGGTCAGATTCTGCATATCGGCTTCCCCGTAACCGGCCTGCTGAAGAATGTCCAAACGGTAGAACAGGGCGGTGACACCGCTGTCAAAGGGAATCCCATACAGGCGGCCATTGCGGGAGCAAAGGCTTGTCTTATAGTCGAAAAACGCCTCTGCATTGATGGAATCGGTCAGGTCTACAAATTCACCGGGGTATTTGCCCAGCATCTCCTGGGCGTCGTAATCCTCGATCATGATGATTTCGGGAAGCCGGTCATACAGTTTGGCGGACAAAAGACTCTTGACATCCGCCAGAATCTGCTCCCGCTCACGAGTCTCCACACGGACCGAAATGTACGGATGGTCTGCCTGGTACCATTGGGCGGCCATTTTGGCCGCTTTTACATTGAAGGTCTCATCCCAAACCCAAATATCTACCGTCTGGGTTTGGAGTGGGGGTGTTGCAGACTGGGTGGACGGAGCACAACCGACCAGGAATATCATGGCTATCAGGCAGAGCAGCTTGGCAAATATGCGGAGAAAAGAAAACATGGCGGCCTCCCTTAGGTGTCTTTTAGGGGCAAGGTGACGATGATGGCGGTACCCTCTTCCGGTTTGCTTTCGATGTGAACGCCGTACTGCTCCCCGAACAACAGTTTCAGACGATCATCCACATTATGAATACCAATGCCCGAGAAATACTCTTTCTTGATGGACTGTTCCACCAGTTGGTCGGCTTTTTGCTGCTTCATACCAATGCCATCGTCAATGATACGGATGACCAATTGTGTGCCGTTGCGTCGCACCACCACCTGGATGGTGCCTTTGCGCCCATCGGGAAAGGCGTGGAACACTGCATTCTCCAGAAAAGGCTGCAGGATCATTTTGGGGATTTTGCAGTGGTAGCAGTTGCTTGAAACATAGTACTCGGCATGAATGCGGTCTCCATACCGGGTACGGATGATAAGCATGTAATTTTTTAGGTTCTCCACTTCCTGCTGGATGGTGATGAATTCGTCAGTATTGGTAATGGTGCTGCGCAGCAGCGCGATAAAGGCATCCAGCGTTTCCACCGCCTGCTCCCGGGCGTTCTGGAATACCAGCATTTTAATGCTGGCCAGCGTGTTGTAGATGTAATGGGGATTGATCTGCATCTGCAGGGCTTTGATCTCATAACGCAGCTGTTTTTCCCGGGTGCTCACCAGCTGCTGGATGTAATCCTGTAGGGCATCCACCATCTTGTTGTAGGTGACGGCAAGCTCCCGGATTTCGGTGGTTCCGGTAACCGGCACATGCTGGGTGAGCAGCCCGTCCTGCACCTGAGACATGGTCTGAATCATCTGGGAAAGCGGGGCCAGTGTTCGACGGGTATAGAACAGGACAATGCCGATCAGCACGGTGCTGATGGCAATCCCGTCCGTAAGCCTCATAATCAAAGTAATCTTTTAGCTCCTCCGGGATCGGCAAGTCCTGCGTAAAGTAGCGGCCTAAATCCTCCTCATTTTCAATATCGGGATAAAATTCAAAGCAATCCAGATTTTGTGTGAGGTTGATGAGATCGGCCACGCTGGAAGTATGCCCGCCGCTGTCAATGACCGCCTCAAACTTTAGCAGCCCGGACAGAGAAATTTTGGATTTCTAAAAACAAGCGCCGGGATTAGAAAGAAGGCCATAGCAAAAAGCAGGTAAACCACAGGTCTACCGAACTAAACTGGTGGTCGCTTGAGTAAATCGTGGAGAAAGTGATATGATGCAGACATCAAAAGAAGGAGCCTAAAGCAAATGGAAAAGAAAACGCTTGGCATGATGATTGCATCATTGAGAAAAGAAAATGGAATGACTCAGCTTGAACTGGCTGATAAAATGGGGGTAACGGATAAGGCCGTATCCAAATGGGAAAGAGATTTATCTTGTCCGGATGTAAATACGATCCCAAAGCTTGCAGAGTGTTTTGACATAAGCGTAGATGAACTGATGCAGATCAAAGCGGATTTGCAGAAAGCAGATAAGAAAAATATCATGCCGATGGTCCATTTGATTATGAAGGCAGTCGCTCTGGCAATGGGTGTTGGAGTGGCTGTGCTGTCCGTGTTAAATGAATTGGACGCAACTTCGGGAATGGGCATGCTCGGAATCGGATTGGCTTGTCTCGCTGTTTCTTCCTTGTCCCAGAAGCGTGGAGAGTAATAATTACGGCTTCAAGTGCCCGTGAAAACGAAATATCGATATCTTACATAGCCCTGTGGTGACTGAACCTCACCACAGGGCTTTTGTCGTTTTCGGACGATGCCGAAAACGGATCAAACCAAGGAGGATATCGAAATGAGCAAAAAGGCAAAGCGCAAAATCATTCTGATTGATGGAATCCGGTACTATGCGGACAGGCCCGATACCTGTCGCAAATGTTTCTTCTGGAAAAACCGCAAGGTCGGCTGCATCCTCGGCAAGCAGAATTGCTACTATCTGGCCGAAGCTGTGATGACCGCGCAGGAAAAGAAGTGCGAAGGCTGCTGCTATGCAAAAGGGCAGCCCTGTGTCAGTGCTGTCTGCTATCAGGAGCTGGACGTTTGGCTGCGGGCCACCAGAATCAACCGGGCACAGAGAGAAGGTGCGGCAAATGGGTAAGCGGGAAGAACTGCTGCGCAGATACGAGAAGCTGTCCAGGGCTGCGATGCAGGATAAGCCCGACAGTTGCAAGCGATGCGTATACTATCGTCCGGATTTCAAATATCGCCGGTGTCAGTTTTCCAGATGCCCGTATGGCAAGCAAACGGACGTGTTCCGCCAAAAGCCCCTGAAGCGGGATAAATTCTCCTGAAAGCAGGTGGTGACGATGCGTGTTTGATTATTTTTATGGGATTCAGTCGGAACAGTTTGCCTTCTACCGAATCCCGAAGGTCCTTTTTACGGATGACCGGTTCCGCGTGCTCTCAGCAGAGGCGAAAACCCTGTACGGAATCTTGCTGGATCGCGTCACACTCTCTGCGAAGAATGGCTGGATCGATCAGCAGGGCCGCGTATATATCATCTACACGATTGAAGAAATTATGGCTGACATGAACTGCGGGAACAAAAAGGCAATCCAGCTGCTGTCCGATCTGGAGAAAAAGGTTGGCCTGATTGAACGCAAGCGTCAAGGGCTCGGAAAGCCAAACCTGATTTATGTGAAAAACTTCATATCGGTGGAAAGCCATGGGGAAGGACATTTCCAGAACTGTCAAAAGCACACTTCAGGAAATGCCAAAAGCACATCTCCGGAAATGGCAGAGGGACACGGAAGAAATACTGATACAAGCAATACGGAGAATAGCGATATCGATTCTTTCTCTTCCGACAGAACTGTCGGGGAAAGAAACGAAGCGATGCGAATGTTCGCCCAGTATCAGGATTATTTCAGAGAATCCCTTGAGATGGACACGCTCGCTCAGGATTCCTCGCTGGATCAGGAGGCACTTTCTGTAATGGTGGATCTTATTGAGCCTTTTGTGGACCCGGTCTTTGCGAACAATGTGATTCTGACCCGAACAGAACGGCTGATGATGAGCAACCGCCCGAAGAATCCCGCCAATGCCAGAAATAAAAATGTTCTGATTGTCGGTGGTTCCGGTTCCGGCAAAACGCGCTTCTGGATCAAGCCCAACCTGCTCCAGCTGCACAGCTCGTATGTGCTGACCGATCCGAAGGGCTATACTTGAAGAGGATAGAGAAAGGATGCGTCACACGAGATAAAAGTACATAACGAAGGGAGGTTAAAACCGTGGCAAAGAAAGAAGAAATTAAAATCACAGCGTTGTATGAGCGACTGTCCAGAGATGATGAACAGGTCGGAGAATCCAACAGCATCCAGAATCATGATGTAATGTATAGAGGGTGGAATACACCAAAAAACATTACATCATGACTGACGGCTCATTTGTGGCGAATGAAAAGACAGTTATGATAAAGGAGTGATGCCCTCAAACCTACCGTAACTGTCAACCACGTTCCCACGAAAGGAGTCTTGTATGGAACTGACTTACACCAAAGGCGGCGATTATCTCATTCCTGACCTTGTGTTATTGGACACCAAAGAGTACCATATCGGGAAATATGGCCGGTTGCGCCGTGCCTACTTAAAAGAACACCGGCCATTCTGTATACCGATCTCATTGTCACTGAAAAACTGTTTCCCCATTTGGAGGAAATCGACACCGCCTGCCGGGAGCGGTTAGAAATCATTGAAAAAGCCATGATGCAGCAGGAGGGCGTCACAGAAGCCCTGAAAGCTGCCGACCAGATGGCATGGGTGCGCTCCATGAACTCCATCCACAACAGGGCCGAGGAAATCGTCCTGGCTGAGCTGGTCTACTGTTGAGGGAGGGAACACCATGATTTTAGAAGCCATGTATAGCGGAGAGTTTTATCCCTGCGAAACCGTTGTACCCACATCCCCGGAATACCGCAAGGCGATCCAAACCTGTGCGGCGTTGATGGAGCAGCTATCCCAGCGGCTCAGCAAAGAGGACTATGCTCTGGTGGAGGAACTCCGAGCGCAGAACGCTATCGCCCAGTGCGAGGAAAGTGAGAGTCATTTCAAGTATGGCTTTTCGGCGGGGCTGATTGTCCAGCAGGAGGCCCATGAACAACTGCAAAACAAGAAATAAGCGATGGCCGAAAAAGCCCACGCAGCCGGAAAGAGAACCGGAGGCGTGGGCTTTCTGTGTATATGGTTATTCTGTCAGGGCATCCGAAGTTTCCGCAACCAGCCGGTCAAAGTCGCTCTGATAGGTCCGATCCTGCAAAACCCGGAACTTTTCAAACTCTTTCTCGGCGAAGGCTTTGGCAATGGCGGCGGTCACCTTGCCCTTATCATGCAGAATATCTTCCTCGTTGAACTGTAAAAATGCGTCAAGCCGCTTGACCCAATCGGCCATATACAGGACATTTCCACGGCGGGCCTGCCGTTCCGCGTAGTCCAGGTACATGGTGACAATCTCGTTCAGGTTACGCATTTCCGTTTCGTTCAGATAGTTTTTAGCAACGGTGACATCCGATTTGCGGATGCGGCCTTTGGGGGCGTTTTTCCATGTGGTCAGCCCCATGTTGGGCTTGGTGCTGTCGGCACGGCCGTATACGATCTCAGCGGCGGTATGATGGGTGACTGCATAGTGGAGCTTATTCTGCACCGTTGCGAAAAACTCCTTTGTGATGGGGCTTTCCACATCGTAGTCAGCGCTGCA
>NZ_NFKA01000010.1 GCF_002160145.1 Gemmiger sp. An194 | reverse complement strand
ATATGGCCGGTGCCGATGACGCAGAGGTCCCACCTGTTCCCATTCCGAACACAGAAGTTAAGCTCTGTTGTGCCGAAGATACTTGGTTGGAGACGACCTGGAAAAATAGGTAGGCGCCGGCTTTTCTCTTCTCTTTATTTTCATATGGCCCGTTGGTCAAGCGGTCAAGACGGCGGCCTCTCACGCCGCAAACGGGAGTTCGATTCTCCCACGGGTCACCACGTCGGAATGGACTCCATTCCATTCAAAAAGCCCAGCCGAATGGCTGGGCTTTTCTCATACCATTCCGTCATTCCTCCTTAACCCCACAAAATTTTGCGAGGCAAATTTTTGCGGGGGCCCCGCTGCCGGGGCAGACAGGCACCCCGGCAGAATGGACTCCATTCCATTCAAAAAGCCCAGCCGAATGGCTGGGCTTTTCTCATACCATTTCGTCATTCCTCCTTAACCCCACAAAATTTTGCGGGAGTCCCACTGCTGGAACGGCTTGAAACTCATAAATTTTTTCTATCATCTTTGGCTTAAAAGCTGCATGGACTGCGGCATAGGGCTTTTTATATAGAGAAATAAATCCATGAAATACAAACAAACAAAAAGAAAACGGCGCTGGATTTGGGTGCTGTTCTGGATCGTGCTTGCTGCTCTGCTGGCAGGGCTGTATGCCCGTTTCGTGGAACCGAATCTGCTGGTAGTGCGCAGACTTTCCTTTCAGGCACAGGGAATCGCAGCCGACTGCCGTGTTGTCTTCTTTACCGACACGCATTTTGGGGAAGACAAATCCGTTGATTCCGCAAAACAGCTGGCAGACCGCATCAATCGGCTGGAACCGGATCTGGTGATTTTCGGAGGTGACCTGCTGGACAACTACGCCCGCGACCGGGAACAGCTGGACCTGGAGCTGCTGCGGCAGCAGCTGAGCAATATCGAAGCCCCGGGCGGAAAATACGCGGTTTGGGGCAATCACGACTGGGGCGGCGGTGCAGCGCGCATCTATCAGGAATTTATGGAATCCTTCGGCTTCCGGGTCCTGAAAAATGAAAGCCTGCTTCTGGAGGCGTATCAGCTCCAGCTGCTGGGTTATGACGACTATCTGACCGGCGAGCTGGGAGGTCAATTGCCCGCCTTTGCAGAAGGGGTATTCCCTTTGCTGGTTGCCCATGAGCCATATACGGCGCAATTGCTTTCGGGCATACCGGAGCGTGCGCTGATGCTGTTCGGTCATACCCATGGCGGACAGGTTGGAATCCCCTGGATCGCCCGCCGGATTCTGCCGCCAGGCTCCGGTGGCTTTGTACGCGGATTGTATGCACTGGATGACGCGGAGCGTTCCGCTCAGATTTATGTGAGCAGCGGCATCGGAACCACGCGGCTTCCGCTGCGGCTGCTGTCGCCGCCGGAAATTGTGTGTATTGATCTGCAGCCTGAATAAAAGCAGAATCATAATAGAAAAAGCTCTGTGCTGATTTTTCAGCACAGAGCTTTTTGCGTTGCAAAACAGTTAATCCTCGTCCTTGGCAAAATAGGCGATACCTGCCGCACCGGGGCCGGCGTGGGTGCCGATGACCGGTCCGATGTGGAACACTTCGGCAGCCGGGAGATGCAGATTGCCGATCAGATATTTCTGAATGGGCTCCATGGCACGGTGATGAGCAGTATAGCCCACCAGATACCGCTTGTCCGGGTCCAGACCGCCGTCCTGATCCAGCTGCTTGAAGAGGGCCACATAAGCACCGGGCAGACCGCGTGCTTTGCCCACCAGAGCCACATGACCGTCCTTCATGCCGACCACCGGCTTGATGCCAAGCACGGCACCGGCAAAGGCCTCCGCGCCGGTAAGCCGCCCGCCCTTGCGGAAATATTTCAGGTCATCCACCACAGCCAGCAGCCGGACCTTGTGTTTTTCCTCTTCCAGAATGCTTACAATCTCGCCTGCGGAACGGCCTTCATCCCGCAGCTCCACCGCAAGACGAACCAGCAGCTGGTTGCCCAGTGTGGCGCTGAGACCGTCGATCAGATAGATCTTGTCGTAATCCACCAGGGAAGCAGCGATCTGCGCGGACTGGTAGGTACCGGAGATCTTGCCGGAAAGCAGGATGGCAATCAGCTCGTCGCCTGCGTCCCGGGCGTCGTTGAAGGCCTTCTCAAAGGCCTCCGGGCTGGGCTGGCTGGTGCTGGGCAGCTTGTGGCATTCGCTGAGCCGCTGATAGAATTCTTCGGGAGGAAGATCCAGTCCATCCCGATAGGTGTCGCCGTTTTCAAAGGTTACCTGCAGGGGGACGATCTCCACCTGCATGCGCTGGGCCAGCGCCGCGGGCAAATCAGCGGTGGAGTCAGTCAGGATACGCAGCATAGAAACGTACCTCCTAAATTGTAATGGGGGCAGCCGGGCTGCCCAAAGATTTCTGTTGCCTTCATTGTAACGGGAAAGAGAAATACTGTCAATCCGACGGCAGGTATCTTACAGCCGGTACAGGCTGCCGCTCAAAGCGGGCAGGTCCAGACGAAGGGTGTGGCTCTTGCCAAGTACACCGCCTGGCGTTGCCCAGCATTCGGCAGCAGGGCAGCCGTCTCCGCCATACTGCGGGGCATTGGTGCAGAGAACCAGCCGGGCGTGGCAGACATTGTCGAAATACAGCGGGTATTGATCGTGAGATTTATCCTGCGTGTTGAGCACGATCAGGAAGGTGGAGCCGTCCGCACTGGTGCGGGTGAAAGCGAACACGCCGTCCTCCACCGCTTCGCAGGTGACCCATTGGAACCGTCCGCTGTGGTATTCACCGCTGTATAGTGCGGGTTCCTGCAGATACAACTTGTTCAGATCCCTGGCCAGCCGGAGGAAGGCCTGGTGCATGGGGTATTCCAGCAGACACCAGTCCATGGCACGGTCCTGGTCCCATTCCCGGAAGTGGGCCAGCTCGGTGCCCATAAAGCTGAGCTTTTTGCCGGGATGCAGCATGAAATAAAACTGCAGCAGCCGGGCCTGGGCAAATTTCTCCTCGTAGCTGCCCCACATCTTATCGATCAGAGTGCGTTTGCCGTGCACCACCTCGTCGTGGGATAATGACAAAAGGTATAATTCGTTGTAAAAATACTCCATGGAGAATGTAATGGTGTGATAGAGGCCGGGGCGCTGGTCGAAGGGGGCGGAGAAGTAGCGCAGCGTGTCGTTCATCCAGCCCATATCCCATTTGTAGTCGAAGCCAAGACCTTCGTACTGTACCGGGGCGGTGACCTTCAGATAGTTGGTGCTGTCCTCCGCGGCCAGGATCACCCCGGGGAAACGCTGGTGCAGGCCCTGGTTCATGGTCTGCAAAAAGTTCACCGCGCCCTGGTTCACACCCCGGGCATCGTCACCCTGCCAGTAGAGTGCCCGACTTACCGCGTCCATGCGCAAGCCGTCGCAATGGTAGGCCTCCAACCAGAAGGCGGCGGCGCTGTTCAAAAAGCTGCGCACCTCGCCCCGGTACAGGTTAAAGTTATAGCTGCCCCACTCACTCAGGCCCACATCGCTGTCGTATTCGTAAAGGTGCCCGCCGTCCAGCCGGGCCAGTGCGTCTCCGTTGCAGGCAAAATGCACCGGCACGAAGTCCATCAGCACGCCGATGCCTGCCTGGTGACAGGCATCCACAAAAGCAGCGAACTCTTCCGGCGTACCGTAGCGGCTGGTCACGCTGAAATAGCCGGTGCACTGGTAGCCCCAGCTGCCGTCGAAGGGGTGCTCCGCCAGCGGCAGCAGCTCGATGAAATTATACCCCTGCTCCCGCAGCCAGGGGATCAGCGCCCCGGCCAGCTGACGATAGGTGTACCACCGACCGTCCGGATGGCGCTTCCAGCTGCCTGCGTGCAGCTCGTAGATGTTCAGGGGCTGGTCGTAGCGGGCACTGCGGCCGGCGATCCAGGCCTCGTCCTTGAACTTGTGGGCGGGCATGCCCCACAGCACGCTGGCGCTGCCGGGGCGCAGCTCGGTATAAAAGCCGTAGGGGTCGGTGTGCAGCGCCCAGCCGCCGTCCTGTTTTTGAATGTTGAATTTGTAAAACTGGCCCTGATGTGCTTTTGGCACATAGCCGCTCCACACACCGGCGGCATCCCGGGTCAGGTCCTGGCCGGACCAGCCGTTGAAGTCGCCGCAGACCTGGACCCGCTGTGCACCGGGCGCCCAGATGCGAAACCGCCAGGCCTCGGGGCCCTGGTCCGGGGCCGGGTGCGCGCCCAGCATATGGTGTGCATCAAAGCACAGACCGGTGTGGAATTCGGTGGGTAGCATGGGAAGATCCATGGGGAAAACTCCTTTGTTTCAATGAGGAAAATGCAGATCGTTCAGCACCGCCGCAGAACTTACGCGGCAAAGCGCAGGCGACATTGCTTTTATTTCCCTTACATCTTACAACAAGAACGGGAAAAATTCCAGTGGAGGGTTAAAGAGAACGGCGATTGGTAGAGCAAAGAGGAAAAAGATAACAAGAAGCGGGAATGGGATTCGTGCAAAGTTCTGAAAAAGAGCAAGAATTCGGAAAGACTGTTTCCCCATGGGGAAAATATGATATACTTATACGTGATTACAGCCTTTTTCGCCGCAAAGCGGAAAAGTTGATCGATTATAGAAAGAGAAAGGAAGCTCGTCCTATGAACAAACGGGATCTTTCCCGCTATTTTTCGGGCAGCAAATTTTCCCGTATGCCCCTGGGCAAGGCGCTGGTTGCGCTGAGCTGTGCGCTGGCGGTTACTGTGAGCTGCGGCGCTGGCATTGCCTTCACCGCGGTGAACGCGGCCAACAACAGCTCGTCGGTATCGGTGAGCGTGGTACAGCCGGTATCCAGTGAAGTCCAGAGCCAGCCGGAGGCAACCGCAACGCCGGAGCCCACCCAGGCCCCGGTCCGTTTGGAGATCGAGGCCACTGCCGTGCAGCAGAGCGTGGGCGTTACCGTGATGGACGCTGACAGCGGTCTGCCGGTGCTGGGCCAGGATTTTGAGGTACAGCTGACCCCGAAATCCGGCAAGGCAAGCACTTATACAGTGGACCCGGAGACCGGTACGCTGCTCATCAAGCAGGTGAACATTGGCGAATACACGGTCTCGGTGACCGAGCGGGAGGGCTTTGTGACCCCCGAACCGGTGACCCTGGCGGTGAAGGAAAAGGTCCAGTACAAGGCTGATGTGGAAGCTGTTAAGGACCAGATCAAGCAGTCCAGCGAGGTCAACGAGGCCACGGAGGATAACGGCAACGCCAGCCATGCGGGTGCCGGCACCGGAAGCGGCAAGGACCCCACTCTGCCTGAGCCCACTGCGGCCCCCACAGCCGTTCCCTCCGGCAACGACTACGATTACAACGAATCCGCTGCGGAAGAGCGTAAGACCACGGTTTACATTCCCGATGTGGTGGAGCAGAACGGCCGCAGATATCTGAAATATGCGGACGGCAGCATCAGTCCTTACTATGTAAGCAAGACGGCCACCGCGCAGGATGGCACCGAGTTCCTGGTGGAAGCCACGCTGGACGCGGGCATGGTTCCCACGCCTACCCCTGCACCCACTGAGGTGCCTACACCGGAACCCACTGCTGTTCCGGAGTCTACCCAGGCCCCGGCGGACAGCACCTCCAATTCCGTGCCTGCTTCCGCTTCAACCTCGGTGCAGACTGCGGCGGGCGGTATCTTCGGGCTGGATCTGGGCGTATGGGCCCGAGGTGGCCTGCTGGCAGCCGGTGCGGCCGATGGCGTGAGCACCCTGTCGCTGGAGCCCACACTGCGCTTCTATGACGAGGGAGCCATGCAAGGCATCGCCCATGACGGTTTTGCCATGACAGCGGTGGAAAAGGTGATCGTGACCCTGTATTCCGGCTGGTACCCCAGCACCTCGGACAAGCAGGCTTACTACGATCCCAGCACCCACCAGAAGGTGACCGGCACCAAGGTGATCGCCGGCACTACATACAAGTTCGATGAGAACGGCACGCTGGTCAAGGAAGAGAGCAACAGCGGTTCGAATAGTGGTTCGAACAGCGAGGGCAGCTCGAGCGGCAATGGCGGCGGTACCACCTGGGTAAAGGGCGTGGATGTGTCCAAGTATCAGGGCAACATCGACTGGAACAAGGTAAAGGCCTCCGGCATCGAGTTTGCCATCATCCGCGTGGGCTACCGTGGCTACGGCACCGGCGTTCTGGTTGAGGACTCCACCTTCCGCCAGAACATTAAGGGCGCCACCGCGGCGGGTCTGAAGGTGGGTCTGTACTTCTACAGCCAGGCCATCAATGAGACCGAGGCCGTGGAGGAGGCCAGCATGGTGATCAGCCTGTGCCAGGGCTACAACATCAGCTACCCCATCTACTTCGATACCGAGAAGGTGGCAGGCGACACCGGCCGGGCCGACAACATCAGCCGTGCCCAGCGCACTGCCAATGCGGTGGCCTTCTGCGAGACCATCCGCAACTCCGGCTACAAGGCGGGCGTTTACAGCTACGCCAGCTGGTTCTACAATCAGCTGAACATGGCCAGCCTCTCGCCCTACAGCATCTGGATCGCTCAGTATCGGGACGAGCTGTCCTTCGATTACAACTACGATATCTGGCAGTACAGCAGCACCGGCTCGGTGCCCGGTATCCCCAAACCCACCGATATGAATGTGAGCAAGCTGGGCTGATCGCCCAAAGACAAAATCCCCCTGGGCGGTTCCGGCCTGACCGGAATCTGCCCGGGGGGCCGTTTTGTTCCCCATCAAGTTGAAAAAGGAGGAGCTGCGTATGGAACAGCTGAAGCGTGTTTTCGCGCATCTGGGCCGTTATAAAAAAGAGTTCATCCTGGCGGTGCTGTTTGTGGTGCTGGAAACCGGCCTGGAAATGTTCATTCCGGTGATCATGGCCGATACCATCGACGTGGGCGTGGCCAACCGGGATGTGAATTATATTCTGGTGAAGGGTGTGCAGATGGGCGTGTGCGCCCTGCTCTCGCTGGTGACCGGCATGCTCTATGCCCGCTATATGGCCCGGGCGGCCTGCGGTTTCGGCGCGATCCTGCGCCGGGAGCAGTATGAGAAGATTCAGGAGTATTCCTTCTCGGATCTGGATCGGTTTGAGACCTCGTCGCTGATCACCCGAATGACCACCGATATCACGGTGCTGCAGAATGCGGTGAGCGGCGGGCTGCGGCCCATGGTACGCGGTCCCTCCATGCTGATCATGGGCGTGGGGCTGGCCTTTTTCATGAACGCCCGGCTGAGCCTGATCTTCCTGTGCTGTGTGCCGGTGCTGGCGGCGGTGCTGGCCTTTATCGTGTATAAGGTGGCGCCCATGTACAGCCGTTTGCAGGTGGCTGTGGACCGGGTGAACGTGATCGTGGAGGAAAACCTGACCGCCATCCGTGCGGTGAAGGCCTTCGTGCGGGGCGAGTATGAGGAGGAGAAGTTCGAGCGGGTGAACCGGGGCCTGATGCAGACCAGCCAGCGTACCTTCCACTACGCGGTGCTGAACCTGCCCGCTTTTCAGTTTACCATGTATGCGGCGGTGACGCTGCTGCTCTGGTTCGGCGGCAACATGGTCATTGCGGGAAGTATGCAGGTGGGCAAGCTCACCGGCTTTCTGAGCTATGTGCTGCAGATCATGAACTCGCTGATGATGATCTCCAATGTGTTTCTGCTGCTCACCCGTTCGCTGGCCAGCGCGGCCCGTGTGATGGAGGTGCTGGACCATTCCCCCAGCCTGACCGACGGGGCTGAGGAGCGGGAGGAAATCGCGGACGGCAGCGTGGAATTCTGCCATGTGGACTTTAAATACAGCGCCACAGCCCGGGAAAATGTGCTGGAGGACATCTGTCTGCGCATCCCGGCGGGGCAGACACTGGGCATTCTGGGCGGTACCGGCTCGGCCAAGACCTCGCTGGTGCAGCTGATCCCCCGCCTGTATGACGTGACCGGCGGCTGCGTCAAGGTGGGCGGCCGGGATGTGCGGGAGTACCGGCTGGAGGCCTTGCGGGATGCGGTGGGCATCGTACTGCAGAAGAATGTGCTGTTCAGCGGCACCATCCGGGAAAATCTGCTCTGGGGCAACGAACAGGCCAGCGATGAGGAGCTGGACTGGGCCTGCCGCACCGCCTGCGCCGATGAATTTTTGAGCCGGATGCCCAAAGGGTTGGACACCGAGCTGGGTCAGGGCGGCGTGAACGTGTCCGGCGGCCAGAAGCAGCGCCTCTGCATTGCCCGCACCCTGCTCAAGCGGCCCAAGGTGCTGATCTTCGATGATTCCACCAGCGCAGTGGACACTGCCACCGAGGCCCGCATCCGGGCGGGCCTGACGACGCTGAAGGATACCACCAAGATCATCATCGCCCAGCGGGTAACCTCGGTGATGGAGGCGGATCAGATTCTGGTGCTGGAGGACGGCAGGGTGAACGGCATCGGCACCCACAGCCAGCTGCTGGCGGAAAACGCCATCTACCGGGAGATCTATGAATCCCAGATGAAAGGGGGCGGCGAAGAATGAGCAGACGGCAGTTTACGGCCCGACGGCCCAACGACCTGGGCCACACCCTGAAGGTGCTGCTGGCCTACATGGGTCACCATAAGCTGATCATGGCGCTGGTGGCGGTGCTGGTGAGCCTGAGCGCCGCCGCCAATCTGCTGGGAACCTTCATGCTCAAGCCTCTGGTGAACCGCTACATCCTGCCCGCCAATACAAACGGTCTGCTGGCGGCGGTGGGCATTGTGGCGGCCATCTACGCGGTGGGCGTGGTGTCCGCCTTCGGCTATACCCAGCTGATGGTGAAGGCTGCCCAGAAGATCGTGTATGAGATCCGGCGGGACCTGTTCGGCCATGTGCAGACCCTGCCGCTGCGCTACTTCGATACCCGCAGCCACGGCGACATCATGAGCCGCTTCACCAACGATGTGGACACCATTGCGGACGCGCTGAACAACAGCTTTGCCATGGTGATCCAGAGCTTTATTCAGATTGTGGGCACCCTGACGCTGCTGTTCGTGCTGAACTGGCAGCTCTCGCTGGTGGTGGTGCTGGGCTACGTTGCCATGTTCGCCACCGTGCGCTACAGCGGCCAGCGCAGCAAGCGGTATTTCCAGAGCCAGCAGCAGGTGCTGGGCAAACTGAACGGCACCATCGAGGAGATGATCAGCGGCCAGAAGGTAATCAAGGTGTTCAACCATGAGCGCCAGAACGTGGAGGCCTTTTGTGCCCAGAACGAGGCGCTGCGCCAGGCAGCTACCAGTGCCCAGAGCTACGCGGCCACCATGGTGCCCACCGTGGTGAGCATCTCCTACGTGAACTATGCCATTGTGGCGGTGCTGGGCGGTCTGATGGCCATTCACGGCATGACCGACGTGGGCAGCCTGACCAGCTATCTGGTGTTCGTGCGCCAGGCGGCCATGCCCATCAACCAGTTCACCCAGCAGTCCAACTTCCTGCTGGCGGCGCTGGCGGGTGCGGAGCGCATCTTCAACGCCATGGAGGAGGCCCCGGAGGTGGACAAGGGCAGCGTGGAGCTGACCGGCACCCAGGACGCCTGGGTCTGGAAGGACCGGGCAAACGGCCAGCAGACCCCGCTGCGGGGCGATGTGCGCTTTGAGCATGTGAGCTTCGGGTATGACAGCTCCCGCCTGATTCTGAAGGACATCAGCCTCTATGCAAAGCCCGGCCAGAAGATTGCCTTTGTGGGCTCCACCGGCGCGGGCAAGACCACCGTGACCAACCTGATCAACCGGTTCTACGACGTGACCGACGGGCGCATCACCTACGACGGGATTGATGTGCGCCGCATCCGGAAGCCGGACCTGCGCCGGTCGCTGGCGGTGGTGCTGCAGGACACCCACCTGTTCACCGGCACCATTGCGGACAACATCCGCTTCGGCAAGCTGGACGCCACCGACGAGGAGGTGGTGGCGGCGGCCAAGCTGGCCAACGCCCATTCCTTCATCCGCCGTCTGCCCAAGGGCTACGACACCCCGGTCACCGGCGACGGCAAGAACCTTTCCCAGGGGCAGCGCCAGCTGCTGGCCATCGCCCGGGCGGCCATCGCGGACCCGCCGGTGCTGATTCTGGATGAAGCCACCAGCAGCATCGACACCCGCACCGAGGCCCTGATCGAAAAGGGCATGGACCGGCTGATGGAGGGCCGCACCGTGTTTGTGATCGCACACCGGCTGTCCACCGTGCGCAACGCGGATGCCATTATCGTGCTGGAGCAGGGGCAGATCGTGGAGCGGGGCAGCCATCAGGAGCTGCTGGACCAGAAGGGTGAATATTATCAGCTGTATCACGGCATGTTCGAGCTGAGCTGAGGGAACCGCGCGCCGTGCCTGCCTTGGGCAGTTTGCCCGGGCGGGCACGGCGCTTTTTGTTTGTCACAAAAAGTCACAAAATGCGGCTTATGGCTTGTAGTCACTGTACTGTGAATGTATAATAAAGAGGTACTGCAGCAAAGTGCTTGCGGAGCGCGACGCCCGGTGCGGATCAACGAACGGCGAGAGGAAGAGAATTATGCAACGTGAAAAATTCGGTTCCCGGCTGGGCTTTCTGCTGCTCAGTGCCGGGTGCGCCATTGGCATCGGCAACGTGTGGCGCTTCCCCTATGTGGTCGGCCAGAATGGCGGCGGCCTGTTTGTGCTGCTGTATGTGTTTTTTCTGGCAGTGGTGGGCATTCCCGTGCTGACCATGGAATTTGCCATCGGCCGGGCCAGCCGCAAAAGCTGCATCAAGGCCTATCAGGAGCTGGAGCCCAAGGGGTCCAAGTGGCACTGGCACGGCATCTTTGCCATGCTGGGCAACTATGTGCTCATGGCCTTTTACACCACTGTGGCGGGCTGGATGCTCTATTACTTCTACCGGTTCCTCACCGGTGAGATGAGCGGGCTGGATAAGGCTGGCATCGACAGCGCCTTCTCCGGTATGCTCACCCAGCCGGTGACCATGACCGTGTGGATGCTCATTATTGTGGTGCTGGGCTTTGTGATCTGCTCCTTCGGCCTGCAGAAGGGCGTGGAGCGCATCACCAAATGGATGATGGTGGCCCTGCTGGTCATCATGGTGGTGCTGGCGGTGAACAGTCTGTTTCTGCCCGGTGCCTCCGAGGGCATCCGCTTTTATCTGGTGCCGGATCTGAGCAAGGTGCAGGAGACCGGTATTCTGGGCACCATCACCGCTGCCATGAACCAGAGCTTCTTCACTTTGAGCTTAGGCATCGGTGCCATGCTGATCTTCGGCAGCTATCTGGGCCGGGAGCGGCGGCTGCTGGGCGAGTCCATTAACATTGCCATTCTGGATACCTTCGTGGCCTTTGTGTCCGGTCTGATCATCTTCCCGGCCTGCTTTGCCTACGATGTTCCCGTGGACAGCGGCCCTCCGCTGATCTTCATGACCCTGCCCAACGTGTTCAACTCCATGGAGGCGGGCCGTGTGTGGGGCACCCTGTTCTTTTTGTTCATGAGCTTTGCCTCCTTCTCCACCATCGTGGCGGTGTTCGAGAACATTCTGGCCTGCACCATCGACCTTTCCGGCTGGAGCCGCAAAAAGGCCGCGCTGGTGAACGGCATCATCGTGGCCATCATTTCCATGCCCTGCATCCTGGGCTACAATGTGTGGAGCAGCTTCGTGCCCTTTGAGGCCGGCACCGCGGTGCTGGATCTGGAGGACTACCTGGTCAGCAACATCCTGCTGCCCGGCGGCTCGTTGGTTTACCTGCTGTTCTGTGTCAGCCGCATCGGCTGGGGCTTCAAGAACTACCAGGAGGAGGCCAACCAGGGCGTTGGCCCCAAGGTACCCAATTGGGTGCGCGGCTATGTGACCTTCGTGCTGCCCATCCTGGTGGGCGTGCTGCTCATCCAGAGCATCCTGCGCATCAAATAAGCTTTGCATTTCGCCGCCCCGGTTCTGGCCGGGGCGGTTTTCTTTTGTTCATTTGATATACGAATTGTATAAATTGATTGAAATATATCAAAAACGGGCAGCTTTTCCCATTCATGCCCCGCTTTTCTGCCGCATACACTGAAAAGAACCGGTTGCGGAAAAAGGAGGACGAGGGAATGGAATGGTATCAGCTGGAGACCGAGGCCGCGCTGGGGCGGGCAAAAAGCAGCCGTCAGGGGCTGAGCGAAGCAGAGGCCGCCCGCCGCCTGACCGAGTGCGGCCCCAACCGACTGAAGGAACAAAAGCAGGCCGGGCTGTTCCAGCGTTTTTTGCAGCAGATGGCCGACCCCATGATCGTGGTGCTGCTGGCCGCGGCGGCGGTGTCCGGCGGGGCGGCGGCCGTGGCAGGGGAGAGCTTTGCGGATGTGTTCATCATCCTGGCGGTGGTGGTCATCAATGGGGTGCTGGGCGTTTATCAGGAGCACAAGGCTGAGCAGGCCATCCAGGCGCTGCAGAAGCTCACGGCGGCCCACAGCCGGGTGCTGCGGGGCGGCCGTCCGCTGGAGGTGGCCAGCGAGGAGCTGGTGCCGGGGGATGTGGTATTGCTGGAGGCGGGGGATGCGGTCCCGGCGGACGGGCGGCTGCTGGAATGCGTGAGCCTGCGCACCGAGGAGGCGGCTCTCACCGGCGAGAGCCTGCCGGTGGAAAAGAACACCCGCCCGGCGGCGGCAAACACCCCGCTGGCCGAGCGCCGGTGCATGGCCTATCTGGGCAGCACGGTGCGGTATGGCCGGGGCAAGCTGCTGGTCACCGCCACCGGAATGAACACCGAGATGGGCCGCATCGCCGGGGCGCTGGCCGATACCGCCCAGGGCAAAACGCCCCTGCAGCAGACGCTGGCGGGCCTGAGCCGGACCCTGAGCGCGCTGGTGCTGGCCATCTGTGTGTTTCTGTTCGGGTTCAGTCTGTGGCGCAGCGGCAGCGTGGACCTGCCGGTGGTGCTGGATACCTTCCTGGTGGCGGTGAGCCTGGCGGTGGCCGCGGTGCCGGAGGGTCTGGCGGCGGTGGTGACCATCGTGCTCTCGGTGGGGGTGACCCGCATGAGCCGCCAGGGGGCGGTGATCCGGCGGTTGACCGCGGTGGAGGCGCTGGGCTGTGCTCAGGTGATCTGCACCGATAAGACCGGCACCCTCACCCAGAACCGGATGGAGGTGCAGAGCTGCCACGGTCCGCAGAAGCCGCTGGCCACCGCCCTGGCCCTCTGCACCGACGCGGAGCTGGAGCCGGACGGCACGGCGCAGGGCGAGGCCACCGAATGCGCGCTGGTGGAATACGCCGCCCGCCTGGGACTGCGCAAGGCGGCGCTGGCGGCGGCTCAGCCCCGGGTGGCCGAGCTGCCCTTCGACAGTGAACGCAAGTGCATGAGCACCTTTCATAAGCAGGGGGGAGGCATCGTCCAGTACACCAAGGGCGCGCCGGATGTGCTGCTGCAAAAATGCACCCACTGGATGCAGGACGGCCAGCCCCGGCCTTTGACCCAGGCGGACCGCAGCCGCATTCTGGCCGAGAACCGGCGGATGGCAGCGCAGGCGCTGCGGGTGCTGGCGGCGGCCTGCCGCCGGTGGGAAAAGCTGCCCGCCCCCTTAACGCCCGCCGCGACGGAAAATCAGCTGGTGTTTCTGGGGCTGGTGGGCATGCTGGACCCGGTGCGGCCCCAGGTGCCGGGGGCGGTGCGGGCCTGCCGGTCGGCGGGTATCCGCACCGTGATGATCACCGGCGATCACCCGGACACCGCCGCCGCCATCGGCCGCACGCTGGGGCTGGTGAGCAGCGCGGGGCAGGTGGTCACCGGCGCGGCGCTGGACGCCATGAGCGACGAGGAGCTGCGGCGCAGAGCCCCGGAGTTTTCGGTGTACGCCCGGGTGCAGCCCCCGCACAAGGCGCGCATTGTGCGGGCCTGGCAGCAGCGGGGTTGCGTGACCGCCATGACCGGCGACGGGGTGAACGACGCCCCGGCGGTGAAGGCGGCGGACATCGGCGTGGGCATGGGCGTCACCGGCACCGACGTGACCAAGAACGTGGCGGATATGGTGCTGGCGGATGACAACTTCGCCACCATCGCCGCGGCGGTGGCCGAGGGGCGGCGCATTTACGAGAACATCCGCAAGGCCATCCAGTTTCTGCTGGCCTCCAACATGAGCGAGGTGGCCAGCATCTTTCTGGCAACCCTGCTGGGCATCCGACTTCTGGAGCCGGTGCATCTGCTCTGGATCAACCTGATCACCGATTGCTTCCCCGCGCTGGCGCTGGGCATGGAGCAGGCGGAGCCGGGCAGCATGCACCGGCCGCCCCGCCCCCGGGGGCAGGGCATCTTCGCCGGAGGCCTGGGCGTGGATGTGCTGTGGCAGGGGGCACTGGTCACGGCGCTCACACTGGGGGCATACTTTGCGGGGGTGCGGCTGGAGACCGGCCTCTGGCAGGTGGCGCAAAGCCAGCTGGGGGTGACCATGGCCTTCCTCACCATGAGCATGGCCGAGCTCTTCCACAGCTTTAACCTGCGCAGCCGCCGGGGAAGCATCTTTGCCCAGCAGGGAGAAAACCCCTACCTCTGGGCGGCGCTGGCAGGCAGTCTGGCCCTCACCACCGGGGTGCTGCTCTGGCCTCCGGCAGCGGCCGCCTTCGGCTTTGCAACGCTGAACTTGCCCCAGTATGGCCTGAGTCTGGCGCTGGCGGCAGCGGTGATTCCGGCGGTGGAGCTGGTAAAATGGATGCTGGGCGGCGAAAAACAGGGTTGACAAACTGGATTTAATGCGTTAAACTACTACCAAGATAAAAATCCAAATGCGTGGACGGGGAAAAAGCAGAGCCCATACGCCTTCAGAGAGCTGCCGGTCGGTGCAAGGCAGCGGCGCGGAATCTGTATACTGGCCCCTGAGCACCCGGCGGAACCCCGTTTTAGGAGACGGTCAGTAGGTCAGGGCGGAACCCCACCGTTATCCGGGGCGCGGTTCGCGGCATTGCCCGCCGACCGTACAGAGCGGCTGACACACAGCAATGAGAGTGGTACCGCGGGAGCTTACATGAACGATGTGGCCCTCGTCTCTCAGGGGCAAAGACCCTTGAGAGACGAGGGCCTTTTTTGTCTGCATCCGCCCCGCAGGCAAAACAAAATAAGGAGCGATTGTTTTATGATGGATGTCAGCAAGTATCAGATCGGCTACTACAACCCGCCCAAGACCGAGTACCGCTGGGTGCACAAAGACCACATCGAAAAGGCCCCGGCCTGGTGCAGCGTGGACCTGCGGGACGGCAACCAGAGCCTGATCGTGCCCATGAGCCTGGAGGAAAAGCTGGAGTTCTTCCAGCTGCTGGTGAAGATCGGCTTCAAGGAGATCGAGGTGGGCTTCCCCGCCGCCAGCGAGACCGAGTACGAGTTCCTGCGCACCCTGATCGAGCAGAACATGATCCCCGAGGACGTGACCGTGCAGGTGCTCACCCAGTGCCGGGACCACATCATCCGCAAGACCTTCGAGGCGGTGCAGGGCGCGCCCAGCGCGGTGATTCACTTCTACAATTCCACCAGCGTGGCCCAGCGGGAACAGGTGTTCAAAAAGAGCAAGGAGGAGATCAAGAAGATCGCCACCGACGGCGCGACCCTGGTCAAGCAGCTGGCCGCCGAGTACCCGGGTAACTTCCGGTTCGAATACAGCCCGGAAAGCTTCACCGGCACCGAGCCGGAATACGCTCTGGAGGTCTGCAACGCGGTGCTGGACATCATGCAGCCCACCCCGGAAAAGCCCATGATCATCAACCTGCCGGTGACCGTGGCCATGAGCATGAGTCACATCTACGCCAACCAGATTGAATACATGAGCGACAACCTGAAATACCGGGACAGTGTGGTGCTCAGCCTGCACCCCCACAACGACCGGGGCTGCGGCGTGGCCGATACCGAGCTGGCCCTGCTGGCCGGAGCGGACCGGGTGGAGGGCACCCTGTTCGGCAACGGTGAGCGCACCGGCAATGTGGACCTGATCACCCTGGCCATGAACCTGTACACCCACGGCGTGGACCCCAAGTTGGATTTCAGCGATATGCCCTCCATCGTGGAGCTGTATGAGCGGGTGACCCGGATGCATGTGTACGAGCGCACCCCTTACGCAGGCGCACTGGTCTTTGCAGCCTTCAGCGGCAGCCATCAGGACGCCATCGCAAAGGGGATGAATTGGCGCAAGGAAAAGGGCCTGCACCAGTGGAACGTGCCTTATATCCCCATCGACCCCACCGACATCGGCCGCACGTATGACGGCGATGTGATCCGCATCAACAGCCAGAGCGGTAAGGGCGGCATCGGATTTTTGCTGCAGCAGAAGTTCGGCTACGATCTGCCCCCCAAGATGCGGGAGCATTTCGGCTACACGGTCAAATCCATCTCGGACCACGCCCACAAGGAGCTTTCGCCCGACGAGGTGGCCCAGGTGTTCTACGATACCTATTTGAACAAATGCACTCCGGTGGACATCCCGGATGCCCACTTCATTCAGAAAAACGGCATCTTCGCGGCCATCACCGTCGCCATGCCGGACGGCTCCACCAAAGAGAGCAGCGCCCAGGGCAACGGCCGTCTGGACGCGGTGTGCAACGCCCTGAAGGCGGCCACCGGGCAGGACTTCACCATCGAGACCTATTCCGAGCACAGCCTGCAGCACGGCTCCACCAGTGAGGCGGCGGCCTATGTGGGCCTGCGCTGGGGCGACGGCACCGTAACCTGGGGCGCCGGAACCGACACTGACATCATCCGCGCGGGCATCAAGGCAATGGTCAGCGCGGCCAACAACAAATAAAGGGGAAGAAACGATCATGGGAATGACAATGACGCAAAAAATTCTGGCCGTTCACGCCGGGCTGGACAAGGTGGAGGCGGGCCAGCTGATCAGCGCCCGGCTGGACGAGGTGCTGGGCAACGATATCACCACCCCGGTGGCCATCAACGAGTTCAACAAGGCGGGCTTCACCAGCGTGTTCGACAAGACCCGCATCAACATCGTGCTGGACCACTTTGTGCCCAACAAGGACATCAAGGCCGCTCAGCAGTCCAAGCAGTGCCGGGACTTTGCCAACAAATATGACATTCTGAACTTCTACGACGTGGGCCAGATGGGCATCGAGCATGCCCTGCTGCCGGAAAAAGGCATCGTGACCGCCGGTGACTGCATCATCGGCGCGGACAGCCACACCTGCACCTATGGTGCGGTGGGCGCCTTCTCCACCGGCGTGGGCAGCACCGACATGGCCGCGGGCATGGCCACCGGCAAATGCTGGTTTAAGGTCCCCGCCGCCATCCGTTTTGTGCTCAAAGGCCAGCTGCAGCCCCCGGTGAGCGGCAAGGACCTGATTTTGCACATCATCGGCAGGATCGGCGTGGACGGCGCGCTGTACAAGAGCATGGAGTTCACCGGCCCCGGCGTGGCCAGCCTGACCATGGACGACCGGCTCTGCATCTGCAACATGGCCATTGAGGCGGGCGCGAAGAACGGCATCTTCCCGGTGGACGAGGTGACCATCCAGTACCTCACCGGCCGCAGCCAGCGCCCCTGGACCGTGTACGAGGCGGACGAGGACGCGGAATACGAGCAGACCATCGAGATCGACCTCTCCGCGCTGGAGCCCACCGTGGCCTGGCCACATCTGCCCGAGAACACCAAGCCCGCCGCCGACGGCAAGGACGTGAAGATCGACCAGGTGGTCATCGGCAGCTGCACCAACGGCCGTCTGGAGGATATGGAGGCCGCCTGGAAGGTATTGAAGGGCAAGCACATCGCCCCCGGCGTGCGGGCCATCATCATCCCCGCCACCATGGCCATTTACAAGGAGTGCATCCTGCGGGGCTGGACCACCGATTTCATCGACGCGGGCTGCGTGGTTTCCACTCCCACCTGCGGGCCCTGCCTGGGCGGCTACATGGGCATTCTGGCCCAGGGCGAGCGCTGCATCTCCACCACCAACCGGAACTTCGTGGGCCGCATGGGTCATGTGGAGAGCGAGGTCTATCTGGCCAGCCCCGCCACCGCGGCGGCCAGCGCCCTCACCGGTTATATCACCGACCCCCGCACCATTGCGGAATAAGAAAGGCGGAATCACCAATGCAGGCAAACGGTTTTGTACATAAATATCCGGACAATGTGGACACCGACGTGATCATCCCGGCCCGGTACCTGAACACCCCCGACGCAAAGGAGCTGGCGGCTCACTGCATGGAGGACATCGACCCCGATTTTGTGAAGAAGGTCCAGCCCGGCGATATCATGGTGGGCGGCGCCAACTTCGGCTGCGGCTCCAGCCGGGAGCATGCGCCCCTGGCCATCAAAACGGCGGGGGTCTCCTGCGTGATCGCGGCCACCTTCGCCCGCATCTTCTACCGCAACGCCATCAACATCGGCCTGCCCATTCTGGAATGCCCGGCGGCAAGCGAGGCCATCCGGGCGGGGGACAAGGTCCATGTGGATTTCGACACCGGCGTCATCACCGACGAGACCACCGGCCAGACCTTCCAGGCCCAGCCCTTCCCGCCCTTCATTCAGGAGATCATCAAGGCAGGCGGGCTGATGAACAGCATCAAGCAGTAAATACAGAAAAGAGAGGGAGATTCCCATGGAAAAGCAGATCGCAGTGATCCGGGGCGACGGCATCGGCCCTGAGATTGTGGACCAGGCCCTGCGGGTGCTGGACGCGGTGGCCGCAAAATACGGCCACACCTTTACCTATACCGATGTGGACATGGGCGGCATCGCCATCGACAAATGGGGCGAGCCGCTGCCCGCCGCCATGCTGGACAAGTGCCTCGCGGCGGACAGCGTGCTGCTGGGCGCGGTGGGCGGCCCCAAGTGGGACGGCCTGCCCGGCGACAAGCGCCCGGAGAAGGGCCTGCTGGCCCTGCGGGCGGGCATGGGCCTTTATGCCAACAACCGCCCGGCCAAGCTCTGGCCCCAGCTGGCGGCTGCCAGCCCCCTGAAGCCGGAGATCGTGGAAAAGGGCATCGACTTCATTGTGGTGCGGGAGCTGATCGGCGGCGTGTACTTCGGCAGCCACACCACCGCGGAATGCAGCGGCGAGCAGAAGGCCACCGACGTGATGAGCTACGCCGAGCATGAGATCGAGCGCATCGGCCGCATCGCCTTCGAGACCGCCCGCAAGCGCCGCAGCAAGGTCACCAGCGTGGACAAGGCAAACGTGCTGGACACCAGCCGCCTGTGGCGCAAGGTGATGCACCGGCTGGCGGAGGAGTACCCGGATGTGGAGTATGCCGACATGCTGGTGGACAACACCGCCATGCAGATCGTGAAGGACCCCAGCCAGTTTGATGTGGTGGTCACCGAGAACATGTTCGGCGACATTCTGTCCGACGAGGCCAGCATGATCACCGGCTCCATTGGCATGATCCCCTCCTCCAGCCTGGGCGAGGGCAGCCGGGGCCTGTATGAGCCCATCCACGGCTCCGCGCCGGACATCGCGGGCCAGAACAAGGCCAACCCCATCGGCACCATCCTCTCCGCCGCCATGATGCTGAAATACAGTTTCGATCTGGACGAGGAGGCCGCTGCCATCGAGGCCGCGGTCAATAAGGCGCTGGACGCGGGCCTGCGCACCGGCGATATGATGGCCGAGGGCTGCACCCCGGTGAGCTGCTCGGAAATGGGCGACGCCATCCTGAAAAACCTGTGATTGAGAAGAGAAAAAGCTAAGCGGGCCGCTGCCGGATTTTCCCGGCGGCGGACCGCTTTACTTTCCCATTGGGGAATGCTATAATAGCCGGGCGGCGCTTGCGCTGCAAAACCATCACACCAAACAGGAGTGAAGAAGATCATGGCGAAACAGGCTGCAAAACTGGAAAACGATCTGGGGCGGGACCCCATTCCGCAGCTGGTGCTGCGCATTGCCATCCCCAGTATGCTGGCGCAGTTTGTGAGCGTATTGTACAGCGTGGTGGACCGGATGTACATCGGCAACATTGCCGAGGTGGGCAAGCTGGCTCTGGCGGGCGCGGGTGTCTGCGGGCCCATCGTGACCATGATCGGCTCGGTGGCCTTCCTTGTGGGCGTGGGCGGTTCGCCCTTAATGAGCATCCGCATGGGTGCGGGCGATCAGAAAGCCGCCCAGAAGATTCTGGCCAACTGCTTTCTGATGCTCTGCGGCCTTTCGGTGGTGCTCATGGCGCTGGCTCTTGCCACCCGGGAGCAGACGCTGCTGCTGTTTGGCGCAAGCGGTTCCACCCTGCCATACGCCATGGCGTATTATACCGTGTATCTGCTGGGCACTCCCTTCGCTCTGCTTTCCACCGGTATGAACCAGTTTATCATCTGTCAGGGCTTTGCCAAAAAAGGCATGCAGTCGGTGATGCTGGGCGCGGTGCTGAACATTCTGCTGGACCCGGTGTTCATCTTTGTGCTGGACATGGGCGTGACCGGCGCGGCGCTGGCCACGATTCTCAGCCAGCTGGGCAGCTGTTTGTTCGTGCTGCGTTTTCTGTTCAGCAAAATCCCGCCCATCCACATCACCTTCGGCGGCTATGATCTGCGGGTGATGGGCCGTGTGCTGGCCACCGGCTTCACCCCCTTTGCCATCATCGCCTTTGATAATGTGATGATCATCGCCCTGAACGCCCTGCTGCAGAAGTACGGCGGCCCCACCGAGGGCGATCTGCTGGTGGCGGCGGCCACCATCTCCCAGAGCTTCATGCTGGTGGTCACCATGCCGCTGGGCGGCATCACCGGCGGCACCGGCTCCATTCTGGGCTTTAACTACGGCGCGGGCCGGCCGGACCGCATCCTCCAGGCGCAGAAGTTCATCCTGGCGTTGAGCCTTGGGTATACGGCGCTGCTCTGCGCGGCGGGTCAGCTGCTGCCCGGGGCCTTTGCCTCCATCTTCACTCAGGATGCCCAGGTGCTGCCTCTGGCAGTGCGGGCCATCCGCATCTGCACGCTGGCGGTGATTCCGCTGGGGCTGCAGTATACCATCATCGACGGCTTCACCGGCATGGGTATGATGCGCTATTCGCTGCCTCTTTCCTTCTTCCGCAAGCTGGCCTACTTTGTGCCGCTGTTTATTCTGCCCGCGTTGTTCGGCGGTATGGCGGCCTTTTACGCCGAGCCCATCTCGGATATTCTGGGCCCTCTGGCCAGTCTGGTGGTCTATCTCAGCCGGATGCGCTGGCTGGCCGCCGGAGCCAAGGCACAGCAGAAATAAGCCGGTCGGCCCGGTTTCATACAAAAAGAGCCCCTGCATCTGAGTAAGATGTATGGGGCTCTTTTGCGAATAAAGAGACTAATTATTAAAATTTCGAGGATTTTTGTGACAATTTTGGGTGCTTCTTTGATGAAAAATTCGTAACTTCCACTGAATTTGTTTTTTCGTCCGCGTTTTTTATATTTTCAAGTTGTATTTTAAAAATACGATGCTTATAATTTATTCAAGTGATTTTTTGAAAGGAGCATCTGCTGTATGGATGTCTGCCGTACCGAAGCATTGTTCGATCTTTCCCACACCCTGGCCGCTCCGCTGTTTGAAGGCAAGGAGCGCCCCTGGGAAGTGCTGGACGAACTGAAAGGCTTTATCGAGCAGCTGGGCAAAAGCCTGCCCAGTGAGGAATATGACCAGCCCGCCCCCGGCGTGTGGGTGGCGAAAACCGCGAAGGTGGCTCCCAGTGCATCGCTGGCCGGGCCCTGCATCATCGGCCCGGAGGCCGAGGTGCGTCACTGCGCCTTCATCCGGGGCAGCGCTCTGGTGGGCGCGGGCGCCGTGGTGGGCAACAGCGTGGAGCTGAAGAACTGCATCCTGTTCGACGGCGCGCAGGTGCCCCATTTCAATTATGTGGGCGATTCCATTCTGGGCTATAAGGCACACATGGGCGCGGGCGCTGTGACCAGCAATCTGAAGAGCGACAAATCTCTGGTGTGCATCCGCCAGGAGGACGAGATCCTGGTGACCGGCCGCAAGAAGCTGGGCGCTCTGGTGGGCGACGAGGCCGAGGTGGGCTGCAACAGTGTGCTGTGCCCCGGCTCGGTGCTGGGCCGCCGCTGCCAGATCTATCCCACCAGCTGCGTGCGGGGCGTGGTGGCCCCGGGCCATATCTACAAGGACGCGCAGCACATCGTACCCCGTACTTAAGAAAAACAGAGGAGTGTTTGGAATATGGGCAGACTGTTTGGAACCGACGGCGTGCGCGGCATTGCCGGCGAGGATATGACCTGTGAGCTGGCAATGGCCATCGGCCGTGCCGCCGCTACCGTGCTGGCCTATGGCCGCCGCCGCCGTCCTTTGGTGGTGATGGGCAAGGACACCCGCATCTCCAGCGATATGCTGGGCGCTGCACTGGCCGCGGGCCTGTGCTCGGTGGGCGCGGATGTGATCGACCTGGGCGTGCTTTCCACCCCGGCGGTGGCCTACCTGGTGGGCAAGTACAAGGCGGACGCGGGCGTGATGATCTCCGCCAGCCATAACCCCTACGCCTTCAACGGCATCAAGATCTTCAACGGCGACGGATTCAAGCTGCCGGATGAGCTGGAGGAGCAGATCGAGCGCCTGATCGAGAAAAACGACTTCACCTACGCCAAGGGCGAGAACCTGGGCCAGATCAGCCACTGCACCACCGGCGCACGGGATTACATCGAGCATCTGAAAAGCACCATTCCCTACTCGCTGGAGGGCATGAATATCGTGGTGGACTGCGCCAACGGCTCCGCCAGCGCTACCGCCCGCACTCTGTTCGAGGAGCTGGGTGCCAATGCGGTGATCCTGCACGACGCGCCGGACGGTGTGAACATCAACGAGGGCTGCGGCTCCACCCATCTGGAGCAGCTGCAGGACTATGTGCGCACCCACAAGGTGGACGCGGGCGTTGCCTTTGACGGCGACGCGGACCGCTGCCTCTTCGTGGATGAGACCGGCGAGGTGGTGGACGGCGACTACATCATGGCCATCTGCGGCCTGGATATGCAGCAGCGGGGCAAGCTGCGCCGGTCCACCATTGTGGGCACCGTGCTCACCAACCTGGGCTTTGCCCGTTTCTGTGAGGCCAACGGCATGAAGTTCGCCGCCACCAAGGTGGGCGACCGCTACGTGCTGGAGGAGATGGAGCTGGAGGGCTACACCCTGGGCGGCGAGCAGAGCGGCCACATCATCTTCCGGGATTTCGCCACCACCGGCGACGGTCAGCTCACCGCCATTCAGCTGCTGTGCCTGCTCAAGCGGTGCCAAAAGCCCCTGTCTGAGCTGGCGAAGGTGATGACCCGCCTGCCTCAGGTGATGGTGAACGTGACCGTGAGCGCCGAGGGCAAGCTGGAATTCTACAACAACGACGTGATCAAGGAGGCCATCCGTCAGCAGAAGGAGGCCCTGGGCGATACCGGCCGGGTGCTGGTTCGTGTGAGCGGCACCGAGCCGCTGATCCGTGTGATGGTGGAGGGCCAGGACGAGAGCGAGATCCAGGCCATCGCCGACCATCTGGCCGAGCTGGTGAAAAAAGAGCTGGGCTGATCGCAGCCTTTGGATACAGAAAAACGAGTGAGTTCCCGCGGGAACTCACTCGTTTTTTGTTTACTCCGCGTCCAGAGTGCGGATGCGGAAGATGAAGTAGTACACATGGAACAGCCACACGCAGCCCAGCACGATGCGGCCGATGAGCACCTCGTGCATCATAATGAAGCCGATGCTCATGGTCAGGGTCACGGTGACCATGATACCGATCTTGGTGCGCCAGGTCATGGCCCGCTGCTCCCGGAAGCTTTTGAAGTTCTTCTGATACAGCTTGGTGGACAGAAACCACCGGTTCAGCCGGTCGCTGCCCTTGGCGAAGAAGAAGCAGGTGCCCAGCAGAAAGGGAGTGGCGGGCAGAAGAGGGAGCACCGCACCCACGGCGCCCAGCGCCAGGCAGACAAGACCCAATGCAATGTAGAGGTATTTCATAAACAAACAATCCTTTCTGTGTGGCGCCGGAGTGGGGCGGCTCAGCTGAGCCGCCCGTGCTCCACGCTGTAGGTGGTGTCGGCAATGCGCATGGTGGAGGCCCGGTGGCTGACCAGCACCACCGTTTTGCCCTTGCGCTGGCGGTGCAGGCTTTGCAGGATCACCGCCTCGTTCAGGCTGTCCAGGTTGCTGGTGGGCTCATCCAGCAGGATGAGGGGCGCGTCGTGCAGAAATGCCCGGGCAATGCCCAGCCGCTGCCGCTCGCCGCCGGAGAGGGTGTCGCCCAGCTCGCCCACATTGGTGTCGTAGCCATTGGGCAGGCTCATAATGAAGTCGTGTACCGAGGCCTTTTTGCAGGCCTCCACCACCTCCTCGTGGGTGGCGTTGGGCTTTGCCAGCTTCACGTTCTCCTCGATGCTGTCGTGGAACAGGTAGGTCTCCTGGGTCACGTAGCTCTGCAGGCTGCGCAGGCTTGCGGTGCGGATGTTTTTCACATCCTCGCCGGAAATGGCCACCTGGCCGCTGCCCACGTCCCAGAAGCGCATGAGCAGCTTGAGCAGGGTGGACTTGCCGCTGCCGCTGCGGCCGGTGATGCCGATGATTTTGTTCTCCGGCAGGGTCAGGCTCACGTTTTTCAGAATGGGCTCGGCCTGGTAGGTGAAGCTCACATTGTCGCAGGCCGCGCCGGTGAAGGGGATGGTGCGCCCGGTGGTGTTTTCCGCCACCACCGGCTCCTCGTCCAGAATGTCCAGCACCCGGTTGGCGGCGGCGAAGGTCTGCTGCAGGGTGCTGCCCAGGTTGGCCAGCGCCACCACCGGCCCGAAGGAGCTGAGAATGGCGATCAGGGGAATGAGCACCCCGTCAAAGCCGATCAGACCATTGATATAAAGCAGGCTGCCCGCCGCCAGCATGGAGAGGGAGAACAGCCAGATCAGCGCGCCGGTGCAGGCGGTGGCGGTGCCCAGCGCGGTTTTCATCTTCTTCTCGGTGGCCAGTAGGCTGCCGGTACGCGCATCCAGCTCGTCCAGACGGCGCTGGCCCGCGTCGTACTGCAGCAGCTCGCCCAGGCCGCGCAGGCTGTCCAGCACAAAGGCGCTCAGCGCACCGGCCTGGGTGCGGTATTCCAGACCCCGGCTGCCGCCGAAGCGGGCGGCCAGTACCGGCACCACCACGCCCACGGCGAAAAAGCCCAGGGCGGCGATCAGGCCCAGCAGCCAGTGGTAGCTGCCGATGAACAGAGTCATGATCACCGACATGATGGCCGCGATGGCAATGGGGGAGAGGGTGTGGGCGTAAAAGACCTCCAGAAGTTCGATGTCCGAGGTGATCACCGCAATCAGGTCGCCCTTGTCCCGGCCGTCCAGCTTGGCGGGGGCCAGGCGGCGCAGCGCACCGAAGACCTTGTCCCGGATGAGGGCCAGCAGCTTGAAGGCGATGTAGTGGTTGCAGGCCTGCTCGGCGTAGCGCAGCACGCCGCGGGCCAGAGCAAACACGCCCATGCAGGCGAACAGCACGCCCAGAGCGGGCAGGCCCGCGCCGCCCAGCGCCTTCACGATGGCGAAGCCACCGAAGATGGGGATGAACTGGGCGCACAGAAAGCCCGCCACGCCCATGGCGATGGCAAGGGCCATAAAGCCCATCAGCGGCTTGACCAGCCCCACGAGCCGGAGCATTACCGCCAGATCAGAACGTTTTTTCATGCAAGAGCCTCCTGTTGGATGTCGGGGGTGTAGTGTTCCAGCGCCTGCTGGCTGTTCCACAGCCGCTGATAGCAGGGGCAGGCGGCCAGCAGCTGGGCATGGGTGCCGCAGCCAGCTACCCGGCCCTCCTCCAGCGCGTAGATGCGTTTCGCGCCGGTCACGTTGGCCAGCCGGTGGGAGATGAGCAGCACCGCCTTGGTCTCGGCCAGCCGGTGCACCAGGGCCATGATTTGATTTTCACTCTCCACGTCGATGTTGGAGGTGGCTTCGTCCAGAATATAGATGGGGCTGTCGTGCAGAAGGGCACGGGCCAGGGCAAGCCGCTGGCACTGACCGCCGGAGAAGTTGGCGCCCTTTTCGGCCACCGGGGTCTCCAGCCCCTGTTCGCTGCGCAGGAAATCCGCCAGCTTCACCTGCTCCAGCGCCTGCCACAGAGCCTCGTCGCTGGCATCGGGCTTCGCCATGCGCAGGTTCTCGGCCACGGTGCCCTTGAACAGCCGGGCGGCAAAGCCCACGGTGGTGATCTGCTTCATCCGGCTTTCCAGGCTGATCTCGCTCAGGGGCTGACCACCTACTGTGATACTGCCCGCGTAGCCCTCCAGACGGCCGGCCAGCAGGCCCGCCAGGGTGGATTTGCCGCAGCCGGATTCGCCCACCAGGGCCACCAGACCGGTGCGGGGCAGCTCCAGATCCACGCCCTTCAGAATGGGACGCTCGGCATCGTAGGCAAAGCGCACATCCTCACAGCGCAGGGTGCAGTCAGCGGGGTCGATCACGCCGGTCTTGGCCTGGGGCTCCGGCAGATCCAGCAGCTTGAAGATCTTCTCGGAGGCGGCCATGCCGTTCATGGCAATGTGGAAGTAGGAGCCCAGCAGACGCATGGGCAGGAAAAAGTCTGCCGAGAGCATGATGATGGCAAAGCAGCCGAACAGGCCGATCTGCCCGGCGGCAAACTGCCGGGCGGCCACGATGATGCCCAGCGCCGCGCCGCCGTAGGCCACCAGATCCATGATGGTGATGGAGTTCAGCTGCATGGTGAGCACCTTCATGGTGATCCGCCGGAAGCGCTCGGCCTCCTCGTTCATCCGCCGGTGGCGCTCCTCGTCCGCCTGATAGATTTTCAGGGTGGTCAGGCCCTGCAGGTTTTCCAGAAAGCTGTCGCCCAATGCGGTGTACTGGCCCCAGTAGCGGGCCAGCAGCTTTTTGGCGAAGGTCTGCACCAGCGCGATGGAAACCGGGATCAGCGGCACGCAGATCAGCAGCACCACCGCCGCCGAAAGGCTGATGGGGGCCAGCACGCAGAACAGGGTCAGCGGGGCCAGCAGGCTGTAGAAGAACTGGGGCAGATACGCGCCGAAGTAGCTTTCCAGCTGCTCGGCGCCCTCCACCGTCACCTGCACCACCTCGGAGGTGGAGACCCGGCTGGAATAGCCCGGCCCCAGCCGCAAAAGCTTTTCCAGAATGGTGCGGCGCAGCGCCTGCTTGGCGCTGCGGCTGGCCCGGTAGGAGCAGACCGCCGCCTGCCTTGCGCAGACAAAGCGGACCGCCGCGGCGGCAGCCGCCACCAGCAGGGTGGCCGCCAGCGAGGCGGGCTGCCCGGCCAGCAGCCGGGAAAGATACCGGGCGATGGTGAGCAGCATGGCGATGTTTGCCGCCAGCGCCGCCCACTGGAACGCCACGTTTTTTGCAATGTGCTGTTTGGAATCGCTGACCATCCCGATCAGCCGTTTGTTAATCATCAAGGCAGTGTGTCCTCCTGGTGATAGTGGTCACGCGGCGGTTAGCCGCGACTGTAATTGGTTAGTTTAAACTGCATTTAGTTAGCTCTGACTAACAAATGCCTGATTCTTTTTACCACACCCGAAGCAAAATGTCAAGATAACAAGCAAAAAAATGCAAAAAACTGAAGGCCTGCCCTCAAAAGAGCAAAAAAAGATGCGTCTCAGATGAGACGCATCAGAAAGCAAAGATTTACTTGTATTGTTTGCGCAGGGTGAAGCCGCGGCCGTGCACCTCATTCACCGAGTCGATGATGATGAAGGCCTGGGGGTCCACCTCCTGCACCAGGTGGTTCAGCTTGGCCAGCTCCCGGTTGGTGATGACGGTGAGCACCATATCCCACTCGTTGCGGGCGTAGCCGGTCTGGGCGTGCAGCAGGGTGCAGCCCCGGTCCAGAACCTTCAGAATCAGTTGGCGGATCTCGTCGCTCTTTTCGCTGAGGATCTTCACCTGAATCTTGGAGTGGCCCATCAGCACCACCTTGTCCAGCACGATGGTGTAGAGCAGCACCAGCAGGATGCCGTAGAGAATCTGCTCCCGGTTCTCGGCGAAGAACATCTGCCCGATGAGGATGGCAAAGTCCAGCCCGTACATGACCACCGAGATGGGCACACCCCAGAACTTGTTGGCCACAATGGGTGGAATGTCCATACCGCCGCTGGAAGCGCCCGCGCCGATCACCAGGCCGATGGCCGCGCCGATCATCACACCGGCGAACACGGTGGCCAGCATGGGGTCGCGGGTCATGTCGCCAATGCCGGGAATCCAGCTGAACAGCTCCAGGAAAATGGGGTAGCAGAAGGTGGACACCGCCGTGTTGAAGGCAAACCAGCGGCCCATGACCGCCGCGCCCAGAATGAACATGATCACGTTGGAGATCATCACGAAGGTGGAGATGGAGATGCCCAGCCAGTGCTGGCCGATCAGGGCCAGGCCGGTGGTACCGCCGGTAATCAGCCCGCAGGGCAGAACAAACATGTCCACCGCCAGGGCATAAAGGGCGTTGCCCGCCAGCACCAGCAGCAGGTTCCTCAGCCTGCGCGGCACCTTAAACTGTTTCATCCAAAACGACCGCCTTTCCCATCGCTCCCAAACGCCTTTGTTCAAAAGGACAGAACGATTTTGCAATATAAATAAAAGTATACAACGCTTTGGCTGCATTGCAAGGGTTTGGGGCAAGGTTCGGCAATTGTGTGCGGTGGGGGCAAATCCATGGCAAAAAGCTTGGTGAAAAGATGCAGAAAATTGCCCCTGTTTTGTGAAAAAAGCGGAAGAACAGTGCGTTTTGCTACCACTTTATTGTGGTATATTGCCAGATTGCAGCGGGGGAGACGGGCGCAAAAAAGCCCCGGCGGATGGCCGGGGCAGCAAGTTGTTTTGGGCAGAAGGTACAGGGGCTCAGGGCTCGGCGGGCAGGGGGTAGGCTCTGGGCCCGAAGATGGCGGTGCCCACCCGAACCAGGGTGGCGCCCTCCTGGATGGCGGCCTCAAAATCACCGCTCATGCCCATGGACAGAATCTCCATACGGGTGCGGGTCCAGCAACGGGCGGCGGCCTCATCAAAGAGGGCGCGCATGGCGGCGAACCAGCGGCGCTGGGCGGCGGGGTCGGTCTCCTTCGGGGGAATGCACATCAGGCCCTTCACCAGAATGTTCTCCATTCCGTCCGCCTGCTCCAAAAGTGCGGTCAGCCCCTCGGGGGCAACGCCGCCCTTGCTGGCCTCAGCGCCGATGTTCACCTGCAGCAGCACCGGCTGCACGATGCCCTGGCGGGCGGCCTCCTTCTGGACGGCCAGCAGCAGATGCTCGGAATCCACCGACTCGATCAGATCGGCCGCGCCCACCACCTGGCGCACCTTGTTGGTTTGCAGATGACCGATGAAATGCAGCGGGGTGGAGCCGTAGGCCCCGGCGGCCCGTTTTTCCACCAGCTCCTGCACCCGGTTTTCGCCGAATACATCGATGCCTGCGTTCCAGGCGGCGCGCACGGTGTCGGCGGTCTGGGTCTTGCTGGCGGCGCACAGCTGCACCGAGTCGGGCGCACGCCCGGCGGCGCGGCAGGCCTCGTCCATGCGGCGGCGCACCTGGGCGGTGCGCTGGGCCAGTTGTTCATGCAGTTCGTTCATTGCGGCGGCCTCCTTTACGCTTCGGCGTAGGCAGCCCGGCTGCCGCCGATGTATTTGGGGCGGGTGCGGGCGCACACCAGATTGGCCTCACCGATGCGGCGCAGGCTCAGACGCACCGGCACGGCCACCGCCTTCAGATGCATGCCAATCAGGGTGTCGCCGATGTCCATGCCCGCATCCGCCCGGATGACCTCCAGCGCCACCGGATGGGCAAACCGCTGCCAGCAGGTGGTGGCAAAGCTGCCGCCCGCCTTGGGCTGGGGAATCACGTTCACCGGCTCGGCCCCGGCGGGCAGGGCCTCCGCTTCCAGGATGATGGCCCGGTTCAGATGCTCGCAGCACTGAGCGGCCAGGAAGACCCCGGCCTCGCGCAGCACCGGCGCAATGCCCTCATACACGGCCTGTGCGGCCTCCAGACTGGAGCCGTGGCCGATCTGACTGCCCACGATCTCGCTGGAGGAACAGCCCACCACCAGAATGCTGCCCGGCCGCAGGTTGGCGGCGGCCAGCAGCTCCCGCACGGCCTGTGCGCTCTGGGCGCGGATTTCTTCGTAATTCATGCAAACAACACCTCGTATCTGTTTGGTTTATATTAAAGCAGAAGGCGGGCAGCCCGGTGAGTGATGGGCTGCCCGCGGCATGGCCCTGTTCAGGCCTCCTTTTTGTGGCGATGATAGCATTCCTTGATCCGCTCAAAACTGACCGGATGCAGGTCGTGCTCCAGACGGCAGGCGTCCTCGCGGGCAATGTCCTCGGGAACACCCAGGTCGATGAGCACCTGGCTGAGCAGGGTGTGCCGCTCGTACACGCTCTCGGCGATGGCGCGGCCCTCGTCGGTCAAGGTGATCAGGCCGATCTCGTCCACATGGATGTAACCGTTTTCCCGCAGCTTTTTCATGGCAGTGGAAACGCTGGGCTTGGAATAGGACATCTCGTTGGCGATGTCGATGGAGCGCACGTGGCCCTTCCGGTGCAGAAGCACCAGGATAGTCTCCAGATAATCCTCGGCGGATTCCATGATCTTCATGGCTAAAAGCCCCCTTTCCGGGCGAAAATTCTCTTGCCAATATCCTACCATACTCCACCCGCTTTTGCAAACCGGGCGCACAAAAGGCCGCCTTCCGTTCCGGGGCTTCCCGGGGCGGAAAAGCGGCCTTGTTTCAGCGCAGCATGGCACTCTCGTTCACCACCCAGCTGCTGAACAGAAACAGCACGTCCTGGTCGGTGAAGGTCACGTATTGGGGCACCAGACCGCTGACCATATAGCGCAGGTCGATCAGGGTGATGGTGCGGTACTGTTCGCATAAAAGCGGGGCCAGACTGCTGGCGAAGGAATCCCGAAAAATCACCAGCTCCCGGTCGGTGGCGGCGTTCGGGTTTTCGATGGTCTGCAAGGGGGTGGCCCCATTCAGAAACATATCGTAGCTGCCCGCACCGCTGAGTTTGGAGGTGTCGTAAACCGCGGTGGCGTCCGGGTACTGGAAGTTATCCACCCGGGCGGTCTCGGTGGCCGGGCTGGTCAGCCAGACCAGCGTTTCCGGCTCGGCCCCCTCAGGGATGTACTTGCCGTAGCTGCCCACAAAGCCCTCGAACACATTCTCCTCCCAGCCGGACAGGTCCTGGGAAAAGCCCATGGCCTCGCCCAGTGCGTCCACCACCGGCTGCAGCGTTTCCTGCCTCCAGTGAGCGTCGGTTTTATAGTAGTCCGTCAGGGTAAGGCGGTCCGCAAGGCCGATCCAGGTGATGGAGTCATCCAGCCCGGCCTGCACCTGTCGGGCCAGTGTGTCGTAGTCCAGCACCGGCCAGCCCTCGTCCGGCAGGTAGTGGGATTTATCGGGAATGATGGAGCAAAAGACGCTGTTCTCTTCGGTGAGCAGGGTGTCGCACAGGCCGTTTATCTTTTTTACAAAGGAATCGGCGCTCTTTTCGTTGCGCTCACCCAGATACTGCACCCAGTAGCCCTCCTGCTGATACATTCCGTTTTCGTCCGGCTGGCGGCGCTGGGCGGCCAGCGGAAGGGCCAGCGCGGCGGCCAGCAGCAGGGCGGCCGCCGCGCAGCTGATCGCAACCGGCTTACAGCGCACCGGAAGCGTCCTCAGGCATAGCGGCCACCGGGTCAGAGGTCATGTCGCCCTCGGGCATGGCCATGTCGGCGCTGGCCTCGTCCTTCACAACGGTCACGTTCTCAGCGCCGAACTGGGCGGTGAAGTTGTCCAGAACAGTCTGGGCCAGATCGTTGAAGCTCATGGCCAGCAGCACGGTATCGCCGGAGTAGGCAACGATGGTGCGCTCGGCGCCCACGCAGATCCACTTGTTGGGGTTGGCATTGGCAGCCACATCCTCGGCCAGCTGAGCGGCCTCGTCGGCGCTGTTGGCCTTCAGCAGGCAGACGGAATGGGCCTGGGCGCTGATGGCGGCCTCGGCGCAGATGCCCTCCTTATAAGCACTCAGGGCAACGCCGGTGTTGTACTCGGAGTTCTCCTCGGTGATGGGGGCGTACTTGCTGCCGTCCTCCTGGGGCATGAGCATAGGCATCTGGTCCTCGGCGATGCCGCTGAACAGAGCGTCCATCAGGCTCGTCAGGTCGCTGGTGTCCACAGCGGCAGTGGAGCTGCTCTCGGAAGAGGTGGAGGAGGAAGCGGAGGAAGAAGCGGAGGAGGAAGCCGCGCCGGAGGTGGCGGTGCTGGAGGAGCTGCCGGCGGTGGAACCGCAGGCGGCCAGAGCCAGGGCCAGGGTCAGGGCGGTGAGGGTGATTGCAAGCTTTTTCATAAAAATAACTCCTTTTTCTTGTGTTAAACCAATGCAGGCCGCCGGGCCGCCGCACTGCCTAGTATGCCCGGGCGGGGGCGGTTTGTTGCGCCTGCTGCACGGAATACGCCTGGGCAGGCCGGATTATTGCAGACAAAAAGAAAAAACTTTTTCAAGCCCGGCATCTATGCTATAATAGAACAATTGTTACTGCTAATGCAATAAAGAGGCAACACCGCACAATTCACGCCTAACGGCTCAGGCGGCGTGTCGCGCCAGAATTTTCCGTGCTATTTTCCCAAAATGCTCGCCAATCCACCAAGGATTGCCTGCGCTTTTGGGTTCATATCACAAAAAATTTCTGACGCGCTCCACCACCTGGAATTGTGCGGTATTGCCCAAACCAAAGCAAATAGAAGGGGAGGGCTAGCGCTATGCGTCTGTCGCAGGTGTTCCGGCAAAAAGAATGTGTGTTTTCCATCGAGGTGTTTCCGCCCAAGAAGAACGGGGCCACACCCGAAAGTCTCTATCCCACGCTGGAGAAGCTGGCCGGCCTCTCGCCGGATTACATCAGCGTGACCTACGGCGCGGGCGGCGGCAAGGCGGGTCTGTCCACCGTGCAGATTGCCCGGCACCTGAAGCAGGAGCTGGGGGTGGAGCCGCTGGCCCATCTGACCGGTATCAACTCCACCCGCGAGCAGGTGGCCGAAACCGTGCAGGCGCTGCAGGATGCAGGCATTGAGAACGTGCTCACCCTGCGGGGCGACATCTGCCCCGATGCTCCCCGCAGCAAGGACTTTTTCCATGCCAGCGATCTGGCCACCTTTGTAAAGGGCAAGGGGGATTTCTATCTGGCGGGCGCCTGCTACCCGGAGGGCCATGTGGAGAGTGAGACCCTGCGCCAGGATGTGGAGAATCTGAAATACAAGCTGGATGCGGGTGTGGAGCATCTGGTTACCCAGCTGTTCTTCGACAACGCCCGCTACTACCGCTTTATGAATCTGGTGCGCAAGGCAGGCATCCAGGCCCCGGTGCAGGCGGGCGTCATGCCCATTGTGTCCGCCCGGCAGGTGCAGCGCACCGTGGCCCTGAGCAGCGCCAGCCTGCCGCCCCGGTTCACCAAGATGATCAGCCGGTACGACGGCGACGACGCCGCCCTGTTCGACGCGGGCATCAACTATGCCATCGAGCAGCTGCGGGATCTGATCGAGGGCGGCGCGGACGGCGTGCACCTGTACGCCATGAACAACCCCGAGGTGGCCCGCCGGGTGTATGAGGGCATCCGGGACCTGCTGCCGGAGGCCAAGGCGTGATCCGGCCGCTGCCCCCGGCGCTGGACCGGGCCGAGGCGCTGCGGTATCTGGGCGGCGCGGGCAAGGAGGTCCCTCCGGCGGTGGACGCTCTGCTGGACAAAGCCGCCGCCGAGCTGTGGCGAACTGCTGCGCCCCGGGCTGCCGTGCGCCGGGTGAGCGCGGACAAGCTTTCTCCCCTGCTGGCCGGGCGGGACATTGCTGCTCATCTGAAGGGCTGCGACGAGGGCCTTTTGCTGGCGGTGACCCTGGGCGCCGGGGTGGACAGCGCTCTGCGCCGGGCCATGGCCACCGATATGGCCTACGGCGTGGTGCTGGACGCTGCCGCAAGCACCCTGGTGGAGCAGCTGGCCGATGCCCTGGAGGCGGAGCAGCGGACGCTGCTGGAGTCTGAAGGGCGCTACCTGACCGGGCGGTTTTCCCCCGGCTACGGCGACTGGCCCATCACGGTGCAGCCTGCCTTTGTGCAGTGGCTGGACGCGGGCCGTCAGGCAGGGATTTGCTCCACTGCCAGCTGTGTGCTTACCCCGGGCAAAAGCATCACCGCCCTGTGCGGCGCGGCGGACCACCCGGTGAAGGGAAAGCTGGCGGGCTGCGCCACCTGCGCCTTGCGGGAGACCTGCACAAAACGAAAGGAGGGCAAACCCTGTGCCCAATAAATTGTTTGACGAGAGCCGCGTCTGGATTCTGGACGGGGCCATGGGAACCATGCTGCAGCAGGCGGGTCTGGCTCCCGGCGAGATCCCGGATGTGTGGAGCGCGACCCATCCGGAGGTGGTGACCGGCATCCATAAGGCCTATCTGGAGGCTGGCTCCAACTATATCAGCACCAACACCTTCGGCGCCAACGGCAAAAAGCTGGCGGGCTGCGGCTACACGGTGGCCCAGGTGGTCACCGCCGCAGTGCAGTGCGCCAAAAAGGCCGCCGAGGGCACCAATGCGAAAATTCTGCTGGACATCGGCCCTCTGGGCGAGATGCTTCAGCCCATGGGCACTTTGCCCTTTGAACAGGCCTGTGACCTGTTCAAAGAGGTGGTGGCGGCGGGCGCTGCCGCCGGTGCGGATGCGGTGTATTTTGAGACCATGACCGACCTGCTGGAGGTGAAGGCGGGTATCCTGGCCGCAAAGGAAACCTGCGATCTGCCGGTGATGGCCTCCATGACCTTTGAGTCCACCGGCCGGACCTTTACCGGCTGTCAGGTGGAAAGCTTCGCGGTGACCGCCCAGGGCCTGGGCGCGGACGCGGTGGGCATCAACTGCTCGCTGGGCCCCGCCGAGATCATGCCTCTGGTGGAGCGGCTCTGCGCCGCCTGCCGTCTGCCGGTGTTCGCAAAGCCCAATGCAGGCCTGCCCGACCCGGCCACCGGTCTGTATGACCTGCACCCGGCGGATTTCCGGGACCAGATGGAACAGTACAAGCGGCTGGGCGTGGCCGCTGTGGGCGGCTGCTGCGGCACCAGCCCGGCCTATTTGAAGGAGCTGGCGGAATGCTTTGCGGGCTGTGCCCCCAAGCGGGCGGCCTACCAGCCGGAAAGCTGGGTCTGCTCGGCCATGCAGGCGGTGAAGGTGCGCCCTGGTACCGTGATCGGCGAGCGGATCAACCCCACCGGCAAAAAGAAGATGAAGGAAGCTCTGCGGGCCGGTGACATGGATTACCTGCTGGGCCAGGCAGTGGAGCAGGCTCAGGCGGGCGCGCAGATTCTGGATGTGAACGTGGGTCTGCCGGAGATCGACGAGGCGGAGATGATGCGCCGGGCGGTGACCGCCATTCAGGGCGTGACCGAGCTGCCCCTGCAGCTGGACTCCACCCGTCCTGATGTGCTGGAGGCGGGCCTGCGGGTCTACAACGGCAAGCCCATCGTGAACTCGGTGAACGCCGAGCCCGCGGTGCTGGCGGCGGTGCTGCCCCTGTGCAAAAAGTACGGCGCGGCGGTGGTTGGCCTGACCCTCAACGACAGCGGCATCCCCGCCAAAGCGGAGGACCGGGTGGAGATGGCCCGCCGCATTCTGGACGCGGCGCTTGAGGCGGGCATCCCCAAAGAGGATGTGTACATCGACTGCCTGACCCTGACCGCCAGCGCCCAGCAGCAGGACGTGTGGGACACCCTGCGGGCGGTGCGCACCGTTAAGGAAGAGCTGGGCCTGAAGACCGTGCTGGGCGTTTCCAACGTGTCCTTCGGCCTGCCGATGCGGCCCCAGCTGAACACGGCATTCCTGGGCACGGCACTGGCCCACGGGCTGGACCTGCCCATCATGAATCCCAACGAGCCCTCCATGATGGCAGCGGTGCGCTCCTTCCGGGTGTTCACCGCCCAGGACGAGGGCGCGGCGGAGTACATCGCGGCCTATGGCGGTCAGACCGCCGCCCCGGTGCAGACTGCGGCCCAGCCCGGCGCGCCGGTGGACCTGAAGGACGCGGTGATTCTGGGTCTGAAGGCCCAAGCGGGCGAGGCGGCCCGGCTGGCGCTGGAGACCACCGACCCCCAGGAGCTGGTGAACGGGGTGCTGATCCCGGCGCTGGACCAGGTGGGCGACGCCTTTGAAAAGGGCACCTGCTTTCTGCCCCAGCTGCTGCAGAGCGCGGCAGCGGCCCAGGTGGCTTTCGATGAGGTGAAGACTGCCATCGAAAAGCAGGGTGTTTCCGGCGAGAAGAAGGGCCCCATCGTGGTGGCCACCGTGAAGGGCGATATCCACGACATCGGTAAGAACATCGTGAAGGTGATTCTGGAAAACTACGGCTACCGGGTGATCGACCTGGGCCGGGACGTGCCGCCGGAAACGGTGGTGGAGGCGGCCAGCCGCCACGGCGCAAAGCTGGTGGGCCTGAGCGCCCTGATGACCACCACCCTGCCCGCCATGCAGCAGACCATCGAGGCGCTGCGGGCGGCCGGAGTGGACTGCAAGATCATGGTGGGCGGCGCGGTGCTCACGCCGGACTACGCTAAAATGATCGGTGCGGATTACTACGTGAAGGATGCCAAATGCTCGGCGGACGTGGCCCGGCAGATTTTTGACTAAGCTTATTGCCACGCACAAAGGAGAATCAAACATGAAAACAGGCAAACAGATCGGCGCGGCTGTGCTGGCTGCGGCTCTTTCCGCCGCCCTGCTTGCGGGCTGCGGCACGGCCCAGAGCAGCGGCAGCAGTACGGCCAGCAGCGCGGCGGCCAGTGCGGCCTCCCAGCAGGCTCAGCCGGGCAGCACCAGCCAGAGCGACGGGGCTTACACCTTCACCGATGCGGTGGGCAACACGGTCACGGTGGAGAGTACCGAACGGGTGGTGGCCACCTACGGCAGCTACGCCGAGACCTGGACCCTGGCGGGCGGTACCCTGGTGGGCGCCACCCAGGATGCCATTGAGGAACGGGGCATGGACCTGGGCGAGGAGGTGGCCATCATTGGCACTGTGAAGGAGCCCAATCTGGAGGAGATCATCGCCGCCGACCCGGACTTCGTGATTATGAATGCGGACACCTCCAGCCAGGTGGACATGGACCAGGCGCTCACCCAGGCGGGCATCACCCATGCCTACTACCGGGTGGATTCCTTTGAGGAATACCTGGATATGCTGGCCCAGCTGTGTCAGTTCACCGGCCGTCAGGACCTGTACGAGCAGAACGGACTGGCAGTCAAAGAACAGATCGATCAGATCCGTGAGCTGGTAAAGGACGAGGAAAGTCCCACGGTATTGCTGCTGCGGGCCTACTCCACCGGTGTGAAGGCCAAGGGCGCCGATAACATGGTGGGCTATATGCTGGAGGACCTGGGCGCCGACAACATGGTGGCCCGGCATGAGTCGCTTCTGGAGGACATCAACCTGGAGGAGATCATCGCCGAGGACCCGGACTACATCTTCATCACCACCATGGGCTCGGAGCAGCAGGCCATGGACTACATGGCCCAGAATGTGGAGAACAATCCGGCCTGGCAGCAGCTGACCGCGGTGCAGAACGACCGCTGCCTGACCCTGCCCAAGGACCTGTTCCACTACAAGCCCAATGCACGCTGGGGGGAGAGCTATGCATATCTTGCCAAGATCCTTTACCCGGAGCTTGCCGGCCAGATCGGCTAAAGGCAAGCTGACGGTGCTGGCCGTGCTGGCGGTGGCTGCGGTTGTTGCTGCGGCCATCAGCCTGTGCAGCGGCAGCCAGACCCTTTCGCTGGGCCAGCTGTGGCAGGTGCTGCGCACCGGCGACACCGGCTCCACCACCTGGCGCATCTTTGTGTATGTGCGCCTGCCCCGCACGCTGGCCTGCATGCTGGCGGGCCTTGCGCTGGCGGTGGCGGGTGCCCTCATTCAAGGGGTGCTGAACAACGCCATGGCCAGCCCCAACGTGATCGGCGTGAACTCCGGTGCAGGCTTTTTCGCCATCGCGGCGGCCACTTTACTGCCCGGCGTGCCGGGAATCATGGCGGCGGCCGCCTTTCTGGGGGCGCTGCTCACCACCCTGTTCATCTACGGCCTGGCGGCAAAGGCGGGGCTTTCCCGGGTCACGCTGGTGCTGGCGGGCATCGCGGTGAGCGGGATTCTCTCCGCCGGAATCGACACCATCACCCTGCTCTATCCGGACCAGGTGGTGGGAGCCACCGGCTTTATGACCGGCAGCTTTTCCGGCGTGGCCCTCAGTTCTCTGTGGCCCGCGGCGGCCTACATCGGCGCGGGCTTTGTGCTGGCGCTGTTTCTGGCGGCGGACCTGGACCTTTTGCAGCTGGGGGAGGAGACCGCCTCCTCGCTGGGCATGCGGGTGGGTCTGGTGCGCTTTCTGTGTATTCTGGCCTCCAGCCTGCTGGCAGGCGCGGCGGTGAGCTTTGCGGGCCTGCTGGGCTTCGTGGGCCTGCTGGTGCCCCATGCGGCCCGGCGGCTGGTGGGCGGCGAAAACCGGTTTCTGCTGCCCGCCTCGGCGCTGCTGGGCATGGCCTTTGTGCTGGCGTGCGACAGCCTGGGCCGGGTGCTGTTTGCCCCCTTCGAGCTGCCGGTGGGCATCCTCATGTCCTTCCTGGGCGGGCCGTTTTTCCTGTTTTTGCTGCTGCGTCAGAAAAGGAGCCGGGTCTATGATTGAATTGAAGCACATCACCGCCGGGTATCAGGGCGGCGTGGTCCTGCGGGATGTGTCGCTCACCATCCCCGCAGGGCGCATCACTACCCTGATCGGCCCCAACGGCTGCGGCAAGACAACTCTTTTGCGGGTGGCGGCCCGGCAGCTGACCCCTTCCGCGGGCCAGGTGCTGGCGGCAGGCCGCCCGGTTGAGGGCTACGACCGCCGGGAGTTTGCCCGGTTTGCCTCGCTGATGCCCCAGGTGCGGGACGTGCCCGCCATCACGGTGGAAAGACTGGTGGCCCACGGGCGGTTCCCCTACCTGGGCCTTTCCCGCCGCATGCGCCCGGAGGACCGGCAGCAGGTGGCCCGGGCCATGCAGGCCGCCGGAGTGGAGCAATGGCGCGGGCGGGATTTGCGGGAGCTTTCCGGCGGCGAGCGCCAGCGGGCCTACATCGCCATGGCTCTGGCGCAGGACACCCGGATCATCCTGCTGGACGAGCCCACCACCTATCTGGACCTGGGGGTCCAGTTCGAGATTCTGAGCCTTCTCCAGCGGCTGAACGAGCAGGGAAAGACCATCGTAATGGTGCTGCACGACCTGGCTCAGGCGCTGCGGGTGAGCCATCACATCGCTTTGATGGAGGCCGGGCAGCTGGTGGCCTTTGAAACGCCGGAGCAGATGTTCGCCTCCGGCCGCATCGACCGGGTGTTCGGTGTGCGGGGCCACCGGGACCAAGCGGGGGAATATTATTTTACGCCTGCGCACAAATAAAGTGATTCGGGGCAGCTTTTGTGACTTTGTCAATTGCAAAAGCTGCCCCGAAAGGCGTAATATAGAGGTATAAAATTATCAAAGCGCGGTCGGACCGGGGCCTTTGGCTGCCCGTGGGCGGCCGTTTCTTTGCGTAAAAGAGGTTGAAGAAGAATGAAAATCGCGGTTACTTACGAAAACGGCAACGTATTCCAGCACTTTGGCCACACCGAGCAGTTCAAGCTGTATGAGGCCGAGGGCAAGCAGATCACCGGCAGCCGGGTGGTGGACACCAATGGCCAGGGCCACGGTGCGCTGGCGGGCTTTCTGCAGGCCCAGGGTGTGCAGGTGCTGATCTGCGGCGGCATCGGCGGCGGCGCGCGCCAGGCGCTGGCCCAGGCGGGTATCGCGGTATACGCGGGCGCGGCCGGCAGCACCGACGCAGTGGTGGAGCAGCTGCTGCAGGGCGCTCTGCCCATGAACGGCGATGTGACCTGCAATCATCACCACGAGGAGGGCGAGGGCCACGACTGCGGCAGCCACGGCGCTTCCCACAGCTGCGGCGGTCACTGCCACGGTTAAGAGCACAGGCGATTTGAGAGAACAGGAGGAAGAGCAATGAAGGTGTTGATCCTGGGCGGCGTTGCCGCCGGTACCAAGGCTGCTGCCAAAATTAAACGGCAGAATCAGTCCGCGGATGTGACCATTCTGGTCATGGACCGGGACATCTCCTACGCGGGCTGCGGCCTGCCCTATTATGTGGGCGGCCTGATTGAGACCCGTGACGAGCTGATCGTGAATACCCCGCAAAAGTACACCGCCCTCACCGGCGCCAAGGTTCTCACCGGCCGGGAGGCCGTGGGCCTGAACGCGGCGGCCAAGACCGTGACCGCCAAGAACCTGACCAGCGGTGAGACCGAGACCTATGAATACGATTCCCTGATCATTGCCACCGGCGCGTCCAGCGTGATCCCGCCCATCGAGGGCGCGGCCCAGCAGGGCGTGTTCAAGCTGCGCACCCCGGACGACGCCATCGCTCTGCGCGGCTATCTGGAGCAGAACGCCGCCAAGAACGCAGTGGTCATCGGCGGCGGCTTCATCGGCCTGGAGGCGGCGGAGAACCTGCTGACTCAAGGGCTGAATGTGACGGTACTCGACGTGGCGGGTCAGATCATGCCCGGCGTGCTGGATGAGGAAATGGCCGGCTTTGCCCGCAAGAAGCTGCAGGCGGCCGGCATCCGGGTGATGACCGGCACCGCGGCCCAGGTCATTCTGGGCGACGGCCGGGTCACCGCCGTGAAGACCGAGGCGGGCACTCTGCCTGCCGATGTGGTGGTGGTGAGCGCGGGCATCCGTCCCAACACCGCTTTTCTGGAGGGCAGCGGCCTGGAGATGGTCAAGGGAACCATCCCGGTGGACGGCCAGCTGCGCACCAACCTGCCGGATGTGTACGCCGCGGGCGACTGTGCTCTGGTGACCAACCGGCTCACCGGCGCGGCCCAGTGGTCGCCCATGGGCTCCTCCGCCAACATGGAGGCCCGCACTCTGGCCCTGGCGCTGACCGGCGAGAACAAGCGTTATCCCGGTGTGCTGGGCACCGGCGTGGTCAAGCTGCCCGGTTTGAATTGCGGCCGCACCGGTCTGACCGAGGCTGCCGCCCGTCAGGCAGGCTATGACGTGGCCACCGCCCTGCTGGTGAGCGACGACAAGGCCCACTACTATCCGGATTCCGCCTGGTTTGCCACCAAGCTCATCGCCGACAAGGCCACTCACAAGCTGCTGGGCATCCAGGTGCTGGGCCCCGGCGCGGTGGACAAGATGGTGGACATCGCGGTAACCGGCATCTCCATGGGCGCGGCCCTGGAGGACTTCGACAATCTGGACCTGGCCTATGCGCCGCCCTTCTCCACCGCCATCCATCCCTTTGTGCAGGCGGTGTATCTGCTGGAAAACAAGCTGGAGGGCAAGATCGCCAGCATCACCCCCGCCGAGTATCAGGCGGGCGCGGCCAAGGGCTACCGGGTGGTGGATGCCACCCCCGCCCCCAGCATCCACGGCGCCACCTTCGTGCAGCTGGAGACCCTGAACGGCCCGGTGGAGGGTCTGGACAAGGACGACAAGCTGCTGATCGTGTGCAACAAGGGCAAGCGGGCCTACTTCATGCAGAACCGGCTGCGCAGCTACGGCTACACCAATACTCTGGTGCTGGAGGGCGCCAGCTTCTTCAATGACGTGCGTGTGGAGTCTGTGGGCGCGAAGGTGTCCTCCGCTGAGGTCACCCGGGTGAAGGCCTTGGGCTTTTTGTGGGACAAGCGCACCCCGGACAAGTTCAACGGCCGGGTGATCACCCGCAACGGCAAGCTCACCGCCGCCGAGCAGATGGCAGTGGCCCAGGCCGCCGAGAAGTTCGGCAGCGGCGAGGTGACCATGACCAGCCGCCTGACTCTGGAGATTCAGGGCGTGCCCTTTGCCAACATCGAGCCCCTGCGGGAGTACCTGCTGAACGCCGGCCTGGAAATGGGCGGCACCGGCAGCAAGGTGCGCCCGGTGGTTTCCTGCAAGGGCACCACCTGCCAGTACGGCCTGATCGACACCTTCGGGCTTTCTCAGGAGATCCACGAGCGGTTCTACAAGGGCTACCATGAGGTCAAGCTGCCCCACAAGTTCAAGATCGCCGTGGGCGGCTGCCCCAACAACTGCGTCAAGCCGGACCTGAACGACCTGGGCGTGATCGGCCAGCGCATTCCCCAGATCCAGCTGGACAAGTGCCGCGGCTGCAAGGTCTGCCAGATCGAGGAGACCTGCCCCATCCACGTGGCCAAGATGGAGAACGGCAAAATCCACATCGACCCCGAGGCCTGCAACCACTGCGGCCGCTGCGTGGGCAAGTGCCCCTTCAAGGCCGTGGAGGACCACATCGACGGCTACCGCGTCTACATCGGCGGCCGCTGGGGCAAGAAGGTTGCCCAGGGCCGTTACCTGGATAAGGTCTTTACCGACCGCCAGGAGGTGCTGGATGTGATCGAAAAGGCCATTCTGCTGTTCCGCGAGCAGGGCATCACCGGCGAGCGCTTTGCCGACACCGTGGCCCGCATCGGCTTCGAGGAGGTGCAGCGCCAGCTGCTGAGCGATGAGCTGCTGGCCCGCAAGCAGGAGAACCTGGCTGCCCAGAAGCATATGAAGGGCGGCGCCACCTGCTGACCGGGCAGAGAAGCTTCCTGTTAAAATCATCAAAAAACGGCGTATCCCTTGGCGGGATGCGCCGTTTTTGGTGTAAAAGTTGTAAAAAATGGAGAAAAGTCGCATGAATTTGTGGGATTCACTTGACTTTGAACGATGTTCGCGCGATGATATACAAGTAACATTTTGTCAAAATTATGACCAAAACAGCTTGCGGGCCGGTTCGTTCTCTCCGTTGAGGGGCGGCGGGCGGCAAATCAATATAAAGGTGTGTGAAACATGAAACTGTTATCGATCGCAGTGCCCTGCTTCAACTCGCAGGACTACATGCGCCATTGTGTGGATACCCTGCTCACCGGCGGCGACGAGGTGGAGATCCTGATTGTGAACGACGGCTCCAAGGACGATACCGCTGCCATTGCGGATGAATACGAGCGACTGTATCCCGGCATCGTGCGTGCGGTGCATCAGGAGAACGGCGGCCACGGCGCGGCGGTGATGGCCGGCTTGAAAAACGCCCGGGGCCGTTACTTCAAGGTCGTGGACAGCGACGACTGGGTGGATGAAGAGGCCTTTGCCAAGATCCTGTGCGCTTTGCGCGGCTTCGTGCACGGCGACCAGGAGGTGGACCTGGTGGTGAGCAACTTTGTGTACGACAAGGTGGGCGCCCGCCATAAAAAGGTGATGAGCTACGGCAACGCCCTGCCCGAAGAGCAGGTGATCGGCTGGGATCAGGTGGGCCGCTTCCACAAGGGCCAGTACATCCTGATGCACTCGGTGATCTACCGCACCCAGCTGCTGATCGACAGCGGTCTGGATCTGCCCCGCCACACCTTCTATGTGGATAACCTGTTCGTGTACGTGCCCATGCAGTACGTGAAGAGCATCTACTACATCAATGTGGATTTCTACCACTACTTCATCGGCCGGGGCGATCAGTCGGTGAACGAGAGCGTGATGATCAAGCGCATCGACCAGCAGATCAAGGTGAACAAGCTGATGCTGCAGCAGGTACGCCTGCAGAGCATCAAGAACACCCGCCTGCGCCAGTACCTGTACAATTATCTGGAGATCATCACTGTGGTTTCCTCCATCCTGATGATCCGCAGCGGCACCGCCGAGAATCTGGCCAAGAAGCAGGAGCTGTGGAACCACATCAAGGCCAACGACCCCTGGGCCTATTACCGGCTGCGCCGGGGCGTGATGGGCCAGGCCATGAACTGGAACAATCCGGTGGGCCGTGCCTTCGCAGTGACCGCCTACAAAATCAGCCAGAAGATCTTCGGCTTCAACTGAGCCAATTTCATAAGCCTTGCAGCAATCCCCCGGAGCGGCGCTTCGGGGGATTGGTTTTTGTCCATATACTTTTTTGCGCTAGCGGATGAAATCGGTTCGGCAGGGTGATATAATGGAATAAAAAACGAAACGGGGTGCGCGGCAGATGATGCAGCAGACCATAAAGACAATGAAGGAACGGATACAGACCCGGGGGCTGTATCAGATCGTGAAAGAGGTGAGCAGTTTCCACCGCATCCAGGCAAGCGGCGGCTTCCGGGCCGCGGCCAACTGGTGCTGCGACTGGCTGAACCGCCGGGGCGTGCAGGCCCGGGTGATTTCCTATCCGGCCCCGGCAGGGGGCTACGCGGGCAGCTACCGGCTGTTTCAGGAGTGGAACTGCACCGCGGGCTGGTGCCGTCTGGCCGGGCCGGAGGGCTTTGTGCTGGCGGACTACTCGGTGGAGCCCATCTCCCTGATCCAGAAAAGCTGCGCCTGCGACTGGCGGGACAAAACGCTGGACCTGGTGGAGATGACTGAGGGCTGCGGGGAAGAAGCCTACGAGGGCTGGGACCTGGAGGGCAAGGTGCTGTTCACCCACCAGCACATCAACAAATTCAGCTGGGCCATCCAGAAGCGGGGCGCGCTGGGCCTTGTGTCGGACTATCTGAACGAGACGCCCCACGTGCGCATTCCGGAGGAGCTGCTGGACGCGCTGAACTACACCTCCTACTGGTGGGAGCACACCCCCGGCGAGCGGCAGGCCTTCGGGTTTGTGGTGTCGCCCCGCACCTCGCTGCGGCTGCAGAAGCTGTGCCGCCAGCGGCGGCAGGCCTTTGAAAAAGGGGAGTGCGAAAGCCCCTATCTTGCAGTGAACGCCTATGTGGAGGCCACGCTGGAAAACGGCACCAGCGAGGTGGTGGAGGCGGTGCTGCCCGGCGAGAGCGAGGAGAGTGTGCTGGTCTGCGCCCATCTGTGCCACCCCTGCGCCAGTGCCAACGACAATGCCTCCGGCGTGGCCGGAGCCATGACCCTGATGGCAGCCATCCGGGACGCGGTGGAGGCGGGCCAGCTGCCGCCGCTGAAAAAGACCATCCGGATGATTCTGGTGCCCGAGTTCACTGGCACTTATAATTATCTGAACGACGGGCGGGACAAGTCCCTCTACACCGCAGGCATCAATCTGGATATGATCGGCGCAAAACAGGAGGACACCACCGGCCCCATCACTGTAACCGGCCTGCCCTTTGCCATGCCGGGCTTTGAGGGGGACCTGGCCACCCTGCTGCTGCAGGAGCTCAAGCAGGAGACAAACAGCCGGGAGGACCTGCTGCTGCAGAATGTGCGCACCGATGCGGTGCCCTTCGGCCTGGGCAGCGACCACTTCATTCTCAGCGACCCGCAGGTGGGTATCCCCAGCATCATGCTGGGCCAGTGGCCGGACAAATACTACCACACCAGCGCCGACACCATCGAGCGGATGGATATGAACGTGCTGAAATTCTCCACCCTGCTGGCGGCGGTGTATGTGTATACCCTGTGCGATCTGCAAAAAGGGGATGCCCGGCTGATCCTGAACCACCAGTGCACCCGCCTCATGGCCCGGATGGAGGCCATCACCCAGCGGGCCATGCTGGTCCACAGTGACCCCAGGGAGCTGGCGGCCCAGCTGGGGGCGCTGAAGGAGTTCTATACCGAAGCTGCCCGGCGGCTGTGTGAACAGGCGGGGCTGGACCCGGCAAAGCCGCTGGCCAGACTGAACGCCCTGCTGCCCGGCCGGGTGCAGTGGGCCGAGGAGGGCCCGGTGTACCGCCGCCTCTTTGGCGACCCGCTGGAATCGCTGGAAAAGCGGATGCTGGACGAGCCGGACAAGCTGGCCCTGGTACGGGAATATAACCGCCGCCATGAGGCCGAGCCGGACAAGGAGATGCAGGAGGCGCTGTGCGGCTATTACATCGACGGGGCGCGCAGCTGCGGCCGGGTGGCGGATCAGGTGATCGCCGAGCTGGGCGGCGGCAATCGGGAAATGCTGCTGGAGTACCAGCGGCTGCTGGAAGTGTGCGGTTTGTTGGAAACGGTGCAGTAAAACCCCTTTTCCGGGCGGCGGGCGAATGGGCAAAACGCCCCGCCCGCCGCCGGTTTTTGGGGCAAAAAAGTGGCGTAAAAAAAGCTGAAAAATTTTTTGAAAAAGTGGTTGACAATTGAGGGAAGTGTCTGTATAATACTAAGAGTCGCCACAAGGCAACTCAAAGATGGCCCGGTAGTTCAGTTGGTTAGAACGCTAGCCTGTCACGCTAGAGGTCGTGGGTTCGAGCCCCATCCGGGTCGCCATCTTGCTGCTATAGCTCAGTCGGTAGAGCGCATCCTTGGTAAGGATGAGGTCAGCAGTTCAAATCTGCTTAGCAGCTCCATGGTCAAAGCCCTTCAAACATTTGGTTTGAAGGGCTTTTTTGCTGCCTGCAAAACATGTCGTTGCGCTGTGGGTTCCTTTTGTGTTATACTGTGCTAAAATAAATGCTGCGCGAGTAAACCGGGCGAATCAAGCCCCGCGGGAAAGGGAGAGAAAATCATCATGCAAAAGCATCCGTTCATCAGCCTGGAGCAGGCCCAGACGATCATTGAGGACGTGCCCACGCCCTTTCATATCTACGACGAAAAGGGCATTCGGGAAAATGCCCGCCGCCTGAATGCGGCCTTTGCCTGGAACAAGGGCTACAAAGAGTATTTCGCGGTGAAGGCCACGCCCACCCCGGCGCTGCTGAAGATTTTGCAGGAGGAGGGCTGCGGGGTGGACTGCTCCACCTACACCGAACTGCTGCTCAGCGAGGCCTGCGGCTTTTCCGGCCAGGATGTGATGTTTTCCTCCAACGTGACCCCCGCTCAGGACATGAAAAAGGCCCGTCAGATGGGCGCCTACATCAACCTGGACGACTACACCCATGTGGAATTCCTGGACCGGGTGGCCGGCGTGCCGGAGACCGTGTTCTGCCGCTACAATCCGGGCGGCGTGTTCAGCATGGGCAACGACATCATGGACAACCCCGGCGAGGCAAAGTATGGCATGACCGAGGAGCAGATGGCCTCTGCCTTTGAAAAGCTGATGAAGAAGGGTGCAAAGCAGTTCGGCATCCACGCTTTTCTGGCCAGCAACACCACCAGCAACGATTATTATCCGGCCCTGGCCGAGATTTTGTTCCGTCTGGCGGTGCGGCTGAACCAGGCCACCGGCGCAAAGATCAAATTCATCAACCTGTCCGGCGGCGTGGGCGTGGACTACCGCCCCGAGGAGCCCGCCAGCGACATTGCTGCCATCGGTGAGGGCGTGCGCAAGAAGTTCGAGGAGATCCTGGTGCCCGCGGGCATGGGCGATGTGTCCATCTTCACCGAGCTGGGCCGGTTCATGCTGGCCCCCTACGGCCATCTGGTGGCCACCGTGCTCCACGAAAAGCACATCCAGAAGGACTACCTGGGTCTGGACGCCTGCGCCGCCAACCTGATGCGCCCGGCCATGTACGGCGCGTACCATCACATCACCGTGCTGGGCAAGGAAAACGAGCCCTGCGACCATGTGTACGATGTGACCGGCGGTCTGTGCGAGAACAACGACAAGTTCGCCATCGACCGGGCCCTGCCCGAGACCGGCATCGGCGACGTGCTGGTCATCCACGACACCGGCGCCCACGGCTTCTCCATGGGCTACAACTACAACGGCAAGCTGCGCAGCGCCGAGGTGCTGCTGCATGAGGACGGCAGCCATGAGGTGATCCGCCGGGCCGAGACCCCCATGGATTACTTCGCCACACTGGACAACACCCCCTTCTACCAGAAGCTCTGCGAGCTGTGCGAGCAGGACTGACAGGCGGCAAAAGGCAATTGACAAGGCTGCTTTTCCGGGGGTATACTTAAGAGCACATGCCGCGCAGCGGCAATGGCCAACAGCGGGCCCAGCGGCCCCCAGCGGAAAGGAACACGCTTTATGGAAAAACGCATTGCCATCTGCCCCGGCAGCTTTGATCCCATCACCAAGGGCCACCTGGACATCATCCGCCGGGCCTCGAGCCTGTTTGACGAGGTGATCGTGCTGATTCTGGTGAACTATGCCAAGAGCAACACCGCCTTCACCCCCGCCGAGCGGGTGGAGCTGGCCCGCCGGGTCACCAAGGATATGCCCAACGTGCGGGTGGACTTTTTCGGCGGCCTGCTGGCCGACTACGCCTCCCATGTGGGGGCCTGCACCCTCATCAAGGGCCTGCGGGCGGTGAGCGATTTTGAATACGAGTTCCAGATGGCGCTCACCAACAAAAAGCTTTGCCCCACCCTGGAGACCATGTTCATGACCACCGACATTCAGTATATGTATCTTTCCTCCTCCATCGTGCGGGAGGTGGCCACCATGGGCGGCGACATCTCCGAGTTTGTCTGCCCCGAGATCATCGACGACATCCGCCGCCGTCTCGGACCCAAGACGGACAAGAACGAAGCGAACAAATAAAGAGCAAAAAAGCAGCCCCCTGCGCGGTATTCCGGCAGGAGGCTGCTTTTGATTTTGTTGAAAAAAGATCAGTCCAGAATCTGGTCGATGAAGCCGCCGCCCAGTACCAAGCCGCCGCCGTAGAACACGGCGCTCTGGCCGGGTGCGGGAGCACGGGCAGGCTCTTCGAAACGCACCAGGCCGTTACCGTCGTAGTGGCAGGGGACGGGCTTTGCGGCGCTGCGGATCTTCACCAGGTAATCCCCGGCGGGCAGTTCGCCACCGGCGGCGCAGCATACGTCCCGCAGGGTCATGCCGGAGAAGAACTCATCACCGGCCCAGCCCAGCTCCACGTCGCCGTTTTCCCGGATGGCCTTCACGAAGGCGGGCTTGCCCAGCGCCAGGCCCAGGCCCTTGCGCTGGCCCAGGGTGTAGTGCATCACGCCCTTGTGGGGGCCCAGGTCCTTCCCGTCCGGCGCGATGAAGCGGCCGGGCTTGTCCTCGAGGCCACGGCCCCGGATGAAGGCGGCGTAGTCGCCGTCCGGAATGAAGCAGATCTCCATGCTGTCCGGGCTGTCGGCGCAGGGCAGGCCCAGGTCCCGGGCGATCTGGCGGATGTCCTCCTTCTCGAACTCACCCAGCGGCAGGCACAGCCGGGCCAGAATATCCTGCCCCAGGCGGTAGAGCATGTAGCTCTGGTCCCGGGCCACGCTGGCGGGCTGGGCAATGTGATACTGCCCGGCGGCGGTCTGCTCCACCCGGGCGTAATGGCCGGTGGCGATGAAGGGGATGCCCAGCTCATCGGCACGGGCGGCCAGCAGCTTGAACTTCACGGTGGGGTTGCACAGCACGCAGGGGTTGGGGGTGCGTCCGGCGCAGTAGGCCTGGCAGAAGGGCTGTACCACCTGGCGCTCGAACTCCTCGCCCGCCTCAATGACCTCCAGCGGAATGCCCAGCGAGGCGGCCGCCTTGCGGGCCTCCTCAACTGCTTTATCATGGGCAGGAGAGAAGCGGATCACCGCGCCGGTCACCGCGAAGCCCTGCTCCCGCAGAATGTGCACGCACACCGCGGAATCCACACCGCCGGATACGCCCACCAGCACCTTGTCCTGCTTTTCGTAGGTGGAAAAATCGTTGCCGGGGAATAAAATATCGCTCATAATCGTTGCTCCTTATTGTGCTCTGAGCGGCCGTCAGGCCTGGCGGCCGCCGTATTTTTTGCTCTGCTCCACCGCCAGCCGGTCGCAGCGCTCGTTCTCCGGGTGGCCGGCGTGACCCTTGATCCATTTATAGTGGATCACATGCCCCTCGCACAGGTCCAGCAAACGGCCCCACAGGTCCGGGTTGAGGGCAGGGGATTTGTCGCTCTTTTTCCAGCCCCGGGCCCGCCAGCCCTTGGCCCAGCCCTTTTCCAGCCCGTCGATCACGTATTTGGAATCGCTGCACAGGGTAATTTCGCAGGGCTCCTTCAGCTGCTCCAGCGCCCGGATAAAGGCGGTGAGCTCCATCCGGTTGTTGGTGGTCTCGGCCTCACCGCCGGAAAGCTCCTTTTCAAATTGTTTATAGCGCAGCACCGCGCCCCAGCCGCCGGGGCCGGGGTTGCCGCTGCAGGCGCCGTCGGTAAAAATTTCGATCTGTTTCATTGCTGCCTCCTGCCCGCGTACAAGGGCGGGCTGTGTGTTTCGGGGTGCGGTCTGTTGTGAACAGGTAGCCGGTCAACGCCCAATGGCATTATTATACCGGGTTTGCCCGTTGGCGGCAAGTGTAAGCGGGCCCGGGCCCGCCCATACTGAACAAAGACCCCTTCCGGATTATTTTGCCCCGCTCCTGGCACTTTGTTGACAGAAAGCATACAAAGAGGGTATAATAAAACCAACTTTAGGTTGGAGAAGTTTGCCAGCCTTGGCCGAGCAGCGGCCCGTTGCTGCTGCTCTGTGTGCGTGATCCGTCCGGGGCCCGGTCGCATTGAACAAATGGACCCATCGTGCCCAACACCACAAGCATCATCAAACTGAATCAATCGTGCGCCCGGCCGTTTTTGCATCGGAACGAAAAACGGGCTCTTCCGGCGTACGCAATTTTACGGAGGAGATCTATGACTCAACAAAAAAACGCAAAGGAAAAAGAACCCCAAAAGCCGCGCGCTGCCCATAAGCCGGCCGCGCCCAAGGCCGAGAACGCGGGCGCGCAGCAGCCCGCCCAGCGCCGCCGCCCCTTCTATTCCCGGGGCCGCAAGCCCGCCGCCAAGAACCACGCCAAGCAGGAAGAGGCCGTGCCGGTGCACATCATCCCCCTGGGCGGTCTGGGCGAAGTGGGCAAGAACATCACCCTGTATGAATGCCAGGGCGATATGCTGATTGTGGACTGCGGACTGGTCTTCCCGGACAGCGATATGTTCGGTATCGACCTGGTCATCCCGGACTTCACCTATGTGGTACAGAACAAGGATAAGATCAAGGGCGTGGTCATCACCCACGGCCACGAGGACCACATCGGCGCGCTGCCCTACCTGCTCAAGCAGGTGAACCTGCCCATCTACGCCACCAAGCTGACCATCGGTCTGATCAAGAACAAGCTGGAAGAGCACAATCTGCTGGGCCGCACCAAGCTGGTGGAGATCCATCCCCGCCACAAGTTCAAGCTGGGCTGCTTCACCATCGAGCCCATCCATGTGAACCACTCCATCCCGGACGCAGTGGCCCTGGCCATCGACTGCCCGGCGGGTGTGATTATCCAGACCGGCGACTTCAAGATCGACTACACCCCGCTGTCCGCCGGGCCCACCGATCTGGTGACCATTGCGGAATACGGCAAGAAGGGCGTGCTGGCCCTGCTGAGCGACTCCACCAACGCCGAGCGGCCGGGCTTTACCGCCACCGAGCACAAGGTGGCCGACAGCTTTGCCAACCTGTTCCGCCGGGCGGACAAACAGCGCATTATCATTGCCACCTTCGCCTCCAACATCTACCGGGTGCAGCAGATCATCGATCTGGCGGTGGAAAACGGCCGCAAGGTGGCGGTGTCCGGCCGGAGCATGGCCAACAACACCCAGATGGCCCTGGAGCTGGGCTACCTGCATGCGCCGGAGGGCGTGCTCATCGACCTGGAGCAGATCAACAAATATCCGCCGGAGCAGATCGTGCTGATCACCACCGGCAGCCAGGGCGAGCCGCTGAGCGCTTTGTCCCGCATGGCCAGCGCCAGCCACCGCAACGTGCGGGTGGGTCCCGGCGATTTCATCATCATCTCCGCCACTCCTATCCCCGGCAATGAGAAGATGGTCACCAAGGTGGTGAACGGTCTGCTGCTGCTGGGCGCGGAGGTCATTTATGAATCCATGTACGATGTGCATGTGTCCGGCCACGCCTGCCAGGAGGAGCAGAAGCTGGTGCTCACGCTGGCAGCACCCAAGTATTTCCTGCCGGTGCACGGCGAGTACAAGCAGCTGAAAAAGCATGCCATCACCGCCGAAAAGCTGGGCATTCCCCCGAAGAACATCCACATCGCCGAGATCGGCCAGGACATCATTCTTTCGGCCGACGGTCTTTCCACCGGTGAGCCGGTGCCTGCGGGCGCCGTGATGGTGGACGGTCTGGGCGTGGGCGACGTGGGCAACGTGGTCCTGCGGGATCGCCGTCATCTGTCTGAGGACGGTCTGGTGATCGTGGTGGCCACCGTCAACTCCCGCACCGGTCAGGTCATGGCCGGGCCGGATCTGGTCTCCCGCGGCTTTGTGTATGTGCGCGAGAGCGAGCAGCTGATGGACGAGGCACGCCGCCTGGTGAGCCAGTGCTTCGAGCGGTGCGCCGCCGAGAACGTGCGGGACTGGAACAGCGTGAAGACCCGCGTGCGGGAGGCGCTGTCCTCCTACATCTACCGCAAGACCAAGCGCAGCCCCATGATCCTGCCCATCCTCATGGAGGTCTGACCCCAAACGCAAAGGAGGCTGTTGGGCCATGGATCTGAAACCCCGTTTTACAATGGAGGTCTTCACTGGCGGGCTGGTGGTGCTGTGCGCGCTGCTGGCCGTTCTGGTGGGCCTGCTGGAGCCGCGGCTGCTCTGGGTGCTGATCCCTCTGGCGGCACTGGTGGCGCTGGCTGTCCTGCTGCTGGCGCGGCGGCTGCGCCGTGGGCTTGCCCGGGCGCTGCAGTGCGAGAAATTTGAAAACAGCCAGACCCAGCTGAGCCTAGGGGCGCTGACCCTGCCGGTGGCGCTGCTCAGCGGCAAGACCCTGGTGTGGTATAACACCCCCTTCCGCCAGCGCATTCTGGCGGATGAGGACCGGCTGCTTGCTCCGGTGGGCAAGGTGCTCTGCGGGCTGGACCTGCATCAGTGCGGCGAGCCTGCGGGCCAGGTGCTGGAGCACGGGGGCCGCAAATACAATATCTTTGCGTCGACCACCGCCGGGCGTGAGGCACTCACCGTGCTGTACCTGGTGGACGAGACCGATCTGCGCCAGCGGGCGGCGGAATACGACGCCACCCGTCCGGCGTATATGATCATCGAGATCGACGCCTACGCCGAGCAGCTGGCCGAGCTGAAGGACTCGGAAAAGGCCCGGGTGCTGGAAGGCATCAACCGGGTGCTGGAAACCTACATCGGCCGCACCACCGGCTTTTTGCAGCGGGTAAGCAACGCCCGCTACATAGCGGTGGTGGAGGAACGCCACATGAAGGAAATGGTGGCGGCAAAATTTGATGTACTGGACAAGATCCGCGCCCTGGAGGGCGAGGTGAACGTGACGCTGTCCATCGGCGTGGGCCGGGGCGGCGATACCCTGCGCCAGTGCGAGGAGATGGCCCGCCAGTCGCTGGACATGGCCCTGGGCCGCGGCGGCGACCAAGCGGCGGTCAAGACCCCCGAGGGCTTTGCCTTCTACGGCGGCGTATCCCGCAGTGTGGAAAAGCGCAGCCGGGTCAAGAGCCGCATCGTGGCCAAGGCCCTGTGCGATCTGATCCGCCAGGCGGACAGCGTGCTCATCATGGGTCACCGGATGAGCGATCTGGACTGTGTGGGCGCAGCCATCGGTGTGCTGCGCATCTGCAAGGGGCTGGACGCTCCCGCCGCCATTGTGGTGCGGCGAGAGGCCACGCTGGCCCAGAGCGTGCTGGAGGAATTCCAGAAAGCGGGCCTGGGCGAGGATTTCATCTCGCCGGAGGTTGCGCTGGACGGCATGACCGACAACACCCTGCTTCTGGTGGTGGATACCCACATCAAGGGCCTTTTGGAAAGCGGCGATGTATACCGCAAATGCCGCCAGGTGGCGGTGATCGACCATCACCGCAAGGCGGTGGGTCACATCGACAACGCGGTGCTGTTCTTCCACGAGCCCTATGCTTCCTCCACCTGTGAGCTGGTAAGCGAGCTTTTGCAGTATGTGGAGGGGCAGCAGTTCCGCCCCACTCAGCTGGAGGCAGAGGCGCTGCTGGCCGGCATCATGCTGGACACCCGCAACTTCGGCATCCACACCGGCGTGCGCACCTTTGAGGCGGCGGCTTATCTGCGCCGCATGGGCGCCATGACCGAGCGGGTGAAGCTGCTGTTCAATTCCAGCTTGCAGGAATACACCGCCAAGTCCAATCTGGTGGAAAACGCCGATATCTATATGGGCTGTGCGGTGTCGGTCTCCGGCGAGCTGCCGCCGGACATGGCGGTGGCGGTGCCTCAGGCGGCCAACGACCTGCTCACCATCCAGGGGGTGGGGGCAAGCTTCGTGGCGGTGCAGCAGGGCAGCGGGGTGAACATCTCGGCCCGCAGCATGGGCGCCGTGAACGTGCAGGTCATCATGGAGCAGCTGGGCGGCGGCGGTCATCTGACCATGGCGGGCGCGCAGCTGAAAGACACCACCATCGACGAAGCGGAAAAGCGCATCCGTCAGGCCATTGCCCGCTACCGGCAGGAGCAGGCCGAGGAAGAGGCCCGCTCGGGCAAAAAAAGATAAACCCGGCCCCAGCGGCCGGCCAAAATACGCGGTGCTTGCATGCAAGTGGCCGCGCACATAAGGAGAGAGATACCAATGAAGGTCATTCTGAAGCAGGATGTGAAGAACATCGGCAAAAAGGACGAGATCCACGAAGTATCGGACGGCTACGCCCGCAACTTCCTGTTCCCCCGCGGCCTGGCCGCCGAGGCGGACGCCAGCGCGCTGAATCTGGTGCGCACCAAGAACGAGGCCAAGGAGCATCACGCTGCCGAGGCTCTGGCCGCTGCCCAGCAGCTGGCCGCCACCATCAAGGACAAGACCGTTGTGATCAAGAGCAAGGGCAACGGCGGCCGTCTGTTCGGTAAGATCACCTCCAAGGAGGTGGCCCAGCACCTGAGCCAGATGGTGGGCACCGAGATCGACAAGCGCAAGGTGGAGCTGGAGCGGGACATCAAGGAGTTCGGCACCACCAACGCCACCGTGAAGCTGCACCCCGGCGTGACCAGCACCTTTAAGGTGAAGGTCGAGGAGCAGTAAAAAACGGAACTGCTGCGCCCAGTGGGGCGGCCATGGGGAAGAATGGCCCCGAAGGCTGCGCCCGCTGGGCGCTGCTTGCTGAAAGCAGAAACGCACGCTTCGCCCGGTTCGAAGCGATGCGCTTTTGCCTGAAAAACCAACCGTAGCGAAAGGGAACGATGCCTGATGCAGGATACAAATTTTGAGCTGGACAGCATGAACCTGGCCGAGCCGTATAATATGGAGGCGGAGCAGTCGGTGCTGGGCGCCGCCCTGCTGGACAGCGAGCGGGTGATGCCCGCGCTGATCAATACCCTCAAGCCGGAGATGTTCTACTCCCGCCAGAACGCCGAGATCTTCAGCCAGATGGTGGAGCTGTATTCCGGCACCGAGCAGCTGGACGCGGTGACCCTGATCGACGCGGTGGCCTCCACCGGCGTGTTCGAGAGCATGGAGGCCGCCAAGGTCTACATCGCCCGTCTGGGCGAGGTGGTGCCCTCCATCAGCAACTTCTCCGCCTACGCCCGCATCGTGGAGGAGAAATACCTCACCCGCCAGGTGATGCAGCTGGCCCAGAACATCCTCAAGCAGTCCAGCGCCCAGCCGGACGCGGATATGCTGCTGGAGAGCGTGGAGCAGCGCCTGACCGACATCCGCTCCAACCAGAAGCGGGAGGAGCTGACCAAGCTGTCCGACGCGTTCCTGGAGACCATGGCCACCCTGCAGAAGATTGCGGGCCCCAACAAGGACAAATATGCCGGTATTCCCACCGGCTTTACCTATCTGGATTCCATTCTCACCGGTCTGGGCCGGTCCGACCTGATCATTCTGGCCGCCCGCCCCGGTATGGGCAAGACCAGCTTCGCGCTGAACATCGCCACCAACGTGGCCAAAAAGAGCCACATCCCGGTGGCCATCTTCAGTCTGGAGATGAGCAAGGAGCAGCTGACCAACCGTATCCTCTCCGCCGAGGCCGGTGTGGACAGCCACTCCTTCCGCTCCGGCGCGCTGAGCGGCAACGACTGGGATGACCTGGCCCACGCCATGGACGTGCTGCACGATGTGCCCATCTTCATGGACGACACCTCCGGCATCACCATACCCGAGGTGAAGGCCAAGATCCGCAAGATCAACCAGGACCCGGAGAAGACCCCCATCGGCCTGGTGGTCATCGACTACTTACAGCTGATGACCAGCGGCAAGCGCACCGAGAACCGGGTGCAGGAGATCAGCGATATCACCCGAAACCTGAAGATCATGGCGAAGGAGCTGAACGTGCCGGTCATCGCCCTGTCCCAGCTGTCCCGTGCGGCGGAAAAGAGCAGCGGCCGGTCCGACCACCGGCCCCAGCTGTCCGACCTGCGTGACTCCGGCTCCATCGAGCAGGACGCCGACATCGTGCTCTTTTTGTACCGCGAGGGCTACTACACCTCCATGAGCGGCGAGAGTCTGGAGGAGAGCGATTCCAGCACCGCCGAGTGCATCATCGCCAAGAACCGTCACGGTGAGACCGGCAAGGTGGACCTGGGCTGGGACGGCGCGCACACCCGCTTCGTGAACGTGGACTACAACCATGCGGGATGAGCCGATGAGCGCCGCGGCCTTTGAGGAGCAGGCGCTGGAGAGCATCCGAAGCCAGAACCTGCTGCAGCCCGGCGACCGGGTGATTGCGGCGGTATCCGGCGGGGCGGATTCCATGGCCCTGCTGCGCTTTTTCCTGCGCCGGGGCCGGGAGCTGGGCATCACGCTGGAAGCAGCCCATGTGAACCACGGCCTGCGGGAGGCGGCGGATGCGGACGAGGCCTTTGTGGCGGAATTCTGTGCAAAAGAAGGCGTGAAGCTGCACTGCCACCGTGCCGGGCGGCAGACCGAGCGGCGCAGCGAGGAATGGGCAAGGCAGCTGCGCTACGACTTCTTTGAGCAGCTGCGGAAAAAAGACCCGGCGGTGAAGATCGCCACCGCCCACACCCTCACCGATCAGGCGGAAACGCTGCTGTTCCGGCTGGCACGGGGTACCGGGCTGGCGGGCGCGGCGGGCATCCCGCCGGTGCGGGGGCCCTTCATCCGGCCGCTTCTGGAACTGCCCCGTAAGGCCACCGAGGCCTATTGCCGGGCCACCGGCACCCCCTTCGTGCTGGATGAGACCAACGAAAGCGACGAATACGCCCGCAACCGGCTGCGCAATCAGGTGCTGCCCCAGCTGGAGCAGATCAACCCGGAGGCCCAGCGGGCTTTGGGGGAATATTGCCGCCGGGCCCAGGGCTGGCTGCAATATTTTCGCCGCCAGGGGGAACACTTGCTGCAAACGGCCCGCTGCGGCGACGGCTGGAGCGTTTCGGTGCTGCAAAAGGCGGACCCGGTGCTCCGGGCTGAGGCGCTGCGCTGTCTGGTGGAGGAGAAAACGACCCTGCGCCAGGCGGATCTGCCCAAGCTGGAGGCATTGATCGCGGGGGAAAGCCGTGCGGCCCAGCTGGCGGGCGGCGTGCGCGTTGAGCGGTGCGCCGGGGTGCTGCGCTGGGCGCAGAGCTGCGAAGAAGAGCCTGCTGCTCCGCAGCCCGCCGAGCCGGGGGAATACCGGCTGCCCGGCGGCTACCGGCTGCGGCTGGAGCTGGTGGAAGGCGAAGATTGTGAACAAATCAAAAAATTTGCCGGGGGCCGGAAAAAAGGCTTAACCAATTGTGTGGATTATGATAGAATAAGGAGTAGTTTGTCTCTGCGTACCCGCCAGCCGGGCGACTGGTTCCGGCCGGAGGGGCGCAGCGGGAGCAAAAGTTTGAAAAAATACTTCAACGAGGCGGGAATTCCCGGTGCACAGCGTGCGCTGGTGCCCCTTCTGGCCCAGGGCAGTCAGGTGATCTGGCTGTGGGGCGGCGGAGTGGCCCAGGGGTTTGCCCCCACAAGCGCCACCAGCCGTATCCTGGTGATCCGCCCGCTGGAACCAACCAACAAGGAGCAGTGAATAACAATGAGTCAGAGCAACGATATCCTGCAGGTATTACTCACCGAAGAGCAGCTGAAGGCCAAGTGCGCCGAGATGGGCGCCCAGATCACCAAGGACTACCAGGGCAAGAACCTGCTGCTGGTCACCGTGCTGAAGGGCGCCGTGGTCTACCTGGCCGACCTGATGCGCTGCATCGATCTGCCCTGCGCCATCGACTTCATGGTCGTTTCCTCCTACGGCAGCGGCGTGAAGACCAGCGGCGTGGTGAAGATCGTGAAGGACCTGGATCAGGACCTGTCCGGCAAGGACATCCTGATCGTGGAGGACATTCTGGACTCCGGCATGACCCTGAGCTATCTGAAGACCCTGCTGGAGGGCCGCAACCCCGCCAGCATCCGCATTGCCACCCTGCTGGATAAGCCCAGCCGCCGCAAGGTTGACCTGCAGGCGGACTACGTGGGCTACGAGGTGCCGGACGAGTTCGTGGTGGGCTATGGCCTGGACTACGACGAGCAGTACCGCAACCTGCCCTACGTGGGCATTCTCAAGCCCGAAGTGTACACCAAATAACATGCGCACGGGGGCGCGAAGCAACGGCCGAACCGCGGCCGGGCTCCCGTGCGGAATAGGAGATGAAGTCTTTGCAGCGTAAACCAAAATTCAACGGCATGATCATCGTCGTGCTGCTGGCGCTGAGCGTGTTGGCTCTGAATCTGTGGAGCCTGATGAACACCTCCACCACTACCATGAGCTACTCCCGGGTGCTCAGCTACTTCCAGTCCCAGCAGGTGGTCGGTTTCGAGATGGACCTGAACACCGGCGACATCAAGCTGGCACTAGTAGAGGGCAGCGTGGAGCTGCCTTCTAACGCGGTGGATACCGGCAAGCAGTCCGGCACCCGCGGCCAGCTGGCCCAGGGCGGCATGTTTGATCTGATCCGCAGCCAGAGCCAGAGCGCTACCGGCGCAAAGGAGACCGTGGATCAGCTGCCCAGCGGTGAGGGCATCTGGCAGGTGGAATACCGCGTGCCCTATTTCAGCATTTTCTACGAAGAGGTGCAGCCCTACGTCCAGGCCTACAACGAGGCCCATTCGGACGCGCCCATGTATCAGGACTACACCCCGGTGAAGAGCAGCGTGCCCATCTGGGACATCATGATGATGGTGGTCATGGTGGGCAGCATGATCTTCATTTTCTACGTGATGTTCAAGGGCAACCAGGGCGGCAACATCATGAATGTGGGCCGTGCCAAGGTGAAGGACCAGAACGACGACAAGCGCAAGACCACCTTTGCGGATGTGGCCGGTGCGGATGAGGAAAAGGCCGAGCTGGAAGAGATCGTGCAGTTCCTCAAAAACCCCAGCCAGTTCAACAGCCTGGGTGCCCGCATTCCCCACGGCGTGCTGCTGGTGGGCCCTCCGGGTACCGGTAAGACCCTGCTGGCCCGCGCCTGCGCAGGCGAGGCAGGCGTGCCCTTCTACTCCATCTCCGGCTCCGATTTCGTGGAGATGTATGTGGGCGTGGGTGCCTCCCGTGTGCGCGACCTGTTCGACAAGGCCAAGAAGACCGCGCCCAGCATCATCTTCATCGATGAGATCGACGCAGTGGGCCGCCAGCGCGGCACCGGTCTGGGCGGCGGTCACGACGAGCGCGAGCAGACCCTGAACCAGATGCTGGTGGAGATGGACGGCTTCGGCGCCAACGAGGGCGTCATCGTCATCGCGGCCACCAACCGGGCCGACATCCTGGACCACGCCCTGCTGCGCCCCGGCCGGTTCGACCGTCAGGTCTACGTGGGCCTGCCGGATGTGAAGGGCCGTGAGGAGATCCTGCGGGTACACACCCGCAAGAAGCCTCTGGCTCCCGATGTGAACCTGAAGACCATTGCCCAGTCCACCGCCGGTTTCGCCGGTGCGGACCTGGAAAACCTGGTGAACGAGGCGGCTCTGCTGGCTGCCCGCCGGGGCAAGAAGGCCATCACGGAAAAGGAGATCGAGGAAGCCTCCATCAAGGTGGTGGCCGGCCCCGAGAAGAAGAGCCGTGTGGTCACCGAGAAGGAGAAGAAGCTCACCGCGTACCACGAGGCGGGCCACGCGATCACCAGCTGGTTCTGCCCCACCAACGACCCGGTGCATCAGATCAGCATCATCCCCCGCGGCCAGGCGGGCGGCTACACCATGTACCTGCCCGACAAGGACGCCAGCTACGTGACCAAGACCGCCATGCAGGAGCGCATCGTGAGCCTGCTGGGCGGCCGCGTGGCCGAGAGCCTGGTGCTGGAGGATATCTCCACCGGCGCTTCCAACGACCTGGAGCGCGCCACCCAGACCGCCCGCAGCATGGTCACCCGCTACGGCTTCTCCGAGCGGCTGGGCCCTGTGGTGTATGGCTCCGACCCGGAGGAGACCTTCTTGGGCCGTGATTTCAGCCAGGGCAAGGGTTATTCCGATTCCATCGCTGCTGAGATTGACAGCGAGATCCGGGACATCGTGGACGAAGCCTACGAGAGAGCCCGCCGCATCCTGAGCGACAACATGGATAAGCTGCATGTGGTGGCCGCCGAGCTGATCAAACGGGAGAAGCTGTCCGGCGAGGAGTTCAAGACCCTGATGGAGGGCGGCACCCTGCCCGAAGCCGAGCAGCCCGCCCCGGCCGCAGCACCCGCTGAGCCGGCACAGCCCGCTCAACCTGCCCAGGCTGCTGAGCCTGCGGAACCCGCCGAACCCGCTCAGCCTGCCGAGACCGCCGAGACTGCCGAGCCTCTGCCGGAGCAGCCGGACCAGGGCGAAAAGCCCGAGGGCTCCCTGTAACAGGAAAGGAGTAACGCTCTTATGGAAGAGAATTTCGACCTTTTGGCCCAATCCCGCGCCAACTATTACACCAAGGGCAGCCCCATCCAGTTTGTGAAGGTGGAGCTGCTGAAGGGCGACCAGAGCGGCGACATCGCGGTCTGCCTGTCCTTTAAAAACATTTCCAGCCAGCCGGTCACCGGCCTGCTGGTGGAGTTCAAGTGCAAGGACCGCACCGGTACCGTGGTCTGCCAGGACCGGTTTGAGTACCAGGGCCTGAACGCTGCGGGCGGTCAGGTCTTCGGCTCGGACGATGCGGTCTACATCAGCCAGGCCCCGGTGGGCAGTGTTGAGGTGGACCTGCTCCGGGCTTATCTGGCCGACGGCAACGCGCTGGATCTGACCGGCTATGTGCGCACCCGCCTGCCCGCGCCCAAAAAGCTGCCGGAGGACCTGGCCAGAAAGCTGAGCGAGCGCACCGGCAAGGAGGGGCTGCAGTTTGTGCCCCAGGTGCTGGACCAGGGCTGGTACTGCGCCTGCGGTGCCTTCCATCCCCGTGAGGAGAGCGGCGTGTGGTGCAGCGAGTGCGGCTCCGACCGCATCCTGCTGCAGAACACCCTGTCCAGCATGCTGCAGGCGGCGCAGACCGCCCAGCAGCCCGCGGCGGATGAACAGCCCACCCGCATGGTACCCCCGGTTCGCCCGGAGGAGCCCACCCGCGCGGTGCCCCCGCTGCGCAATCAGCCGGACCCCAGCTACGATGTGCCTCCGCTGCATCCCGACGAGGAGGATGACTCGGACATGACCCTGGCCGATGACCGGGGCCGCAGCCGCTATGCCGCTTCCCGTCTGGGCTTCCGTGAACAGGATGCCTATGAGGATGAGGGCGGCTATGAGGAGGACTACCAGGACGACTACGAGGAATACGGGGACGAGGAGATGGACCCCCGGGATGTGATCGCGGAAAAGATCATTCGCTGGGCCCCGCCCATCACCGCCGTGCTGTGTGCCATCGTGGCCCTGATTGGCTTCCTGCTGGCCTGATTTGGGCGCTGAATCATCACAAAACAAAAAGACCTTCCGCATTGCAGGCCGCAGTGCGGAAGGCCTTTTTTCGCTGTGGAAGAGGTTCAGTGGGGCGCCGGGCTGGTAACAATCGGTGAGGAACGCCCAGACAAGAACCGAAAAAGCAGGGCCGAAAAGTTCGAAAAACGCCACCCGATGGCCCGCAAACGGCCCGGCAGAGCGCCCCGCCGCACCCTGCGCGCCTTGACATTTTCCGCCGGGGCGTGGTTAAATAATATGGTATGCATTCAAGAACGTGAGAAAATCCCCGGCGCACAAGGGCCTGCCCTGGCGCAGACAGAGGGGGAAAACGGGGGAAAGAAGCCCCCAAAACCAACAGGAGGTAGAACAGGTTGGCCAAAAAACAGGAATATGGCAACGACAGTATTTCCAGCCTGAAGGGCGCGGACCGGGTGCGCAAACGCCCTGCCGTTATCTTTGGCTCGGACGGCGTGGAGGGCTGTGCCCATTCCATCTTCGAGATCCTTTCCAACTCCATCGACGAGGCCCGCGAAGGCTACGGCGAGAAGATCCTGCTCACCCGCTTTGCGGACGGCAGCATCCAGGTGGAGGATTTTGGCCGGGGCATCCCGGTGGACTATAACCCCAAGGAGCAGCGCTACAACTGGGAGCTGGTGTTCTGCGAGATGTACGCCGGCGGCAAGTACTCTGCCGGGGAGGACAACTACGAGTATTCCCTGGGCCTGAACGGTCTGGGCCTGTGCGCCACCCAGTACGCCAGCGAGTGGATGACCGCCGACATTTACCGGGACGGTTTCCACTATCATCTGGACTTCAAGCAGGGCGAGCCCGCGGGCGAGATGATCAAGGAGCCCTTCAAGGGCCGCCGCACCGGCAGCATCATCCGCTGGAAGCCGGACACCCAGGTGTTCACCGACGTGAACGTGCCCACCGAATATTTCACCGACACCATGAAGCGGCAGGCGGTGGTCAACGCGGGCCTGGATCTTGTCTTTGTGGACCAGACCGGGCCGGAAAAGCAGACCATCGAGTTCCGCTACGAAAAGGGCATTGAGGATTATGTGAACGAGACCGTGGGTCTGGATTACATCACCCCCGCCCGCTACTGCGAGTCCACCGCCACCGGCCGGGACCGGGAGGACCAGCCGGACTACCGGGTGAAGATGAGCGCCGCCTTCTGCTTCTCCAACAAGGTGCAGATGCTGGAATACTACCACAACTCCAGCTGGCTGGAGCACGGCGGCAGCCCGGACCGTGCGGTGCGCACCGCCTTTGTGAACCAGATCGATAACTTTTTAAAGACCAAGGGCCTGTACAAAAAGAACGAGAGCAAGATCACCTTTGCCGATGTACAGGACTGCCTGGTGTATGTGTCCAGCACCTTCTCCACCCGCACCAGTTACGAGAACCAGACCAAAAAGGCCATCACCAACAAGTTCGTGGCCCAGGCCATGACCGAGTTTCTGAAGCACAATCTGGAGGTCTACTTCCTGGAGAACCCGGAGGAGGCCCAGAAGATCTGCCAGCAGGTGCTCATCAACAAGCAGAGCCGCGAGCATGCGGAAAAGACCCGCCAGAGCATCAAGAAGACGATGACCAGTCAGATCGACATCGCCAACCGGGTGCAGAAGTTCGTGGACTGCCGCACCAAGGATGTGAGCCGCCGCGAGCTGTACATCGTGGAGGGCGATTCCGCCATGGGCGCGGTCAAGACCAGCCGGGACTCCGAGTTCCAGGGCATCATGCCGGTGCGCGGCAAGATTCTGAACTGCCTGAAGGCGGACTATGACCGCATTTTCAAATCCGATGTTATCACCGACCTGATCAAGGTGCTGGGCTGCGGCGTGGAGCTGGGCGGCAAGGCCAAAAAGGACCTGGCCACCTTCAACCTGGACAACCTGCGCTGGAACAAGGTGGTCATCTGTACTGACGCCGACGTGGACGGTTACCAGATCCGCACCCTGATCCTGACCATGCTCTACCGGCTCACCCCCACCCTCATCAACGAGGGCTACGTGTATATTGCCGAAAGCCCGCTGTACGAGATCAACACCAAAAACAAGACCTACTTTGCCTACACCGAGCCGGAAAAGGCAAACATCCTTTCCCGCATCGGCAAGGAGAAGTATACCATTCAGCGCTCCAAGGGTCTTGGTGAGAACGACCCGGAAATGATGTGGCTCACCACCATGAACCCGGAGAGCCGCCGTTTGATCAAGGTGAACCCGGAGGATGTGGAGCACACCGCCGCCGTGTTTGACCTGCTGCTGGGCGACAACCTGGCCGGCCGTAAGGAGCACATCGCCCAGCACGGCGTGGAATACCTGGACGACCTGGATCTTTCGTAAGGGGAGGAGAGAAGAGCAATGGCAAAAAAACAGACCAAACGCGCCACCCCCGCCCGGCCCCAGCTGGGCGATAACGTGGAGATCCTGGACGCGGGCGTTGTAATCCAGAGCCCCATCACCGAGACCCTGGAAAAGAACTACATGCCCTACGCCATGAGCGTCATCGTCTCCCGCGCACTGCCGGAGATCGACGGCTTCAAGCCCGCTCACCGCAAGCTTTTGTACACCATGTACGGCATGGGCCTGTTGAAGGGCGCCCGTACCAAGAGCGCCAACATCGTGGGCAGCACCATGCACCTGAACCCCCACGGCGACGCGGCCATCTATGAGACCATGGTGCGCATGGGCCGAGGCAACGAGAGCCTGCTGGTGCCCTTTGTGGATTCCAAGGGCAACTTCGGCAAGGCCTACAGCCGGGACATGGCCTACGCCGCCAGCCGATACACCGAAGCCAAGCTGGAGGCGGTGTGCGAGGAGCTGTTCCGGGACATCGACAAGGACACCGTGGACTTTGTGCCCAACTACGACGGCACCACCACCGAGCCCACCCTGCTGCCGGTGACCTTCCCCACCATTCTGGCCAACAACACCCTGGGCATCGCCGTGGGCATGGCCTCCAACATCTGCTCCTTCAACCTGGCGGAGCTGTGCGAGACCACCGTGGCCCTGATGCGCCATCCGGACCACGACCTGCTCACCACCCTGCCCGCTCCGGATTTTGTGGGCGGCGGTGAGATTCTGTACAACGAGGCCGAGCTGCGCAAGATCTACGAGACCGGCCGCGGCAGCGTGCGGGTGCGCGCCCAGTACCGTTACGAGAAGGACGGCAACATGCTGGAGATCACCCGCATTCCTCCCACCACCACGGTGGAGGCGGTGATGGACAAGATCGCCGAGCTGGTGAAGACCGGCAAGATCAAGGAAATCAGCGACATGCGCGACGAGACCGATCTGAACGGCCTCAAGCTGACCATTGACCTGAAGCGCGGCCAGGACCCGGACAAGCTGATGCAGAAGCTGTTCCGCACCACTCCTTTGGAGGACAGCTTCGCCTGCAACTTCAACCTGCTCATCGGCGGCCAGCCCCGTGTGCTGGGCGTGCGGCAGATCCTGAACGAGTGGGTGGCATTCCGGGTGGAATGCGTGCGCCGCCGCACCTATCACGACCTGCAGGGCAAGCAGAAGCGCCTGCACCTTTTGAAGGGCCTGGAGGCCATTTTGCTGGACATCGACAAGGCCATCCGCATCGTGCGGGAAACCGAGGAGGATTCCGAGGTGGTGCCCAACCTGATGATCGGCTTCGGCATCGACGAGACCCAGGCCGAGTACGTGGCCGAGATTAAGCTGCGCCATCTGAACCGGGAATACATCCTCAAGCGCACCCAGGAGATCGCTGACCTGGAGGCCGAGATCGCCCGCCTGGAGGATATCCTGAAATCCGAGGCCAAGATCCGCCGCATCATCATCGAAGAGCTGAACGCGGTGGCCAAGAAATACGGTCAGCCCCGCCGCTGCCAGATTCTGTACGACGTGGAGACCGCGGACTCCGCCGCCGAGGAGGAGAGCCTGCCGGATTACCCGGTCACCGTCTTCTTCACCCGGGAGGGCTACTTCAAGAAGATCACCCCCCAGTCGCTGCGTATGAGCGGCGAGCAGAAGCTCAAGGAAGGCGACGAAGTGGTGCAGCAGATCGAGACCCGCAACGACGCCTGGCTGCTGTTCTTCACCGACCAGCGGCAGGTGTACAAGTGCCGCGCGGCGGATTTTGCCGACACCAAGGCCAGCGTGATGGGCGAGTTCGTGGCGGCCAGCCTGGGCATGGACGAGGGCGAGCTGCCGGTCTACATGGCGGTCACCCTGGATTACAAGGGCTATATGCTGTTTGCCTACGCCAACGGCAAATTCGCCAAGATCCCCATGAACAGCTACGCCACCAAGCAGAACCGCAAAAAGCTGCTCAAGGCCTACAGCGACAAGGAGCAGCTGGCCTGCATGGTGCAGCTGCCTGAGGAGACCGAGCTGGCGGTTCGCACCAGCGGCGGCCGGATGCTGCTGGCCCACACCACCCAGATCGCCGAGAAGCAGACCCGCGACACCGCGGGCGTGGCGGTGATCACCCTGAAAAAGAACCAGCACATCGAATGGGTCAAGCCCGCCGGTGCGCTGGAGCTGGCCAACCCCCATCGGTACCGGGTGCGCAGCTTGCCCGCCGCAGGCGCTCTGGTGCGGGAGGAGGATGTGGCCGAGCAGCTGCAGCTGGGCCAGTAAAACCGGCCTGCTGCCCCGGGAAAAGCCCGCAGAAATCCGGGCATTTGCCGCGAATTGTGCGGTGTTGCCCTTGCATTTTGCGGGGCTGTGTGGTATCATCATACTTGCATATTAGCGCGTATAAAAAGCGGAGGAGCGTTTACACTATGAGTATTATCGAGATCATCAGCGGTGTCGTGCTGATCCTGGCCGCCATCGTGATCGTATTTCTGACCCTGTCCCAGGAGTCCAAGGGCCGCGGCCTGTCCGGTGCCATCGCCGGCGAGGGCGGCATGATGGAAGCCGGCCGTACCCGTGCCAAGGACGTGAGGCTCGCCAAGTACACCAAGATCGTGGGCATCGTTTTCTTTGTTGTCATGATCGCGGTCAGCGTGCTGAGCGTTATGAGCATGAACTAACAAGCAAGAGGGCCCGCATTGCGCGGGCCCTTTTTGTCTTTCCATGGCTCGGTACGAGGGGTGCAGGGCCGCCAAGAGGGAGGGAAATGTCATGTCCATTCGATCCAAGATCCTCCGGGAGCTGGAGAAAAAGCCCAGGCGTCTCAAAGAATTGAAGAACAAGCTGGGCAACGACAAAAAGGTGCAGCAGACTGTGGACGAGCTGCACAAGAAGGGAAAGATCCGCCAGAAGAGCGGCGCCTATTTTCTGGCAAAGGACGCCAAGGCCGAAAGCACGCTGGAGTGCGTGCTGGTCAAGCTGGGGCCCAGCTTCGGCTTTGCCGCGCCGGAAAACGACCAGAAGGGCGATATCTTCATCCCCGGCCGGGCGCTGTGCGGTGCGCTGCCCGGCGACCGGGTGCTGGTGAAGCTGTTCGACAAGCCCAGGGTTCCCGGCTCCCGGGAGGGCGAGATCCTGGCAGTGGTGCAGCCCCGCAAAAACTTTGTGGGCACCATTTTGAAGGAGAAGGAGCGGCTGTATCTGCTGCCGGATGAATGCCCATTCGTGCGCCTGCAGGTGAAAAAGAGCGCCGCGGGCGGCGCGTCGGACGGCGACAAGGCGGCGGTGGAGCTGCTGAGCCGGGGCGAGGACTATGAGGACCACCGGGTGGGCGTGGCGCTGCGCTTCGGCAGTGCCCAGGCCGCCAAGAACTGCGCCAAGGCGCTGCTGTACGCCGCCGGTGTGGATCGGCACTTCCCCGAAAAGGTGAAGGCTGAGGCCCGCAGGCTGGAGGGCATCCAGTCCTCGGACCTGAAAAAGCGCACCGACCTGCGCAGCTGGCCCATCTTCACCATCGACGCCGCCTCCACCAAGGACATTGACGATGCTATCTCGCTGATGGCGGTGGAAAACGGCTGGGAGCTGGGGGTGCACATCGCGGATGTGAGCCATTATGTGAAGCCGGGCAGCGAGCTGAACAAGGAGGCCATGCGCCGGGGAACCTCCATCTATTACGCGGACAGCGTGATTCCCATGCTGCCCCGTCAGCTCTCCAACGGGCTGTGCAGCCTGAACCCGGGCGAGGACCGGCTGGCCTTCTCCTGCATCATGCAGCTGACCGAGGATGGCCAGCTGCGGGACTTCCGGTTTGAAAAGACCGTGATCCGCAGCCGGGTCAAGGGCGTTTACAGCGAGCTGAACCAGCTGCTGGCCGGAGAGGAGACCCCCGAGCTGGGGGAAAAATACGAGGAGGTATGGCCCCAGTTGCCCCTGATGAAGAAGCTCTACGAGCAGCGGGCCAAGATGCACCGGGAGCGGGGCGGCATCGAGCTGGAGACCGAGGAGGCCAAGCTGGTGCTGGATGAAGAGGGCCGCTGCGTGGACATCCAGCGGCGCAGCCGCGGGGTGACCGAGTGCATGATTGAGGAGTTCATGCTGCTGGCCAACCAGTGCGCGGCCCAGCTGGCCCGCCGCAACCAGCTGCCCTTTGTTTACCGGGTGCACGAGGCCCCGAACCCGGAGCGGGTGGAGCGGCTGACCGGTATGCTGCGGGTGTGCGGCCTGCCGGATCACTTTGCCGGCGAAGCGCCCACCCAGAAGGAGCTGGCCGCTCTGCTGGATTCCACCCGGGGCACCGACCTGCAGCCGGTGGTGCACACCGGCGTGCTGCGGGCCATGGCCAAGGCCTGCTATGAGCCGGAGCCCAAGGGGCATTACGGCCTGGCGCTGGAGGATTACACCCACTTCACCAGCCCCATCCGCCGCTATCCGGACCTGGCCATCCACCGCATCCTCAGCGACTGGCTGGGCGGCACCAGCCTGGAGGAGCTGAACCGGCGCTACACCTGGTTTGCCCGGGAGGCCAGCGCCCAGTCCAGCACCTGCGAGGTGGCGGCCATGCAGCTGGAGCGGTCCGCCGAGGCCTGCTACAAGGCGGAATACATGCATGCCCATCTGGGCGAGGTGTTCGAGGGCGTGGTCTGCGGCGTGGCGCCCCAGGGCATCTATGTGGAGCTGGAAAACACTGTGGAGGGTCTGGTGCACGCCGAGAGCATCTGCAAGGGCGAGCCCCAGCTGATCGAATCCATGCGTTTGAAGGACCCGGTGAGCGGCCGTGCGTGGAGCCTGGGCGACCGGGTCCGCGTCCGGGTGGACCGGGCGGACGTGGCCCTGGGCCGGGTGGATTTTGCCCTGGAAGAAACCGAGTAACCCCAAACACGGGCGGACCAGACAGGCCCGCCCGTTTTCTGTGACGGATGTCCTTGCAGAGCAGGGTGGAGGTCGTGGTAAAATAAAGCATACGCGGCGGTCGACTGCCGTCCCACCCCTAAAAAAGGAGAAGCATTGATGAAGCGTACCCCCTTGAAGGTGGCCATCGGGGCCATCTGTTTTGTGAATCTGTTGTATATGATCCCGTCGGTGGCGGTGTCCGGCATGGTGGCCGCCTTCCCGGACCAGCCCCAGAATACGGTGCTGCTGCTGCTCGCCCTGCCCAACCTGACCGGCATCGCGGGTATTGTGGCCGAGCCCTGGCTGGAGAAGCGGTTCAGCCGCCGCCAGCTTTCCATCACGGCGCTGGCCGTGTTCTTCGGCTCGGGCCTTGCAAGCTTTGTGCTGCGGGAAAATCTGCCCGCCCTGATCGCCGCCAGTGTGGTCATGGGCGCGGCCTATGGCATGCAGGCCACCCTCTATCCGCTGCTGGTGAACGACGGCTTTGAAGGCGAGGAGCGCAGCCGGGTGATGGGCATGGTCACCGGTATGCTGCAGCTGGGCCGGGTGGCGGCCACTCTGGTGGGCGGTGTGCTGGCCCGCAGCGGCTGGTACAACGTGTACCTGTGTTTTCTGGCGGTGCTGGTGCCGCTGGTGCTGGCGGTGCTGTTCCTGCCCCGGCAGAGCCACCATGAGGAAGGCCCCAGGGAGGGCGGTGACTGGTTCAGTCTGTCCGGCGCGGTTCGGCTGGCGGTGGAGGGCTTTGCCTTCGCGGCGCTCTTTTACATGGTGAACACTCATCTTTCCCTGTACGTGGAGGGCTACGGCCTGGGCGATACCGCCCTCACCGGTGTGATCAGTGCAGTGGGCTGCGTGCTGGCGGGGCTGATGTCCACCGGCTTTGCCTGGTTCGAGCGCCGTACCGGCCGCTTCACCATGACCTGGGCCTTCGCCATTCTGGGCGCGCTGTATCTGGCGGGCAGCCTGTGGATCAGCCTGCCCGGCGCGGCGCTGTGCGTGGCGGGCGCGTTTCTGGGCATGGGTCTGTTCAGCCCCAACCTGATGCTGGGCTTCTCCCGCTGTGCGGGACCCCGCCGCCTGGCCGCTGTCACCGCGGCGGTGCTCACGGTGGTGAACGTGGGCTATTTTGCCTCGCCCTACATCACCGGCTTTCTGGCGGGCTTTGTGGGGGAGAGCCCGGCGGATGTGTTCCGGGTCGCGGGTGTGCTGGGCCTTGCCTGTGCGCTGGGCTCGGCGCTGGCCAGCCGCAAGCCTCAGGCCCCGCTGCAGGGCACACAGGAAAAGTGAGGGAAAAGAATGGAAAACAACCGGCTGGAACAATACTGGAAGCAGCTGGAGGATTTTGGGCTGGAGCGGAAGGATTACCCGGATGCCCGCCTGCGCCAATACCGGCGGGGGGATTTCCTCTGCCGTCAGGGCTGCCCCATGGAGGAGCTGCTCTTCGTGGTGGAGGGCAGGGTGAAGGTGTGTACCGTCACCCCGGCGGACAAGACCCTGCTGTTCTGCTACAACGGACCCGGTACCCTGGTGGGCGAGGTGGAGCTGATGACCGGCGAGGCCGTCACCACCAGCATTCAGGCGGACAGCACCGTGCGCTGCGTGGCGCTGCCCATGCAAAAATACGCCGCCAGCCTGCGGGGGAACATCCGGTTTATGAACCGGGTGGCCCACATGCTGGCCCAGATCGTGGCCCGCAACGCGGTGAACGATACCCTTAACATCCTGGCTCCGCTGGAGACCCGGCTGCGAGCCTACATCGCACGAAGCCAGCGAGAGGGTGTGTTCAGCGGCCGCCTCACTGAGACCGCCGAATATCTTGGGGTGAGCTACCGGCACCTTCTGCGCACCATGAACGAGCTGTGCGCCCGGGGCATTCTGGAAAAGATCCGGGGCGGCTACCGCATCCTGCAGCCGCTGGAGCTGGACCGGCAGCAGGAGGAAGGGGAATGGAGCGTTCCCCGCACCAAAGAGTAAAAAATAACCGTTTGCTTTGTGTGTTGCAAAGCGAGCGGTTATTTTTTGCATGCAGAGGGAATCGAACCGGGTCTACCGGGCCATACTGGAAGCATATCCATAAACAGGAAGGATTCGAAGGGAGTGGATCGCAATGATGGAAGCCGCCGCCAAACGGCCGCCCGCACTGCAGCGGATGGCCCGCGCGTTGAGCGAGGGCCGGCAGGAGCGGCTGGACCGGGAGGCCTGCCAGGTGCTGCCTTTGGAGGAGCAGCTGCGCCGCTGCCTCTGGCAGATGCGCCAGAACCAGATGTGCTTTGATCTGGAGACCGAGCCGGAGCTGATCGACGCGCTGATCTATGAGTATCAGGCCATTCAAAGCCGCTACCGCTACTACCAGCGCAAGGCCCGGGCCCAGGGGCTGCGGGCCATTCTGTGACGGCGCTGGCCCTGGGAGCAGCCGTGCTGCTGGTGGCGGTGGGGCTGGCCGCGGGGCACAGCCGCCGCCCGCTGCGCACGGCGCTGAGTGCGGCGCTCACCGGAATGGGGGCGCTGGGGGCGGTGAATCTGCTGGCGCCGGTCACCGGCGTGAGCCTGGCGCTGAACTGGGCCACCAGCTTCATGGCGGTGGTGCTGGGCGCGCCGGGGGTCGTCACCCTGCTGCTGCTGGATCTGCTTTTGGGGCTCTGAACATCAAAAAGGGCGTGTTTCCCAAACGGGAAACACGCCCTTTTTGATAGAAAACGACCGGACCGTAAGCCGGGTTCTGTATTAAACGGCAATCTGTCTAGACCCTGCGTTGCCGCAGGGTTCATGCCACCTCCGGGGCGCGCGGGGAGCGCTGTATGCCCCATACGGGTGTTGCTTCTGGTAGGGTTTACATAGCCGCAAAGTCGCCAGTGCGCTGGTGAGCTCTTACCTCGCCTTTCCATCCTTACCGCAAAACGCGGCGGTTTCTTTCTGTTGCACTATCCCTGGGGTCGCCCCCGGCTGCCGTTAGCAGTTACCATTCCCCTGTGAAGCCCGGACTTTCCTCAGAGCGAACGCAATGCCGCCCCGCTGCCGTATGTTCCACTCGTTTTCCGTTCCATATTGTATCACACAACGCCGCCCGGCGCAAGCCCGGGCCGAAAACCCGGGCGTTTTAGGAAAAGTATGACTGATTCGACAAAGTGTTTTGTAGATTTGCACAAAAAATATTGGCCGAGGCGCCCGAAAAAACTGCTTTGCCGGGAAAAGTTTTTTCTTGCAAACACTTTAATACGGTTTTATAATAAAATGCATAGCAGTGAAGCAGGGCTTTGGGCCCTGTGCGCCATAGGCGATAGATTCCGATCCGCTGCCTATCAATGATGATCGTTTGAAAGGGGAAGTACGTTATGTTCAAAAACGATTACCTGGCCCGTGTATATGCACAGGTGGAAGCCCGCAACCCCAACGAGTCTGAGTTCCTGCAGGCCGTTCGCGAGGTTCTGGAAAGCCTGCAGACCCTGGTGGAAAAGCACCCGGAATATGAGAAGAACGGCGTTCTGGAGCGCCTGGTGGAGCCCGAGCGTTTCATCCAGTTCCGCGTTTCCTGGGTGGATGACGCCGGTAAGGTCCAGGTGAACCGCGGCTTCCGCGTTCAGTTCAACAGCGCCATCGGCCCTTACAAGGGCGGCCTGCGCCTGCATCCCAGCGTGAACGCCTCTGTCATCAAGTTCCTGGGCTTCGAGCAGATCTTCAAGAACAGCCTGACCGGCCTGCCCATGGGCGGCGGCAAGGGCGGCTCCGACTTCGACCCCAAGGGCAAGAGCGATGCCGAGATCATGCGTTTCTGCCAGAGTTTCATGACCGAGCTGAGCAAGCACATCGGTCAGTTCACCGACGTTCCCGCCGGCGACATCGGCGTGGGCGCCCGTGAGATCGGCTACATGTACGGCCAGTACAAGCGCCTGCGCAACGAGTTCACCGGCGTGCTCACCGGCAAGGGTCTGAACTGGGGCGGCAGCCTGGCCCGCACCGAGGCCACCGGCTACGGCCTGTGCTACTTCACTCAGGAAGCCCTGCAGTGCATGCGTTCCGACAGCTTTGAGGGCAAGACCGTTGTGGTGAGCGGCAGCGGCAACGTGGCCATCTACGCCTGCCAGAAGGCCACCGAGCTGGGCGCCAAGGTAGTCGCCATGAGCGATTCCACCGGCTATGTGTACGATCCCAACGGCATCGATCTGGACCTGATGAAGGACATCAAGGAGGTTCGCCGTGCCCGCATCGTGGAGTACGCCAACGCCAAGGAGAGCGCCACCTTCACCGAGGGCTGCAAGGGCATCTGGACCATCCCCTGTGACATCGCTCTGCCCTGCGCCACCCAGAATGAGCTGGACGGCGAAAGCGCCAAGGCTCTGGTTGCCAACGGCTGCACCGTGGTGTGCGAAGGCGCCAACATGCCCAGCACTCCCGAGGCCATCGAGATCTTCCTGGCCAACAACGTGCTGTATGGTCCCGCCAAGGCGGCCAACGCCGGCGGCGTTGCCACCAGCGGCCTGGAGATGAGCCAGAACAGCCTGCGCCTGTCCTGGACCTTCGAGGAAGTGGACGAGCGCCTGAAGGGCATCATGAAGGGCATTTTCCACGCTGCCTACGATGCTTCCGTTGCCTGCGACGCTCCCGGCAACCTGATGGTGGGCGCCAACGTGGCCGGCTTCATCAAGGTGGCCGACAGCATGATCGCTCAGGGCATCGCCTACTAATCATCGCATTTTCTTTGGGGCACCCCGCTCGGGTGCCCCTTTTTGTTTGCCCGCCGGCGGGGGAAAATGCTATAATGCCAGTACAACAGCAAAACCAACGAAAGAGGGAAACGACCCCATGGAACTGAGCTTTATTGTTCCGCCCCGCTTTGAGGGCGGCTGTCTGCGGGATTTTCTGCGGGCCAGCGGCGTGTCGGCCACGCTGATCAAGGCGGTGAAAAATGAGACCGGCGGCTTCTGGGTGGAGGACGGCCCCGCCCGAACCTGTGACACGGTGCACGCCGGGCAGATGGTCACCTTTGTCCTTCCGCCGGAAAAGCCCACCACCGTGGAACCGCAGGACATTCCGCTGACCATCGCCTACGAGAGCCAGCACGTGATGGTGCTGGAAAAGCCGGCGGGCATGGCGGTGCATCCCACCCTGAATTATGCGGACGGCACCCTGGCCAACGCCTATATGGGCCTGCTGCGTCAGCGGGGCCAGCAGGGCGTGTTCCGGCCGGTGAACCGCATTGATAAGGACACCTCCGGTCTGGTGCTCTGCGCCAAAAACGCCTATGCCGCGCCGCTGCTGGCCAAAGGGGTGAGCAAGGTGTACCGGGCGGTGCTGGAGGGCTGTCCGACCCAGAAAGAGGGGCAGATCGACGCGCCCATCGCCCGGGCGCCGGGGAGCATCATCCTGCGGCAGGTGGCCCCGGAGGGCAAGCCGAGCCACACCCGCTATCAGGTGGAGCAGGAGAAAAACGGCCTGTGCCTGGTGGCGGCGGTGCCCATTACCGGCCGCACCCACCAGCTGCGGGTGCACTTTGCCCACATCGGCTGCCCGCTGGCCGGGGATGAGCTGTACGGCGGCAGCCGGGAGCATATCGGCCGCCAGGCGCTGCACTGCGCCCGGATGGAATTCACCGAGCCGGGCACCCCAAAAACCGTGGTGGTGGAAAGCCCGCTTCCGCCGGATATGCAGAGCCTGCTGGAATAAAATCACAAGGGCGGCGCGTCCCCTCGAAGGGGCTGCGCCGCCCTTTGCTTGTGCCAAAAGTTTGAAAACCCTGTGAAAATGGCCGCCTGCCGGTTGCGTTTTCTTCTACAAGTTGTCTATAATAATGCTGTACACTTTGTAGAAGAAAGGCGGCGGGCGCTTTTTTATGGCACAATGCGTGGAAAACAAGACCCCCAACGGGCAGAAAAACGGCAGGGAGCGGTGGCTCCGGCTGCGGGCGGAGGCGGTCCGTCTGGCAAAGCGGCTGCGCTTTGGCCGGGGTGCGGCGGTGCTGGGGCAGTTTCTCTACGATGTGGGCTTCTGGGGCGAATACACCGCCCGGCGGCTGGCACGGGGAGGCTGGAAGGCCTGCTGCCTTCTGGGGCGGCGCTGCGCTCGGGTCTGGGGCCGGGCGGCAGGCCTGGTCAAAGGCGCGCTGAACACCGGCGCGCAGGACCTGACGGCACCCTTTGCCCGCATGGCAAATGGCGCGAGGAACATCCGCGCTCATGTGCAGGAGGAAAAGCAGGCAGGCACGGCACACGCGGCCAAAGAGGGCCTGCGCTACTTTGCTCTGGGCGTACACAAATATTTCCCGCTGCTGGGCCGCGCGGCGGCATACGTGCTGCCTCTGGCGGCACTGGCAGTGTTCGGCTATACGGTACATACGGTGCTGGAATACAACTATGTTCTGGCGGTGGAAGTGAACGGCAGCGTGGTGGGCTATGTGCAGACTGAGCAGGTGTTCGACTCCGCCAAGGAAGAGGTAGCACGGCGCATCAACTACGCGGGCGCGGGGGAGGAGAGCTGGACCGTGGAGCCCTCCTATCAGATCGCGGTGGGGGAGCAGGTGCTGGACGAAAACCAGATGGCGGATGCCATTCTGCAAAGCTCCAGCAATGAAATTCAGAACGCCACCGGCCTGTATGTGAACGGGGAGCTGGTAGCGGTGACCACCGAGGGCGACCGGCTGCGCCAGGAGCTGAGCAGCATGACCGCTCCCTACGAGGACCCGGACAACCCGAATCTGACCGTGTCCTTCAACAAGGAGGTGCGCTGCGAGGACAGCATCTACTTCACCAGTACCATCGTGCCGGTGGAAGAGGTCATCCAGCGGCTGCACGGCGAGGAGCAGGGCGCTGTGTATTACACCATCCAGACAGGGGACACTCCCTGGATTGTGGCAGGCAGCTTCGGCATCCGTGTGGACGAGCTGCAGGCTCAGAACCCGGACTATGATTTTAACTCCAATTCCGGCTTCCCGGTGGGCGGTCAGCTGACCATCAGTCAGGCCATGCCCTACCTGCAGGTGAAGCGCACCCTCATCAGCACCTATCAGGAAGCCATTCCCTACGACACCGAAGAGCAGCAGGACTCCACCCTGCCCATGGGCACCGTGCAGGTGGTGCAGGAGGGGGCCGAGGGCGTGGCCGAGATCACCCAGCAGCAGGTGTTCTACGGCGATTCCTCCACCCCCAGCGAAACCACGGTCATCGATCGGGTGGTGGTGCAGGAGCCGGTGACCCGGATCGTGGCCATGGGCCAGTACGTCCCGGCGGAAAACATCGCCTATCTTTCCGATGGCAGCACCCTGATCTGGCCGGTGCCCGCCTACCGGGGCATCAGCCGGTGGATGATCGGCTCCAGCGGCCAGATTCACGGCGGTGTGGATATCCGGGCGGCAGCAGGCACCGACATTCTGGCCGCGGCCGGGGGATTGGTGAGGATTGCCGGGTATCACCCCAGCTACGGCAACTATGTGGTCATCAGCCATGGAAATGGGTATGAAACGCTGTATGCTCATGCCACCCGCCTGGCGGTGCGGGCCGGCCAGACCGTGACCCAGGGCCAGGTGATTGCCTATGTGGGCAACACCGGAAATTCCTTTGGATATCATTGCCATTTCGAGATTCGGCTGAACGGTGCGCGCCAGCAGCCACGGGACTTTTTCCCCAATAAATAATTTTAGGCAACCCCGCACAATTCACGCCTGACGGCTCAGGCGGCGTATCGCGCCAAAATTTTCCGTGCTATTTTCCAAAAATGCTCGCCAAGCCACCAAGGCTTGGCTGTGCTTTTTGGTTCATATCACAAAAAATTTCCGGCGCGCTCCACCACCTGGAATTGTGCGGTATTGCCTTTGCTTTTTGCTTGTATTTTTCCACCGGATTTGAAAGGAGTGTGAAAAAAACTGCCAAATCCTTGCCCTTTTGCCCCTTTTCGCGCTATAATGGGGGATGTATAAAAGCAAGGAAGGAGGGCGGTCAGGCTGGCGATTTTGGAAAAGACCCCGGAAACGGAAGAAAAGAACAACCAACAAGAGCAGCAGACCGGCTCCCCCTCTCCCGGCAAAGGCCCGGGCAGATGGGAAGCGATCAAACAGAAAATCCTGCAGAAGGCTGGCCCCTGGATCGAGCGGGCCAAACGGCACCCGGAAACAGCGGTGCTGGGGCAGTTTTTATATAACGTAGGCTTTTGGGGCGAATATACCGCCCGGCGGATGGTGCGTTTCGCATGGAACTGCATCCGGAAGGCGGGCGAGCGTATTGCCTGGATCTGGGGCCGGGTGGCAGGCCTGGTCAAGGGCGCGCTGAAAACCGGCGCGCAGGACCTGACGGCACCCTTTGCCCGTATGGCAAACGGCGCGAAGAACATCCGCGCCCGGGTGCAGGAGGAAAAGCAGGCAGGCACAGCCCACGCGGCCAAGGAGGGCCTGCGCTACTTTGTTTCCGGCGTACACAAATATTTCCCGCTGCTGGGGCGTGCGGTGGCCTATGTGCTGCCGGTGGCGGCACTGGCGGTGTTTGGTTATACGGTACATACCGTGCTGGAATACAACTATGTTCTGGCGGTGGAAGTGAACGGCAGCGTGGTGGGCTACGTGCAGACCGAGCAGGTGTTCGACTCCGCCAAGGAAGAGGTGGCCCAGCGTATCAACTACGCGGGCACCGACCGGGAAGGCTGGACCGTAGAGCCCTCCTACCAGATCGCCGTGGGCGAGGATGTGATGGACGAAAACCAGATGGCGGCCGCCATTCTGGAAAGCTCCAGCGACGAGATCCAGAACGCCACCGGTGTTTACGTGAACGATGAGCTGGTGGCGGTGACCACCGAGGGCGATGTGCTGCAGGCGGACCTGGACAGCATGACGGCCCCCTATGAGGACCCGGACAATCCGAACCTGACGGTGGAATTCACCAAGGATATCCGGCTGGAAAACAGCCTCTATTTTACCGATACCATCGTACCGGTGGAGCAGATCATCGAGAAGTTCCACGGGGAAGAGCAGGGAGCCGTCTACTACACCATTCAGTCGGGTGACACCCCCTGGACCGTGGCGGGCAGCTTTGGCATCAGCGTGGATCAGCTGCAGGCCCAGAATCCGCAGTTTGATTTTAATTCGAGCAGTGGCTTCCCGGTGGGCGGGCAGCTGACCATCAGCCAGGCCATGCCCTATCTGCAGGTGAAGCGCACCCTCATCAGCACCTATCAGGAGACCATCCCCTACAGCACCGAGGAGCAGGAGGACAACGAGCTGGCCTTCGGTTCCACCAAGATCATTCAGGATGGTGCGGAGGGCCTGGCTGAGGTGACCCAGCAGCAGGTGTTCTACGGCGATTCCTCCACCCCCAGCGAGACCACCATCATCGACCGGGTGGTGCTGCAGGAGCCGGTGACCAAGATCATCGCCAAGGGCAAGAAGCTGGCCAACGGCGACCTGGCCAGCACCGGCAGCGGCAGCCTTATGTGGCCGGTGCCCGGCTACAGCTACGTGAGCCGCTGGATGAGCAGCTACCATAAGGGCGCGGATATCTGTGCCCCCTACGGCACGCCCATCTACGCAGCGGACAGCGGCGTGGTGACCACCGCCGGCTATCATTACAGCTACGGCAACTATGTCATTATCAACCATGGCAACGGCTACCAGACTTTGTACGCCCATGCCAGCCGGTTGAACGTGCATGTGGGCCAGGCGGTAAGCCAGGGCGATGTGATCGCCTATGTGGGCTCCACCGGTAATTCCACCGGTAACCACTGCCACTTTGAGGTGTATGTGAACGGCGTGCGCCGCTCCGCCCGTGAGTGGTTCCCCTACAAATAAGTGGAAAACCGGTTGAAAACCCGCAAAAAGGCTTGCGCTAAGCCGAAAAAACTGCTATGATTAACCTCGGACTTTTCTGGGATTTCCCAGCAGAGTCCGGGGTTTTTCTGTGGAAATTCCCGCATCCGGTTAAAAAGATGCACTTCCATGAAAAACATTGTCTGAACCAAAACATAGCTCCCGGATGTGTGTGCGCAGCTGGCGCATAGAGGTTACAAAATGCGTAAATACTACTCTCAAACCTTTCATTCCGCGGAGATCCGGTGTATAATATAACAGTTGTGATGCAGTTGAAGCAGAACGCCTCAAAGCGCGCAAAGGAGAGTTATCGTGGAGAAATTTGTTATCAACGGGGGCAAACCCCTTCAGGGCGAAGTGACCATCAGCGGTGCAAAGAACGCGGTGGTAGCCATTTTGCCCGCCACTATCCTGGCAGCCGATAAATGCGTGATCGAGAATGTGCCCGCCATCAGCGATGTGGCCGTCTCGCTGGAGATCCTCACCGCCCTGGGCGCTAAGGTGCGGATGCTCAATAAAAATACCTACGAAATTGACACCACCCACATCAACAGCACCGAGGTGCCGGACGATCTGTCCCGTCAGATGCGGGCAAGCTACTATTTCCTGGGCGCTTTGCTGGGCCGGTTCGGCTCCGGCCAGGTCGCCATGCCCGGCGGCTGCAACCTGGGTCCCCGCCCCATTGACCAGCACCTGAAGGCCTTCAGCGCTCTGGGCGCAGGCGATTCGGTGGAGTACGGCATGATTAAGGTGAGCGGCAGCCCCCTGAAGGGCGCGCATGTGTTCTTTGACAATGTGTCGGTGGGTGCCACCATGAACGCCATGCTCAGCGCCGTGCTGGCCGAGGGTCAGACCGTGCTGGAGAACGTGGCCAAGGAGCCCCACATCGTGGACCTGGCCAACTTTTTGAACATGATGGGTGCCGATGTGCGCGGCGCGGGCACCGACGTGATCCGTATCCGCGGCAAGAAGAGCATGCACGGCTGCACCTATTCCATCATCCCGGACCAGATCGAGGCCGGCAGCTACATGGTGGCCGCCGCCATCACCGGGGGCAACGTGCTCATCAAGAACGTGATCCCCAAGCATCTGGAGCCCATCACCGCCAAGATGGAGCTGGCCGGCGTGACCGTGGAGGAGTATGACGACTCCATCCGTGTATGCCGCACCGGCGACCTGATGCCGCTGAAGATCAAGACCATGCCCCATCCGGGCTTCCCCACCGATATGCAGCCTCTGATGACCGTGCTGCTCACCACCGCCAAGGGCACCTCCATCGTGACCGAGGGCATCTGGGAGAACCGCTTCCGCTATGTGGATGAGCTGGTGCGCATGGGCGCGAACATCCAGGTGGACGGCCAGGTGGCTGTGATCGAGGGCGTGCCCGAGCTGCAGCCTGCGCCGCTGCGCGCTTCCGACCTGCGGGCAGGTGCTGCGCTGGTTATGGCCGCACTGAGCGCCAAGGGCACCAGCGAGGTATCGGAGATCGCGCACATCGAGCGCGGCTACGAGGACCTGGTGGAAAAGCTGCAGGGGCTGGGCGCGGATATCCGCCGGGTGGAAAAGCCCGCCACCGGTTTGCCGCAGGCACTGTAATCCACCTCTGACCGAAGAAGAAAAAGGCCGCGGAGCTGCGTTTTCCGCGGCCTTTTGTATACATATAGGAGAATTCATGGCATTTTTTACTTCTCTTTATTCCGGTTCCTCCGGAAACTGCTCGGTGGTGCGCTGCGAGGGCAAGTATCTGCTTATTGATATGGGCAAAAGCTGCCGCACCACCCTGAACGCCCTGAAGGAGATGGGCCTGGCCGTGGCGGATATGCAGGGCATTCTGGTCACCCACGAGCATTCCGACCACATCCAGGGCCTGCGGGTGTTTTTGAAGCATTATAATGTGCCGGTCTACGGCTGCAGCGCCACGCTGGACAACCTGCTGGACATGGAGCTGGTGCCCCCGGCGGCCGAGCTGATCGCCATTGAGGGCCGGCCGGAGGAGATCGGCGGCTTTGTGGTGGAGGCATTCCCCACCAGCCACGATGTACCCTGCTGCGGCTATCGCATCCGCACGCCGGACGGCGGAGTCATGGCCATCGCCACCGACCTGGGCGTGCTCACGCCCCAGGTGCACCAGGCGCTGGCCGGGGTGAAGCTGGCGGCGCTGGAGTCCAACTACGACCGCAACTGCCTGATGATGGGTTCCTATCCCTATCATCTGAAGCGGCGCATCCAGTCCGACCGGGGCCACCTGGACAACGCGGAGTGTGCCGCCAAGGTGCTGGAGCTTTTACAGGACGGCTGCGAGAAAATTGCCCTGTGCCATTTGAGCCGGGAGAACAATACCCCCGAGCTGGCGCTGGCCACGGTGCGGGAGGCGATTCTGTGCGCGGGGCTCAAGCCCGGCGAGAATGTGGTCATCCAGGCCCAGAACCGCAACGAGCCCAGTGATTGGATGGAGTTTTAACGAGTATGCAAAAGATCGATTTGATTTGTATCGGCAAGCTGAATGCCAGCTATTTTGCCGCGGGCGTGGCCGAGTACCAGAAGCGGCTGGGGGCCTTCTGTGAGTTTCGCATCATCGAGCTGCCGGAGGAGACCATCAGCGAGAAGAACGCCAGCCAGGCGGTGATCGACAAAGCACTGGAAAAGGAGGGCCGGGCGATCCTGGCCAATGTGCGCAAGGGTGCGGCTCTGGTGGCACTGTGTGTGGAAGGCAAGCTGATTTCCAGCGAGGAGCTGGCGGCGGCCATCGCGGACCGGGCCATGAGCGGCGCGGGGGATATGGCCTTTGTAATCGGCTCCTCCCACGGTCTGGCCCCCATGGTGAAGCAGGCGGCGACCATGAAAATCAGCCTGGGACGGGTTACTCTGCCCCATCAGCTGGCCCGCCTGGTGCTCACCGAGCAGCTCTACCGGGCGTTTGCCATCAACAACCACATCAAGTATCATAAGTAATGCAGAAGGCCTGCCGGTTCCGGTGGGCCTCTTTGCGTTTTGAAAGCTTCCGTTTTTGAAAAATTCACAGTTTCGTGGTACAATAACAGAAATCCGGCCCGCGCTGCAGCGGCACGCAGGGCCATCACAGAGAGGAGAATCCCCCTTGAATAAAAAATGGATCGCCGCCGCGCTGGCGGTGTGCCTGGCGGTGAGCTTTACCGCCTGCAAGAAGTCAAACGACGGCTACGATGTGACCGAGATCGGCCCGGAAAAGACCAGCGCGCCCTCCACCGTGCAGCCTCAGGCCAGCGCCGCGCCCACCGCCACCCCCAAGCCTCAGGCGGGCTTTGTGGTGGGACCGGTGAAGGATATCGACATCGTGGGTTCGCTGGCGGACTATTCCGCGCCCTCCCAGACCCAGCTGAGCCTGGAGGAGCGGGAACAGCTGGCCTTCTTCACCCAGAACGGAAAAACCGGCGTGATCGACCTGAAGGGCAATATCGTGATCCCGGCGGAAAAGGATGTACACTGGTGCCCGGTGTGCGGCATCACCAATGAGGGCGAGACCGAGATCTACAACGCCAAGGGCGAGGTGATCGGCTCCGGCGGGCATGGCCAGTTTGAAACCCCCATCTATTACGACACCAAGACCAAGGCCCTGTACCTGGAAAACATGGAGACGCTGGTCTCCTGGAACCAGGAAATGCTGAACACGCTGGAGCCGGTGATTGCCACTGTGGTGACCATCACCCCCACCACCCAGGAGGATGCAAGCTGGAAGGGCAGCTTTTTGAACGATGAGTCTGCCCCGGTGATCGTGGGCGAGACTGAGGGCTATATGCTCTTCAAGCCGGACGGCACCGCCCTGAACAAGCAGGTTTATGAGGAGATCCAGCGGGCCAGCACCGGAACCTTCGCGGTGAAGCAGAACGGCCTGTGGGGCTATGTGAACCAGGAGACCGGCGAGCAGATGGTGGAATGCAAGTATCTGGAGGCCCTGCCCTTCAACGGTGACCGGGCCGCGGTGAAGGCCGAGAGCGGCTGGGGCTATATCAGCCTGACCGGCCGCCAGAAGACCAGTATGGACTTTCTGGGCGCGGCCAGTGCGGCGGATGAGTCCACCGCCTGGGTGCGTACCGCCCAGGGCTGGGGCGTGGTGAATCTGAGCGACTACCCTCCGCAGGCCAGCTGAGCAAAACAATCAAGGAATAAAGGCAAAAGCCCACCGGCGCACATTCGCGCCGGTGGGCTTTTCTGCTGCGGAAGAGGGCAGCCTGAAACAAAAGAAAAAGACCTGAAACCGAAGTTTCAGGTCTTTCTGGTGGAGATAAGCGGGATCGAACCGCTGACCTCTTGAATGCCATTCAAGCGCTCTCCCAGCTGAGCTATACCCCCAGATGTTTGCTGCCGTTTTGCGAATGCTTAATTATTATAGCAGGAAATATAGGGCGTGTCAACAGAAAAAGAAAAGTTTTTTCGGAAAAAATAAAAAAAGCAAACGGCACTTGGAAAAAGGCGAAAACAGAAGCTTTTCATTGCGGAATATCGACTGCAACGGATTTGTTTTTCACCGTGGAGACGATTCGCAGTGGAAAAGAAAAAGACCTGAAACCGAAGTTTCAGGTCTTTCTGGTGGAGATAAGCGGGATCGAACCGCTGACCTCTTGAATGCCATTCAAGCGCTCTCCCAGCTGAGCTATACCCCCAGATGTTTGCCGCCGTTTTTCGACTGCTTGATTATTATATCAGGACTTATCCCAATCGTCAATACCCAATTTGAAAAAATTTTACTTTTTTCGGCGCAGGGCCCGAAAGCATTCGATCGTGCTGTTTTGAGCAAGCTGTGCAGGGGGAATGGGCCAAGGATGAAAAAGTCCAGTGCAAGGATTTGATGGACGGATGAGGCAGGAAGCGCTATGATAATACCACAAGGTTAGTTGATGCTAACTTAATGGAGTCGTCCACCGGCTTTTGGGGATGCCGCGCTGCGGCGGGCCGGGAAAACGATCCACCCAATCACATGACCCTCCATAACGAAAACGCCAGAGGGCGGCGCCGGTTTGCTTCCGGCGCCGCCCTCGGCGTTTATAGCATATACAGAACAATCAGAACAGCCGCTGGCCCTGCACGTACTTGGCGCAGGGAGCGCCGTCGCCCAGGTAGACCATCCGCTCCAGCCGCTCGGGCAGGCTGCACAGCCGGGTGGTGGGCAGGTTGGAATCGTCCATCACGATGGCGTCGAACTCATAGCCGGGCTCAAAGCTGCCCACCTTGCCGAAGAAGGCGCCGCCGCCCTTGGTGGCCAGATACAGCACCTCGGGCATGGTCAGGGCGGGGGTGTTCTGGTCCACCAGCCGCCAACGCAGCTTGGAGCACTGGATGGCGTCGGTCATGGCACGGAAGATGGACAGATGCGCGCCGCCGGCCACATCGCTGCCAAGGCCCACCTTCTGGCCCTCCATCAAAAAGCTCTTGATGGGAGCGATGCCGGAGGAAACGTTCATGTTGGACTGGGGGCAGTGGGCGATGAACACGCCGTTCTCCTTCATGCGGGCCCGCTCTTCCGCGCCGCTCCAGACGCAGTGGGCCATCACGGTGGGGCACTCGCCGCCGAACAGGCCGAACTGCTCATAGGCCTCGCCGTAGAACCGGGTGCCGGGGCACAGCTCGCTCACCCACTTGATCTCGGAAAGATTTTCCGACAGGTGGGACTGCATAGGCACGCCGAATTCCTTCTGCAGCTTGCCCAGACCGGCCATCAGCTCATCGGTGCAGCTGGGGGTGAAGCGGGGAGTGAGCATGGGCTTGCTTTTGGTGAAGGCGGCGCTGTCCAGCAGCCACTGGCGGGTCTCGGCCAGGGATTCCTCGCTCGTCTCCCGCAGAATGTCCGGGCTGTTGCGGTCCATGTTTACCTTGCCCACGTAGCAGCACAGGCCGGCCTTCTCCAGCAGCTCCATCAGCTTGAGGGTGGCGGGCCGGTGAATGGTGGCGAAGATGCAGGCGCGGGTGGTAGCGCTGTGCAGCAGCTGCTGGGTGAAGATGCTGTAGGCCTTCTCGGCATATTCCGGGTCAGCGAACTTGCTTTCTTCCGGGAAGGCGTTGGCCTCCAGCCACTGCAGCAGCTCCATGTCCATGCCCAGGCCCCGGTAGGCGTACTGGCTGGCGTGTACGTGCAGATCCACCAGGCCGGGCAGGATCAGCTTGCCGCTGTAGTCCTCCACAGGCAGGTCCTTGTACTGCTCGGGCAGCTGGGCGAATACGCCCGCCACCTTCTGGTCCACGCATACCAGATAGCTTTCCGGATAGATTGCCAGCTGGCCGGGAGCGGGGGTGAAGAAGATATTGCCCTTCAGGGCAAAAGAGGTCTTGTTCATGAAGTACTCCTTATAATTACATTATATATGCAAAAAAACATCTTGAAAAACGGCCGCCGAATATTATAACGGAATTCACGCAAAAGGGCAAGGGGAAAATGCAACAGAAAATCTCTTGCATTTATGGTGGTTTTATTATATAATAGCACTGTTCGGACAGAGCCAAAACGGTGCGCTGTTCGGCATACGGATGCGGGCCCTGTGCGATGGGGCCCCATGAACCATGTCAGGCGGGGAACCGAGCAGCATTAAGTGGTCTGCCCTGTGCGCCGCAGGCAGCCTGCATCCGTATGCCAAGCAGCGCAAAGGCAGGCGCATTGGCGCTTGCGGGCCTGTCCGTTTTTTGTACCGGCAGAAAGGAGGGCACGGCAGGATGTATCGGGCGCTTTACCGCAAATGGCGGCCCCGCACCTTCGAGGACGTGGTGGGCCAGCAGGGCATTGTGTCGGCCCTGAAAAACCAGATCGCCACCGGCCGGGTGGGCCATGCCTACCTGTTCACCGGCACCCGGGGCACCGGCAAGACCACCTGCGCCAAGATCTTCGCCAAGGCGGTGAACTGCCAGGACAAGGCCAGCCCGGACCCCTGCGGCGTCTGCCAGATCTGCACCGGCATCGACGACGGCTCCATCCTGGACGTGGTGGAGATCGACGCCGCCTCCAACAACGGCGTGGACAACATCCGCGACCTGCGGGATGAGACCGCCTATACCCCCAGCGCCTGTGCCTATAAGGTATATATCATCGACGAGGTGCACATGCTCTCCATTGCGGCGTTCAATGCGCTGCTGAAAATCATGGAGGAGCCGCCCAGTCATGTGATCTTCATTCTGGCCACCACCGAGATTCACAAGGTGCCGGCCACCATTTTGTCCCGCTGCCAGCGGTACGACTTCGGCCGTATCAAGCCGGAGGACATCGCCGCCCGGGTGAGCTACGTGGCCGCTCAGGAGCAGCTGGAGCTGACCGAGGGTGCGGCGGCACTGATCGCCCGCCTGGCGGACGGCGCGCTCCGTGACGCGCTGTCCATCCTGGACACCTGCGCCGGTGTCTCCACCCAGATCGACGAGGAGCTGGTGCGGCGGATGGCCGGTGTGACCGACCGCAGCTACCTGTTCCGCATCAGCGACGCGCTGCACAGCAAAAACGCCACCGAGGCTCTGGCCGAGGTGGCCCAGCTGCGTCAGCAGTCGGTGGACATGAAGCGCCTGTGCGAGGAGCTGATCGCCCATTACCGCAACCTGATGCTGGCGGCACTTCCCGGCGGCAAGGCCCTGCTCAGCGGGGTGGCCCCGGAGGAGGAAGCCCAGTATCTGCAAACCGCTGAAACCATCCGCCAGGGCGAGAGCGTGCGGGCCGTGCGCCTGCTGGGCTCCGCGCTGGAAAAGATGGGCCGGGGCACCGACCAGCGCATTGAGCTGGAGCTGGCCCTCTTTGCCCTGACCGAAACGCCGCAGGCTGCCCAGCAGCCGGTGCAGGCCGCCCCGGTGCAGACAGCATCGGCCCAGCAGCAGGCCCCGGCCTTTGGCCAGCAGAGCGCGGCCCCCTTTGCGGCAGCGCCCTTTGCCGCCGCTGATCCCGCACCCTTCGCGGTGCGCCAGCCGGAAGCCGCGGCCCCGGCAGCAGCTGCCCCCAAGGCGGCTGCGCAAAATGCCGCGCCCCAGAGTCAGGACCTTCCCCCCTGGGAGCTGGATGCCCCTCCTGTGAGCGCGCAGGAGATCCGGAAGATGGCAAAACCGGCGGACGCGCCCATCGAGACGGCCCAACAGCCGGAACCCCTGCCCTGGGAGGCAGAGCCCATCCAGCAAAAGGAGGTCCCGCCCCCGGTGGAGCAGGTCCAGCCAAAACGGCAGAGCCTTGCGGCCCCCGCCAAGGGTGAGCCGCCTCAGCCCTTCGAGCCCTGGCCCCAGGTGGTCGCCATTCTGGAGACCCGGGACCGGCAGCTCTATTCCCACCTGAAAAAGTCCCGCGCCGTGTACGACGGCCGCCGGGTGCTGATCGAAGGCGGGCCGACCTTCCGTGACTTCATTCGTAAGAACCGAGAATCTCAGGAGATCCTCAAGCAGATCATCCAGGAGGTGACCGGTGTGCGCTGCGGCATTGGCCCCTATGTGGCCAAGACCGGGACGGACGGTGCGGTTCATACGGTGGAAGATACACTCAGAGAACTCGCGGCCCAAGGGGTCGACGTGGTCTACAACGACAAATAAGCTAAGGAGAGAACAACCATGAAAGCAAGACTGCCCAAGGGCTATGGCAAGCCCGACGTGAACGCCCTGATGCGCCAGGCCCAGAAGATGCAGGAAGAGATGAAGGCCAAGCAGGAGGAGCTGGAGAACACCGAGTACCAGGCTTCCGCTGGCGGCGGCATGGTTCAGATCACCATGACCGGTAAGCACGAGATCACCTCCCTCAAGATCAATCCCGAGATCGTGGACAAGGACGACATCGAGATGCTGGAGGATATGGTGGCCGCTGCCGTGAACGAGGCTGTTCGCGTGGTGGACGCTGACTCCGACAAGGCCATGCAGGAGCTGACCGGCAACGCCAACTTCCCCGGCCTGTAAGGAGCGATCAGCATGGGATACAACGCCGCGCCGCTGGAGCGGCTGGTGGAACAGTTTTCCAAATTCCCCGGCATCGGGCGCAAAGGCGCCACCCGCATGGCCTATCAGGTACTGAGCATGCCCGCCGCCGAGGCGGCGGAGCTGGCCAAGGCCATTGAGGAGGCGCACACCAAGCTGCACCGGTGCAAAATCTGCCAGGATTACACCGAGAACGAGCTGTGCAAGGTCTGTTCCTCGCCCAAGCGGGATCATTCGGTGATCTGCGTGGTGGAAAGCCCCCGGGATGTGACCGCTTTCGAGCGCACCCGGGAGTATAATGGATTGTACCACGTGCTGCACGGCCTGATCTCGCCCATGGACGGCATCGGCGCCGATCAGCTTTGCGTGAAGGAGCTGCTGGCCCGCCTGCACGACGGCGAGGTTCAGGAGGTCATCATGGCAACCAACCCCACCGTGGAGGGCGAAGCCACCGCCATGTATCTGGCGAAGCTCATCAAGCCCCTGGGCATCAAGACCACCCGCCTGGCCTACGGACTGCCGGTGGGCTCCAGCCTGGAATATGCCGATGAGACCACCCTGTATAAGGCGCTTAGCGGCCGGGGCGAGCTGTGACCGGCTTGACAAAGCCGACCGCAGCGGGTTATACTTTGTAAACAGAAGCCGAGGGCGCACACCGGAGGAGGTGACGAAATGCCCGAGCAGGTGAAAACCAAACAGATCGCCGCCAACCGGCAGGCACGGCACGAGTATTTCGTCATGGAAAGCCTGGAAACAGGCATCGAGCTGGTGGGCACCGAGGTGAAAAGTCTTCGCATGGGCCAGGTGAACATGAAGGACTCCTGGGTGGATGTGGAGAACGGGCAGCTGATCGTGTACGGAATGCATATCAGCCCCTACGAAAAAGGCAATATCTTCAATCGGGACCCGTTGCGGCCCCGGCGGCTGCTGGCTCATAAAAATGAGATCCGCAAGCTGGCGCAGGAGATCAAATTGCAGGGCTATACTCTGATTCCGCTTTCGCTTTATTTCAAGCATGGCAGGGTAAAGCTGGAGCTTGGCCTGTGCAAGGGCAAAAAGCTGTACGACAAGCGGGCTACCGCGGCCCAGCGCGCCGCCCAGCGGGACATTGACCGGGCCATGAAAACACAGCGGCGGTAAGGCCGCATTCAAAAAGCGCAACATTCGCTTTCCGGGCGGAATTTCCGCCCTTTTATGGGGATGTAAAGGTTTCGACGGGGAGAGGAAAGCGCGAGCAGCGGGTAGTGGATGGGGGCCACACTTTAAACGCCTCCGAAAAAATAGCTAACAACAATAAATTAGCTGTCGCTGCCTAATTATAGGCGGCTGTCCTGCCTGTCTTAGTACCGAACAGGGCCAGGGCATCGATTAGGTACTGAACGTGAGCAGCCTTAAGCTTTGCGGGCGGCCATGAACTCATGAAGCTACCAATGTGTCGGCCTGTTTGCCGGCCTGGCACAAAGGAAATGTTGTAGACAAACTGCACCCGGAGATACTCTCGTGGACTTCTTTTCGGACGCGGGTTCGATTCCCGCCATCTCCACCACAAGGGTACTACACGAACACCTATTATTTTCGCGGCGGCTTCGCCGTGACGGTGTGGTTGTAGTGCCGACAACAGAAAGAGCGGTCAAGGTTTTTAGCCTTGGCCGCTCTTTCTGTTAAACATAGTTGTTGCTGTATGGAAGTGATTGCATATATGTTTCTATCGCAGAATAATTAACATCTCCGTTTTCGGTGATGGGGAGTGATAGTTCTAAGTCTTTGAGTGTTTTATCCGCTTGCCTTCCATAATTGAAACGGTATCTATTGGCTTTAATGAGTGTACACATATACAATTTTGAAAGCGTCGACATAAGATTCTTGGGCGTGAGAACAGCAATTTGATGTGCAACATAGCATTCTGCTTCTTGGAGTGCCGGTTCTAACACGGATCCCTTTAGTGGAACTGTAATACATCCAGCAGGATATATTTTCACTCCGCCTATTTTCTCTACTGTACCGACGACACCATTATCCGTAGCTTTCGAACTGACGAAATTTATACCACCTTTTTGGGGCGTTGTATTCGAGTACACTAAAGATTTAGGGTATTCAATATTAAATAACTGACAAATCCTAAACTGCCCATGAGGAACTGAATTAATATCGAATTCGCACTGTGAGTAACTTTTTTTGATGTGTGAATAATCTGGTATGGTAGCGGATGAAACCCATTCTGGGATTTCTTCACGCGTTGGTACTTCGAGATATTTTAGGGTTCTATTTGCTTCTCGACCGAAGGCACTATACCGAAAACGATTAGCAGAAATGCACATACAATAGAACAACTTTTCTTGAATAGACATTTCAACTAAAGGCCTTAAAACGGCGACATTTTGTGCAGTATAAAACTCGGTGGGCTGAACGAAGGATGACAAAACATATGTGCCACCTAGTGATACAGTAATCAACCCACTTTCAAATGGTGAAACATTACCGATTTTCTCTACGTATCCAACAACACCATTGTTTCTGGATGATCTTGAAACGAAAGCAACTCCGTTTTGGGTTGTTGCCATTTTGCCAAAATCGAGCTTGTTACCTGATGTGACTTGGAACAAATCTTTAATCTGCATCGTCTTCATTGTTTTCTGTCACCTCATCTCCACCGATGGCACCGACTACTTTAAACACGGCATATCGTTTCATAATATCAACAAAATCATCTTTTGAAAGCTTTTGATAATCTGTTTGCATATATGCTTCTGCACACCATTCATCTGCTGGTTGTACACTTTTTTTGACACTGAATCCTATAACCTCATCGCAATTGATATATGAATCCAAAAATGTAGATTTCAAATAGTTCCATTTGGAGTAAAAATCAATTCTTCCCTTATTTTTCCGTTTGACAAAGCCATCGTCTTTTAAATATCCAAACCAAGTTTTTTTATCACCATTTGGACGAGAAGCATCAAAAACCATTATACATGTCACCACACCAACGGGATAAAACAAATCATTTGGCATAGAGATAACGGCCCGTAATGTAAACTTGTCGAGTAAGCGCTTTCGTACCGCAACAGTAGCAGCATCATCTTTTAACCCACAACTCATTTGGACGATTGCTGCCACACGGCCGTTTTGGGAAGCGACTGCTTCCAACGCTTTTTCGATGAACTCCAACTGAACGTCAGTTCCTTGGTCATACGGAGGATTGAGGAATGCCACAGTTGGTTTAAGTTTTTTGATACGCTTAATCGTTTCGGAATCAAAACAATCTCCCCGATCTATGTTGGATTTGCCATCACCCCGCAACATCATATTAGAGCAGGCGAAAGTAAACATGTCCGGCCTTACTTCTACGCCAAGTAATTGATTTTTCCGGATGTTTTCTTTTCTCTCGTCATCATTGCCAGCCAACTGTAACATCCGCTTCATTGCAGCAATGAGGAAACCTCCAGTGCCACAACATGGGTCGTATACAATATCATCGACTTTAAGTTCTACGAGATCACAGAATAAGTCTGTGACATGGGAGGGGGTTAAAACAAGTCCTTGTTTTTGTTTACTGGCCGCATATCTCACAAACTCGGTGTAAAAACGTCCCAGCACATCGTAACCGCTTTCCTCCAACTTGGTCAACGGGAATACTTGTTTTTCAAGATACTGAATGGTTTCTTTGAAAAATGCGACAGTGAGAATAGGCTTCTTTTTCTTCTTGATTTGAATGTCCTTGACAAGAGGTTCATCCAGTATTTTGCTGTAGACGCCCATCATATCTTCAAGTTTTCGAACTTTTGCTTTTGATAGGACTCGACGAATAGCAGGGATTAATACGTCCTCGGCCAAATCTTTGGAGGACGCAGCCTCCTTATAGGATGCACAGAAAATATTGTCTTGCAAAGCAAGAAGTATACCGCTCACAAGTGTATTTCTCATGCTTTCCGAAATTGAACAGCTATGAAAATCGTCATTCAGTTTAACAGCCTTTTCAACAATATTGACGTCTTTTAAATTGTAGTTTAACTGCTCGTTTCGGAATGTCTTGACATAGTCATAGATACCCAACAACTTTTTGTCGGGCAACTCAGTTGCGGCCTCATCTCCCTTCTTGTGAAGAAAATTGCTGACGACAATGGTTTCAGAACTTTCGCCACTGACCGCAATGGCAACGACATTGAACTCGACAGATAGGAACTTGGCATAATGCAAAACACCATCGACCGCAAAGTCTTTTGCCCGATCATGGTTCGCACTTTCGTGCTTGTCAGTCTTTGCCTTGCACTCAATTACAATCAAGTAATCGGAACTTTGTGTTGGAAAGGTTATAATAAACTCTGGTTTGCCTGGCCTGTCCTTGCCGCTTTTTGATGCAGTAGCCAAGCACTCTGCGATACGCATATTTGTCGATTTCTGTTCCTCAAACTTTACGGAGGAAAACAGAGGATCGGATTTAAAATGATCTCTGACAATATTTTCCGTCAATCTTTCGTTAGCCATTTTTATTTCCTCCAATAAGTTTCTCTATTTTTCCCATCTGGGCAATTACTGCGTCTCCGGTTTTGGTAACGCGGTAACTGCCCTTTTTCTTTTGCTCTACGCACCCTACCGACTGCAAGGCCTGCAACCACTTGTTTACCGTCGCCGGGCTACTGCCATATTCGGCAGCGATCTCTTCTTGCGAAAAGTTGATAGTCGTGCCGCGAGAGGTTTTCTGTTCCTGACTTTTCAACCAGTTCAGAAAGTGGTACTCTTTTGAGCCGAACAACTGTATGGACTTGTCCGTCACAGCGACATCACCTCATTCCTATAATTTTTTATAGGATTTTAATGGTTTAATATAGTATATTATACTATAAAAAGTTATAGTGTCAAGAGCACAAAAAGAGGGAGCAGCGTCAGCTGTTCCCTCTCTCATTTTCACTCTTCACTCACACCGCCTGCCCGGGGCATTTGCTTCGGGTGGGCGTTTTTTTGTGAAAACGCTTTGGATGATTGCGCCGGGAAATCAGGGCCTGGATCTGAGTATATTTGAGGAAAGGTCTAAATTCTCAAATAAGTCCCAAAAACAGGTGTTCTTCCTATTTAAGTGGCAGGTAAAAAACAGCAAAACGTAGAAAAAATACGGTATTTTACACAGAGATTACATAAATCTGATGACGAATGTGTTCAAATTGTGATAATCTTATAGAAGATTTACGGCTGCATTTTCTTGCAGGAATTCACCGCACAACGGAAAGGAAGATGAAGATGGACAAATTGCTGCAGCGAGTTGTTTCGTTGCTGCTTACCGTTGCCATGCTGTTCTCGTTTGTTCCGGGAACAGTATTCGCAGAATCGGGAGCAGAATCGGAAATTCATAAGCTGACCAGTGCCGACGAGCTGGTTACCGGTCAGTATGTGTTGCTTTGCGAAAACGGGCAAGCAGTGGGTGTGCTCGACGGTACATGGCTGACTGCGGCCGGGACGGATGAGACAGCAATTCTGTCTGGTCCGGAAGCAGCACTGGTCTGGACGTTGGATGTGAATTCCGACGGCGTTTCTCTGACTGATTCCAACGGAGTAACCGTTGCACCCAAGGGCGGCAACACCAATGGAATCCAAGCCGGAGATTACCGCTGGGCGGTCACCTTTGAAAATGGCGCGTTCCAGTTTTCCGGCGTGGGGGAGGACACAACCCGTCTGGCATCCAACACCGGTTCAGACAATAAATTCCGTGCTTACAAAAATGATACGATCAATGGAAATCCCAACGGATACCCCAGCAACTTCACTCTGTATCAGGTACCGGCAGGTTCTGTAACGCCTGAACCCGATCCGGAAACGCCTGTTTCCATCACCATTGCAGAAGCACTGGCGGCACCAAGCGGCACCGCTGATCTGCGGGTGACCGGTGTGGTCACTCTGGTGGACGGGCAGAATATCTATCTGCAGGATACCACCGGAGCGATCTGCGCCCGCGGCGCGGCTGACGGCATTGCTCTGGGCGATACCGTTACCGCCACCGGAACCAGAGGGGACTACAACGGCCTGCCCCAGCTGAACAACGCGACCTTTGAAAAGGGCGAAGGCATGACGCTGGCGGCAAAGACCACCACCATGGATGCGCTGACCACGGCCGACATCTGCAGCTATGTGAAGCTGGAGCATCTGACCGTGACCGAGGTGTACGATAACAACGGCGCATACTCTCAGCCGAACATCACCGTGACCGACGGCACCAACACCATCCAGATCTACAAAGCGGTGGTGGACAAGCAGCAGGATGGCAGCTGGGCTGTTGCGGTGGACGATACCATCACCGTGAGCGCGGCGGTGAGCGTTTATAATACGACTCTGCAGCTGCGCAACACCAATGCCAATGAGATCGTGAAGGAAAGCGGCCAGCCGGTGGAGCCCCAGGGCCCCATTGCGGATGGCGACCGGGTGGTTATCTACAACCCCGCTTACAATAAGGCGCTTTCTGCTACCTACAACGGCTTTTACAACAACGGCACCGATGTGACCCTGAGCGATGGTCAGCTGACCGGCTTCTCGGAGGCGGATGTGTGGACCGTAAAGGACAACGGCGACGGCAGCTTCTCCTTCGCCTACAACGGCCAGAACATCGGTATGGGCGATTCCTTCTCCAGCATGCCCCTGGGCGAGAAAAATGACCGCTGGGTGCTGGAGGAGGCAGGCGAGGGCCTGTATTACATCAAAAACACGGTGCGCAATTCCTATATGGAATGGTACGCCGACAAAAACAACTGGAGCTCTTACGGTAAAATCGGTGCAGGCAGCGAAGGACTGTTTGCACTGGCCTTCTACAAGGTAACCGGCGAAATTCCCGATCCCGAACCGGGACAGGGTGCGCTGGAGGATGGCGACCAGGTAGTGATCTACAACCTGTCCGCCAAGGGCGTGCTGGCCGGGCCGGACGGCAACGAGACCAGCCCCTCCATTCTGAGTGCGCCGGCCACCGAAGCAAAGACCATTATGGAGATCAGCAATGGCGCCCGCGTCTTCACCGTGGAGAAGAACGGCGACTATTACCGCTTTAAGACGGAATATGACGGCTACCTGTGCTCCAACGGCACCGGCAACAACGCCTTCTACTCCAAGGAGGCCAGCGAGGACGCGGACTGGACGCTGGCCGAGTACAACGGCGGCTATACCCTGGAAAGCCGCACCGCAAAATTCAACGGCAAATACTCCCAGTTCCTGGAGTATTTCAGCAGCAGCTACAAGACCTACAGCATGAATAAGGTGACCGATAAGGATATCTTCACCTTCCGGTTCTATCCGGTGGCAGCGAGTGTGTCGGTCACCAAGGGCGTGGTCAACATGCCCAAGGTGGATTTCGGCACTCCCACCGATGCAAATGTGGGTATGGACTACAGCCTGTTCTTTGCAGTGGATTCCGTGTTCGGCGTGCAGAGCATTCAGGCGAGCTATGAGGGCAAGACCCAGGAGCCCAAGCTGGATGAGGCGGGCTATTCCATCACCATTCCTGCCGCAGAGCTGACGGAAGAGAAGACCATCCAGGTGACCGTGTCCGGTACGGACAAGGAAGGCGTGGCCTTTGAGGGAACCGTTTCCATTCAGGTCAAGAACGAACCGGTGATCACCGAGGTATTCCCGGCGGCGAACAGCCAGACCGGCGAAGAACTTCGGCCCCAGATCGGCGTGAAGTTTGCCAACGCGGGCAAGAACCCCTCCGTTACCATGACCGTGAACGGGGAAGAGGTATCCCCCAAGGTGGAAGCGGATCAGGCGGTCTATACCCCCGATGCAGACCTGGCCCAGGGCCGTACATCGGTGACGGTAAAGCTTGAAACCGAAACCGGCAAGACCGTGGAACGCAGCTGGAACTTCACCGTGGGCGAAGCGGAATATCAGCTGTACTTCGGCCAGCTGCATTCTCACACCAATTATTCCGATGGTTCCGGCACCCTGCAGGATGCACTGAACTATGTGAAGAACCTGCACGACAATGAGCAGGTGGATTTTGTGGCCTTCACCGACCACTCCAACTACTTTGACAAGTCCGGCGAGGCCAACCCGGAAGGCGCTCTGTACGACATGAGCCTGGCCACGGAATACAGCCGGCAGCTGTGGGCGGAATACAAGAACACTGTGGCCGAGTTCAACGCCAGCCAGTCCGATGTGCTGGCGCTGGCGGGCTTTGAGATGACCTGGTCCGGCGGTCCCGGCCACATGAACACCTTCAATACCCCCGGCATTGTGTCCCGCAACAACACCACCCTGAACAACAAGACCGGCGACGCGGGCCTGCAGGCTTACTACAAGCTGCTGAGCCAGCCGGAGGGCGTGGATGCCATCAGCCAGTTCAACCATCCCGGCACCACCTTCGGCACCTTTGCGGACTTTGCCTATTACGATGCAGTGATCGACAGCCGCGTTTATCTGCTGGAGGTGGGCAACGGCGAAGGCGCCATCGGCTCCGGCGGCTACTTCCCCAGCTACCAGTACTACACCATGGCCCTGGACAAGGGCTGGCATGTGGCCCCCACCAACAACCAGGATAACCACAAGGGCAAATGGGGCAACGCCAACGATGCCCGCGATGTGATCCTGGCCGATGCCCTCACCGAGGAGAGCATCTACGAGGCTATCCGCGCCTACCGCGTGTATGCCTCGGAGGACAAGAACCTGGAAATCAGCTACACCCTGAACGATCAGGTGATGGGCTCCATCATCGAAGAGGTTCCCGAGACCGTGGAGATCGACGTGAGCGTCTATGACCCGGACACCAGCGATTCCATCTCCAAGGTGGAAGTGGTGGTCAACTCCGGCACCGTGGCCCATTCCTGGACCCCGGCGGAGATCGCCTCCGGAACCATGGAATGCGCCATCCCGGCGGATTACAGCTACTATTTCATCCGTGTGACCCAGGGCGACGGCGATGTTGCCGTGACCGCGCCTGTCTGGGTGGGCGAAACCATGAAGCTGGGCGTTTCCTCCGTGGAATGCGGCACCGCGATCCCGGTTACCGGTGAAGCGCTGACCCTGACCACCAGCCTGTTCAACAGCGAGCTGAGCGCGGCCACCATCAAGTCGGTGACCTACAGCTGCGACGGGCAGGTTCTGGACACCCAGAAGGATCTGGGCACCCTGGATGCCTCCTCCACCAAGGAGGTAAAATGGGATTACACCCCCACCGTGGCCCGCGTTATGACCATCACCGTGGCCGTGGAGCTGGAGGTGGACGGTATTTCCTACACCTACACCAAGGACGTTTCTCTGGATGTGCAGGATGCCTCCAAACTGGTGTACATCGGCATTGATGCTTCCCACTACAACGAATATGTGGCGGGCAACTATAAGGACTCTATGGGCAACTTCGGCGCGCTGGCGGCGGATTACTCGGTGCGTACCGTGCAGCTGAACACCAGCGAGCAGCTGCTGGAGGCCTGCGCCAACGAAGGCGGCAAGTACAAGGCGCTGATCCTGACCGCGCCCTCCCGCCGCGACGGCAATGCCCTGCGCGATCCCTATGCAACCTATTCGGATGAGGAAATCCAGGCCATTCAGAAATTTAACGCCGCGGGCGGCGTGGTGGTTCTGGCCGGCTGGTCCGACTACTACGAGAGCTACGCAGCATTTGACGCAGCCGACCATATGGCGGCTCAGCAGAACAAGGTGCTGGAGGCCCTGGGCTCCTCGCTGCGCATCGGTGACGATGCCACCAACGACGACACCCTGAACGGCGGCCAGACCCAGCGGCTGTACTTCTCCACCTACAATTGGGACAGCTTCCTGATGGATGGTGTGGAGTACGACGCAGAGCATCCCAACGACAACATGTATTCCCAGCTGTTCAGCCAGTATGGCGGCGCTTCCGTCTACGTGGTGGATGAGAACGGCAACCCCACCAGTGAGCTTCCCGCAACGGTATCGCCGGTGGTCTACGGCCACGCCACCACCTACTCCACGGACAGCGACAAGGACGGACTGGGCGGCGAGGCAATGCCCAAGTATCCGGTGGCAGAGGGCGATAACCGCCTGATGGTTCTGGCCAGCGAGCAGCTGGAGGGCAAGGGCATGATTCTGGTATCCGGTGCGGCCTTTATGTCCAACTTTGAGGTCCAGGCCGAAGTGGAGGACAGCTCCGCTGAGAAGAACTACTCCAACTACAATATCTGTGCAAATCTGGTCAGCAGCCTGAACCCGGTGGAAATCAGCCCCATTGCGCAGGTACAGGCCGAGGAGCTGGAGGGCGTCAAGTTCACCATTGAGGGTGTGGTCACCTCCAATGCCTCCGGCTATGACAAGAACACCGCCTTCTTCGACTGCATCTACCTGCAGGACGACACCGCAGGCGTCAACGCCTTCCCGGTGGCGGGCAACTACAAGGTGGGCGATGTGGTCCGCATCACCGGCACCACCTCCTCCTACCAGGGAGAACGGCAGATCAACGTGATGCAGATCGAGAAGATCGGCGAGCAGAGCGCCCCCGCGCCCAAACAGATCACAGCCAGCCAGCTGAACGACGGTTCGGTCCTGGGCAGTCTGGTCACCCTGAAGGGTACCGTGGAATCCTTTGCCAAGGAGAACGGTCTGGTTCAGACCATCATGGTGAAGGATGCCGCCGGTAATCTGGGCCGCGTCTTCATCGACGGTTACATCGACACCGCGGAGGATGTGAAGGATCTGGAAGAGGGCTGTGAGATCACGGTCACCGGCCTTGCCTCCTACGACAACACCTTCAATGCACCGGAAGGTCCCTTCCCGCGCATTCGCGTGCGGGATCGCAGCGATGTGATCTGCACGGCGTCCCAGCAGCCGGAAACCAGCCCGAAGCCTGAGGAAACCCCGAAGCCGGGCACCGACCTGGCGCTGGATATCCAGCAGGGCATTGTGAACGTTCCGGAATCGCTGAAAAACACTGCCTTCAACACTGCGGAAAAGATCAAGAATGAGCTGTACCGCGTGGCGGCCACAGTGCTGTCCGGCCTGAAGGCGGAAAACATGCTGGTATACGACATTACGCTGATGACCCGCAACGCTCTGGGGCAGTGGGTACCGGTGGACCCGGCCAACTTCCCCAAGGACGGTGTGGTGGTCGAGCTGCCCTATCCCGCAGGAACCAGCCGGGACACCCACGACTTCGTGGTGACCCACATGTTCACGGAAGAGCGGGATGGCCATAAGCCCGGCGATGTGGAGACCCTGCAGGTTTACGAGACCGAGACGGGCATCCGTTTTGTGGTCAAGAGCCTGTCGCCCATTGGCCTGAGCTGGAAGGTGACCGAAAAGGCTGACGGTGGCCAGGGCAGCGGTGGCAGCAGCGGTGGCAGCACCAATGCCCCGGCAGCGACACCGGTTCCGGTTATCACCGGTGGTGCCCAGACCGGCGACGGCAATGTGATGCTGGTTGCAGGCGCGGTGGTCGTGCTGGCAGTGGCAGCCCTTGCTGCACTGGAGATCAGCCGCCGCACCCGGAATGTGCAGCACAACAAAACCAAATGACCCCGGATTGACCGGATAACGGCTCAACCGTAAAAAAACAGCCCGCGCAGGTGCGTTGAACGCGTCCTGCGCGGGCTGCTTTTTTGCCGAGGCTTACTGTGACCGAAAGCTTATAAGGCGTTGAACAGATCAATGACCTCCTGAGGAAGGGAACCGTTGTTCAGCAGCACCAGGCCGTCGTGGGCAAGGACCGAGAAATCGCCGAAGCCATCCAGGGTCACAATGCCTTCGGATTCCGCCTTCTTGTATGCGTCGGACTCCGGGTCGAACTGATACAGCTCAATCTTATAGCCGTCGCACTTGTACTTGTATCCGGCTTCGCCGCCGACATATGTCGCGTCCATGGTGACACGCTCGGAGAAGGAGATCCCAAGGTTGGAAAGCCCGGCCTCAAAGCGAGTGAAGGCATCGGAATCGGGGGTTGGAAGATCTGGCGCGGAGACAGATGCGTCTGTCAAATCCGAGGCGGAAGAATCGGACTCGGTAACATAGAAATAATCGAAGTGAATGGCACTGGAGGATTCCGGCGAGGAGGTTTTTTCGCTGGAGGATGCGGGAGCAGTGGACTGCGCGCTGGAGGATTCCGGGGCAGAAGCCGGTACGCTGGAGGCAGGTGTGCTAGAAGCCGGAGCCGAGCAGGCGGACAGAGTGAGGGCCAAAACCGCAGCCAGAAGAGTGCAGGAAAATTTCATGAAAATCACCTCAATAGAAAAATAAAATACTTTAACAAACAGGAGGCAGAAGTCAATGCCTTTTTGTCAAAAGTGGGATGGTCCACCCCAACGTTCTTGCCCATTCTGCGCACTTTTTGGCCGGAAGGGAAAACGCAGGAACCGTTTGTGGACTTGCCGGAGCATCTCAGCGGCGTATTGCTATCCATAGTGTACCATAATTGGATGATGATTTCCAGCGTCTGGAAGGAGAAACTGCTGCGACGAACTGTAGCCTGCAGATTGTAAAAAATCGGGGTGACTTTTATAATAAAGGTGACTGCTGTGAGCAAACAGACGGCCGGATTCCGGAAGCAGGAGGGAAGAGAATGCGAAAACAAATGAATTTTAAAACGGCGGTTCTTATCTTGGTGGGGATCGTTTTGCTCCTCCAGGTGATGGGGACTCTGGGCATTGGAGTTCAGAAATCTTCCGCGCATCTGAAAATTGGCTATTGGGAAAAAAGCAATGCTCAAAGCTGGTCGGCGGATTATATTTTATGGGATGGCTGGCAGCAGCGGACCTTACACCCAACCACGCAGCCTGCTACACTTCACGTAACGGTGCAGACCGATGCGGGCAGCTGCGCGCTCCAGATCAAAAGCGCCGATGGAGAAATTCTATTTGCACAGGAAGATCTCCAAACCTCAGCCTTTGATGTGGATGTACCCGGAGATGTGGTTGTGCGCTTCACCGCTGACCAGCACAAAGGCGGCTTTTCCGCAGAAATCTTGGAGTGACCGTGTGTCCCCCCTCAGTGATTGAACCCATCAATATCATCCAAAAACGCCTGCCCGGAAAATATAAGCCGGGCAGGCGTTTTTGGATGCAGCGGCAGGAAGAAAAAACTCAGGCGGCCATGCCGGAGAGCCGGGCAATTTTTTTGTCCGCCAGATGCTGGAACAGGGCGATCACACGGCCCACGCCAACCACCGCGAGCACCGTGCCAAGCCCGATGCCCACCAGATGCCCGGTGAGCAGCAGACCCAGCAGGATGGTAAGAGTGATGCTGCACAGATCAAAGCAGTTTTTGGTAAGGCCCACGCTTTGGTGGGTTCAGTCCGCAAGAGTCTGCACGATGCCGTCGCCCGGATTGGGCACGATGCGCATAGAAAGCGACAGCGCCGCCCCCACGCCGGTGCACAGGATGGCCAGCAGCACCGCAAGGCGCAGGGGGAGCCGGTCGGTCCAGCCGTCAGCCCCGGCGGAAAGATCCGGGAAAAAGGCGCCGAACAGGTTGAGAAACCGGGTGAATACCAGACTCAGCGGAATCTGCAGCACGTCCATCAGCAGCACAAGGCGGTAATCGGTTTCGGGGTGCAGCCTCCACTGAATGGCGTGCAGGACCAGCTGGACCAGCATAAACACGCAGTAGAGGAACAGGGTGGTGTTGCCGAAGTTCAGCTCAAAGATCTGGGCAACGCTGTAGGAAACCGAAATGATGGGGGAAACGCCCAGCCCGGCCTTGGTGTTCAGGGTCAGACCCAGGGCCAGGATCAGAAGGCCCAGAATATAAAAGAAAATGCGGTAAAAACTCTGCTTGTTCAATAAAATGATCTTCTTTCTTGCTTGGAATCAAAGCATCGGCCGCTGTCCCGTGGCGGGGGCAAACAAAAAGCAGCTTCGCACCGAAAAAACGGTGCGAAGCTGCCGGGGATGAACCGGTAGAACGGGCAGGCCAATCAGCGCATGTCGATGTTCAGCTTGTGCTTCAGGTTGCCCAGAATCTTGTTCATAAAGCGGTCGATGTCCTTGGGAGTGAGCGCCTTGTCTTCGGGAACGAAGAAAATCTTGAAGGCCATGCTCTTCTTGCCTTCGCCGATCTGCTCGCTGCGGTACACATCGAACAGCTCCACGTCGCCCACCTGCTTGCAGGCGGAGCGGATGGTCTCCACCAGAGTGCCGCAGGTCATGCCCTCTTCCACCACCAGCGCCAGGTCACGGGTCACGGTGGCGAATTCGGAGATGGGCTGGTAGCGCATGCTCTCAGGCAGCAGCGCGCACAGAGCGTTGTAGTCGATCTCGCCCAGGAAGATCTTGTGGTTGGCCTTGCTGTCCTTGGGCAGCTTCAGCTCGCCGGTCACCTGATTAGCCAGCTTGCCGAACACGCCCACCCGCTTGCCGTCGCACAGGATGTAGGCGGAGATGCCGGGGTGCAGGTAGGGCACATCCTCGGCGCGCTCATAGTCAAAGCGCACGCCGAAGGCCTCGGCCAGGGCCTCCATGGTGCCCTTCACGGTGAAGAAGTCCTCGTCGTCGCCGAAGGCAGCGAAGCCCAGGTGGGGAATCTCGTCCGGCAGCTGGGTCACGGGCAGCTCCTTGGGTGCGTACACGTTGGACAGCTCAAAGATGCGGCCGGCATTGTTGCCCTTCTTCAGGTTCTCCACCACGGTGTTCAGCATGGAGGGAGCCAGCAGGGGCCGCATGATGGTCAGGTTGGAGGTAATGGGGTTCAGCAGACGAATCACCCGGCGCTCGGGAGCGTCCTCGGCCAGATGAAGCGCGTCCAGATCGGCGTCTGCGTAGAAGGCCAGGGTGGAAATCTCGTAGTAGCCCTGACCGCACAGGGTGCGCTTGAGCTTGGCACGGCGCTGCTGGGCGGCGTTCAGGCCGCCGTTGGTCACGCTGGAGGCCTGCAGGAAGGTGGGCACGATATGCTCGTAGCCGTATTCCCGGATGACCTCCTCGGCCAGGTCGGGCTCGCCGATCTCAATGTCCTCACGGTAGCGGGGCGCGGTCACATCCAGTACGTCGCCGTCCTGCTTCACCTCGAACTGCAGACGGCGCAGGATGTCCAGAATGGCCTCGGCGGGCACCTCGATGCCCAGAATGCGGTTGATGCCGCTGATGGTGGCGGTGAACCGCTTGCCCTCACGGGGAGCACCGGCGCTCACGTCGAAGGCGCTGGCAGTCACCTCGCCGCAGCCCAGCTCCTGGATCAGGTGCAGGGCGCGGGCCATGCCCAGCTCGCAGGTGTATTCGGAGATGCCCTTCTCGTAGTGGCTGGAGGCATCGGTGCTCTGGCCCAGGCTGCGGGAGGTCTTGCGGATGTTGTCCCGCATGAACTTGGCGGACTCGAACAGCAGCTGGGTGGTGTTCTCGGTGATCTCGCTGTTCAGACCGCCCATGATACCGGCCAGGGCAACGGGCTTTGCGCCGTCGCAGATGACCAGATTGCTGTCGCTGAGCTGGAACTCCTTGCCGTCCAGGGTGACGATGGACTCGTCGTTGCGGGCGCGGCGCACGATGATCTGGGTGCTCTCCAGGGTGGACATGTCAAAGGCGTGCATGGGCTGGCCGATCTCCAGCATCACGAAGTTGGTGATGTCCACCACGTTGCTGATGCTGCGCAGGCCGCACAGAGCCAAGTACCGGCGCATCCACTGGGGAGACTGGCCGGGGGTGATGTTGCGCACGCCGTGACCCAGGTAACGGGGGCACAGGTCCAGCGCCTCCACGGTGATGTTCAGGCCGGGGTAGGTGTAATCGCTGGTGGTGTAGTCGGTGGCGGGCATCTTCAGGGGCTTGTTCAGCACGGCGGCCACCTCGCGGGCAATGCCCAGCACGGACTGGCAGTCCGCACGGTTGGCGGTGACCGAGATGTCGAAGATGTAATCGTCCATGCCCAGCAGGGGCTTCACATCCGCGCCAACGAGTGCATCCTCAGGCAGCACCAGCAGGCCGAAATAATCGGCGCCGGGGTACAGATCGTCGTTCAGGCCCAGCTCCACGCCGCTGCACAGCATGCCGCAGCTCTCGTAGCCCCGCAGCTTGCCCTTCTTGATGGTCAGAACGCCCTCCACGGTCTTGTGGTCCTTGCCGGTGGCCAGCACGGTGGCGCCCACCAGAGCGCAGGGGTATTTGCCGCCCGCCTGCACGTTGTCCGCGCCGCAGCAGATCTGCAGCAGCTCGCCGGTGCCTGCATCCACCTTGCACAGGGACAGATGGGTGTCCGGAATCTTCTCGCACTCCACCACGTGGCCGACCACCACGCCGGAGATGTCCTTGCCAACGGGGATCAGCTCTTCCACTTCAAAACCGCAGCTGAAGAGCTTTTCCTCCAGCTCCTGGGCGGTTACGTCAATGTCTACATATTCCTTCAGCCAGCTGAATGGTACTTTCATGGGTTTGCCTCCTTAGTCCTTGAACTGCTTCAGGAACCGCAGATCGTTCTCATAAAGCAGGCCGATGTTGTTGATGCCGTATTTCAGCATGGCGATACGCTCGATGCCGATGCCGAAGGCCAGGCCGGAGTATTCGTTGGGGTCGATGCCGCAGTTCTCCAGCACCTTGTGGTGCACGATGCCGCCGCCCAGAACCTCAATCCAGCCGGTGCCCTTGCACAGCGAGCAGCCCTTGCCGCCGCACTCGAAGCAGCTCACGTCCACCTCCACGCTGGGCTCGGTGAAGGGGAAGTAGCTGGGACGCAGGCGGGTCTTCACCTCGCTGCCGAAAATCTTCTTCACGAACTCATCCAGCATGCCCTGCAGATCGCACAGGGTGATCTTCTTGTCCACGACCAGACCTTCCATCTGATGGAACATGGGGGAGTGGGTGGCGTCGCTGTCAGAACGGAACACGCGGCCGGGCACCAGCACCTTGATGGGGGGCTTTTCGGCGTCCATCACGCGGATCTGTCCGGGGCTGGTGTGGGTGCGCAGCACGATGTCCTCGGCCACGTAGAAGGTATCCTGCATGTCACGGGCGGGGTGGTTCTTCGCCACGTTCAGCCGGGTAAAGTTGTGGTCGTCGTCCTCGATCTCGGGGCCCTCGTAAATTTCAAAGCCCATGCCGGCGAACACGTCCACCATCTGGTCCTTCACGATGGTGATGGGATGCAGCGAGCCCATGGGCCGCTTCACGGCGGGCATGGTGATGTCCACCTGCTCGTTTTTGTTGCGGGCCTCCAGCTCCTTGCGGTCCATCTCGGCGCGCACTTCCTGGTAGCGCTGCTCGGCGTAGGCCTTGAACTGGTTGATGAACTTACCCATGGCGGGCCGTTCCTCGGCGGAAACCTTGCCCAGCTCCTTCATCAGCCCGGCGATGCTGCCCTTTTTGCCCAGGTAAGCCTGCCAGAATTCGGCCAGCTCTTCCTGAGACTGCACAGCGCCAAGCGAAATCTCCATCTGCTCTTTCAGAGCATTGATCTTTGCTTCCATAATACACCTCATTTTCGATGATAAAAAAGAACAGCCCCGCCCCGCAAACACAACGGGACGAAGCTGTAAACTCCGTGGTACCACCCATATTCCGCCGCAAAACGCGACGGCACTTTCGGCGCCGGTAACGGGGCGAACCGTTCCGCACTACTGAGGCCGCAAGGGCCCGTTGGCACGAACTGCTCCGGAGGGAATTCGCATCGCTCTGTTCGGAAGGCCTTTCAGCCGGTGAACCTTCTCTCTGTACCCAGGGGTGCGGTGCGCTGTCTCCATCTCAGCATTTTAACTTTATAAAGTATACTCGTTTGGAAAGCTTCTGTCAAGGGGCGGGGGACAGAGGGATCATCAGTACAATCCGTTGTAATGGGGAGCGGGGTAATCCAGCTCGTAATTTTTGCAGAGCGTGATGAAATGCTGGGCGGCGGCGGTGAGAAATTTGTCCTTGTGGTAGACGATCCAGTACCGGCGGTGCAGGTCCAGCTCCGGCACCCGGAAGGAGGCGACGATCCCTCGCTCCAGCGGACCCCAGAGCATGCGCCGGGGAAGCACCGCGATGCCCAGCCCGTGCACCGCGGCATTGACAAGGGCGGTGGTGCTGCTGGCTTCCCAGGCGGGCTCTACCGAAAAGCCGGCGGCCGGTGCGGCGGCATCAAAGGTTTCCCGGGTGGCGCTGCCCTTTTCCCGCAAAAGGAAGGGCTGACCACGCAGCTGCTCCAGTGTCACGGTCTGGCCGGAGGCGAAGGGCCGCCCCGGAGCACAGATCAGCAACAGTGTGTCCTCCAGATAGGGCTCGGCGATCAGCTCATGGGAGTGCACGCCGCCTTCGATGAGGGCAAGGTCCAGTTCATTGTGCAGAAGACGCTGCTCCAGCGTTTCACCCGGGCTGATGCACACCTGTACCCGCGTCTGGGGCCGCAGGTTCTGATAGGTGTCCACATAGCAGGGCAGAAACTGTGAGCCGATGGTCACGGTGGACCCCACCCGCAGCGGGCCCACGTCGTCGCAGCCCAGAAGGCTCTTTTCTATCCGGTCCACCTGCTGAAGCAGCTGCCCGGCCTGCTGCTTCAGGCGCTGTCCGGCGGGGTGGATTGGGTGGCCACCGTGCTGTTTGCGGCAGCGTTTGCGGCCATGCGCTGGAAAAAGCCGAATCCCATTGGAGTAATGGTTTGCTGCGGAGCGGCAGGCCTGGTGTGTTATTCATTGATGAGGGGGATTGCAGGATGGAGTATCTGATGAAGGGCGGAGTTCTTTACCGGGGCGAAAAGGAGCCGGTTTGCAGAATCGGGGGATGGCTGTGCGGCAGCCGGCACACCATCAGCCAGGGAACGGCGGAATATCAGGTGTGGGCGCAGCCGCTGGAGCATCCGGAGGAGCGCTGCAGCGGCCGGGAATACTGCCTGCGCGGCAAAAAGGGGCAGCAGCTGATGCGGGCGGTGCCCTGCTACCGCCGGGGACAGGAACCGGCGCAGGCAGGCTGGCCGCTGAACCGCACGCCGGAGGTGGACCGGGCAGAGCTGACCTGGCAGAAAAAGACCTACAGTCTGGAGATGGTAAGCTGCGAAAATTATCTGATGAAAAACCGGCAGGGAGAGGTGGCTCTCTGTGTGCTGCACCGGGGCATTGCGGGAGGCTGGCGGATCGAATGCGGCCCGGAATTTGAGCCCTGGGCGATCTGCGCGGTGTTTGTGTTCTGCCGATATCTGGAGCAGGAAAACCAGATGGTTGTGGTTTGAAAAAAGAGGAGCAGCTTTCCGGCAGTTTGTGCCGGAAAGCTGCTCCTTTTGATTTAACTAGAAAACCACAAGCTATGCTTGTGGACGAGAAGAGCACGAGCGTTGAAACGGTAAAAAAAGAACCTCCTTTTGCTACAATA
>NZ_NFKA01000001.1 GCF_002160145.1 Gemmiger sp. An194 | reverse complement strand
GTGATTTTCCATCACGATAAGGTTCCGTTCAAGCTTCGATATTGTTCAATTTTCAAGGTCCTGTGCCGCTCTCCCTCGCGGGACAGCTTGTTTATTATATCTCGCAAAGTCTCGTTTGTCAAGCACTTTTTTGAAATATTTTTTCAAGCTCTTTCGAGCGGCTTGCCGTTTTTGACGGCTCAGTTATAATACCACACCTGTTTTCAAAACGCAAGCGTTTTCGACAAAAAAATTCAAAAAATTTCAGGAGGTCATCCAAAGCCTCCTGAAATCCTTATTCCTGCAGCAGCTGCCCCCGCAGATTCTGCAATATCTTGCGCTCCCTGCGGGAGATCTGTACCTGGGTGGTGCCCAGTACCTTTGCGGTCTCGCTCTGGGTCTTGCCGGAGAAAAACCGCAGAAAGATCAGCTGCCGGTCCTGGGGCGGCAGGGTGGCCAGCACCTCCTGCAAACTGATGCGGTCCGCCAGCTCCTCCTCCGGGGATTCCACCGGGATGTCCACCTCCCGGCCGCCTTCCTCCTCTGCCGCCGGGGTGAGCGAAAGCGCGGGCTGGCTGGCGCGGATGGCCAGGGCCACCTGCTCCGGCTTTGCCTGCACCGCCTGGGCCAGCTGGCTCACGCTGGGCTCGCAGCCGTTCTGTTTGATCATCCGTTCCCGGGCAGCACTCACCCGCAGACCCAGCTCCTTGAGCGACCGGCTCACCTTGACGGTTCCCCCGTCCCGGAAGAGCTTTTTGATCTCGCCCAGAATTACCGGCACCGCATAGGTGGAAAACTGCACCCCTCGCTCCTGATCGAATCCGTCGTAAGCCTTGATCAGTCCCATGCAGCCCGCGGAATACAGATCGTCATATTCCACGCCCCTGCCCCGGAACCTGCCGGCACAGGCGTGGACCAGCCCCAGATTGTTTTCAATGAACTCCTCCCGTGGACCAAGTGTTGTGGGCATGCTTTCCTTCCCCTTTCTATCTCTTATGTAAAAGGGGGATCATTGTTTGGTACTCAGGGTCTTGCTCATCACCACCCGGGTACCCTTGCCCGGTGTGCTGGTCACCCGCACCTTATCCATAAAGCTCTGCATCACCGCAAAGCCCAGTCCGGCCCGTTCCTCCGGGTTGCCGGTGGTGAACATGGGCTGCATGGCCTTTTCCACATCCGGAATGCCCACGCCCCGGTCGGTCACCGTAATTTTCACCAGACCGCCCTCATACAAAGCCGCGGTCAGATAGACCAATCCCACCTGCTGGGGGTAGGCATGGACGATGCAGTTGGTCACCGCCTCGCTCACCGCGGTTTTCATATCCGCCAGCTCGGGCACGGTGGGGTCCGCCTGGGCCAGAAAGGCCGCCAGCGCACCCCGGGCAAAGCCCTCGTTCACGCTGCGGGAATAAAAGCTGATTTTCATCAGGTTATAGGCTTTCATACTTGCCGCTCCTCTTCTATTGATATTCCACACGGGCCAGATCCAGCATCTTCTTGATGGAGTCCGGCGCCTGCTGCACCACCAGCTGCCCTTCAGTGGCCTGCATCCGCCGGGCCCGTCCCAGAATCAGCCCCACACCGGAGGAATCCATGAAGGTCACCCCGCCGAAATCCAGAATCAGCCGGGCGGGCATCCGGGCCGAAAGCTCCGCGTCGATCTGCTGGCGCAGCATCTGGGCGGAATGATGGTCGATCTCGCCGCTTAAGTAGGCCGCCAGCACATCGTCTGCGCTGGTAAACATCACCTGTGCCATTTCCGTTCTCCTTTCACGTCCTTTTGGGGGCAAAAAAAGACCCCGTATTCTTGGCACTTACCAATATACGGGGTCTTGGGTGAATATTTTGCCGCAACCGGTCAGCTGCGGTGAATTTTTCAGGACAGTACCGCCTTTCAGGAAAGCCGCTTCAGCAGCTCCGGCCGGGCCTGGGCCGCCAGATACAGCGAGCCGCACACCACCACGCCATTTGTATGGGCCAGCGCCTGATCCAACGCCTGGTCAAGATCCGTGCAGGCGGTCACCTTGGCCTTGGGGGCCACGGTGCGGGCCAGATCCGCCAGCTCCTTGGCCTCCATGGCCCGGGGGCAGGGCGGCGTCACTGTGTAAATGGTATCAAAGCAGGGGGCCAGCGCCTCCAGGATCTGAGCAGCCGCCTTATCCGCCAGAACGCCCAGCACTGCCGCCGGCTTCTTTTTGGTATGGGTGCGCAGCACGCCCGCCAGGGCCTTGGCCCCCGCCGGGTTGTGGCAGCAGTCCAGAATCACCAGCGGATCCTTGCGCAGCACCTCGATGCGGGCCGGGAACCGGGCGGTCTCCAGGCCGCTCAGAATGGCTTCATCGGGAATCTCGTAACCCTTGCGCCACAGGGCCAGAGCGATCTCCACCGCCATAGCCGCGTTGTAGCTCTGGTGCGCGCCCAGGAAGGGCAGCTCCACCTCGTAGCCGCCGTAGGAGAAGGGATTGGTCAGCGGCTGGGGCTCTTCGGGCAGGTCCAAATCCTCCGGCTGGGGCTGCACCAGCTCCGCCTTCTGGCGGATGCACTCCGCCACGATGGCCTTCTGGGCCTCGGGGTCCTGCAGCGGATAACAAACCACGGTGCAGCCGGGCTTGATGATGCCCGCTTTCTCCTGGGCGATGGCTTCCAGCGTATCGCCCAGCACCTCGGTGTGGTCCAGGTCGATGCGGGTAATGGCCGCCACCAGAGTGTTGTCCACCCCGTTGCTGGCATCATTTTTTCCGCCCACGCCGGTCTCCAGCACCGCCAGATCGCACTGTTCCTGATAGAACCAGAGCAGCGCCGCCGCGGTGACCGCGGTGAACTGCACCGGCTCCTCGTCCAGCTGCGCGGCGGCGGCGCGCACCTGGCCCGCCACCTGTTCCAGCGTATCCGCCGGGATCATCTCGCCGTTGATCTGCATCCGCTCCCGGAAGTCCAGCACGTAGGGAGAGATGGTCAGCCCGGTCTTATACCCGGCTTCCTTTAACATGTTAGCCGTCAGGGTGGACACGGTACCCTTGCCATTGGTACCCGCCACATGTACAAAATCCAGATAATTCTGCGGGTCACCCAGCTTGGCCAGCAGCTGGCGCATCCCCTCCATCCCGGGCTTTCCGTTGGTACGGGGCAGGCTTTGCAGCCACTCAGTATTCGATCTCGATGCTGGTGTCATAGCTTTCCTCTTCCTCCTCTTCCTCCTCTTTCTCCTGTTGGGGAACCGGCTCCCACCGGGGCTGAGGGTCCGGTGCGCGCCGGGCGGCCTGACGGGCCGGGCGTGCGGGCGGCTGGTACTGAGGCAGGGGTTCCTCCTCCCATTCCTCTTCCGGCTCCTCGTCCCACTCCTCCTGAGGCTGGGGCGCCGGGCTGGGGGCAGGCCGCTCTTTTGCAGGGCGGGGCTGCGGCTCCGGCTGCACCAGTTCCTCATCATCGTGCCGATGCACGAACAGAATCACGCACATGCGGCAGAACATCAGAATCACCAGCGCCACGAACAGACCCACCAGAAAACCGGCAAAGTCGATCCATACATCCTTCACGCTGGAGCCGCGGCCATCCACAAACAGCTGGATGGTCTCGTCGGTCACCGCGGTACCAAGGCCCAGAAACAACGGCCAGCTCACATGCTTGATGAAGTGGCGGGTATACACCCGCAGGCAAAGCATGAACCAAAAACCCATCATCATAAATTCGGCAAAGTGCGCCATCTTGCGGACCACAAGCAGGCTGAAGGGGCCAAGGCCCACGGTACCGGCCACCTCGTTGACCACCTGCTGCACCTGCTCGCTGCGCAGACTGGACTGCTCTGCGATCTGCAGAGAGTTTTGAAAAATGAACACCACGCTGTAGATCAGACAGGCAGTGAAAAGAATCCGAAAAAAGATTGTAAACGGGCTCGTACGTTTTTTCTGATACAAAAATCCATCCCTCCTAATGAATATGATGCACACAATACTTTCCCTTGTGTCTTCCGCCATTATAGCACATCTGTCAAACCCTGGAATATCCCGGGTCCTGTCTGTTATACGAAAAAAGGGCCCGGTTTTGTGCAAACCGGGCTCCTTTTTCATGAATTTTTTACAATTATTCCGGGAATTTCTCAGCCCAGAGCCGCGATGGACTCCTCCACGCGGACCAGCTTTTCCTGGGCGCGGGCCAGCTTCTGGCGGATCTCCTCCACCACATTGGCGGGAGCCTTGTTCACAAAGCCCTCGTTGCTCAGCTGACGGCTGAACATGCCGATCTCCTTCTCGGCGCCGGCCTTTTCCTTGTTCAGACGGGCCAGTTCCTTCTCCCGGTCGATCAGCTCCATCATGGGAATGAAACCGCGGGCCGCATGGGTGATAACCTGCACCATGCCGGCGGTGTCGCCGGTGTACTTCTCGGTGAGGGTCACGTCGGTGGCGAAGGCAAACTTGGCCAGGTAGTCGCCGCCGCGGCGGAAGGCCTCGGTCTCGCTGGTCTCGATGATCATGCTGCTGCGCTTGGCCGGGTGCACGTTCATCTCGGCGCGGATGGTACGAACCGCCTTGATGTAGTCCATCAGCTTCTCAAAGTCGGCCTCCTCGGCAGCGTAGTTCAGCTCCTCGGTGAACACAGGCCACTGCTCGGTCATGATGGTCTCGGAGGTGCCGGGCAGAGCACGGTAGATCTCCTCGGTGATGAAGGGCATGAAGGGATGCAGCAGCTTCAGCGCCTGGGTCAGCACGTATACCAGTACCTTGCGGGCGTTGTCGGCCTCCTCGGGATCGGTGGAGTTCAGGCGAACCTTGGCGATCTCGATGTACCAGTCGCAGTAAACCTCCCAGATGAAGTCCTGCACCTTCTGGGCAGCCAGGCCCAGCTCGAACTTGTCCAGATTGTCGGTAACGGTGCGGGCCAGATTGTTCAGGGTGGACAGAATCCACTTGTCGCTCAGATCCAGCTTGTCCGCAGCGGGCAGACCGGCCTGGAAGTCCTCGGGCAGGTTCATCATCACGAAGCGGGTGGCGTTCCACAGCTTGTTGGCAAAGTTCCGGCTGGCCTTGATCTTCTCATCGGAGAAGCGCATGTCGTTGCCGGGGGTGGAGCCCAGAACCAGGGTCAGGCGCAGAGCGTCGGCGCCGTACTGGGCAATGATCTCCAGCGGGTCGATGCCGTTGCCCAGGCTCTTGGACATCTTGCGGCCCTGGGCATCGCGCACCAGACCATGGATCAGCACGGTGTCAAAGGGCACCTTGCCGGTGTATTCCAGACCGGAGAAGATCATGCGACTCACCCAGAAGGTGATGATGTCGTAGCCGGTGACCAGGGTGTTGGTGGGATAGAAGTAATCCAGGTCCTCGGTCTTATCCGGCCAGCCCAGGGTGCTGAAGGGCCACAGGGCGCTGGAGAACCAGGTGTCCAGGGTGTCCTCATCCTGACGCAGCGCGCCGCCGCACTTGGGGCAGGTGGTCATGGGCTCATCGCTCACGTGCACCTCGCCGCAGGCGTCGCAGTAGTAGGCGGGAATCCGATGGCCCCACCACAGCTGACGGCTGATGCACCAGTCGCGGGTGTTCTCCATCCAGTGGTAGTACTGCTTGTCAAAGCGCTCGGGCACGAACTTGATTCGGCCGTCCCGCACCGCGTCGATGGCCGGACCGGCCAGAGGCACCATGCGCACGAACCACTGCTTGGAAACCATGGGCTCGATGGTGGTGCCGCAGCGGTAGCAGGTACCAACGTTGTGGGCGTGGGGCTCGATCTTCTCCAGATAGCCACCCGCCTCCAGGTCAGCCACGATGGCCTTGCGGGCCTCGTAGCGGTCCATACCGGCGTACTTGCCGCAGTCGGCGGTCATGTGGGCGGTCTCGTCCAGCACCTTCACGATGGGCAGGTTGTGGCGCTGGCCCACCTCGAAGTCGTTGGGGTCGTGAGCGGGGGTGATCTTCACCACGCCGGTACCGAACTCCATGTCCACATAGGTATCGGTGACGATGGGGATCTCCTTGTTCAGCAGGGGCAGCAGCACCTTCTTGCCGTGCAGGTGCTTGTAGCGCTCGTCGTCCGGATGGATGGCCACGGCGGTATCGCCCAGCATGGTCTCGGGACGGGTGGTGGCCAGGATCAGGAACTCGTCGGTGCCCGCGATGGGGTACTTCAGGTGCCAGAAGCTGCCCTCCTGGTCCTCATACTCCACCTCGGCATCGGAGATGCTGGTCTTGCAGTGGGGGCACCAGTTGATGATGCGCTCGCCGCGGTAGATCAGGTCCTTGTCGTACAGATACTTGAAGACCTTCAGAACCGCCTTGCTGCAGCCCTCGTCCATGGTGAAGCGCTCGCGGTCCCAGTCGCAGGAGCAGCCCAGCTTTTTCAGCTGGCTCACGATGCGGTTGCCGTACTGGTTCTTCCAGGCCCAGGCGCGCTCCAGGAAGCCGTCGCGGCCCAGCATCTCCTTGGTCAGGCCCTCTTCCTTCATCTTGGCCACAACCTTGGCCTCGGTGGCGATGGATGCGTGGTCGGTGCCGGGCACCCACAGGGCGGCGTAGCCCTGCATGCGCTTGTAGCGGATCAGGATGTCCTGCCAGGTCTCGTCCATGGCATGGCCCATGTGCAGCTGGCCAGTCACGTTCGGCGGCGGCATCACGATGGTGTAGGGCTTTTTGCTCTTATCCGCCTTGGTGTGGAAGTAGCCGCCATTCAGCCAGAAGGCATAAATGTCGTCCTCCACGCGGGCGGGATCATACAATTTTTCCAGTTCTTTCATTGATTTTCCCTCCTGTTTCGATTGCTGCCGGGGCAAACAAAAAGGCCGCCCCAGGCGTGTGTTCACACTTGGGACGGCCTGTACAAAACAATACAATACCGCGGTACCACCCAAATTGCCGCCGAAAACCGGCAGCCACTCGGAGCCCTTAACGCGGGCGGCACGGGCAGAGGCTACTGAAGGTTCACCCCGCCTGCTCAAAAGCGACAGCACCCGGCGCGTTCTGCCGGGCTTTCACCTGCCCCCGGCTCTCTTTTCCAAAACGCATTGCCGCGCGCCCTCTTTTTCAGCGCATTTGTAATAATGATTATAGCAACATCCGGCCGCCGCGTCAATCACTGCAGCGCAAAAGCCGGTCAGACCCCCGGTCAGCCCAGAGAAATGCCCATGCGGCGGGCGACCTCCAGCATGCCGTGGCCGTCCGGAACCAGTCGGCTCTTGCCGGCGATCTCGTCCAGCGGGTTCTCGGTGACATGATTGTTGCGCATGGCAACGGTCACGCCGTACTTCTCGTGTTCCACCAGCTTTGCGGCGTAGGTGCCGAACTGGGTGGCCAGCACACGGTCGTAGGCAGAAGGCGAACCGCCCCGCTGCATGTGGCCGGGCACGCAGACGCGGGTCTCGAAGCCGGTCATCTTCTCGATCTGGGCTGCGATGCGGTTGGTGGCGGTGGTGTAGCCCTGCTCCTTGCGGCGGGCGGCACGCTCCTTCTTCTTCATGCGGGCTTCCTCGTTGTCGAAGGCACCCTCGGCCACCGCCAGGATGGAGAAGGTCTTGCCCTGAGAGGCACGGCGCTCCACGGCGGCGCATACATTATCAATGTTATAGGGCATTTCGGGAATCAGGATGATGTCCGCGCCGCCGGCCACGCCCGCGTACAGGGTCAGCCAGCCGGCCTTGTTGCCCATCAGCTCCACCACCATGCAGCGGCGATGGCTGGAGGCGGTGGTGTGGATGCGGTCGATCACCTCGGTGGCGATGTCCACAGCGGTGTGGAAGCCGAAGGTCACATCGGTGCCGTAGATGTCGTTGTCGATGGTCTTGGGCAGGCCGATCACGTTCAGGCCCTCCTGAGCCAGCAGGTTGGCAGTCTTATGGGTGCCGTTGCCGCCCAGGCAGAGCAGGCAGTCCAGCTTCATTTCCTCGTAGTTCTTCTTCATGGCGGCCACCTTGTCCACCTGGTCCTCGCCGATGACCCGCATCAGCTTGAAGGGGGTGCGCTTGGTGCCCAGAATGGTGCCGCCCATGGTCAGGATACCGGAAAACTCCTCCGGCTCCATGTCACGCCACTGGCCGTTGATCAGGCCGGAATAACCGTTGGTGATGCCCACGATCTGCACATCGTCGCCCATGCGCTGATACAGCGCCTTTGCCACGCCGCGAATGGTGGCGTTCAGGCCGGGGCAGTCGCCGCCGGATGTCAGGATACCGATCCGTTTTTTCATAGTTCCAATTCCTCCCTCTCAGCCCGGCCAAACCGCCGGGATCAGCCTTTGACTCTGTGTCAAAAACTGCATGCATTTTCTTTTTTTAGAGTATCGCCCTTTTTGGTGGTTTGTCAATCTTTTTGCGGAAAAAGAACCGTAAAAAAAATTGAAAAAAGTGGTTGACATTTTCCGGTTCAGTGCTATAATAAGTTATCGTTGGGGCAAGACGCTCCGGCAAATGAATATTGGAGAATTGTGTAAGGGTAGCACGACAGACTCTGACTCTGTTTGTGAGGGTTCGAATCCTTCTTCTCCAACCAGAAATAGCAGCAGCCCGCACGCTGCTGCTATTTTTTACATCGGGGTGTAGCGCAGTTGGTAGCGCGCCTGGTTCGGGACCAGGAAGCCGTGGGTTCAAGTCCCGTCACTCCGACCAAAAATCGGCAAGCACCGTCAGGGGCTTGCCGATTTTTACTTCTTCACTTTTCGCTCTTCACTTTTCACCCTTTTCACCAAAAAGTAGTACAGCTTTTTCTTTGGATACCGCAGAGGCTTCGGCTTCCGCGATATTTTTGTTTGTTCAAATCATTCCCCGGCCAGACTCGTCAATGTGTCGCCGGTGATGCGGTAGACCGTCCAGTCCTCCATGGGCTGCGCCCCCAGCGAGAGATAAAAATCGATGCTTGGCCTGTTCCAGTCCAGGCACCACCATTCCAGGCGGCCACATCCCCGCTCCACCGCGATGGCCGCCAGCTTTTTCAGAATCGCCTTGCCGTAGCCCCGGCCCCGGTACTCGGGCTTCACATACAGATCCTCCAGATATAAACCGGCCCGGCCCAGGAAGGTGGAAAAGTTGTGGAAGAACAGCGCAAAGCCCACCTCCCGGCCGTCCGCCAGCACAAACAATACCTCCGCCTTCTGCTTGCGGGAGATCCATTCTTTCAGCGTGGCCTCATCTGCCACCACCTCACTGAGCATGCCCTCGTAGTCGGCCAGCTCCCGGATAAATTGCAGAATCAGCGGAGTATCCCCCTCCTCTGCAAAGCGAAATACGTGCGTTTGATTCATCCGGCTCTCCTCCTATCGTTCCGGGCGCTTTTCTGTTGCGGGAAAAGACCCGTTTTTTTGTATCTACCACAAATTTTATCACAAATCCGCCGGAGAATCCATTTTGCCGCCCGCCGGACGCTTCGCTTTTCTTTTCTTGTTTCTTCTTATATAATAAAGGATAGGCCGGATTTTTCCCGGCCCTATTTTATTGCAAAGGAGCGTATCGCTTGAAAGCACTGTGCACCAATTTCCGGGGATACTACCCCCAGCTGATCCTCGGGCCCCTGTTCAAATTGCTGGAAGCCGTACTGGAGCTCATGGTCCCTCTGCTCATGGCCAACATCATTGATGTGGGCATTGCCGGCGGAGACCGGGCCTATGTGCTGCGGCAGGGTCTTTTTCTTCTTTTGCTGGCGGTACTGGGCGTCGCGGCGGCTACCACCTGCCAGTACTTCGCCAGCGTGGCCGCCTTCGGGTTCGGCGCTTCCCTGCGCCGCCAGGTCTTCCGCCACATCCTCAGCCTTTCCGGCCATGAGACCGATGCCATCGGCGCGGGCAGTCTGATCACTCACATCACCAACGATGTGAACCAGGTGCAGAACGGCGTGAACATGTTCATCCGCCTTGCCACCCGCGCCCCCTTTCTGGCCATCGGTTCCATCGTGATGGCCTTTGTGCTGAACGCCCGCATCGCGCTGATCTTCCTGATCTCCACCCCGCTGATCGTATTGGTGCTCTATCAGGTGATGAAGCGCACCCTGCCGGACTACGCCCGCATCCAGCAGCGGCAGGAGACGCTGGGCACCCTGACCGGCCAGAACCTGGAGGGCGCCCGGGTCATCCGGGCCTTTTCCCGCCAGGAAAGCGAGAAGAAGGATTTCGCCGCTGCCAGCGATGCCCACAGCGCCCTCACCATCCAGGTGGGCCGCATTTCGGCCGCGCTGAATCCCCTCACCTATGTGATCGCCAACTTTGCCATTCTGGCCATTCTCTGGTACGGCGCCCGCTTTGCGGACCGGGGGCTGATCCTCAGCGGCGATGTGTTCGCCATGGTCAACTACATGACCCAGACCCTTCTGGCGCTGATCGTGCTGGCCAACCTGATCGTTCAGTTCACCCGCGCTGCAGCCAGCGCCAAACGGCTGAGTGCCCTGCTGGCCACCGAGAGCAGCATCCGAGGTGAGAGCATGCCCCTCACCCGGGAGCAAGGTGCCTTTTTGGCCTTTGAGCAGGTGGATTTTTCCTACACAGGCCCCGCGGGCAAAAACACCCTGGAGGGAGTGAGCTTCACCGCCGAACAGGGCCAGACCATTGGCGTGATCGGCGGCACCGGCTGCGGCAAGACCACTCTGGCCAACCTGATTTTGCGGTTTTACGATGTCACCGGCGGCCGCATCCTGCTGGATGGCCAGGACCTGCGCAGCTATCCGCTGGAAGCCCTGCGGGAAAAGATCGGCTATGTGCCCCAGAACGTGAAGCTGTTTTCCGGCACCATTCGCAGCAACCTGCAGCTGGGTGCACCCCAGGCGGACGATGATGCCTTGTGGGCAGCACTTACCACCGCCCAGGCCCGGGACTTTGTACAGCAGAAGCCGGAAGGCCTGGACACTCCGGTGGAGGAGGGCGGCAAAAACTTTTCCGGTGGCCAGCGCCAGCGCCTGACCATCGCCCGCGCTCTGGCAAAGCGGCCCTCACTGCTGATTCTGGACGACTCCTCCAGCGCACTGGATTTCGCCACCGACGCGGCGCTGCGCCGTGCCCTGAAGCAGGATACCGGCGGCATGACGGTGCTGCTCATCAGCCAGCGTGCCTCGGCCGTAAAGGACGCGGACCGCATCCTGGTCATGGACGAAGGCCGACTCGTGGGCCAGGGCAGCCATGAGGAGCTGCTGCAGACCTGCCCGGTCTACCGGGAGATCTGCGTTTCCCAGAAGCTGGTGCCGCAAGCAAACCCGGAAAGTGAGGTGAGTGCCCGATGAAGCGCTCGATTCTGAAACGGATTTTTTCCTACCTGCGGCCCTACCGGGGCAGCCTTGTGCTGGGCTGCATTTCCGCAGTGCTGCAGGTGGCCTTCACCCTGATGACGCCCGTGCTCATCGGCCGCGCCATCGACTGCCTGATCGGCCCGGGGCTTGTGCAGTTCCGGCATCTGGCCGTTCTGCTGGCAGCGATGGCCCTGTGCATCCTGTTGGCGGCAGGTTTCCAGTGGGTGATGAACGTGTGCATCCGCCGCATCAGCGCCCTTGCCGCACAGGACATGCGCCAGCAGGCCTTCAACGCCCTGAACGCGGTCCCCATTTCTACCATCGACCAGCTGCCCCACGGCGATCTGGTCAGCCGCCTGGTCAACGACACGGACGCAGTGTCCGAAGGTCTGCTGCAGGGGCTTACCCAGCTGCTGCCCGGCGCGGCCACCATTCTGGGCGTGCTGGTCATCATGTTTTATCTGAACCCCTTCATCGCACTGGTGGTGGTGCTGGTCACCCCGCTGTCCATCCTGTTTGCCCGCTTTGTGGCCAGCCGCACCCATGCGCTGTTCCGCAAGCAGGCCGCGGCCCAGGGCCAGCTTTCCGCTTATGTGAACGAGATGGTGAACGGCCAGGATCTGGTGAAGGCCTTCAGTCATGAGACTCAGTGCTGCGAAACCTTCGACCGGATCAACGAGGAGCTGCGCAGCGCCAGCCTGTGGGCGGTGTTCTACTCGGCGGCAGCCAACCCGGGCACCCGTTTTGTGAACAACATCGTTTACGGCGCGGTGGGTGTGTTCGGCGGTCTGGCCGCTCTGAGCGGCGCGCTGAGTGTGGGCACCCTGAGCGCCTTTCTCACCTACGCCAACCAGTACACCAAACCCTTCAATGAGGTCACCAGCGTGCTCACCCAGCTGCAGACCGCCATGGCCAGCGCCCAGCGCCTGTTCCAGACCATTGATCTGAAGCCGGAACCGGCGGATGCGCCCGGCGCGCTGGCACCCGAGCGCTGCAGCGGCCGGGTGGAGCTGGACCGGGTGGATTTTTCCTACCGGAAGGACGTTCCGCTGATCCAAAATCTCTGCCTGAAGGTGGAGCCGGGCCAGCGCATCGCCATCGTGGGGCCCACCGGCTGCGGCAAAACCACCCTCATCAATCTGCTGATGCGCTTTTACGAGGTAGACAGCGGGCGGATTCTGGTGGACGGTGTTCCGGCGCGGCAGCTCAAGCGCAGCGCTTTGCGGGGTATGTACGGCATGGTGCTGCAGGAAACCTGGCTGAAAAACGCCACCGTGCGGGAGAACATCGCCTACGGCAAGCCGGACGCCACCATGGAACAGATCATCCAGGCCGCCAAGGCCGCCCATGCCCATGGCTTCATCCAGCGCCTGCCCCAGGGCTACGACACCCTCATCGCCCCGGGCGGCGGCAACCTTTCCGCCGGGCAAAAACAGCTGCTGTGCATCGCCCGCATTCTGCTGTGCCGGCCCCAGATGCTCATTCTGGACGAGGCCACCAGCAACATCGACACCCGCACCGAGATGCTGGTGCAGCAGGCCTTCGAGCAGCTGATGGAGGGCCGCACCAGCTTTGTGGTGGCGCACCGGCTTTCCACCATCCAAACGGCGGACCAGATTCTGGTCATGGATGCGGGCCACATCGTGGAACAGGGCACCCACCGGGAGCTTCTGGCCAAGGGCGGCTTCTATGCCCGGCTTTACAACAGCCAGTTCGCCATTCAGTGACACAACTCGCCTTTTCCCGTCCAAATTCTCATTTTTTGTTCCCCTTGTGGGCACAGATATGATATAATATATAAAATAACGATTCAGCCGAGGCAGGCGGTTCACCGCACGGCCCGGGGGCTCTAGGGATGTGCAAGGAGGCAATCTGGCATGGATATTATGGTACTGGGCGTGGCCGGCGGCACCGGCAGCGGAAAAACCACGTTGACCCGACGTTTGAAGGAGCGCTTTGGCGACCAGATCAGCGTGATCAGCCACGACAACTACTACAAGCGTCAGGATCATCTGACCTACGACGAGCGCTGCCGCACCAACTACGACCACCCGGATGCCTTTGATACCGACCTGATGGTGGAGCATCTGGCCGCGCTGAAGCGGGGCGAGACCATCTACTGCCCGGTGTATGATTTCTCGGAGCACAACCGCTCGGATGACCTGCTGGAGGTCAAGCCCGCGCCGGTGATCCTGGTGGAGGGCATCCTGATCTTTGCCAGCCAGGAGCTGTGCGATCTGATGGACATCAAGGTCTTTGTGGACACCGATGCCGATGTGCGCATCCTGCGCCGCATCGTGCGGGACGTGAAAAAACGCGGCCGCACGCTGGACAGCGTCGTCTCTCAGTATCTGACCACCGTAAAGCCCATGCATGAGCAGTTTGTGGAGCCCAGCAAGCGCCGGGCGGATCTGATCATTCCCGAGGGCGGCAAGAATCCCGTTGCTCTGGAAATGCTTATCCACCGGCTGGAAAGCCATCTGAACCAGGCCTAAGTGATAAAAAAAACGGTCCCGCGTACCTTGAACCAGGTACGCGGGACCGTTTTTTTATTCTTTGTCGCGCCAAAAGCCGCTCAGTCATCCAGAATGATCTCCGCCGCCAGTTTACCAACCTGCTGCATCCGCTCACGCCCCTCCTCCGGGAAGGAGATATCCTCGTCGCCCCAGTCGGTGAACATGGAGATGATGTAGGGCCGGTCCGCATAAACGATGGCCATATCGTGCAGCGCCTGATCCCAGCTGCCGTACTTTTTCGCCGCCGGGGCCGGGCAATACAGCAGATCATGGTCCGCCGCCAGGAAGGACTCTTGCAATTTCAGCGCATTCTCGCTTCCGGTCTCAAAATAATCATACAGCGCCCGCATGGCCCGTCCGCCGTCCGCGCCGGTGACCCAGCCGTGGATGCCTTCCTCCACCACTTCACAGCCCTCCGGGCTGGCAAATCCCAGCTCCGCCAAAAAGTCCGAGAAGCCAGTCTCCAGGCTGCCGGGCCACATCTGGCCCAGATCATGGGCCGCCCCATTGCTGCTGTGGGCGATCATCGGGTCGATCAGCTCCCAGCCGGTCTTGCTGCCAACCGCCGCATTCAGATCGATCATCCCTTCCTCATCCCGCTGGCAGAGCCACAGGGCATAGGGTGCCTTCAGCGTACTGGCACAGTAAAAGCCGTTGTCCGGCTTGTATGTATAGGTCTGACCGGAAGCGATGTCCTGAATCCACACCGAAATGCTGCCGGGCATGCTGTCCAGCAGCGTATCCATCTCAGCAGCTTCCGCCGCAGTAATGGGCTTCTCACTGCTCAGCTCCGGCTCAGGTGTGGCAGTAGGCTGTGGCGTGGCGGTGGGCTCCGGCTCGGATTCCGGCTGCGGTGCGGGATGCGCCTGGCTGACACTCTGGCTCGCAGAGGTACTGGCCGCCGCTCCCACTGCCTGCCGCATCATTGAGCGGGCAGCCGCCACGATCACCAGGACCATGACCACCGCCATCGCGACCCAGGGCCAGCGGGTGTGTTTCTTTTTGCGGGTCTTTTTTGCTTGTGTTTTCATTGTCGTTTTGACGCGCAGAAGCTTAAACCTCCGCGCGCTCCTCCCTTTTCCCCCAAAAGCAAACCGCCGGCCATATGAACATCGACCGGCTGGTTTTTTCTATTATACTACAATTTTTTTAAATAGAGCAATTACACAATTTTTTCAACTTCTTGCTTTACGCAAAAAGCCACGCCGGAACTTCCGGCGTGGCTTTTTCTGCATCTGATACGTCCGCCCCTCAGGCACCCTTCTTCCAGTTGTCGCTCATGCGCTCCCACCAGGTGGGCTCGTAGGTTCCCAACTGCTTGTGGTATGCCTTTTCCGCAGCGCGCATTGCCTTATCCGCTTTGCGCTGCTCGGCGGTGTAGTTCACCATTCCGTAGCTGTTCACATCGATCTCGATCTCGGTCTTTACCCGACCAGACTGTGCAGGCATCAAAAACAACATAAAACGCGCATCTCCTTTCAACAGCGTTCGTACCAGCATGCGCACAAACCCCGGTGGCTGTGCGCGAAAAAACGGGGAATGCAACCGCATCCCCCGCCTTTTTCATTTGAAGAATCGTTTCAGCAGGGTCTGCAACCGCCGGCCAACTCCCGGCCGGTAAGTTCCAAGCTCTTTCTGATAGGCCTCTTCGGCCGCTTTCATCTGTTTTTCCGCTTCGCGCTGGCCGGCATTCTGCCGGCGGGAAGCCGCGGTCTCATCAAACTGCCGCATCTCCGCGGCTGTGCGCGGGATTCTGGTGTTCATGAGTACCCCCTCTTTACGCGCTGCGGAACATCGCCTTCAGGCGTTCCAGAAGGGTAGGCTTATAAATTCCAAGCTCCTTCCGGTAGGCCGCTTCCGCAGCCTTCATTGCCTTTTCTGCATCCTTTGCGCCGGCAGAAAAGCCCTCTGTCTCGTTATACAGCTTGGCGTTCAGCCCTTGCTGAATTTGATTGGGGCCATAATTCATAGTTCCTACCTCCTCTCCTCGCCCTTAGAATATCATACAAAATTCAAAAAAGCAAGAAGAATTCTTTTAGCCGAATTACCAAAGTGTAATCACTTGATTGTACATATCGATGTAGCTTTGTGCCGAGCTGTTCCAGCTGAAATCGCAGCACATGGCGCGGCGCACCAGCACCGGCCAGCCCTCCTTCTGCCAGTAGCCCTCCTTGGCACGCCAGCAGGCCTCGTACAGGTCGTGGGCGTTGTACTGACTGAAGGTGAAGCCGTTGCCGTAACCGTCACCGGAGTCATGGATGGAATCCCGCAGACCGCCGGTCTCCCGCACGATGGGAATGGTGCCGTAACGGCAGGCCACCATCTGGGCCAGGCCACAGGGCTCGGACTTGGAGGGCATCAGGAACATATCCGCGCCCGCATAAATGCGGCGGGCCAGCGGCGGCACGAAGCCGATGTAAACGCCCACCCGGCCGGGATGCCGGGCTGCCAGATCGCTGAAGAAAGCCTCATAGGCATGTTCACCGTTGCCCAGGATCACCAGCTCGATGCCCTGCTCCAGCAGGCCCTCGGCCACACTGCGCACCAGATCCACGCCCTTGTGGCCCACCAGACGGGTCACCATGGCCATGACGGGGCTGCCGTCCTGATCCAGATTGAACTCCTCCTGCAGTGCTTTCTTGCAGGCAGCCTTGCCCTCTGCGAAGGTGTCGGCATTGTAATGGGCGGCAATGTTGGGGTCGCTCTCTGGGTTGTAGGAATCCACATCGATGCCGTTCAGAATGCCGCACAGCTTGTACTGCTTCTGGCGCAGCAGGCCGTCCAGACCATGGCTGAACCAGGGGTCCAGAATCTCACCCGCGTAGGTGGGGCTTACGGTGCTCACCTTGTCGGCGGTCTCGATGGCGCCCTTCATGAAGTTGGCGCAGCCGTCGTACTCCACAATGTGGGCATCCCGGCGGCCGATGCCGCAGGTATCCTCCAGAATATCCAGGCCGTACTTGCCCTGGTACTGGATGTTGTGGATGGTAAACACGGTCTTGATGCGGCTGAACTTGTCCAGATGACGGTAGTACAGGTTCAGGAACACCGGCACCAGCGCGGTCTGCCAGTCATTGGCATTGATCACATCCGGCACGAAGTCGGTGTAGAACAGCATCTCCAGAATGGCGCGGCTGAAGAAGGCGAAGCGCTCGCCATCGTCATAGAAGCCATACAGACCGCTGCGGCGGAAGTAGTATTCGTTGTCCAGGAAATAGAAGGTCACACCGTCCCGCTGACAGGTGAACAGGCCGCAATACTGGCTGCGCCAGCCCACCGGAACGCTGAAGTTGGTCACGTAGGTCAGCTGGTCACGGAACTTCAAATCGCCGTACAGCGGCATGACCACCCGGCAATCCACGCCGTTTTTCACAAGGGCCTTGGGCAGGCTGCCCGCCACATCGCCCAGACCGCCGGAGGCGGCAAAGGGATTGGCCTCGCTGGCGCAAAAAAGAACATTCATGTGTTGTTCCTCCTTCAATGGGGTATATATGGGATAGGGCGGGAGCCGGTGGAATCCCCGGCTCCCGCCCCGGGGAGAGAGATCAGGGAATACGCAGATTCCCTTCAAGGATTATTTATACCGTGTGTCCCTTGGCCACATATACCGGGAAGGTATCTGTACCGGACAGCTTCTTGTCGGCAGTGATCTTCACGTTCTTGTCGGTCACAGTGTACTCCACTTCTGCACCGGCTTCCACAACGGTGTTCTGCATCAGCACGCAGTTCTTCACCTTCGCGCCCTTCTTGACCTTGACACCGCGGAACAGCACGCAGTTCTCCACTTCGCCCTCGATGATGCAGCCGTCGGCCACCATGCTGTTTTTCACGTGACAGTCCATGGCGTAGCGGGTGGGCGCATTGTCATGCACCTTGGTGTAAACGGGCTTGTTTTCCGGGAACAACGCATCCAGATTCTTGGGGTCCAGCAGACGCATATTCTCTTCAAAGAAGCTCTTGCGGTCCGCAATGCGGGCAGTGTAGCCGGTGTATTCAAAGCCCTGCACGTTCAGCAGCTCCAGGTTGCGGGCCAGGATGTCCTTCTCGAAGTACAGCAGGCCGCGGATGGAGGCGTCCTTGATCATGGCGATCAGGCTCTCACGCTGGATGATGTACACGTTCATGGACAGGTTCTGCACGCCGGGACGGTAATCGTTGGTGAGCAGCTCGGTCACACGGCCGTCCTGCAGCTTCAGGGTGTAGTTGTCCTCTTTCAGGCCCTGAGGAATCACGCTGCGCTGATACATCACGGTCACATCGGCCTGGCTGGCCACATGCGCAGCGATCAGCTCGTTGAAATCAAAGTTGAAGGCCACATCGGAATCGCTCATGATCACGAACTCTTCCTTCTGATCCTCCAAAAATTCCACCAGGCTGGCCAGTGCTTCCACGCGGCCGCGATACAGCTTCACGTTGGACTCCGCATAGGGAGGAACCAGGTTCAGGCCGCCGCGCTTGCGGGTCAGGTCCCATTCACGGCCGGAGCCCAGGTGATCCATCAGGGAGTGGTAGTTCTGCTTTACCACGATGGACACATTGCTGATGCCGGAATTCACCATGCTGGACAGCACAAAGTCGATCAGGCGGTAACGGCCGCCAAAAGGCACGGAAGCCATGGTACGCTCGGCCACCAGCTCCGGCACCAGGGAGTCATGCGCGTTAGGGAAAATTACGCCCAGGGCGTCAGTGTTCGATTTTACCATTGCTCCTCACCATCCTTAACATCTTTAACAACCATTGCCTTGGGGCCCACCTTGGCATTCGCGCCAATGGTCACACCCTCACCAACAACGGCCACGCCCCAGTCGTCCACATTCTCCATGTCCTCCGGGCGCTCGCCAACAACCGCGCCGCTCTTCACGACCACGTTCTCGGCAATAATGGAATATTTTACGGTTGCACCGGGCTCGATGACTGCGCCGGGCATTACGATGGAATCCTCCACCACGGCGCCCTCACCCACCTTAACACCGGCGAACAGAACGCTCTGGATCAGCTTGCCTTCCACACGGCAGCCCTCGGTGACCATGGAGTTGTCAATCACCGCGTTGGCGCCGATCCACTGGCCGGGCATACCGGAGTTGCGGGAGTAGATCTTCCAGTCGTCGCTCCAGACATCCAGCGAAACATTGGGGTTCAGCAGGTCCATGTTGGCATCCCACAGGCTGCTGATGGTTCCAACGTCCTTCCAGTAGCCTTCGAAGTGGTAGGCCACCATCTTTTCCTTGCTGGCCAGCATGCTGGGGATGATGTTCTTACCAAAATCGTTGTCGGAAGCGGGGTTGGCCTCGTCCTCGATCAGGAACTTGCGCAGCTTTTCCCAGGTGAAGATGTAGATACCCATGGAGGCCAGATTGCTCTTGGGCTCCTTCGGCTTCTCTTCAAACTTGGTGATCACGTTGTTCTCGTCGGCGGTCATGATGCCGAAACGGCTGGCCTCTTCCCAGGGCACTTCCATAACAGCGATGGTGCAGTCGGCGCCGTTCTCCTTGTGGAAGTCCAGCATTTTGCCGTAATCCATCTTGTAGATGTGGTCACCGGACAGGATCACCACATAGTTGGGATTGTAGCGATCGATGAAGTTGATGTTCTGATAAATGGCATTGGCAGTGCCCTTGTACCAGTCAGAGCCGGTGGCCGTCTGGTACGGAGGCAGCACATGTACACCACCGTACAGCCGGTCCAGGTCCCAGGGCTGGCCATTGCCGATGTACTCATTCAGCACCAGAGGCTGGTACTGGGTCAGGATGCCAACCGTGTCGATACCAGAGTTCACACAGTTGGACAGGGGGAAGTCGATGATACGATACTTTCCTCCAAAAGGTACAGCCGGTTTTGCCAGCCGTTGGGTCAGGGCGTAAAGCCGTGAGCCCTGGCCGCCGGCCAGCAGCATTGCGATACATTCTTTCATAATTTTTCTCCCCTTATCGGCGGTTTTCCGCCTTAATGTGCTGTTTTATTCCAAAGCGCCCAGTAAGAAGCATTCACTTCTCCTTGGGAGCCGCCTTTTTGGAGGCGGCAGGCTTCCTGGCTTGTTTGGTGCCCGCAGCTGCAGTTTTTGCCGTTTTGGCCGCGGCGGATTTCTTCGCGGCAGGCTTTTGGGCAGCGGGCTTTTTCCCGGTGGCCTTCTTTTCCGCAGTCTTCTTGTCTGCGGTCTTCTTGGGCTGTGCCTTTGCTTCCGGTACGGCCAGATACACGGTGCTCAGAGGCGGCAGCGTAAGCTGGATGCTCTGATCGAAGCCATGCATGGGCTTTTTGCGGGTGCGCTTGGCCGGGTTGTGTACCCCGCCGCCGCCGTACTTCACATCGTCGCTGTTGAGCAGCTCCTTGTAGGTACCGGGGTTGGGCACGCCCATCTGGTAGTCCACGCGCTGGATGGGATTGAAGTTGCAGACCACCATGATCATCTTGCCCTTGGCATCCCGCCGCAGGAAGGCGATCACAGACTGCTGGTTGTCATCCGGCACGATCCACTGGAAGCCCTCCCAGCTGTAATCCACTTCCCACAATTCGGGATGCTCGATGTAGAAATGGTTCAGATCCCGCACATAGGCCTCCATCTGGCGGTGGCTGTCGTATTCCAGCAGCATCCAGTCCAGACCCTTGGCCTCGTTCCACTCGCTGAACTGGGCGAATTCCTGGCCCATGAACAGCAGCTTCTTGCCGGGGTGCGCCATCATATAGCCGTAGAAGGTGCGCAGGTTGGCGAACTTGTCCTGATATTCGCCGGGCATCTTGTTGATCAGGCTGCCCTTGCCGTGCACCACCTCATCGTGACTGATGGGCAGAACAAAATTCTCGCTGAAGGCGTAGAAGAAGCTGAAGGTCACCTTGTTGTGGTTGCCTGCGCGGAACAGCGGGTCGGTGCTCATGTAGCTGAGCATGTCGTTCATCCAGCCCATGTTCCACTTGAAGTTGAAGCCCAGGCCTCCGTCCTCTGCCGGCTTGGATACCATGGGCCAGGCAGTGGATTCCTCGGCGATCATCAGCTTGTGGGGATGACGGCCCAGCACGGTGCTGTTCAGCTTGCGCAGGAAGGCAATGGCCTCCAGGTTTTCCTTGCCGCCGTGGATGTTGGCCTCCCATTCCCCGTCGCGCCGGTTGTAATCCAGATACAGCATCGAGGCCACCGCGTCCACGCGCAGGCCGTCGATGTGGTACTGCTCGATCCAGAACAGTGCGCTGGACACCAGGAAACTCTCCACTTCGGGCATGCCGTAGTTGAAGACCATGGTGCCCCATTCCTTGTGCTCGCCCCGCCGGGGGTTGGGGTCCTCATAGCAGGGCGCGCCGTCGTACATGTACAGGCCGAAGGCATCCTTCGGGAAGTGGGCGGGCACCCAGTCCATGATCACGGCGATGCCTGCCTGATGGCACTTGTCCACAAAGTTCATAAAGTCCTTGGGGGTGCCGTAGCGGCTGGTGGGGGCAAAGTATCCAGTCACCTGGTAGCCCCAGCTGCCGTCGAAGGGATGCTCGGTCACCGGCAGCAGCTCCACATGGGTGTAACCCATGTACTGTAAGTACGGAATGAGCTGGTCGGCCAGCTCGGAGTAGTTATACGGATCACCGTTTTCCTTCACCTTCCAGCTGCCGGCGTGCAGCTCGTAGATGTTCATGGGGGCGTTGATGGGGTCCGCCTTTTTCTGCTTGGCTTCCCACTCACCGTCCTGCCACTGGTAGCCCTCCAGGTTGTACACCTTGCTGCCGTTGGACGGCCGGGTCTCCGCATGGAACGCATACGGGTCCGCCTTGAACAGAAGCTCGTCGCTCTGCGTGGTGATGCAGTACTTGTACACATCGTATTCCTGAATGCCCGGAACAAACGCTTCCCAGATGCCGCTGTCCTCCAGCTGCTGCATGGGATGACTGCCCGGCACCCAGCTGTTGAAATCGCCAACGATGCATACTGCTTTCGCGTGAGGGGCCCAGGTGCGGAACACGACCCCCTCCCGGTCTCCCTGCCGTTCCATATGAGCGCCGAAGAACCGGTAAGCCTCAAAATTGTTGCCCTGCTTAAACAAATATACGGGCAGCTCCGCATGTTTATGTTCTTTCTTCACGCCTGTCTCCCTCCCTGGGGCATTCCCGCCCCAATACGTTACCTTTATCATACCATTTTTAAGATATTTTTCAAGTATTTTATGTCATATACTGCCAAAAAACTATTTTGCTTCTTTTTGCTTTTAGCATATTTGCACAATGCTTTTTCCACTTAGTTGGGCAAAGCGGCGGATTTTTCGAACACTTTCGGTTTTGGTTTTTCCTACTTTTTTACTGCTATTTTATGCATTCTTTACCGCCTTCAAAAGACTGGTTTCCACCGCGAACAAGCGTGTTTAGTATATGGACATTTTCCCGCTTTAGAACATGTTCTTATTTTAGTATACAGAATATTTTTGCTCCTGTACACGCAGAACTGTAAAATGTGCGTTAATTCCAATTTTCTCACTATGTTTTTCCACAAAAAGAACCCCTGTACCGGCAATTCCGGTACAGGGGTTGGCTTTGTTTGGTAATTTTGTCAGTCGGCAGACGAGGCTCAGCGGGCCAGGATCTCGTCGATCAGCTGATCCACCATCATCAGGCAGCGGGGCAGATGGAAGGGGCCCTTGAAGGTGGAGCCCTTGCAGGCAGGCTCGGTGGGCTTGCCGTCGCGTCGCAGGTAGCCGTACCAGTCGCCGTACTCGGGATCGCTGAACACCTTCTTGCAGTACTCCAGGGTCTCGTCGAAGATCTTCAGGTATTTCTCGTCCTGGGTGTCGCGGTAGATCATCATGCTGGCGATGAGCAGCTCGTTGTGAGGCCACCACAGCTTCATGTCATGCTCGTAAGCCTCCGGGGGCAGGCCCTTGCAGTCGATGAAGTACAGCAGGCCGCCGTACTCCTTGTCCCAGCCGCCCTCGTAGGCGTAGTCGAACAGGGTCTGGGCCTTCTTGCGCAGCTCCTCGTCGCCGGTGTGCTTGGCCTGCTCCATCACGAACCAGCTGCACTCGATGTCATGGCCGGGGTTGACCACACGGCCGGCGGTGTAGTCCATCTGCAGCTCGCCGTTGGGGCCAACACTCTCCAGAGTGCACTTCAGCTCGGGCTTGAAGTGGTACTTGAAGATGGTCTCGCAGCACTCCTTGGCACGGGCTTCATACAGCGCGGTGTTCTCGGGGTCGCAGCGGCGCATCACGGCGGTGATGTTCAGGTAGATCATGGGATCGGCCAGAGCGCGGCCGGTGCGGGTCTCGGGAATGGTCTTGGGGCCCATGCCGGTGGGGTCCTTAATCAGGCCGTTGTTCAGCTGATAGATCAGCTCGTAGGCACGGCGGGCGCGCTCGATGCACTCCTTCTCACCGGTCACGCCGTAGTACTCGGCGTTGGCGATGGCGTAGAAGCCCTCGGAGAAGCAGTAACGGCGCTGACGCAGGGGCTTGCCGTCGGCGGTCACGGTGAAGTACATGCGGTCGCCGGCTTCCCGGTTGATGCAGTATTTCTCCATGAAGTCCAGGCAGCTCTTGGCGGCGTCCAGCCACTCCTGCTTCTTGCCATACACGTGGCACAGGTAGGAGAAGGTCCAGGCGCAGCGGCCCTGGAACCAGACGCTCTTGTCGGTGCTGAACAGCTTGCCGGTACGATCCAGGCAGGTGTAAACGCCGCCGTGCTCGTGGTCCATGCCGTTCTTCAGCCAGAAGTTCACGCTGCGCTCCAGCTCCTCGCGAACCCACTTCTGATACTCTTTCAATTGCTCTGCATGCTTATCCATGATAATCACAACTCCTTGTGCGAAGCGGCTCAAAAGGGCCGCTTGTTAAAATCTCTGAAAGCCCGGGCCCTGCCAGCGCAGGGTCCGGGCTGAATGTTCCGTTCCGATCAGCAGAACTTGGCAATGGCCTCGTCGATCATCTTGGCGCACTTCTTGACCTGCTCCATATCCTCGGGGAACAGGTTGGGCAGGGGCTTGCGAACGCCGCCGATGTCCAGATTCTCACGGATGCGCAGAATCTCCTTCATCACAGCGTACAGGTTGCCCTTGCAGGCGCACATGGCGTAGATGATGGCGTCGATGGCGTACTGAACCGCGGCAGCTTCCTTGACCTTGCCGGCCTTCAGCAGCTCGTCAGCCTTCAGCAGCAGCTCGGGCATTACAGCGTAGGTACCGCCGATGCCGCCGTCAGCGCCCATGGCACGGCCAGAGATGAACTGCTCGTCGGGACCGTTGAATACAACGAAGTCCGGGCCGCCTTCCATCTTGAACATCTGGATGTCCTGTACGGGCATGCTGCTGTTCTTCACAGCGGCAACGCGGGGGTTCTTGCGCATCTCGCGGAACAGGGGCATGGTCAGGGCCACGCCGGCCAGCTGCGGGATGTTGTAGATCACGAAATCGGTGTTGGGAGCGGCGGAGGAAATGTCGTTCCAGTACTGAGCGATGGCGTGCTCGGGCAGCTTGAAGTAGATGGGAGGAATGGAGGCGATGGCGTCAACGCCCAGGCTCTCGGCATGAGCAGCCAGCTCCATGCTGTCGGCGGTGTTGTTGCAGGCAACGTGGGCGATCACGGTCAGCTTGCCCTTGGCCTCGCTCATCACAGCCTCCAGGGTCTGCTTGCGTTCTTCCTTGCTCTGATAAATGCACTCGCCGGAGGAACCGCAAACGTATACGCCCTTAACGCCCTTCTTGATAAAGTAACGGGTCAGTTCTTTGGTGCGCTCCACGCTGATGTTGCCTTCGTCGTCGTAGCAAGCGTAAAACGCGGGAATAATGCCCTGGTACTTGGAAATGTCTTTCATGTTTTTCCTCTCCTTTTTTGGAAATACACCTAAAAATTCGTCCGCAAAGACTTATGGCAACACTGCGCAATCCACAGCGAACGCCTCAGGCAGCGTTTCACGCCAAAATTTTCCGGCATGCTCCACCACCTGGAATTGTGCGGCATTGCCTTATTTAAACTGCGGTTTAAGCCCGCACTTTAAACACAGCTTTCTGCACATGTGCCTCGCCGTTCAGCTGCACCTTCACCATATGAACGTCCTCGGGGAAAACCACCAGAACATCGCCGGGGTGCATGGTGAACCAGGTCTCCACCGGGCCCTCGTAGCCAATGAAATCAGTGGCCTCATCCCGGGTGGTGGCCGTCAGGCGGGAGACATCGGTCACGCCGATCTTCTCCTCGCCGCTGAGCAGCACGTGGATGTCGGCGTACTGGGCGTGTCCCTCCCAGGCGGCCTTGTCCAGCGGCAGCGTGTCGTAATCAAAACGGTTGATGTAAACGTTGTCGCCGTCCACATCGTTGCGGCCGAACTGCAACTGGCTCAGGTCGGCCGTTTTCAGATAGTGGATGGCGGTATCCAGCGCGTCGCTCACGCCCAGATAACGCTCCATCTGCTGGTAATTGGTATAGATCATTGTACTTCAAACCTCTTTTCTGCAAGGTTTTTGCTCAAAAGCAGCCTGGGCCGTACCGCCCTGCATCCGCACCAGAATGCGCTTTTCCAACGCCGGGTCCCGTTCCGGGTAATCCGCCCGATAATGGGAACCCCGGCTCTCGGTGCGCATGCGCTGGACGCTCAGGATCGCCCGGGCCAGATGCAGCTGGGCCCACAGGCGGCGGCTGGCCGCGATCTGTGCCGCGTCGGTGCCGCTGGTAAATTCACAGCCATCGGTCAGCTGATCCAGACGCTCGATGCCCCGGGCCAGTGCCTCGTCACTGCGCACCACCATACCGCATTCGCTCATCACATCCTGCATCCGGCGGCGGCGCTCGGCCTGGTCCGGAATGATCCGTGCCTCGAACTCCACCGGCTCGTCCGTTTCGGCCGCAGGCTGAGCCGCCGCAAAGGCCGCGGCACTCTCGCCTGCTTTTTTGCCGAACACCAGGCCGTTGGCGGTGGAAAGCCCGCCGATCCGGTCTGCACCATGCATGCCGCCGGTCACCTCACCGCAGGCAAACAGCCCGGGCACTCCGGTAAAGCCGGAAGCATCGATGCGCACACCGCCGTTTGCCGCATGGGCAAAGGGGGCGATCTGCACCGGGTCATCCATGGTCAGATGCTTTTTCTCCCAGAGCCAGTCGAAATAAGTTCGCACGAATTCCGGCGTATCCTGCCGGATCTCGGGTCCGTAGGTCACGGTGACCCCCTGCTCCGGCGCAGCCTGGGTGGCCTTCACCATGGCCAGATCCACCCGTTTGGAGGCAAGGCGGTTGGTGAAGGGGCCGTGGGTGGACCGGCACTCCAGAAGAGCCTGCCGGTCCGGTTCGTTCTCCAGAATATCCCTTCCGTCCGGTCCTGTCAAGCGGGTATAGCGGAAGGTCTTCTCGTTAAAGATTGTTTTTCGGCAGGGAGTCAGGTAACCGGGCATCATCTGCATAAACTCCAGGTTCACCAGCTCCGCCCCAGCCTCCAGCGCCAGCCACTGGCCGGTGCCTGCCACATCGTCGGTGGTGAGCCGGTCCCGGAACAATCCGCCGTAGCCGCCGGTGGCCAGCACCAGCGCGCCGCACCGAATGGCGGTCAATTCGCCTTTCTGGCAGATCACCGCACCGCTCACCCGCTCGCCGGTTTTGATCAGCTGCAGCAGCTCGCAGCCGGGCAGCTGCTGTACGCCGGTCTCCTCCATTTTACGGGAGAAGACCTGACGCATGCTGTCGAACAGCAGGCCGTTCCAGCTGCGATGCTTGCGGTCGAAACAAGGGATGAAATCCTTTTGATTCTGGTCGGCTGCAGCCTTCAGCTGAACACCCATGGCCTTTACGCCCTCGATGGCCGGGCCGATGCCCGCCACAAAGGCGCGGACCATGGTTTCGTCCGCCATGCCGCAGCCCACCTCCAGGATACTCTGGACCAGATCCTCCCGGTCAGCTTCGTTTTCCGGCCCGATCAGCCCGAGGCCCCAGGTTCCAGGGTAGAAGCTGGAACCGGAAAACACCGGGCCGCTGCTTGCCAGGATCACCGAGCGGCCGGCCCCTGCCGCGGCAAGGGCCGCCATGATCCCGGCAATTCCCGAGCCGGCCACCAGCACATCACAGTGCCTTGTATATTCCAGCCGCATAATCAGGCCTTCGCCGCCTCTTTGTCGTACAGATGGCAGGCGACCATGTGGCCCTCTGCACCGTGGTGTACCATAGCAGGGTCCACGGTCTTGCAGATCTCCATGCACTTGGGGCAGCGGTTGTGGAAGGCACAGCCGCTGGGCTTGTGGATGGGGCTGGGCACCTCGCCCTCCAGCACCTGACGCTTCTTGGTCTTGTGGATGTCAGGCACAGGAATGGCGCTCAGCAGCGCCTGGGTGTAGGGATGCAGGGGCTCGTCGTACAGCGCGCGGCTGTCGGCGATCTCCACGATCTTGCCCAGGTACATAACCACGATGCGGTCGGACATGTACTGCACAACGCTCAGATCGTGGGCGATGAACAGGTAGGTCAGGTTCATTTCCTTCTGGATATCCTTCATCAGGTTCAAAACCTGGGCCTGAATGGACACGTCCAGTGCGGAAACGGGCTCGTCACACACCAGAACCTCGGGCATAACCTCCAGCGCGCGGGCAATGCACAGGCGCTGGCGCTGGCCGCCGGAGAACTCGTGGGGATAACGCATCAGGTAGTCGGGCTGGATGTTGACCATCTTCAGCACCTTCTGCATCACGGCCTCCCGGTCCGCCTCGTTCTTTACACCATGGACCTTCAGGGGCTCCTCGAAAGAGGTGTAGATCTTCTTCTGGGGGTTCAGGGCGGAATAGGGGTCCTGGAACACCATCTGCACCTTGCGGCGGAACTGGAACATTTCCTCCTTGTTGAACTTGGTCACGTCCTTGAACTCGCCGCCGTAGTTGAACAGCACCTTGCCGCCGGTGGGCTTCTCCAGCATCATGATGGTCTTGCCGAAGGTGGACTTGCCGCAGCCGGACTCACCCACGATGCCCAGGGTCTCGCCCTTGTACACCTCCAGGCTCACGTCGTCCACAGCCTTTACATGGCCCACGACCTTCTTGAAGGCGCCCTTGGTGATGGGGAACCAGGTCTTCAGGTTTTCAATCTTAAAGATAACTTCACGATTTTCGCTCATGATCAGTCCACCTCCGGGAAGTTCTTATACTTCAAGCAGCGAACCCGGTGGCCGGGGCTGATCTCGAAGGTCGGGATATCCTTTTCACGGCAGGCGGCGGTGCATTCGGGGCAGCGGTCCGCGAACTCACAGCCGGGCTTCAGGTTGGCCGGGTTGGGAGTGGAGCCGGGAATGGTCTCCAGCTTCTGGCCGTCGGCCAGGCCCAGCACGGGCACGCTGCGCAGCAGCGCCTTGGTGTAGGGGTGGGAGGTGCGGTCGAACACATCCTCCAGGCTGCCGAATTCCACCACGCGGCCCATGTACATGACGCAGACCTCGTCGGCCATCTCGGCCACCAGGCCCATGTTATGGGTAATCAGCACGATGGACTTGCCTTCCTTCACCTGCAGGTCCTTGAGCAGCTCCATGATCTGCGCCTGGATGGTCACATCCAGCGCGGTGGTGGGCTCGTCGCAGATGATCAGCTCCGGGTTGCAGATCATGGCAATAGCGATGACCACGCGCTGCTTCATGCCGCCGGAGAACTGATGGGGATAGCTGTCGATGCGCTCCTCAGGATCGGGGATGCCCAGCTTGCGGAACATCTCCAGAACCTTCACACGGGCTTCCTTCTTCTTCATGCCGGTGTGCTGGATCAGGCCCTCAGCCACCTGGTCACCCACCTTGTAAACCGGGTTCAGGCTGGACATGGGGTCCTGGAACACCATGGACATATCCGGGCCGCGCAGGGCGCGCATCTCAGGGCCGTTGGGGTCCTTGATCTTTTCCAGATGATACTCGGTCACCTTGCCGTCCCGCAAAGCGTTGTACTGGATGCTGTCCGCCTCGACCCGGGCGTTCTTGCCCAGGAAGCGCATGATGGAGTTCATGGTCACGCTCTTGCCGCAGCCGGACTCACCCACAACCGCCAGCGCGGTGCCGCGCTTCAACTGGAAGGAAACGTTCTTTACGATCCGGATCTCCTTGCGGTCGGAAATAAAGGTGGTATTCAGATTTTTTACGTCTAAGATGATCTCTTTTGTATCCATACTGCCGCCTCCTTACTGCTGTTTCGGGTCCAGAACGTCCCGCAGGCCGTCGCCGAAGAAGTTGATGGCCAGAACGAACAGGCTGATGGCAAGACCGGGGAATACCCAGATCCACCACTGGTTGGTAACCACGGAAACAGACTTTGCAGCGTTCAGGATGTTGCCCCAGGTGGGGGTGCTGTCGGCAACGCCCAGGCCGATGAAGCTCAGGGAGGCCTCCTGCAGGATGAAGAACGCCACGTTGGTGGTGGTGGAAACGATGATGGGGCTCATCACGTTGGGCAGGATCTGCTTGAACATGATGTTGCTGCGCTTCATGCCGAAGGCCTCGCAGACCTTAACGTAGGTCTCGTTCTTCAGGCTCATGAACTCGTTGCGCACCATACGGAAGGTGGTCATCCAGCCGGTGACCACGAAGATGAACAGCAGGTTGCCCAGACCGCGCTGGTTGAGGATGGCCACCAGCATCATGACCAGAACCAGCTGGGGGAAGGCCTGGAAGATCTCGGAGATACGCACGATCACGCTGTCCACCCAGCCGCCGAAGTAACCGGCGATGGCGCCCAGCGCCGCGCCGATCACACTGCTGAGCACGGCGCAGAACACGCCGATCAGGATGGAATAGCAGCCGCCGATCAGCACGCGGGCCAGCAGGTCACGGCCGATGGTGTCGGTGCCGAAGATGTGACCGGCCTCAGGGGCAGCCTTCATGTTGGTCAGGTCGGGGGTGGCGTAGTCCACGCCCATAATGGCGCCGATGATGCAGGCCAGGGTCATCACAACAACGACCACCAGACCGAACACAGCCAGCTTATTGTTCAAAAATTTGCGGATATTCTTTTTCAGCAACGAGGAGGCTGCGCTTTTGTTTTGTTCCTTGATGCTTGCTGCATTGGGATTGCTCATATTCTACTCCTCCTCTCGCTTATTCGCCCAGGCGTACGCGCGGGTCCATGATGGCGTTCAGCACGTCCACCATGAAGGAGCACACTAGCATGGTGGCGGCGATAATCAGGGTGGTGACCATAACCACGTTGTAGTCGTTGGCCACGATGGCGTTGGTCATGGTCATGCCGATGCCGGGGTAAGAGAACACGCTCTCAACAACCACGGAACCGCCGATCAGGGTGGGAATACGGAACATCAGGATAACCAGAACCGGCTTCATTGCGTTGCGGAAGCCGTGCTTTAAGTAAACCTTCCACTCGGGGATGCCCTTGCTGCGGGCGGTCTTGATGTAGTCGCTGTTCAGCACGTCCAGCATGGTGTTGCGGGCGTAGCGCATCAGAACCGCCACCATGCCGATGGTCAGGGTGGTCACCGGCAGGAACAGGTGCATGAAGGCGTCCACAAAGGCGTTGGTGGCGTCCGGGCTCACCCGGTTCGCCGCCGGGAAGATGCCCAGCTTGATAGAGAAGATCTGGATCAGGATGATGCCAACCAGGAACTGGGGAACCGCCTGGCCCAGAACAGCCAGCACGCGGCCGATGTAGTCGATGATGCCGTTCTGGCGGATGGCGGAAATAATACCGATGCCGATACCGATGATGGCGGACAGCACCAGAGAGTAACCGGCCAGCTCCAGGGTGTAAGGCATACGGACGGCCAGGGTGCTGGCGATGGAGGTACCGTCGGTGATGGAATAACCGAAGTCACCGTGCAGCATGTTGCCCAGCCAGTTGAAGTACTGAACAATCAGGGGATCGTTCAGGCCCAGCTCCTCACGCAGCTGCTCCACCACCTCGGGGCTGGCGGAAAGCTGTTCTGGGCTGAGCATGAAGTTGATGGGGTCGATGCCGGTCGCCTGCAGGCCGAAGAACACGATCAGGCTGATGACGAGCAGCATCGGGATCATCAGAAGAAGCTTTTTGAGAATGAACTTTAGCATGTTCTCACTCCAATCTCGGTGATTCAAATGGGGCGAAGCACAGGCCCGCCGGAGGAGCCTGCCGAAAAAGAAAGGGAGAGACGAAAGGCAAAGGCCAACGTCTCTCCCTTTCCAGCAATCACATTATGCTAGGGATCGCAGCGATACCAGCGGATCAGGCCATCTCCCAGTTGGCGAAATCCAGATCGCAGCTGTACAGGGGGTTGCAGAAGGTAACGCCCTCGGGAATCTTCACGTTGCTGCTGGTGAACACGTAGTTACCAACGGTGAACAGGGGAACCTTGTACAGCTTCTCCTGCTCCAGATCCTGCAGGGTCTTCAGAGCAGCGTTCTTCTCTTCCTCGGTGGTGGCGGCAGAGTAGGTGGCGATGGCCTCGTCAAAGGCGGTGTCGCCGCCCCAGATGTTCTGGAACAGAGCGTCGGTGCTCAGGTACTCGCTGTACCACTCGTCCAGGGAGAAAGAGCTCTTGCCCTTGAAGCCGATGTCGTACTGGCGGGTGGTGAACAGATCGGTGGTGCCGTCGTTGGACAGGGTGGACTCAACAGTCAGGCCAGCCTGCTCCAGGTAGTAAACGATGGTGTTGATCAGGTCGATGCTGGTCTGATCGTTGTTGTAGTAGCAGATGCGGATGGGACGGCTCATATCGTAGCCGGAAGCGGCGATATCGGCCTTGGCCTTCTCAGCGTCGAAGGTGTAGCTGAAGCCGTTGTAAGCGGGGTGAGAATCGGGCACGCCGGAGTTCAGCACGGTAGCGCTGGGATACAGGGTAGCCAGAGTAGCGCGGTCGATGGCTTCCATGATGGCCTTGCGGACCTCAACGTTCTGCATGGCCGCGTTCTCGGTGCCGTCGGTGCCCTTCATGTTGAAGATGAAGTACTTGTAGAACAGTACGTCAACCTCGTGAGAGGTGTAGTTGCTCATGCCCTCCATGGCCTCTACCAGGTCGGTGGCATTGCCGTACAGGTAGTCGGCATTGCCGGACTGGGCAGCGGTCAGGTAGTCGTTCACGTAGGAAACGGTGACCTTCTGGATCTTGGCAGGAGTGCCTTCATAGTTGGGGTTGGGAACCATGGTGAAGTAGTTGCCCACGTTGAACTCGCCAACCATGTAATAGCCGTTGGTCACGGGGTTCTGCCAGAAGGTGGTGTCGGCATCCAGCTTCAGAACATCCACGTTCTCCAGGCTGTGCTTGGGCAGGATGGCGAACTGGCTCAGGATCTGAGGCAGGGAGCTGTAGGGCTCGCTCAGGGTCAGGGTGATCACATTGCCTTCAGCGCTCTTCTCGGCGATCTTCTTGAACGCGGAGGTGTAAATGGCGTTCACCTGGGTGGTCTGCAGGGCAGCGTCGATGGACCACAGCACATCGTCGGCGGTCAGGGCCTCGCCATCGCTCCACTTCAGGCCGTCCTTCAGGGTGATGGTGTAGGTCAGGCCGTCCTCGCTGACCTCATAGCTCTCGGCCAGGTCAGGGCTTACCTCGTTCAGGGTGCTGTCCGCAATGAACAGGCTGCGGAACATCAGGTTGGTGGGCAGGGTGCGGTTGTACCAGGGGGTGGGAACCTTGTCGTCGGTGCTGCTGCCGTCGGTGGTGGACAGGACCAGCTTCAGGGTGCCGTCGCTTGCGGGAGCGGCAGTGCCGGCGCTGGATGCACCGCTGGTGGCGGTGGAACCGCTGGTGGTCGAGCCACCGCCGCAGGCTACCATAGAAAGTGCCATGGCAGCTGCGAGAACAAGTGCAAGAACTTTCTTCATGTTTTTTGCCTCCTTCAAAAATCGAGAGTCCCTTCTCCGATCGCTTCACAACACATATGCATCAGAGCCAAGGGGCTCCATTTCCCTTGGAACAAGGTGTGCCTTCGTGCACCCCTTGCTGTACTCTTATGGTACCATTTATGAAAATTTTTTTCAATTATAAAGTCCTACGAATCTGCCCGAGTCAAATTTGTCACTTTGCACAAGTCATCTTTAAAAAAGCCATTTTTTGGCTTCATAGTGCTATTTTTTAGAGTGCGCTCTGTTATTTTTTGTTACTTTTGCCGCCTCTTTTTTCCAATTTTCTCCACACTCTCCTTTCTTCTTTTTTCCGGGCATCGATCCCCTTTCGGGCGGAAAATGAAAAAAATTTTCTCATTTTGAAAGGATTCTATCGTAATCCTCTTTTTCCACCGATCTCTCCCCTGCTTTCCGCCGCACGATTGCAAACACAAAAAAGCCCGGGCGCACCCTCACTCAACAGGTGCGCCCGGGCACGATTCCCGGTCAGACTTCGTCGTAGTATTCGTTGCTCAAGATTTTGAACACAGCTTTCTTCACATGGGTGCAGCTGCCGTTGCTCACGGTGGGCATGTGGGACTCACCCGCCAGGAACAAGGCGAACATACCATCTCCCAGACGGCTCCGGTTCCCCAGAGGGCCATCGCCGAAGCCGATGTCCGCCGCGTCATCAAAGCCGTTTGCATCCGGGGTGTAGCAGCTGGACACCAGAATGTCCTCGCTGCCCTCCAGATCCATCTGCAGGTCAATGTATTTGCGGTGCACCTCGTAGTGTGCGCCCTCCTCCGGGCGGGTATCCGCCTCCATCACGTTCACAAATACCCGGCTGCCGTCGATCTCAGTGCGGCCCAGGGGCAGCTCCTCCACCTTATGGGTCTTGGCCCATTCGATCACCTTGTCCAGTCCCTTGGAAAGGCCCTTGTAGGCGCTCAGATTGCTGAAATTATCATAAATCATGGTTCATCCTCCTTTTCCGGCCGCCATTTATGGGCAGCCGGTTCAAACAAACAAAATACCAGGTGGCAGCAGCCACCTGGTATCGATAAACAATCGGGTCTGAGAAATCAGCCCTTCACAGCACCCATGGTGATGCCCTGCGTGAAGTACTTCTGGAACATCAGGAACACGGCCAGGATGGGAATGGCGGCAACCGCAGCACCGGCCATGATCAGGCCGAAGTCGGTGGCCATTTCGGCCTGCAGGTTCGCGATACCCAGCGAGATGGTCAGGCTGGTGTTCTTGGTCAGCATGATCAACTGCATGAAGTAATCGTTCCAGGCGGTGATGAAGGTGAAGATGGCCAGCGCGCCGATGCCGGGCTTGACCATGGGCAGGATGATCTGCACGAAGGTACGCACTTCACCGGCACCGTCAATGCGGGCGGCCTCCAGCATCTCGTTGGGGATGCCTTCGCTGAACTGCTTCATCAGGAACACGCCGAAGGGCCAGCCCACGGTGGGCAGAATCACGGCCCACAGAGTATCGTGGATGCCCAGGAAGGACATCTCCTTCAGCAGGGGGATCAGGATAACCTGCTTGGGCAGCGCCATGGCGCAGACGATCAGGCTGAAGATCACGGTGCGGCCGTAGAATTTCTTCTTGGCCAGAACATAACCGGCCATAGCGGCGGTGATGCAGGTCAGGATCATGGCGACCACAGCGATGAAGATGGTGTTCCACAGCCACAGCAGAGCCGGGTTGTCAAACAGCTTCTCGTAGTTGGCCAGAGTGGGGTTGGTGGGGAACCACTGGGGAGTGGGGGTGTTGATGTCCGCTGCAGTCTTCACAGAACCGGTGAAGATCCAGTACAGGGGAAACACCAGGAACACGGTCAGAACGGCAAGGATGATGCCGGAAAAGACCTTGTAAGGAGTCATTTTACCAGTCACAGTCTTCATCTTCTATGCCTCCTTAATCGTTGCCCTTGCCGGCTACCTTGAACTGCAAAGCAGACAGCAAAGCGATGATGATGGCCAGAATCACGCCCATGGCGTTGCCGTAGCCGTATTCATACAGCTTGAATGCCTTGTAGTAGATGTAGTACATGATGGTGTTGGTGGAGTTGTTGGGTCCGCCGCTGGTCAGCAGCTGGATCAGCGCGAAACACTGGAAGCTGTTGATGGTGGTGATGACCAGAATGTACAGGGTGGTGGGAGTGATCTGGGGCCACATGATCTTCCAGAAGGTCTGCAGCTTGGTGGCGCCGTCCACCTGCGCGGCCTCAGTCAGGCTGGCATCCACATTGCCCAGAGCGGAAACGTACAGCACGATGGGCTGGCCAATGCTGGTGGTGAACAGGATCAGGATGATACACCAGATGGCGGTCTGGGTGTTACCCAGCCAGTTCACGTTGTTGTCGATCACGCCAACGCCCTTGGCCACATAGTTGATGATGCCGTAGTAGTTGTTGAACATCCACTTCCACACCACGGTAACGGCCACGGTACCGGTTACAACAGGCAGGTAGAAGATGCAGCGGAAGAAGGAGCACGAAGCCGACTTCATTTTATAAATGGCCGAAGCCACCCACAGGGAGAACGCGGTAACAGTGGGCACAGCCACCACCACGATCAGTGCGGTATTCATCAAGGCCTTCCAGAAGATCTCGTCCTGAAACATCTTGATGTAGTTGCCAAAACCAACGAAAATGTCCTCACGGGCCATGGTGGAATCGAAGAAGCTCGTCCACAGGCACATGACCATGGGGATCAGAACAAAACCAACGAAAACGATCAGAAACGGCAGCAGGAAAAGGTAGGCCGCAAGGGTCTCGCGGCGTGCCTCCGCCCGGCTGATGCCAAGACCGGAGCGTTTGCTGGGTCCTTTTACAGGCTGCTTAGCGGCAGATGTAGTCAAATGGATCCTCTCCTCTCATCTCTCACAGGTTCCTCTAACGCCGGAACAGCGGGTGAATCATGTTCACGTCTTTTAAGAAAGAGCGCACCTCTCTTTTTGCGCATCGGGCGAAAAAGAGAGGTGCGCGTCCCTGCTCTAACGAATCAGTTGGAAGGGCTGCTCCTTAGCCGATGGCGGCGTTGGAGGTCTCAACGAACTTGTCAGCAGCAGCCTGAACGTCGCTGCCGTTGCCAACTTCCTGCAGCATGTTCCACCAAGCAGTGCGCTGCTCGGTCCAGCCGCCGGTCACGTTGTAGTAGTCACCCATGTTGGGCAGGAAGGTCTGGAAGGTAGCCATGCGCTCCTCGTTCTCGGTGCCGGCGTAAACATTGCCGAAGGAAGCACGAACGGGGAAGAAGCCGGTGGCCTGCACGCTGGCGGGACCCTGGGTAGCGTCGTCACAGATGAACTTGATGAAGGTCTTGGCAGCCTCGATCTTGGCCTCGTCGCCGTTGTTGAAGATGCCGAAGCCCCAGATACCGCCGCACAGCTCAACCTTGCCGTCATCGGTGGGGAAGTTCATGGCGTAGGGGGTGAAGGTGACCTGCTCAGCGTAGGTAGCCTCGTTGGAAGCGTTCCAGCAGAAGGTCATGGCAGCAGTGCCGTTGGCGAACATCTGCAGCTCGTCGGAAGCCTGCATAGCGGGGTCGAAGGTCAGAGCCTTCTCACTGTTCAGCTTCTGCAGCAGCTCCAGAGCCTTTACGTTCTCGGCGCTGTTGGCAGTGTAAGCGGTGTGATCAGCGGTGGTGTAGGTGCCGCTGTACAGGTTGTTCACCAGAGCGCGGGTGCCCTGGTCGCCGCCCTGGCCGCCGCAGTAAACGATGGCGGGGGTCATAACCTTGCCGCTGTCGCGCAGGGTCTCCAGAGCCTTCACGAAGTTATCGGTGGTCCAGGTACGGGTCTCCTGATCAATGTACTGCAGAGCGCCGGTCTCCTCGAACAGCTCGTAGTTGATGGCCATGTTGTGAGCGGTCATGCACATGGGGTACTCATAGTACTTGCCGTCGGCGCCCTTGCAGGCGTTCACAACAGCCTCGCTGGTCTTGCTGATGTCGGCGGTGGCCTCTTCGGTCCACAGGTCGCTCAGATCAACCATCAGGCCCTTGGCGCCCCAATTGGATACCAGACGCTCGGGACCCTCGAAGATGATGTCGGGGGTGTTCTTGGCTTCGATGGCGGTGGTCACCTTATCGTCGCCGTTGGTGTAGTCCAGGTACTCCACGTTGACCTTGATGTCGGGGTACTGCTTGTTGAACTCGGCGATGAAGCCGTTCACGGTCTCCTCCTTCTGCCAGGAGCCGATGGGATAGGTCCACAGGGTGATCTCGGTAGCAGCGCCGGAAGCGGTGCTGGTGCCGGTGCTCGCTGCAGTGGAACCAGAGGTGGCGGTGCTGGTGCTGGTGCTGCCGCCGCAAGCCACCATGGACAGCGCCATTGCGCCGGCCATAACAAGTGCTAACGCTTTTTTCATTTGAAATCTCCTCCTTAAGGATTTTCTGTCTGTTCGGTCCGATCATGGCGTGAAAAACACGCCGTCTCGCTTTACTAAAATTCTAGCATTCGTGAAAAATTTTTTCAATTGTGAAGTCCACCTATCTTTCCTGTGAATATTCAGTGAACTTGCACAACGGATTTTTGGGCTTTTTTTCCTTGAGATTCCGTCATTTTTGACTTATAATATAGTTATCGTTGATTCTATTTTGTAATTATTACATAAAGTTACAAATTATCCTCATTTTCTCCTTTCTAAAACATGTTTGAAAAATTTTTTCTTTCAAAACCTGCGAGGAGCATTTCTGGAGTGTATCGCCTATGTTAGACCTTATGTATCAAATCAATACCCACTACGATCAGTTCACCCCCTCTTCCCGGAAGATCGCAGACTATCTGCTTGAGCACTGCGCCCAGGCGCAATATCTTTCCATCTCAGGGCTGGCCAATGAATGCGGAGTAGCCGAAGCCACCATCTTCCGGTTCTGCAAGCAGCTGGGTTTCGGGGGATACAACGAATTCAAGCTGGCATTGGCGAAATCCAGTATACTGAATCAGCCCAACCCCTACGCGGCCTACGGTGAACTCACCCCGGAGGACAACACGGTGGAGGCCATGTGCCGCCGGCTGTACGAGTCAAATATCCAGGCGCTGAACCAGACGCTTTCGCTGCTGGACGAGGCAGCCCTCATCAAAGCGGGCGATCTGCTGGCAGGCGCGGGCAAGATTCTGGGCCTGGGCTACGGCGGCAGTATGGCCACCGTGCGGGAGGCCTGGAGCCGCTTTCTCACCGTGACCTCCAAGTTCTTCGTCATTGAGGACAATCACATGCAGATCATGGCCGCCAGCCTGCTGGAGGAAAACGATGTGATCCTGTTCGTCTCCTATTCCGGCTCCACCCGGGACGCGGAGGATGTGCTCCGGCCCGCCAAAGCCCGGGGTGCCAAGATCGTGCTGATCACCCACTACGCCGACTCCCCCGCCGCCGGTATGGCGGATGTGGTGCTGCTGTGCGGCGGGCACGAGCGTCCGCTGCAGACCGGTAGCATCGCAGCCAAGATGGCCATGCTGTTCGTGGTGGATATGCTGGTGAACGAGTTCTGCCGCCGGGATATGGACACCACCATGCGCAACAAGGACTTGACCGCAAACGCACTGGCCATCCGCCATCTGTAATCCTGTTTTTGCCACAAAAAAGGACCCGCCTTCCAGCAGGAAGGCGGGTCCTTTTTTCTTTTTACAATAAAAACAGCGGAATTACTTGGCGTTCATAAAGCATTCCCGGTTCTGCCACAGGTAGATGCCACCCGAAAGCAGGGTCACCAGCGCCACCGCCCAGCACAGCACCATGGAGATCAGGCCTACCGCCATGATATCGCCGCCGCTGGAGAAGGCCGCCGCAAAATAGTAGAACAGGATCGTGAGCATCTGCAGCACGGTTTTCACCTTGCCCCACATGTTGGCCGCGATCACATGATTGGAGGAAGCCGCCACCATGCGCACACCGGCCACGGCAAACTCCCGGGCCAGGATGATGGCCACCACCCAGATGCTGCACACGCCGTCCCGCATCATGTACAGGAAGGCCACAGTGGTGAGCAGCTTGTCGGCCAGGGGGTCGGCAAATTTGCCGAAGTCGGTCACCAGGTTCCACTTGCGGGCCAGGTAGCCGTCCAGAAAATCGGTGAAGCTGGCCACCGCGAACACCACACCCGCCGCCAGATACCAGACGGGGTCAAAGCTGGAGGTGCCGTACTGGCTCATCTGAGCCAGTACCATAAACACCGGCACCAGCACGATGCGGGCCAGGGTAAGCTTATTGGGCAGATTCATCCTTCTCATCCTCCACTACATAGCCGTACAGATCGTACATATCGCTTTCCTCGATGTACACCTGATAGAACTCGCCGGGATACATCGGGTCCTCGCTGGAAACGCACACGTTGCCGTCGATCTCCGGGGCATCCGCCTCACTGCGGCACAGATACAGGCCGCTCTCCTCGTCGATGCCGTCGCAGATCACGGTGAGGGTCTTGCCCACCTTCTCCTCCAGCTTGGCGGCGCTGATGTTGGCCTGGGCGCGCATGATGATATCGGCCCGGCGCTGCTTCTCCTCCTCCGGCAGCTGGTCCGGCATGGAGGCAGCCACAGTGTCCTCCTCGGGGCTGAAGGCAAAGCAGCCCAGCCGCTCAAAGGCGGTGTCCTTCACGAACTGACACAGCTCCTCGAACTCCTCCTCGGTCTCGCCGGGGTAACCCGCGATCAGAGTGGTGCGCAGGGTGATGCCGGGAATGGCCTGACGCAGCCGCTGGATGGCGCTTTCCACCACCTGACGATCGCCCTTGCGGTTCATGGCCTTGAGCACCCGGCTGTTGCAATGCTGGATGGGCAGGTCCAGATAGGGCACCACCTTCTCGTTGCGGGCCATGGCCGCGATGAAGGCGTCGGTGATGCGCTCAGGGTAGGCATACAGGATGCGGATCCAGCGGATGCCCTCGATCTTGTTCAGCTCGTCCAGCAGCTCGCAGATGCTGTTCTTGCCCCAGTCATCGCCGTAGGCGGTGGGGTCCTGAGCAACCAGCACCAGTTCCTTCACGCCCTCGTTGGCCAGCCAGCGGGCCTCGGCCAGGCAGTCCTCCATGGGACGGCTGCGCAGCGGACCGCGGATCAGCGGGATGGCGCAGTAGTGGCAGCGGTTGTTGCAGCCCTCAGCAATTTTCAGATAGGCGTAGTGATGGGGGGTGGAGATCACCCGGCGGCCGCCCAGAGGCAGGTCGGTCTTGGGGCCGTAGTATTCCCGGTTCTGGTCCTCCGCGCCGCCGCACAGACGGTCGATGATCTGGGGAATGGCCTTGTTGGAGCCGATGCCCACCACCGCGTCCACCTCAGGGATCTCGGTGCGGATCTCATGCTGGTAGCGCTCGGCCAGGCAGCCGGTGACCACCACCTTCAGGTTGGGGTTCTGCTCCTTGTAGGAGCAGGCGTTCAGGATATTCTCGATGGCCTCGGTCTTGGCGCTCTCGATGAAGCCGCAGGTGTTCACGATGATCACATCCGCCAAGCTCAGGTCGGCGGTGGTGGTGTGACCGGCAGCGATGAGACCGTGGCACATCACGTCGGCATCCACCTGGTTTTTGGGGCAGCCCAGCGAAATGATTGCGATATTCAATGCAGTATTCTCCTTTTTGTCTGGTTCGTTTGCGCCGCGCCGCTCTCGATTCACGGGCGGGCGGTCATTACAGGAAAAGGCGAGGGAGCAGCCTCCCTCGCCTTTTTATTCTATCATGTTTCTAGAGGTAAAGTCCAGCTTTGCAGGGTGGAAGTTGGCGGAAATCCGGCCCTTCCCCCGCCCTTTTCGCCGTTCAGAACTCCGGTTCCCAGTCCGGCTGGTCCTCTTCGGGCGGGTTTTCCTCCTCCCAGCGGGCCAGCGCCTCCTTGATGTCTCCCAGAGAAAAGCCACGGCGTGCCATGGCGGCGATCACGTTCTGGCGTTTGCCCGCGGCCAGCTTGCGGCCGTAGCTGCGGCACAGCAGCTGGTAAACCGCGTCGGCGGGGCTTTCCTCTTCAAAAAGCTCCTCCAGCACCTGAGCGGCAATCTGCCGGTCCACGCCCTTTTCCGCCAGATGGGCCCGGATCTGGGCCGGGCTTTTGTGCCGAGCCAGCAGGTATTTTGCCCGGTGGCGGGCAAAGGCCTCGTCGTTGAGCAGCCCCAGCTCCACGCAGCGGGCCACGGCTGCCGCGGCCGCCCGGTCGTCCTCCAGCTTTTTGCGCACTTTATCGTACAGCTCGCCGCTGGAATGATCCCGCAGCGAGAGGTATTCCATGGCCTTATCCAGCGCGCGGCGGTAGGCCTTGTCCTCCTCTTCAAACAGCACCGGCTCAGTCCTCGACCATGATGTCCAGGTCGGCCTCGCTTACCGATACAGCCTGCTCCTTGGCGGGAGCCTCTGCTGCGGCGGGGGCAGGCGCAGCCACCACCGGGGTCACCGAGCCCTTTGCCTTCTTGCCGCCCTTCACCAGCTTATCGGCGTTCTGGCGCACCAGCTCTTCGATCTCGGCCATCAGCTCGGGATGCTCCTTGAAATAGATCTTCACGTTGTCGCGGCCCTGGCCCAGGCGGGTCTCGCCATAGCTGAACCACGCGCCGCTCTTCTGCACGATGCCCAGGGTCACCGCCAGATCCAGGATCTCGCCGGTCTTGCTGATGCCCTCGCCGAACATGATGTCGAACTCGGCCTCCTTAAAGGGAGGCGCCACCTTGTTCTTGACCACCTTGGCACGGGTGCGGTTGCCGATGAAGGCGCCGGTGGAATCCTTCAGGCCCTCAATGCGGCGCACATCGATGCGCACGGAGGAATAGTATTTCAGCGCGCGGCCGCCGGCGGTCACCTCGGGGTTGCCGTAGGACACACCCACCTTTTCACGCAGCTGGTTAATGAAGATGGCCACGGTGTTGGTCTTGCCGATAACACCGGTCAGCTTGCGCAGGGCCTGGCTCATCAGGCGGGCCTGCAGGCCCACGTGGGAGTCGCCCATCTCACCCTCGATCTCAGCGCGGGGCACCATGGCGGCCACCGAGTCGATAACGATGGCATCGATGGCGCCGGAGCGCACCAGCGCCTCGCAGATCTCCAGCGCCTGTTCGCCGGTGTCCGGCTGGCTCACCAGCAGGCTGTCGATGTCCACACCCAGGGCGCGGGCATACACCGGGTCCAGCGCGTGCTCCACGTCGATGAAGGCCACCTCGCCGCCGGCCTTCTGGGCCTCGGCCAGCACATGCAGTGCCAGGGTGGTCTTACCGCTGGATTCCGGTCCGTAGATCTCCACTACACGGCCGCGGGGCATACCGCCCACACCCAGCGCCAGGTCCAGCGACAGGCTGCCGGTGGAAATGGCATCCACCTGCATGGACACGTTGCTGCCCAGCTTCATCACAGCGCCCTTGCCGAACTGTTTTTCGATCTGAGCCAGCGCGGTTTCCAGCGCAGCCTTTTTGTCTCCCGCCGCCTTTTTGCTGGGGGAAGGAAGAGGTTTCTTGTCTGCCATAATGCTTCTTGCTCCTTTATTCAAATCGGATTCGTTTTCATCACTTTCCACCACAGGCCCAACGGACCGGGCGGCTTTTGTTTCGCATGCTCTTATTATACACAAAAGAAAAGAAACTTACAACTGCAAGTTGTAAGTTTCTTGTTGATCGACCGTTTTATCGGACCTTTTCTCCCTTTTTTCAGGGCTTTTGGCCCAGAACCACCCGGTCCTTGCCCGCCAGATCCTGCCGGACGGCCACATTCCGGTAGCCCGCGGCCTCAAAAATGCCGCGCACCGCCGCCCCCTGGGCCCAGCCGATCTCCACCGCCAGCCAGCCGCCGCGCCGCAGCGCAGCAAAGTAACCGGGGGCAATGTGCTCGTAAAAGGCCAGCCCCTCGTGCTCCGCCTCCAGGGCCATTTCCGGCTCAAAGCGCAGCTCCGGCTCCAGGGTCTTCATCTCGTCGCCGGTCACGTAGGGCGGGTTGGAGAGGACGAGGTCCAGGCTCTCCGGCTCCAGTTCGTTCTGGTAGGTGAATACATCCCCTGCCACCGGCTGCACCGCGGGCCGCTCCGAATCGAAGCCGGGCAGTGCTCCGGCAGCATTCCAGGTCAGGTAAGCAAAGGCCTCGGGGCTTTTTTCCAGGCAGGTGACCCGGGCGGCGGGAACCAGCCGCTTGACGCCCAGGCCCACACAGCCGCTTCCGGCGCACAGATCCAGCACCTGCGGGCCGGTCTTGCCCGCCAGCAGCTCCGCGCCGGTCTCGCACAGCAGCTCGGTGTCCGCCCGAGGGATCAGCACCCCGGGGCCCACCTCCAGCTCAAAATCCAGGAAGGGCCAGCGCCCCGCCAGATACTGCAGCGGATACCGCTGCGCCCGCTTTTCGGTCAGCTGCTCCAGGCGTTCCTTCTGCGCTTCGGTCAGCTCACCGTCCGCCCAGCGCCAGTTTTTGCCCGCCACCAGCTCCATCAAGCAGGCCGCATCAAAAGCCGCATCCTCCACACCGGCCGCCTCCAGCCGGGCCCGCGCCCAGACATGGGCGGCCCGGGGCGCACCGCTTACCACAGCCCCTCCTCCGGGCGGCCGGGCAGCACCGGCTTCACCGCGGCGATGGCCACCTCGATCATGGAATCATCCGGCTCGAAGGTGGTCAGATGCTGCAGCCAGAGGCCCGGTGCACTGATGATGCGGGTGGCCAGATTATCGTATCGGCCCGCCAGCTTGATCAGCTCATAGCTGATGCCCATGACCACCGGCAGCAAAAGCAGCTTGAGCACCACCCGCAGGCCGGTGCTGTTCCAGGGCAGCACGCTGAACAGAAGGATGCTCACGATCAGCACCAGGATCATAAAGCTGGTGCCGCAGCGAGGATGGAACCGGCAGTGGCGGCGGATGTTCTCCACCGTCAGCTCCTCGCCCGCCTCATAGCAGGCGATGGTCTTGTGCTCCGCACCGTGGTACTCAAATACCCGGTGGATCTCCTTCATGCGGGTGCACAGGAACAGATAGATCACGAACATGGCAATCTTGAGTACGCCCTCCAGCAGAACCTTGCCCCAACCCAGGGGTACAAAGTGGTTGATACCGCCTACAATGGCGGTGGGCAATACCATAAAGAGCACAATGGCCATCATGCCGCCGATCACCGCGGCCAGCCCCATCAGAAAGCTCTGGAATTTGGGCCCGGTGTGCTCCTCCAGCCACAGATCCAGCTTGCTGGGCTGCTCCTGCTCCTCCTCGGTCATGCTCACCTCGGCGGAGTGCATCAGGTACCGATAGCCCAGCACCAGATTTTCAATCATGGCGCAGGCGCCCCGTACAAAGGGGATCTTCTGCCAACTGTGATGCTTCACGTCCTCCATGGTCAGGTCGATCTCGCCGTCCGGCTTGCGCACGGCCACGCAGATTTTTTTGGGGCCGCGCATCATGATGCCCTCCATCAGGGCCTGACCGCCCACGCTGGTCTTAAAACGTTCCTTTGGTTTTTCCATTCTTTCTCCTTTCAGCCGGGCTGACACACCGGCTCCAGCTTTGCGGAGCCGTCCTCTGTGTTCACCCGGTAAAGCCAGCCTGACCGCACCGGCGCACCGGTCTGGTCGGTCAGCAGCTCCTGGTCCGCGGTGGGCTGGCCATCCGCCGCGCAGTATACATATTCAAACCCCTGTTCCACCAGATACTCGTTCCACCGCAGCGAAAGCCCGTGGGAATCGCCGCACTCGGTGGGGGACCAGTATTCCACCTGATTGGGCAACAGCGCATAGCGCAGCAGCTGGCCCAGCCGGTCCATGGAGGAGGTCTGGGTGATCGCCAGCACCCGGTCCGTGGGTTCCAGGCAGCCGTGCAGCGCCTCGGCCTCCTGCAGGATGCCGTCCACTCCGGATGCCTGATCGCCCATGAACTGTTCAAACACCGTCTGGTAAGCGCCGGGCAGCCAGCGGGCCGGGGCATACCAGTTCACGCAGGCAAGGAAGGCCGCGCCCGTGCAGCACCAGGCCAGAGGCTTTCTCCTTCCCCAATACTGCCATAGCGCCGCCCCCAGCACCAGATAAAGGGCTCCGGTGGGCAGCGGGCCGATGTAGCGGCTGAAGGCGGAAAGGGTCAGCGCCTCGCCCTCCTGGAACAGGTACACATAAGAATAGCACACCGATGCCGCATACACAACAAAAATCAATGTAAAAACTGTCAGCACCGGGCGCAGTCCGGTCCAGCGCAGCCGGGGCAGCAGGCAGGCCAGCGCCCACACCACTGCCAGCATCGCCAGGGCGGAAAGCCCCCATCGCTTGGCCAGCGGCTGAACCGCCAGCGCCCGCAAAAAGGAGGGGATCACCTGCCCCGCCAGACCCTCGCCCTTCAAAAAGGCGGTCAGATTCTCCAGCGTATAGGCCTGGGGCGCATCCTCGGTGAAATAGGAAACATACCCCTTTTCCACGCACAGCCAGCGCCAGCTTTGCCACAGACCCGCGGCAGCCGCCACGGCAACACCCGCAAAGGCAAGTCTGCAGGCCCGGCCTTTGCTGCAAAACAGCGCCCGCCGCCACAAAATCGCCGCGGCCAGCAGCCCCGCCGCCGCATACAGAATGCCGGTGCTCTTGGTCAGCACCAGCAGGCAGGCCAGCAGGCTCACGGTCAGCCCGTCCAGAAGATCCGGCCCGGTGCGGCTGCGCCAGGCAGTGTAAGCCATGCAGCCCAGCATCAGGCCCATCAAAGGCTCCACCACAAGGCTCTCGTTGTAATAGTGATTGAACACCGCCGGGAACAGCAGCAGGAACACCGCGCCGCCCACTGCGGCAGCGATTCGTTGCAGTCTACCGCCCTCGCCTGTTTTCTCCAGAAGGGGCAGCGTCAGGCCGGTGTACCACAGCAGCTGGCCCCAGAACAGCAGCGGATGGGAAAAGGGCTGCCCGATCTGCAAAAACACCAGCAGCATCTGGGCGCCGGGCGGATAGTCCGCATAGGCGCTGGCCAGCTGCGCTCCGTCGGGAAAGGCCTCCAGCCCGCACATCTGCTTGCTGAAAAGCGCCCAGTGGAGCAGGTCGTCCAGCATCACGAAACGGATCTGCCGCATCAGCAGCCAGCCAGCAGCCAGTGCCAGCACCAACGCCAAAACGGCCGGCCGCACAAGCACCGCCGTGCATCGGCCCGCGCCCGCTTTGCGGCAGCGAACCACCGCCGCAAGGAAAGCCACACCGGCGCACACTGCCATCACCGGCAGCGCCGTGCTTTTCTGCCCGGCCAGCGTGGCGCAGTAGGTCACAAGAGCGGCCCCGGCCAGAACAGCCGGGACCGTGCGTTCCATCGGCCGCTCCAGCGCCAGGGCCAGCGCCGCCGCCAGAACGAGCAAAATCAAAATCGTCACAGGGTTACTCCTTTTCCGGGCTCTCCGCCGGGTCGTTCACCGCCCAGGCGGGCGCTTCCCCGCTGCCCCGATAGATGGGCAGGCGCAGGGTCACAGTGGTGCCCTTGCCCAGCTCGGAGGCAATATCCGCCGAGCCGTCCAGCGCGGTCATGATCTCATCCACCACCGCAAGACCGATGCCGCTGCCGCGCACCGCGCCCTTGCCCTTGAAGAATTTCAGCTTCACATTTTCCAGATCGTCCGGCGCAATGCCCCGGCCCTCGTCCTTGATCAGCACGTATACATTCTCGCCGTCCTGCAAAAGATCCAGGGTGATGGCTCCGCCGGGCGAGGAATACTTCACCGCGTTGTCCATCACATTGATGAACACCTGGCGCAGTCGGCTCCCATCCGCCCAGATGGGCAAAGGCAGCTCCGGCTCCTCATACACCAGCCGCAGCCCCTCGGCGCGGATGCGCGCCTCCATGAACAGGGCCGCATCGGTGAGTTCGGCCACCAGATCCAGCGGCCGGCATTCCAGCTTCACGCCGCTCTGCAGCCGGGAAAAGCTGAGCAGCTCCTCCACCATATCATACAGCCGGTCGGTCTCCCGCCCGATGATGGACAGGCCCTTGCGGTAGTTTTCGTCCTCCGGGTCCCGGATATGGGCGATGGTCTCCACCCAGCCCCGGATGCTGGTGAGCGGAGTGCGCAGCTCGTGGCTCACCGACGAGATAAACTCGTTCTGCAGCCGCTCGGTCTTGGAAAGCTCCCCCGCCATCTGGTTGATGGTGTTGCACAGCCGCCCGATCTCGTCGCCGTCGCTGCCCTCGGGCAGGCGGGCGCTCAGATCGCCCCGGGCGATGGCATTCGCTGTCTGCTCCACCTCGTCCAGCGGACGCACGATGGAACGGATGAAAAACACGCCGCTCCAGACGCTGAACAGCAGAATCACCGCACCGAGGCCCAAAGCCAGCAGTATCCGCTCCACCATCATCTGGTCCACCATGGTCAGGCTGGTGACCATACGCAGGGCCGCCACATCCTCCGCCGGGTAGGGCACCATTACGGTAAGGGCCATCACCCGCTCGCCGGTCACGCTGGTGTACACGCTTCGGCCGCCGCTGTTGGAGGATTCCATGGCCATGAGAAAATCCTCGGGGGCCTTTTCGTAGCGCAGCGTTCCGCCCGAGGAGGTGGCAATCACCTGACCCTCGCTGTCCAGCAGCATGAACTCGAACTTGTCCTTCTCGTCGAACTGCTCCACCATCCGGCGCAGCAGGCTGCTCCGATTCTGGGAGGTCTGCTCCGCGCTCTGGCCGGTGGTGATCTTCAGCTGACCGCCCATGCTGGAAATTCGGCTGAGCATAGCCTGCTGCACCCCGTTGTAGCTGCCGGAGATCAGGGTATAGATATAGATGCTCACCGCACCCGCCACCAGCAAAAAGGTGATCAGAAGGCTGCTGCGCAGCCATCGTTTGGTGATGCTGTTCATGGCAGCCCCCTTCCTGCGTGTCTGCCTGTCATCCGTTCCAGCGGTAGCCGTAGCCCCACACGGTGAGGATGTGCTTGGGGCTGGAGGGCTCGTCCTCCACCTTCATGCGAAGGCGGCGGATGTTCACATCCACGATCTTCACGTCGCCGTAGTAATTCTCGCCCCAGACCCCTTCCAGGATCTTTTCCCGCACCAGTGCGGTGCCGGGGTTCTGGAAGAACAGCTCCATGATCTGGAACTCAACCTGGGTCAGATCAATGGGCTTGCCCGCCTTGTACAGCACCCGGCTTTTCTGGTCCAGAATAAACTGGCCGCTTACCATGCGGGTCTCGTCCGGCACAGGGGCCTCCGCCGCGCCCCGGTTGACCCGGCGGCACAGCGCCTCGATGCGGGCCAGCAGCTCGGATACGCTGAAGGGCTTGGTCATATAATCATCCGCTCCGATGGACAGCCCCCGGATCTTATCCTGCTCCATGCTCTTGGCGCTCAGGATGATGATGCCGATGTTCGGGTCGTCCCGGCGGATGGTCTCGCACAGGGAAAAGCCGTTCATACCGGGCAGCATCACATCCAGCACGGCAGCGTCGCACTTCTGGCCCTGGCTGAGCAGCGCCAGGCCCTGCTCGGCACTGCCTGCCTCCAGCACCTGATAGCCTGCCATCTGAAGATTCAAGGCGATCAGCTCGCGGATGCTGGTCTCGTCTTCCACAACTAACACTCTACGCATGCAATCAAACCTCCTATAAAAACGGGGCGGGCGGCTTTGAGCCGCTCACAGCATCCGGAAGCAGCCGGTCATTGCCGCCGGCTGCAGGTTTTCGCCGTTTTCGCCGATATGGGAAGCCAGAATCCTGGCCTGTACCTTTTTGCCGCCCACGTTCCCCAGGCGGAAATAGGACCCGCCCTCGGTGCTGGGCTCCACCACCCGGACCTCCAGGTAGCCGGTGCCGTCCTCCAGGCTGCGGATGGCCCAGCTGCCCTCCTGCGAGCCCTCCTTCACCTGGATCTTGCCCTCCCAGCTGGGGGGCAGCTCCAGATAAAAGCCGTTTTCCAGATCCACAATACCGAAGCTCTTCTCCGGGTCGGTGCTGGTGTAATCCATCCAGGCCACAAAGCTCAGGCGGCTCACCGAGATGTTTCCGTTGGCGTCCGGCAGCTCCACCGGAATCTCCACCGTTCCGTCGCCGTCGATGTCCCTGCTGGTGAGCAGGCTGGAATAACGGATGCTTTCGGTGTAGATATCCACCGGCAGCAGCGGAACATATTCCTCCAGCTGCTGGGTGGTCGCATTATAACCGAGCAGGATGCTGGCCAGCGCCGAGCCGGAACCCACGTAGCCGTCCAGCACCAGATAATAGCCGCCGTCCGACCCGCTGCTCAGATGCAGGCCCTCGCAGCTGGAAAAACGTTCCGGGCTCAGCCAGAATTCCTGGGCCATGGTAAATTCGCCCCGGATGGCCGTGAGCAGCTGCACCTTCATTCCGTCAACCGTCTGGGGGCCGATCAAAATCAGGTCCTTCAGGCCGCTTCCGGTGATGTCCTGCAATTCATACTGGGAATAAGCCTGCTCCATCACCTGGGTGAGGGTCTGGTCCTGATAGGCATACACCGAAAGATATTTTTCCCCGCTGGTGCCCACATAGCCAATCAGCAGCTGAACCCCGCCGTCACCGCTCATGGCTGCGGTGCTCACGCTGTCCACCTCGGCGGAAAGGCCCTCGATTTCCTGGGTCACCACCCAGCTGCCGCCGCTCTGCTCCAGAATTGCCAGGCAGACGTTCTGCATCCCGGAGCTCACATACAGCGCCGCCGCATCCATGGAGCCGTCGCCGTTCCAGTCTCCGAACAGAAAGGGGGAGAGGATATCGCCGTTCTGGGGGTATTTCAGCTGGGGCGCTTCGCCCAGATAGGCCGTGATCGCCCGCTGCACATTGGTCTGGGGACCGGCCAGCTGAGGGGCACGCAGAAGCTCCTCCACCCCGCCGCTCATGCTGCCGGTGCAGCCGCACAAAAGGCATGCCGCCAGCGTGAGCGCTGCCAAAGCCATTCGTTTCACGGCCGTCGCCCCCTTCCTGCCCGCGGCATCTCGTACCCCGAGCCAAAAAAGATAATCTGCTTTATTATATCACGATAATAAACTGATTCCAAGTAGCATCGTCAAAACCCCGGCCGCGAAGCCCGCCGCAGCCCGGGACCCTGGACCCAGCCGGTAGGCCATGGGCAGCAGCTCAAAGGCCGCCGCCCAGCACATCACCCCGGCCACTCCGGCCAGCATTCCGTTCAGAAAGCCCGGAGTGAGCAGAGACCCCAGCAGCCCAAAGGCCAGCACCGCCCCCAGCGGCTCGGCCAATCCGCTGGCAAAGGCCGCGCCCGCCGCCTTTGCCCGGCTTTTGGTGGCGTAATACAGCGGCGCAGCCACCGCCAGGCCCTCGGGCAGGTTGTGCAGCCCCACCGCCAGGCTCAGCCGCAGCCCCGCCGCCGGGTCTGCCACCCCTGCGAACAGGGTGAGTGCCCCCTCCGGAAGATTGTGGGCCAGCAGTGCCAGACCGGTGACCAGTGCGCCCCGAAACGCAGCCGCCCTGCCTTCTCCGCCCTGCTGTTGCTTTGCCTCGGGCAGAAGCTGCTCCAGCAGCGCCGCCGAAGCCATGCCCAGCAGTGCAAGGCTGGTCACCGCCAGCCCCGCGCCCACCGGACCCATAGCCTCCCGCCAGCCCGCCAGCGCATGAGGCAGCAGGTCCAGCAGGCTCACGGCCAGCATCACCCCCGCCGCAAAGCCGCTGCACAGCGCCATGGCCCGCCGTCCGGGGCGAAAGAGCGCGGCCACCAGACCGCCGATGCCGGTACTCAGCCCGGCCAGAACTGTCAACGTGAGCGCATGCAGCATACAACAACACCCCATATCCTTTTTGTACAAGGATATGGGGTGTGAAAAAGCGCTATGCGTACGGGCAATCAGCTCCGGCCGCTGAGCAGCACCCGGATCTTGGCCTCCAGCGCCAGCGCAAAGCGGGCCTGGCTGGCCGCGTCAAAGTGCATCCAGTCCGCCTCGCCCGGCTGCACGTAGGGGTTGCAGTCCATGAATTCGCAGCCGGTATCCCGGGCGGTCTGCTCCATCAGAGCGGGCAGCAGGCGGGATTTTTCCACGCAGCCCTCGCCCATCTCCTGGCCTATGCGGGGCACCTGATGTACCCGGGGATCGATCATGATGGGCGCCACGATCAGCACCCTGGGTTCGCCTGCCCACACCGGCAGCTGCTTTGCCCGGGTCACCAGACGGGCCAGCCCGTCGGCAATGTTCTGGGCAGTGGCGGAATAACGCTGCTTGCAGTCGTTGGTGCCCAGCATCACCACCAAGAGGTCCAGCGGACTGTGAGCGTTCAGCGCCGGGGCCAGGTGTGCAAAGCCGCAGAGGCCTTCGTTCAGCGGGTCCTCAAACACAGTGGTGCGGCCGCACATCCCTTCCTCCGCCACCAGATACCCATCGCCCAGCTGCTCCTGCAAAAGACGGGTCCAGCGCACGTCGTCCTCATAGCGGCCGCCGGTGGCGGCGCAGTAGCCCCAGGTGTTGGAATCGCCGTAGCATACAATGTGTTTTCTGTTCATGGATGTTCGACCGCCTTTTCCCGTTGTTTTCTGCCCCTATTGTAGCAGAGCCGGGAACGCAAAACAATGCCCGCGGGCAAAATTCATCCATCATCTACCCAGGTAAAGGGGCGATATTCCGGCACGTTGTTCCAGTAGTCCTCTTTCTCGATGAGAGCATAGTCTCCCCAAAAATACCGCTTCTGCTGCGGTTCGCCCGCTAGGCTCATACCAGCTCGAATACCGGTGTGATGCCGGCACTCCACCACGTAGCAGTTTCCCAGCGGGGCCAGCGCATGCAGCACATACTCCTCGCCGCTGCTTTCATTCATTCCCCGCAGTGTTGCCTCAGTGATGCTGCCGTCCGCCAGGTCCAGTGAACAGGCCAGCATGGGAAGGCTGGTGTTTTCCAAAAGGGCGTACCCGTCCCCGATGAACTGCACCCAGGCGATCGTCGCCGGTTTTTGCTCCTGCTGCCACACCAGCCGCTGCTTTCCGATGGACAGGTCCACTTCATACAGGCTTGCCGATTCCTGATCCTGAAAATACAGCATGCCGTCCTGAACCAGACTGAGATACCCGGTGGTATCCGGCAGGGTGAAAAGCTCGCGGGTTTCACCGGTGGCAAGATCCAGCAGCCAGAAAAAGTACTCCCGGTCCTCATTCCGCAGCCCACAGAACACCGGCTGCCCGTTCATTTCGCCGGTGAATATGCCGCAGGGAAGCGAGTCCGGGTATTCCACCCGGCGGGCAGAGGCTTCCTCCACGCCGCAGCGGTACACCTCCGGGCTGGAAAAGATATTGTCTCCCCGGTAAAAGAACCAGACCGCATCCTGCTGCGCAAAGGCCACCATGCGGGCTGCATCCGTCACCTGGCCGCCCAGGCGCGCATTTTCCAGCAGCCCCTCCCCGCCCGTCTCGCTCTTCCAGATCATTTTTGCGCCGCTGCCGTCCGGATTGCAGCGCCACACCTGTTCGCTCAGGTCAGGCGCATACTGGGTATCCGAGGTGGAGTAGTACAAAAATCTGCCGTCGGCGACCGGATAGCCGGTCAGATGTTCCCATGGCCCCATGGTCAGGGAGAGGGGGCGGGTGGTCATATCGGCAGTATCACACACCTCATTTTGGCCGGTGTAATACCGCTGTCCATCCCAGGGAAAAAGCCAGCCCTCCAACCGGGTCTCTTCCGCCTGCTCCGGCTCTGCCGAAGCCACAGGGGGCGCGGATTCGGTCCGCTGCCCGCAGCCCGCTATAAGCAGCAGTACCAGCGCCGATGCCAGCAACTGTTTTGCCCTTCTCATTCCGCCGCTTCCCCCTCCTGTTTAAAAATCCGATAGTCCGGCCTGCCCGCCCAGTAATCCTCTTTGGCAATGAGGGCCAGTCTGTTTTGGGGCGCATAGGAATACACCGGTTCCCCCTTTTCATTGATCCACAGCTGTTTCGTCCACCGGTCGCTTCCCACATCGATCAGGTAATATTCCCCGATCTGCGCCCGGATGTGCAGCAGCATGCCGTTCTCATCCGCCAGCACGTTTTCCACCCGCCGGCCGGTGGCGCAGTCCACATACCACACGTCACCTTCCGTATCCCGAACGCGCAGTTTTCCGTCCCAGATGTCCTGTATGCGGACGAGGGGCTCCCCCTCCTCCGAGCTGGCAAGCTGTTTGATATCTCCGGTTTCCAGATTCAGGCAGTTCACTTGATTTTTGCCGTCCGCACTGTCGGCGGCATAGCTTTCTGCGCAGACGAACTTTCCTCGGATCAGCAACGGCGGCCCCAGAAACAGGTCGGCTGCCTCGGCGTTTTCGCCGCTCAAAAGAACGGCAAGCTCCCCGGTCTCCGCATCCAGCTGAAACAGCCCCGCTTCCGGTTCCCAGGAATCCTCCAGCACAGCCCGGCCCTGATACTCGCCCCAGAAGCGCAGGTGACTGCCCAGCCGCTTCACCGGCTCACAGCTGCCGGACGCCGGGTCCCACGCATAAAGCCAGGTGGAATTCCCATCCTCCTCGGTCCATTGGTGTACAAGGAAGCAGCGCCGTTCACCGCTGCGCAGCAGGATGGGCCGTTTGCAGTATTCTCCCGCGCCGTCGGTATAGGCAATCCCGATCTGCTCATGCTCGCGGCATTCGTAAAGGATCTGTACCGCTCCATCCTCCAGCGGCATCCGGGCCAGCGCCTCACTGGCGGACTCTCCCGGCCGGGTCAGAACGAAATACAGCGCCTGGCCGTCCGAGACCGGGCCCTCGCCGGTTATCTGATATCCCCGGGGCAATTCTGGTCTCCAGGCGCGGGCGGTCATAGTTTCCAGATCATAGCGTATGTTTTGCGTGTAATAGCTCCGACTGTCTGTGCTGCGCAGCACCTGGGTCTGCGGCTCCTCGATCTGAACTTCGGGCGTTGGCGTGGGGGCTCCTGCCCCCAGGTCCTGCTCCTTTGCGCCACAGCCCGCCAGAAGCAGCAGAGGCAGCGCAACTGCCAACAGCCAATGATTCCGTTTCATTCAGGCCCCTCCTTCCGGCTTCATTTCTCCGTCAGGCTCACGTCCAGCTGGTCCAGCTCCTCCTTCTCCAGCGGGCAGACCCCGAACACCAGTGTGCCGTCCACATAATTTGCGTACAGATACAGCTTCGCCCCCGTCGAATACCGGGCTCGCAGCACGGCGGTGCTTTGCTCATCCACGGCAAGCTGCACGGTTACCTCCCGCGCCTGCCAGTCCTCCAGCGCATCCAGTCCGGTGACTGCCAGATATTCGTCCATCAGATGCTCCAGGTCCTGCCCGGTGTATTCCAGCGGGGTTCGCATCCGCATGCGTACCAGCTGCCCTTCGGCGCTCAGCTCCCATTGCAGAGAGAACCAGTGTTCCCCGTCCCATGTGGTGCTCAGGTTCCATGCGGAAAAACCCACGTTATCCGAAGCGGAACGCCAGGGAGGGGGTGCATTTGCTATTTGTCGTTCCAGTTCCGCCTGCTCCTCTTCGCCCCAGAAATCCATCTGGCCCAAAAAGTCATACAGCCGGTAAGGTGCGTCGCCCAGAGTTTCCTCGTCAGTCAGCCGCAAAATCGACCCCGCGTAGTTTTTGATTCCCAGCAGCTGGTCCCGGTCGTAAAGCTGGCGGGCAAAGTCGATGCTTCGGGCCTCGGCACTTTGCCCGTCGGCCGCCAGCTGGCGGGGCATGACCTGGGTATACAGCACCTCGTCGCTTCGCTCCATCAGGGGCAGCGGGGCGGCCAGCACCAAGGCCAGAAAAGCGAAAACTGCCAGAAAGGCCGCCGCTGTGAAAAGCTTTTGTTTCATACCGTCCCCTCCTGCAGGTTCAGTTCCACCACCGTGCCCTGGCCCAGCTTACTGGTAAAGTGCAGCTCACTGCCGTGGAGCCGTGCAATGCGGGCGCAGAGGGCCAGACCCATGCCGCTGCCGTTCTGAGCCCGGGCGCGGGATTTGTCCACCATATAAAAGGGCTCGGTGATGTGGGGCAGGTCCGCCTCCGGGATGCCCCGGCCCCGATCCGCCACCCGCAGCACGATGCCATTTTCGGTGCGGCCCGCCGTGATGTGCACCCGGTCGTCCTTCGGCTGGGCCCGGGCCGCGTTCACCACCAGATTGCGCACCAGGTCCGCCAGCAGGTCCCGGTCCGCCAGCACCGTGAGCGCCGGGTCACACCGGATCTCCAGCATGGGAGCAAGCTCGGGCAGGCTGGCCGCCGTATCCCGCAGCACCAGCGCAAGCCGCACCGGCTCCAGTGTGAGCTCCTCCTGTTCCACCAGGCCCATCAGCTGCATCAACTTGCCGCTCAACATTTCCAGCCGCAGGGCCTCTCGGTGGATGTACTGCACCGCCTGCCGCTGGTCCTCCGGGTCCATCTCGCCGCTGCGCAGCAGGTCGGAATAGCCCAGGATACTGGTCATGGGGGTCTTCAGCTCGTGGGTAAAGGCAGCCACAAACTGCTTTTGCCGCTGGATGGTGTCCTCCATCTGGTCCACCTTGTCCCGCACGGTGGCGGTCATGGCGTCAAAGCTGCGGCTGAGCGCGCCCACCTCATCCCGGCTTTTGGTGGCGGTGGATAGAGTATAATCCCCCGCCGCCACCGCACGGCTGGCCTTTTCCAGCTTTTTCAGCGGACGGATCATCCAGTTCACCGCCAGAGCCGCCGCCGTGCCCGCGAGGGCCAGCGCCGCCAGCTCCAGCCGGAACAGCTCTTGGAATTTGTCTTCCCGGGCCCGGAACACGCCCGTCACATCGTAGGCGCTCACCAGCCAGTATTCCTCACCGGCCACCTGTACTCCGCTGGCCATCAGCATATAGCTGCTCTCGCCCGCTTTTTGCAACAGCAATGCCTCTTCTCCGGCCTCGATGGCCCGGAGCACCTCCTGCTCCTCCAGCGCGCCGGGCAGGCTGGAATACAGCGACTCCTCGTTCTGATACACCGCGAAGCCGCCTTCCTCCTGCCCCACATACCGGCCCAGGCTTTCGCCGTAATCCACCACGGCCTGCCTGCTCAGCATTCCGTCACTGACCTTGACCAGCAGACCGTTCTGCAGCGAGTAGGTATCCCGCCGGTGGGCCAGAATATTCCGGGTGCGGGCCTGGTCGAAGTTCCTCTCAAAATCTGTTTTGAGCAGCCAGCCGCCGCCTGCCGCCAACAGAATGCCCAGCAGCAGCAGAATAGTCAGAACCAGTTTCGGCGCAAGTTTCATGGCGTTTCCTCCAATCGGTAGCCTATCCGGGGAATGGTACGGATCATGTGCTGCCAGCCCAGCTTTTTGCGCAGCCGGTGGATGTGAATGTCCAGAGTCCGGGTGTCCAGCTCGGCATCCCGCCCCCAGACCCGCTCATACAGGGTGTCCCGGTAGAGCGCAATGTTCTTGTTGTGCAGCAGCACCAACAAAAGCTGGTATTCCGTGGGGGTAAGTGCCACCTCCTGCCCGGCCTTTTTTACCTGACGGGTGGCCACATCCACCGTCACATCCCCGGCCTTCAACAGCGCCTGCCCCCGGCCGGAAAGCCGCAGCACGTTCTCCACCCGGGCCAGCAGCTCCTCGGGGGCGAAGGGCTTCACAATGTAGTCGCAGGCCCCCAGATGCAGCCCCTTCACCCGGTCGGCCACAGTGGTCTTTGCGCTGATGAAGATCACCGGGATGCCGGTGGGCCGGATGAAGTCGATCAGCTCGTAGCCGTCCGCCCCGGGGAGCATGATGTCCAGCAGTACCAGATCATACTCGTTTTGCTCCAGCAGCTCGGCGGCCCTCAGTCCGTCGAAAGCCATCTGGCAGGAATAGCCCATCCGGGCCAGCGTCATGGCGATCAGCTGCGCGATGGCCACCTCGTCGTCCACGATCAGAATCGGCTTCATGCTTCATGCCCCCTGTTTTCCGTTTCCACCCTGATGATAGCAGCGCTATCTTTCGGAGTTGTTACAAAATGTTCTGCTCTTCTCCATGATAGCAAACGGCACAACGAAAAAACAGGCCCCGGACCCTTTCCTCGGGTCCGGGACCTGTTTTCTCAGTTTTGCCGCGCTGCGTGCCGGTGTTATTGTTCATGGGACTTCCTGTCATTCAGGGCCTTCTGCACTGCGTCCAACTTTTGCAGCAACGCCAGCGTGCAGCCCACCACCAGGCCCGCCAGCAGCGCCAGACCGGTCATGATAGGGGCAAAATAGGAATTCACAAAGGCATCGCCCCCGATCAGACACAGCTGACCCAGCCCGCCCAGAAAATAGCTGTTGCCAAAGAAAAATACCACAAAGGTCAAAATCCCCGCCAATGCAGGCTTCATATCCGTTCCGTCCTTTCCTCTTTTGGGGATTATTCTTTCCGGAATGCTTCAATCACACTGAGCGCGAATCCGGCCAGTGTCACAGCAATACAGACCCCCAACGGAAGCTGTAGACGCATTCCCAGGAGGCAGCCGTACCAGCCGGTAATTCCGTTGTAGCTCCAGGGATTCATGGGGCTCAGTACCATGGCGCCGATCAGCAAAATCCCGCCAAAAAACCCCATACACATGAGGACCAACCCCAAAACCATTTTTCTGCTCATGCGTTCCCCTCCTTCTTGTTTGCCATTTCCAGGCATTCCATCACCGCGCTGCGCCATTCCTCCTGATTGGGTACGCTGCAGCGCCAGGTCTCGTCCGCATAGGAAATTTCCAGCGTTCCGTAAAAGTCATTTATCTCTACCAGCACCCCGCTGCCCTGAGTGCCGTCCGGCAGTTGGGTGTCGCCAAATTCCAGAAGCAGCAGCCATTTGAAGTCCTCCGGCTGCAGGGCATGGCTTTTGCCACCCAGCGGAAACAGGCTGAGCAGGCTGCGCCGGAAGGAGGCTGTTTCCAGCAGCTCGGTCACCTGCGCAAAGGCCGCGTCGTCCTTTTGCAGGGTAAGCGGGATTTCCTCCCCTGTATTCCCGCGCCGAAAGCTGGCCCGGACTGCCCGGCACTCCTCCAGCCGGATGCCCGGGCAGAGCTGCTCCAGGGTCATGGGCCTGGTGTAGCCCAACACAAAGCAGAGCCCCGCCAGCACCGCAAAAGCCGCCAGCGCACAGCCGATTTTTTTGCCCATACCGCCACCCCGTTTCCCTATTTGCTTTGAGTATAGCATCTCACGGGGGCAGTTTTCAACCAAAAGCGGGCCGCCGTTGGAAAACCCCGGCGGCCCGCTCAAAATTTTAATTGAATTAATATCCGCTGGACTCCAGGCCCTGCAGAATCTTCACTGCGCGGCTGGTGCCCAGACGATCAGCCCCCAGCTCCAGGAACTTCTCGATGTCCTCGATGGTGGAGATGCCGCCCGCAGCCTTGATCTTACAGCGGCCGCGGCAGCAGCGGGCAAACAGCTCGATGTCCGCAAAGGTGGCGCCGCCGGTGGAGAAGCCGGTGCTGGTCTTGATGAAGTCCGCGTCAGCCTCGCACACGATGTCGCACATCTTTTCCTTCTCGGCATCGGTGAGCAGGCAGGTCTCGATGATGACCTTCAGCACCTTGTCGCCGATGGCCTTCTTGATGGCGGCGATCTCGTCGCGCACAAAGTCATACTCGCCGTTCTTCAGGCGGCCGATGTTGATGACCATGTCCACTTCCTCGGCGCCGTTCTCAATAGCGGTCTTGGCCTCGAACACCTTGGTGGCAGTGTCGGTTGCGCCCAGAGGGAAGCCTACCACGGTGCACACAGGGATCGCGCCCTTCATGTATTCGCAGGCCTGCTTCACATAGCCGGGATTGATGCAGATGGAGGCGGTGTGGTTTTCCATTGCCTCGTCGCAGATCTTCTGAATGTCGGGCCAGGTGGCGTCGGCCTTCAGCAGAGTATGGTCAACCTTTGCCAGAATCTCTTTTTTATCCATTACTTAATTTTTCCTCCCAATTTGCACTGCTTGCACTGACGGGCCTTGTACATGCCCACCGCGCTGAACACAATCGCCGTTACGGACAGGATCACGCCCACGATCCCAAGGATCAGGCCGGTCAAACGAAACGCTTTCATAAACTCAACGATCTCCTTTCCCTGAGGTGCCGGGCAAAACAGCCTGCCGGTGGTGGCAGCGCCGCCCGCCCTGCTCTGGAATAGTTCCAGTATAGCATGTTTTCGCCCTGATTCCTAGTAGGTTACATGTAAATACTGGGCAAACAAAAAAACCGCCCGGCAGCTGCCGGGCGGCTTTTAAGCCATTTGATTATTCGGCGTCGCTGGCCTCGTCGTCCAGCAGAGCCTTCATGGACAGGCTGATGCGCTTCTTGTCGAAGTCCACATCCAGCAGCTTCACGTTGACCTCATCGCCAACCTTCAGCACGTCGCCAACCTTCTCCACGCGCTCGTTGCTGATCTCGGAGATGTGAACCAGACCGTCCACACCGGGCAGGATGCGAACGAAAGCACCGAACTTGGTGATGCTCACAACGGGAGCGGTGAACTCGCTGCCGATGGGATACTCGTTCTTCAGCTTCTCCCAGGGGTTGTCCTCGGCCTTCTTGTAGCCCAGGGAAACCTTGTGGTTCTCGGGGTCCAGAGCCTTCACATACACCTCGATGGTGTCGCCCACAGAAACGACCTCGCTGGGGTGCTTGATGCGGTTCCAGCTCAGCTCGCTGATGTGGCACAGGCCGTCCACGCCGCCGATGTCTACGAAAGCACCGTAAGCGGTCAGGCTCTTCACAACGCCGGTGTAGGTCTTGCCAACCTCAACGTCAGCCCAGAAGGCCTCACGCTTGGCAGCGTTCTCCTCGGCGGTGACCTTGTTGATGGAACCAACGATCTTGCGGCCAGCGCACTCGGTGATGATCAGCTTCACGTTCTGCTTTACCAGAGCGTTGATGTCCTCGTCACGGCGCATGGTAGCCTGGCTGCGGGGTACGAATACCTTCACACCCTTCACCAGAACGATCACGCCGCCCTTGTTGGTCTCGGTGACAACGCCTTCCATGACGGTGCCTTCCTCAGCGGCCTTGGCCACCTCTTCCAGACCCTTGCGGGCTTCCAGCTTCTTGCGGGACAGGTAGGCAACGCCTTCCTGATCGTTAACTTTTTCAACGACGAGGTCCAGCTTGTCCCCAACCTTGACCAGATCCTCCGCACGGGCTGCGGGGTCGTCGGTAAGCTCACTCAGTTTCACAAAACCGGTGTGTTTGGTGCCGATATCAACCTGCACCTCGTTGGGCGTAATGCTGGTAACAGTGCCCTCCACTACCTTACCTGCGAAAACAGGCTTGAGATTAGCCTCGCTTTCTGCGAACATCTCGGCAAAGCTCATCTCTTCACGGATTTCTTCACTCATACTGTTAAGTACCTCCTCAATTATAGACGATGGCGTGGAAGCCCCGGCTGTAACGGCCACTGTGCCCACACCCTCAAACCATTCCGGCAGAAGCTCCTTTGCGGTCTCCACCGTAACGGCCTTTGTGTGTTTTTCAGCGACTTTTACAAGCTTTTGGGTGTTGGAAGAATGATGACCTCCAATGACGACCATCAGGTCGCATTTTCGGCTGAGGTCTTCCGCCTCCTGTTGCCTCGTCCACGTCGCATTACATATTGTATCAAAAATCTCGGCGTTTGTATAGTCTTTTTTTATAAAGTTTGTACATTCTAACCATTTTGTTACCTGAAATGTGGTCTGTGCCACCACGATTATACCATTTTGCCCATTTTTCGGGCCCTGCCAGGCCTTTAATTCATCCAAATCGGCGAACACAAACACCTCGCCTTTGGTGTGGCCAACGATGCCCTGCACCTCCGGATGGGCCTTGTCACCCGCCACCAGCAGGGTTTTGCCCTCATCGCTGGCACGCTTGGCAATGCGGTGGATCTTGGCCACAAAGGGGCAGGTGGCGTCGTGCAGCACCAGGCCCTTTTCGGCAATGGCGGCATACACATCCGCGCCCACGCCGTGGCTGCGGATGACCACCTCGTATCCGTCGGGCACATCCTCCAGCCCGGCGGCGGTGACCACACCCTTGGACTCCAGGTCCGCCACGCACTGGGGGTTGTGGATCAGCGGGCCCAGGGTGGCCACCTTATGGCCTCCCTCGGCCAGCTGATAGGTCAGCTTCACTGCCCGATCCACGCCAAAGCAGAACCCGGCGGTCTTGGCTTTCAAAATCTTCATGGGTGCTTCTCCCTTTATTCTGCCCCGCCTGGGCGGGGTTTATTCAAACTTATTCTGCTGATACAGCTCTTCCCAGGCGTCGGCCAGCATAGCCTTGCACTCCCGCAGCTTTGCGGCAGACTTGTGTTCGCCCATGTCCAGCGCGGCGGCGGGGATGGGCTTGCCGAAGCAGACCTTCACCCCGCTGAACAGCTTCATATGGCCGTGCCGGTAGATGATACGGCAGGGGATCATATCCACCCCGGCGGCACTGGCCACCACAAAGGCGCCGCTCTTGATTTTGCCGGGCTCGCCGGTCTTGGAGCGGGTGCCCTCCGGGAAGATCAGAAGGCCCTGACCCTTCTTCACCTTATCAACGGCCACTTCCACCGCGCCGGTGTCGCCCTTGCCCCGCTCCACGCCGAACACGCCCACATTGCGGAACATCCAGCTCAGCACCGGATTCACCTCGAACAGTTCCTCCTTGGCCATGATCAGCATCCGTTTGCCCCAGAACCGGGCGATGACCACGAACACCGGGTCGATGGCGGAGATATGATTGGGGGCCAGTACAAAGCCCTTGCCGTCCCGGGGCAGGTTCTCCTTGCCCACCACCCGGATGCGGAAGACCAGATGCCAGATCAGCCAGGCGCCGGTCACCATAATCGCATAAAACATTCTCGCTTGTTTCCTTTCTCGATTTTGCTTGGATTGCAGGTGCTCAGACCCGGCTCAGGATCAGCTTCTTCATGGCCTGGAAGCTCTGTTCCAGATCCAGCTCGCTGGTGTCCACCAGAACGGCGTCCTCGGCCTGACGCAGCGGCGCGGTGGCCCGGTGACTGTCCTGATAATCCCGGCGGCGAATGTCCTCCAGCACGGTCTGGTAATCCGTGTCCACGCCCTTCTCCTGCAGCTCCTTGAAGCGCCGGTCAGCCCGGGCCTCTGCACTGGCGGTGAGGAAGATCTTCACGGTGGCGTTGGGCAGAATCACGGTTCCGATGTCCCGCCCGTCCATCAGAATATCGTGGGTGCGGGCCATGCCCCGCTGCAGCTCCAGCAGGAAGGCGCGCACCGGCGGATGAGCCGACACCGCACTGGTGGCCATGCCCACGTTCTCGGCCCGGATGGCCTCGCTCACATCCTCGCCGCACAGCAGCACCCGCTGGGCGCCGTTTACATAGCGCAGCTCAATCTGAATCCGGGGCAGAAGAGCCGTGACCGCGGCCTCGTCCCTGGGGTCCACGCCCTGGCGCAGGGCGTACAGGCCGATGGAACGATACATGGCGCCGGTGTCCACATACAGGTAGCCCAGCTCCTTGGCAAGGCGTTTTGCAAGGGTCGATTTTCCCGCCCCGGAGGGGCCGTCGATGGCAACAGAGATCATGTTTTCCTTACTTCCTTCTATTATATTCTATGCAAAGCGGCCCCGCCGCCTGTGTCACAAATTCGCAGCGAAGGCCTGGGCGGTGCACCAGGCGATCTGCAGATTGTAGCCGCCGGTGTAGGCGTCCACGTCCAGCACCTCGCCGGCAAAGTAAAGACCCGGACAGAGCTTGGACTCCATGGTTTTGGGGTCCACCTGCTTCACGTCCACGCCGCCGGCGGTGATCACCGCGTGGGCCAGGTCGCCCCGCTTGCTGATGGGCACCTCCCAGTGCTTGACCAGCCGCACCAGCTCCCGCTTCTGCTCCTTGGTGATCTGGTTGGCCCGGGTGGCCGGGTCCACGCCCCAGCGTTTGACCATCACCGGCTGCATGCTGGCGGGCAGCAGCTTCACCAGCGCGCCCTGGGCGCTCTTGTTGGCCAGCAGGGCGAAGTCGTTGGTGACCCGTTTATACAGCTGCTCCTCGTCCAGAGCAGGCTTCAGGTCGATGACCGCCTTCCAGGCATGCTTCTGCATATCCTTAATGTAACTGGAGGCCATCAGGGTCAGCGGGCCGGAAATGCCGAAGTGGGTGAACAGCATCTCACCCATTTCGGTGAACACAGCCTTTTTGTCCCGGTAGAGGGTGAGGGTCACGTTTTTCAGCGAAAGGCCCATCATGGCCCGGCAGTCCTCATCCGGCGAGACCAGGCTGCACAGACTGGGCACGGTGGGCACGATCTTGTGGCCCGCCTGCTTGGCCAGCTGGTAGCCGTCGCCGGTGGAGCCGGTCACCGGATAGCTCACGCCGCCGGTGGCCACCAGCACCGCGTCCGCGTTCAGCTGTCGGCCGCTTTCGGTCACGACGCCCACGGCCCGGCCCTCCTCGATCACCAGCTTTTTTGCCCCGTCATATAAGATCTGTGCCCCGTCCGCATAGCGCAGAAGGGCCTGGCGGATGTCCTCCGCCCGGTCGCTCACCGGGAAGACCCGGCGGCCCCGCTCGGTTTTCAAAGGAACGCCCAGCTCCTCGAACAGCTCCATGGTCTTGGCCGGGGGAAAGGCGTAGAGCGAGGAATACAGAAAGCGAGGATTGGTGCGCACGTTCTGCAAGAAGGTGTTCTCGTCGCAGTTGTTGGTCACATTGCACCGGCCTTTGCCGGTAATGAGCAGCTTCTGGCCGGGCTTTTCGGTGTGCTCCAGCACAGTAACCGAATGGCCCAGCCGCACGGCCGCGCCCGCGGCCATCAGACCAGCCGCGCCCGCGCCCACGATCAGGATGTTTGCCACTGATTTTTCCTCCAAAGGGTCAGAATACCGGCCCCGCTGTAAAGCAGCAGCAGCGGATGCACGGTGGAAAGGTACATGGTGGAGGTGCCAATGTTGAAGGAGGCCACCTCCACAAACGCGATCATAAAGCAGCGCAGCAGCGCCATTCCAAGCAGACCCAGCAGCAGCACCCACAGCAGGGCCTGCCCGGGCTGAATGGCTTTTTGCTTGCGCAGCTGCAAGAGAGCAAAGCCCTGTTTTGCCTGCAGCAGGACCGCCGCCACAAACAGGATGGGCACTCCGATCTCATAAATCAGCCGGATACCCTCCATGCCGGTGTACACCAGCTTCTGCAGCGGGCTGTAATAGGGCAGGTCGCTGCCCGCCTGGGCCGCGCTGTTCACCTGCTGGCCCAGATAGGCCTCGTAAACGGCCTCATCCTCCGGCAAAATCAGGCTGCGCTGGTCCGGGTAATAGGCAGAGCAGTCCATAAAGGCGAGGGCATGGAACAAGCTGTTGATTCCCTCGCTGAGCACACCCGGCACGTACTCCAGCCGGATGGGCGGGGTGGTGCTGCTGCGCTCAGGGCCATTCGCTTCCAGCTGGCCGGAATCGCACAGGGCGTTGATGGCATCCGCCAGCTGCTGCCAGTATTCCTCCGCCTTCTGAGGGCTGTCGTACACGCCCTCGTTCCAGGCAGCCTTGCGCAGCGCCCAGTAGAAGCTGCCGGACTGGTAATCGTCCAACTCCGGGTTGCGGAAGCTGTTCTGCAGGTCCTCGTCCTCCTCCAGCCAGTATTCCAGGGGCTGGAGCTGGGGCACCGCCTCGTACAGCTTCATGCGTACATCGGTGGGCACGCTGCACAGAGGCTTCCACTTCTCGGCTTTTACCCGGCTCATGGCACCCACCGCCGCGGCAAAGCTACCGGAGGAGAAATCACTCACCGCGAACAGACCGTAGTAGGCGTAGTTCACCGCGCTGTAAATAAGAATTGCCGCCGCCAGCAGGCCGTAGGGCACCGCCAGCAGGGCGCAGCGGCCCAGCTTTTTGACCAAAATGCCCTTGTCCCGCAGGGCGGTGAGGATCAGAATCAGGGTGCCCGCCGCCGCAAAAGGAAGCAGCCAGATGCCGTCCTCCCGGGTGAGCCAGGCAAGGCCCAGCCCCACGCCGGACAGCACCAGCCAGCCGATGCCCTGCTTTACCGGTTTGCGGCAGCGCAGCGCGTAACCGCACAGCCCGGCAAAAAACAGCATGCACAGACCGGGGAAAATATTGTCCCGGTAGACACGCAGGGTGAAGGAGGCGGTGGCCGCCGGGCTGAAGGCCAGCAGCGCAAACACGGCAAACCGGCTTTTCCACCGGCGCAGCACCGGCGCAAAGGCAAAGGCGCAGGCCAGAGCCGCCCCGCAGGTGAGCAGCTGGCCCGCCGCCAGGTAAGGCAGGTGCAGCAGATTGCACAAAGCCAGCCACACCGCGAAGAACATGTGCTTGGAAAGGGTGAGCCAGTTGTAGGCTCCCAGCCACTGCCCGGCGGTGATGCTCTGGGCTGCCCCGAACATGAGCTCATCGTCCAGCGGAGCGCCGCCCACCCAGACATAAACCGTCTGGAAGCGGGTCATCACCAGCTTGACGAGCACCACCAGTACCACCAGCACCCAGAAGGTGCGGCGGCTCATATCCTGTTGCAGCGCACTGCGCAGCCGTTTGTTCATGGCGTTTCTCCCTTTGTTTCTATAGATGGATCGGTTATTTCTGGATCTTCTCGATGCCCTCGATCAGATAGGCCTGCTTGCGGAATACCAGATCCACCAGCAGGCTCAGGTACTTCACCGCGATGGTCAGGATGACGAACATCCCGGCCAGGCCGCCGCTGAGCACCAGCATGGTGGTGGTCCAGCCGGTGACCGGCTCGCCCACCAGCCACACCACCACGGTGTAGACCAGGGCGATCAGGGTCAGCAGGGCCATCAGGCAGGAGATGCCGAAGCTGATCTTGTAGCCCGCGTTGGTGTAAAGGGCCAGACTGTCGATGGCCTTGTCCAGCCGGGCCTCCTGCTGGCCGCGGATGCTGCCCTCAAAATGCAGAGTCTTGCAGGCCAGACCGCTGGCCGCGTAGGCCGCCTTGCGGTAGGGAAGGTTCTCGCTGATGGCCTTCACCCGGTTGATAGCCCGGCGGCTCACCAGCCGGAAGGCATCGCTTTCCAGCTTGTAAATGCTGTTGCTGAAGGCATTGAACAGGGTGTAAAAGGCCTTGCTGGCCGTCTTCTGACGGCTGGGGCTCACGGTCACCACATCAAAGCCGGTGAGGGCCGTTTCGTAGGCCTGCCAGATCATTTCTGCCGGGTAGGGGGTATCCAGGCTGTCGAACTCGAATACAAAGTCGCCGATGGCCGCGTCCAGTCCGGCGTTCATGGCCTGCTCCACCCCCTGGTGCAGGCTCATGTTCAGAATGGTCAGAGGCTTTTCCATCCTCCCGGCCGCGAATTCCTTCAGCCGGGCCACGGTATCGTCGGTGCAGCCGTCGTTCACGGCCACGATCTCGTAGTAGTCAAAATGCTCTTCCAGCTGAGCCAGCAGCCGGTCGAAGAAGGGCTCCACCTGCCCGGCGAAGTCGTGCAGATAGACCACCGCCGAGACAAAATTCTTTTCCTTATTCGTGATCTGCGCCATATTGCAGCACCTCATCCAAATCGTAAACGGTATTGATCTTGCCGGACAGCACGCTCACAAAGGCCGGGTCCGAGGCATACTGCCGGATCACCGTGGGGCGGGAGTCATCGATCTCGCTGGCCTTCAGAATGGGCTTCATGCTGAACAGGCTTCCGGCATACTGGAAGCCGTATTCCGGCTTCAGATACTTGCGGGCCAGCTGGCTCATCATGGGCCAGGCGCTGGCGGGCTTTGCCGGGCACTCATTGCAGTTGTAAAGGTCTCCCGGGCGGCATTTCCCCTCGCTGCGGCTCTGGCACTGGAAGGTGGCCACGCTGTCGTAGCTGGTCACATGGGGGGTAAAGGTCACGCTGGTCAGGCTGTGGTAGCCGGTCTGCCCAAAGGGCATGATGGAGAAAAACGGCCCGTCCATCACGGTGATGCCGGTGTTTTTCAGCTTGTCATCCACAGTGCAGAGGATGATCTCACACAGCTCGTATTTGATTTTAAAGGGCTCATAGCCCAGCATGGCGTGCAGCTCGTTCACCCCGGCATAGGTGGCGTTCAAAAGGAACGGCGCTTCGGCGGTGATGTCCCCCGCCTTCACCCTCCAGGCACTGCCCGCCCGTTCCACCGACTCCGGCTTATGACTGTAGGCGATGGTCACATTCGGAAGCTTTGCCAGCTCCTTCAGGAAGTACTCCTTGAGCACCTGGGCGTCGTAGGTGTATTCGGTGGTCAAAAACGCGCCATCGCACTGGCCCGGGTTGAAGTATTTTGTGGGGGCCACATCGTCGCAGCGGATGTGCGCCGCCGCGCAGAAGTCCCGGAACTCCTGTGCGTTGGTCCAGGAGAAGTGGGCGCTGGTGGCGTAGACCTGATCAAATTCCTTGAGCAGGCAGAAGTCATAATCCCGGCAGAAGCGCTCAAAATAATGGGCGCTCTTGATGGCCGTGGAATAGCTGCGGGGGTAGTGGTAGCCCATATGCACCCGGGCCTGATTGATATAGGTGGCACGCATGAAGGGGCCGGAATCCTTTTCCAGCACCAGCACCCGCTGGCCCGCCGCGCCGCACTTCTGCGCCGCGTACAGACCGTAAAGGCCCGCGCCCACAATGATCTTATCGTAAACCTGCATGTCGCATTCTCCCCTTTAAGGGTTGTATTTTCCCCGCAGTGCGGCGAACAAGATTTTCAGCAGATTGGTGTTGCCCTGCAAGCCCTTGATCTTGGTGGGGGTGGGCTCGTTCTTGGGGTAGGCCCGCTCCACCGGCACCTCGCAGGCCTTCAGACCCAGCTGGGTGGCCCGCACGCTCAGATAGGCCAGCAGCTCATAGCCCACAAACACATCCCGCAGAGGCTTCACCAGCGGGTGGGTCAGGTAGGCCCGGCTGTAGCCCCGGTAGGCATTGGTGGTGTCGGTGAACCAGTGGCGGGCCGCCAGGCTGATTACCGGCGCGTGAATCAGGCGCACTGCCCAATAACGGCTGAAGGGGGTGTTGACCGCCTTGCCGCCGGGGATGAACCGGCTGCCCTGGATCAGGTCGTAGCCCTCCTCCAGCTTTTCAATAAAGAGGGGTACGCTCTCGATGGAGTCCTTGTTGTTGCCATCGATGGTCAAAATGCCCTCGTAGCCCCGTTCCAGCGCATAGTGGATGCCCATGCGCAGCTGGGCCCCCTGCTTGCCGGGACCCTTTTTGGTGAGCAGCGTATTCACGCCCCGGCGCTCCAGGCCCTGAGGCTCCATACTGCCGTCGGTGGAGCCGCCGTCGCACAAGATGATGTCGCACAGGCCGTCCACCGCGCCCTTCTGGGCCCGCTCCAGCTCAGTGAGGATGCGGTTGCCTTCGTTGATGATGGGAATCAGCAAACAGTAGTCGCTGCGCTTTTCCCGGAAGGCTTCCACCGTGTAGTCCGGCACGCCGGGCACATGTTTCACCCATTCGCTCATGCGCCGAACACCTCCGCCACATATTCCAGGCTGCGGCGCACGGTGTCCACGTCCGCGGTCTTCATCTCCACCGACACATAACCCTGGTAGTTCAGCGCGCCCAACAGCAGCGCCAGCTCCCGGTGGAGCGCCCGCTTCTCGATGGGGGCAAGGCCCGGCTCGCTGATGTGCACATGGCTCACATATTTCATATCCGCCGCGAAGTCGTTGGGTCGCTCATCGTTGGCGATCATGGTGCCCACATCCAGCGTAACACCCAGGCCGGGACTGTCCAGCTTTTTGGCCATGGCAAAGGCATCGACGGTGGTGTTGATGTAATTGGTATTATAAACCGGCGGGTTTGCCTCCAGACCGATGACCACCTGCCGCTGGGCCGCCATCCAGGCGATGCGGCTTAAAAAGTCCTCACCCTGCTGGGGGTCGACCCCTTCCGGCATGTTCCGGTTGCGAGGGCAGCCGAACACCAGATTGCGGCAGCGGCAGCTCACCGCGAACTCGATGGCCCGCAGGGTATATTCCTCCAGCTCCTTCGCCTCTTCCGGGTTGAAGATGTTGCCGGTCTTGCCGAACCAGATGCTCTGCATGCTGGGGATGGCAAAGCCGTATTTCTGGTGCATCACCCCGGCAAACAGGGCCGCACCCGCCGGGCAGTCGTAGGGATTTTCCGGGATCACCCGGGTGGGGGCGATCTCGATGCCCTGGTAGCCCAGATCCTTCAAAAGCTGCCAGACCTGCTCGTCGTTTTCAGCGGCCCAGCCGATGTTGGAAGCCGATAATTTCATTCCGTCCATCCTTTCATAAAGGCGCAGATACTCGCCAGCTCTTCTTCCTCGGTGCAGAGGTAACCATCCCTGCCGCCGAAGGCCCCGGCATGCAGGGTGCGCAGATCGTAGTCGAAGGGCTGCGCCGTCAGATGATTTTCAAAGGTCCCTCCGGTCGCCGCCTCATACACGCGGGCGGCGCTCACCGGGGGCGTTGCCAGATGCAGCGTGCGCAGATCCAGCTCCAGCGCCTTCTGAATGTCCGCCCAGAGGCGGCGCAGGTCGTAGAACTGGTAGACCGAGCGGCTGTCGGTGAAGGCCAGGGCGTTGAAATCGTTGGCCGCAAACCAGGCCTTCAATGCCGCCGGGTCCTGAGTGCCGTTCAGCTTGTAGAAGTTGTTGCCCGCGTCGGAGTAAGCTGCCTTCACCAGCTCGCTCTTTGCCGCCAGCTCTTCGTATTTGGCCGGGCGCAGCAGCGCCGGGGTGATGGTGTGCAGGTCGTACAGAAAGTTCTTTTTCAGGCCCAGCCCGTACAACGCGGGCAGACGCACGATCAGCGCGTCCGGCCAGTCCTCGCGCACCCAGCGCTCCAGCTGCAGCCGGTTGGCACCGTAGGCGGCAAGACCCTCGGGCCGGGGCTCGTCCGCCTCGGTTTTGCCCTTGCTGTCTGCATAAACGCAGATGGAGGAGATCAGCACCAGCTTTTTGGGGGCCAGCTGCCGCAGGTTTTCCCGGGCCGCGCACATCACCGCCAGGTCGGCCTGTGGGTCCTGGTTGGCCAGGAACATGGCGGCGGGCACCCCGGCGTAAACCACCAGATCGTTTTCCCTGCCGAAGCCCTCCTGCACATTGCTGGAATGGTAGGCTGCATCAAAGGGATGGCTGGCCATCAGGTTGCCTCCCACAAAGCCGGTGCTGCCCACCAGAACACTGTTTGCCATGCTGCTGCTCCTTTCGCCGCGTTTTCTCATAGTCATACAGGGTACATTATACACAAAAAGCCCCGAAGTTACAAGGTTCGCACCGGTTTGAAGCCCTTTTCTCATTGTAAGAAAACCGTAAGAGAAACCACCCTCCGGCTGTAAGAAACCTTTGCTATAATAAGGATGCGCTCAAAGGGGCCTTGGAAAACGCCCCGGTTTTGGCTACAATCAACAAAAGAGCGGTTTTGGCAAGAGGAGGCGGTTATATGGACCAGCAGGCCTGTATCCTGGTGGTGGATGACGATGCCGACATCGTGAACGCGGTGCGGCTTTATCTGGAAAAAGAGGGGTTTTGCGTGTACGGTGCGGCGGACGGCTTTGAAGCGCTGGATGTGCTGGAGCAGCGCACAATACACCTGATTTTAATGGATGTGATGATGCCCCGGATGGACGGCTTTTCCGCCATTCTGCGCATCCGGCAGAAGCGCAACCTGCCCATTCTGGTGATGAGCGCGAAAACCGAGGACAGCGACAAGGTGCTGGGGCTTTCCATCGGGGCGGACGATTACATCTCCAAGCCCTTCAGCCCCACCGAGCTGGTGGCCCGGGTGAAGAGCCATCTGCGCCGGTACCTGACCCTGGGCGGCGCTCAGGCGGGCGGTCCGCTGGTGCGGGTGGGGCGGCTGGAATACGACTTCGAGGCTCATCAGCTCACGGCGGACGGCGAGCCGGTGCGGCTGACGCCCACCGAGACCCGGATCATGGAGCTGTTTTTCCGCAGCCCGGGGCGGGTGTTCTCGGCCGAAGAAATCTACGCCGGCGCCTGGGGCGAGGGCAGCGTGTACGCCCCGGAAAACACCGTGATGGTACACATCCGGCGCATCCGGGAAAAAATCGAACTGAATCCGAAGGAACCGGAATATGTAAAGGTGGTGTGGGGTCTTGGTTATAAACTGGAAAAGCATTGAAGAAAAAAAGTGGCCGCTGGTGGTTCGCATTCTGGCAGGCTGGATGACGGCGGTATGCTTTTTTGTCATTTTTTACTGCATTCCACTGGACGACCGGCTGCTGCAGGTCTTCCTGCAGGGGCCCCGGTCCTATTCCGCGCTGATGCAGCGGCAGATCGAGGCGGTACCGGATTACCAGCGTTTTTTAAGCACCGTGTACTACCACGCCCGTGTGCTGTGTGCCGACGGGCTGGTCACCCCGGGCGGCGAGGCGCTCACGCCTCAGGCGATTTCCCAGAAAAAGCTGTTGTCCCGCCAGGCACTGGAGCAGCTGCAGCAGAGCGAAGAATACGCCAGCCGGGACATCCTGCTGTATCTGCGTGCCGAGGGTGAGAAGACCATCTCCTCCTCTCTGCTCGATTCGCCGGACGAGCTGCCTCAGGGCTACGAAATCGCCTTTCAGCTGACCGGTGGCCAAACCGGAGGCAGCAGTCTTTTGCAGAACGTTTACGACCGGATGGTGCTTCTGGATGACGGCACCGCCTTGAGCAGTACCCAGGAGGTACTGCTTGAGGGCATCACCGCCACCCGGGTGGAACCGCAGGACTTTTTGCCCAATGCTGAGATCGTGGTGGCGGTCAAGCAGGTGCCCTCCAGCGACACCGGCACCCTGGGCTTTGCCTACCGCTGGATCAACAATTCCGCTGTGCCCATTCTGGCCTGCATTCTGGTGGGGCTGGGCATCTGGGGCCTGCTCTGCCTGGCGGTGTGGCTGGCCCTGTGGAAAACGCGGCGGGCTGCCGCCCAATGGGCAGCCGGGCTGCTGCGCCGGGTCCCTCTGTTAATCAAGCTGCCGGCACTGGGCTTTTTGCTTCTCTCCGGCTACTTACTGCTGGCGATTTTGAGCTGCGCGGCACAAAGCTACCTGTACGGCTACTCGGTCACCTTCTTCGCTTCGCCTTTCGCGGCTGCACTTCTCTTGGTGGTGGATATTCCTCTGGTCTGGCTGTTCTGGCTGGAATTCCGTTTCAACCTGCGCCACACCCTGCACACCAGCCTGACCGCCCGCTTGATCCGCCGCTGCAAGCAGTTCGCCGCCGCCCAGCCCTGGAAGCGCCGGGCGATCCTGAAGCTGCTATTGCCCATCCTGATTGGGCCTCCCTGCCTGATGTTGGCACTGCCTCTGTCCTTCTTCTGCTATTACAGGGTCTTTTATTATGTCTGGGATTTACAGCTGGCTGTTCTTCTGTTCCTTGTCCTCTTCCTGGGCGGCGCCTTCCTCTTTGTAACCGGCCTTATGCGCCTGAATCGCTTTTTAAATGAAGCGAACCAGCTGGCGGATAAGCTGGCTGCCCTGCGCGCCGGGGAGCACACTGCCCCGCTGGCACTGCCCGAAAACTCTCTCTGCGCGGTGCCAGCGGCAGACCTGAACGCGCTGGAGGAGGGCATCCAGACCCGGGTGGAACAGCAGATGCGCGCCGAGCGGCTCAAGCTGGAGCTGATCACCAACGTGTCCCACGATCTGAAAACGCCCCTGACCAGTATCATCAATTATGCAGGGCTTCTCTGTGAGGAGACGCTGGAGCAGCCCGCGGCGGACTACGCCAAGATTTTGAAGATGAAGGCCGACCGGCTGAAAACCATGGTGCGGGATGTATTCGAGGTGAGCAAGGCCGCCAGCGGCGAGCTGCCTCTGCAGACCCGCACGCTGGATCTTGCCAAGCTGATCCGCCAGACTCTGGCGGACATGGATGAGGCCATTGAAGCCAGCCCCCTCTCCTTCGTGACCCAGCTGCCCGAACAGGCCTGGATCTTCGCGGACGGCGACCGGCTGTACCGGGTGTTCCAGAATCTTTACACCAACGCTCTGGCCTACTCGCTGCCCGGCAGCCGGGTCTACACCCAGATGGAGCGGGGCGAGAGCCGGGTCTCCATCAGCATCAAAAACGTGACCCGGGACCCCATTGCCCCCGAGGATGCCGAGCATCTTCTGGAGCGGTTCGTGCGGGGCGATTCCGCCCGCAGCGGCGAGGGCAGCGGCCTTGGCCTTTCCATCGCCAAAAGCTTTGCCGAGGCCTGCGGCGGTCGGCTTTCGGTACATGCGGTGGCGGATCTGTTCTGCGTACTGGTGGAGTTTCCCCTCTGCCCGCCGCCTGCACCGGAACCTGTGCCGGAACGCACTCCCGAATCCCCCTCGGAGCCTATGCCGGAATCCACACCGGAGCCTGCACCGGAACTTTTTGCACAGCAGGAACCGGAGCAACCCGCTTGACCATTTTTTCTCCCCAGTCTTTGACTGGGGAGTTTTTCTTTTTCAATGTCTCATGGCTCAAAATCCGGGCTTTGCTCTTTCCTTCAAGACAAAATTCGTTTATACTGTATAAAAACACAGTTGAAAATTTACAACATTTTCCCGCGTCTGCTGATTCGGGGCCACTGCCAGGAAAGGGGGGAACTTTACCCGTGCCAAAGCACATCCATCGCCAGATCGTCATTGCCTTTTCACTGATTCTGGCGGTCTGCATCGCGCTCACTGTCTCTTTCTATATCTTCTCCCGCAACGGTGCGCAGGTACAGCACGAGGAGGCTGCCCACTCGCTGGAGGCCACAGCAGAAACCGCCCGCAACATCGTAAACTCCCATATCCAGGGCAACCTGCAGACTCTGGTCACCCTCTCCTCGTTCATCGGCTACGATTCTGACGAAGGTCTCCCCCCCCAACAGCTGCTGCACGACCCGGCCTTTCTGGCCCAGCTGGATGTGGTAAACTCCCAGAACGAATTTCTGCGCATGGGCGTGGTGGACACCACCGGCCAGGGCAGCTTTGTTCTGTTGGACGGCAGCTCCCAGCTGGAGCAGGACCTGAGCCAAGATTCCGCCGTGCAGCGGGCACTGGCCGGTGAAGGCAACATCTCCTTCACCTTCTGGGATGATACCCTGGGCTGCTATGTGAACCGGTACGCGGTGCCCATCTACCAGGGCGGCGTGGACGGTCCGGTGATCGGAGTGCTCACCGGCACCAACAACACCGACGCATTGCGGGAGCTGCTCAGCCCCAGCCTGCTGCTCAACGGCCAGGTCCACGCCCATATCGTAAACTCTGAGGGCAAGTTCGTAGTGCGCAACCAGACCTATTTCATCAGCGAAGACGCCCGCAGCATCTTCGATACCCCCGCCTTCAGCGATGAGCTGCAGCAGACCATCCTGAGCGCCTTCGCCGTGAACGAATCCGCCTTTTTCAGCCTGACCAACGAGGGCGCCCTGTATGAGGTGGCGCTGATTCCCATGGACGTCAACGACTGGTACGTCATGTGCGTGGTGCCCCAGCGTATCCTGGTCACCGATCTGAGCCAGTGGTTTAACCTGCAGCGCATCACCTTTTTTGTGATTTTCCTGCTGGTGATCCTGCTTACCCTCTATATCTACCGGATGATGCGCCAGAACAACCGCTCTATGAACAAACTGACTTATTTCGATTCCATCACCGGGGCCTACAACCGGGTTCGCTTTTTGCAGGAGATGCCCGCCAAGCTCACCGCCGCCCCCAAAGCCCTGATCGTGCTGGACATCGACAACGCCCCCACCATCAAAGACCTGTACGGACTGGAGCGCTTCAACTCCCTGCTGCGCCACATCAAGGAGGCGCTGGACCAGCAGATGGGCCCCACCGAGCTGTTCTGCATGGGCCGCAACGAGCGTTTCCTTCTGCTGCTGGACTGTGCTGAGCCTGAGCAGGTGCGCCAGCGCATGAGCCGCTTTTTCTCCCAGATCCGCCAGTTCCGGGTATCGGAACACCAGAACTATCAGGCGGTTTGCTCGGCAGGTGTGCGCTTTGTCACCAACACTACCCCGGACCTGGAGCGGGCCATCACCGAAGCGGCCATGACCGCCGAAACCACCTCCGGCTCCCGGCAGGACGAGCTGCTCTTCTTTGACCCGGCCATCTACGAGCCGGTGATCCTGCGCAATCAGATTGAGGAAAGCATGGATTCTGCACTGATAAGCGGCGAGTTCGTGATGAAACTGCAGCCCAAGATCGACCTGGTCACCGGCCGCCCCGGCGGCGCCGAGGCACTGGTGCGCTGGATTCGGCCGGATGGACTTTCCTTCTACCCGGACCAGTTTATCCCGGTGTTCGAGAAAAACGGCTTCTGCGTGGAGCTGGATTTCTACATGGTGGAACAGGCCTGCCGTACCCTGCGCCGCTGGATGGACGAAGGCCGTCCGGTCGTGCCCATCTCAGTGAACCAGTGCCGGCTGATGCTGTATGAGGCAGGCTATGTGCAGCGGCTGTGCGGCATTTTGAACCGCTGGAACATCCCGCCCCGGCTGATCGTGCTGGAGGTCACCGAAAGCCTTGCTCTGGAAAGCATCGACCGGGTGCGCGCGGTGCTGATCGGGCTGCGCAGCCAGGGCTTTGCCATTTCGATGGACGATTTCGGCAGCGGCTACTCCTCGCTGAACACCCTGAAGGATCTGCCCATCGACGAGCTGAAGCTGGATCGGGTATTCCTGGCCGCCCGGGACGAGACCGACGAGGAGAAACGGGACCTGGTGATGAAAAATGTGATCCATCTGGCCCAGGAGCTGCACATCACCACCGTGGTGGAGGGCGTGGAAACCATCGCCCAGGTGGACTTTATCCGCAGCATGCATTGTGACCTGGCCCAGGGCTATTATTTCGACCGTCCCATCAGTGTGGAGGATTTTGAGGCCAAATACCTGCCGATTCCTCCTTCTGATTTGGCATAATCTATAAGTTCAGCGCCACTTTTCCAGCAGAACTTCCAAAGTTTTTTTCGTTCCTGTTTTTTTGTTGACAAGGCTTTCCGGCCTGTGCTATTCTGTGAACAGTTCAAAGTCGATACGGCTTGTGACTGGTAATGCAGGCAAGACCAAACTCCTCTCGGTGCGATTGATCGCCGGGTGTAGTTTGGTCTTTTTTATTTCCCAAAACCCGTCCATTCCAATGCAGCGTGATGTAAGGAAAGGTGATGAAACACATGAAGCACGGCATGCCTGCCGGTGCGGTTTGCGGGGGGATGAGCCCATGACCTCCCCTATGGAACAGCACGGTACCTACAAGATCCTGCGGGTGATTGGCAGCAACTTCGTCTGCTCGCAGGACTCCAGCGGCCAGGAGATCATCCTGCGCGGCCTGGGCATCGGGTTCAAGAAATCCGCCGGGGACCTGCTGCCCGCCGCCCGGGTGGAAAAAGTTTACGCCCTGCGGGACCCCGGCCAATGCGACCGGCTGATGCAATTGATGCAGGACGTGCCCAGCGAATACCTGGACATCAGCACCCACATCATCGAGACCGCCGAGCGGGTTCTGGGGCGGCGGCTCAGCGAAAACGTGTACATCACCCTCACGGACCACATCTCCTTTGCGGTGGAGCGGCTCCGGAACGGGGTGGAATACCCCAACCAGCTGCTCTGGGAGATCAAAAACTTCTACCCCCAGGAGTACGCTTTGGGCCAGCAGGCGCTGGATGTGATCGAGAGCGTTCTGGGTCTGCGGCTGCCGGAGGACGAGGCCGGCTTCATGGCACTTCACATTGTGAACGCCGAGCTGGACGGCCGCATGGCGGACATGGTGCCCATCACCAAGCTGATCCGCGAGGTGGTCAACTACGCCCAGGCCTACTACGGAGTGACCTTTGACGAAAGCTCGGTGGATTACGAGCGGTTCGTGGTGCACCTGAAGTTTTTGGCCCAGCGGCTGTTTCAGGGCCGCTACGCGCCGGACGGTGACACCGGTTTCCAAAATCTGATTGCCCGCCACTACGCGGCCGATTATGAATGTGCCCAGGCCATCGGCCAGCACATCCGGGAAGTGTTCGATCTGAACTTTCCCAGCAGCGAACAGTTCTTTTTAACCGTCCATCTGCACCGGCTGTCGGTGTCAATGGGCCTGAGTACAGAGGAGGAATGAAACTTATGAAAGACAAGATCTTCGGCGTATTGCAGCGTGTGGGCCGCTCCTTCATGCTGCCCATCGCCATTCTGCCGGTGGCCGGCCTGTTTCTGGGCATCGGCGGCTCGCTGACCAACGAGACCATGCTGGAGGCTTACAACCTGATGGGCCTGCTGGGCCCCGGCACCTTCGCCAACGCCATTCTGCAGGTGCTCAACTCCGCCGGTTCGGTGGTGTTCAACAACCTGCCCATCATCTTCGCCATGGGTGTAGCCATCGGTATGGCCAAGCAGGAAAAGGAAGTGGCGGCCCTGGCTTCCGCCATCGCCTTCTTCATCATGCACGCCACCATCGGCGCCATGATCGGCGCCTTCGGCGCGCCGGACCTGGCGGGCGCCACCGCCGAGGTTCTGGGCATGACCAGCCTGCAGATGGGCGTGTTCGGCGGCATTCTGGTAGGCCTTGGCACCGCGGCGCTGCACAACCGGTTCTATAAGATCCAGCTGCCCCAGGTGCTTTCCTTCTTCAGCGGCACCCGCTTTGTGCCCATCATCTCTTCTGCCGTTTACCTGATGGTGGGCATCGCCATGTACTACATCTGGCCCACCATCCAGATCGGCATCAACGCCCTGGGCGGCTTCGTGCTGGCCTCCGGCTATGCGGGCACCTGGCTGTACGGCTTCATCGAGCGTGCGCTGATCCCCTTCGGCCTGCATCACGTGTTCTACATCCCCTTCTGGCAGACCGCCGTGGGCGGTACCGCTGTTGTGGGCGGTCAGCTGGTGGAAGGTGCACAGAACATCTTCTTCGCTGAGCTGGCCACCCCCGGCATCACCCACTTCTCGGTATCCGCCACTCGCTTTATGACCGGCAAGTTCCCCCTGATGATCTTCGGCCTGCCCGGTGCAGCCTTCGCCATGTACCGCTGCGCAAAGCCTGAGAACCGCAAGGCGGTGGGCGGTCTGCTGCTCAGCGCGGCCCTCACCTCCATGCTCACCGGTATCACCGAGCCCCTGGAGTTCACCTTCCTGTTCGTGGCTCCCGCCATGTACATGGTACACTGCGTACTGGCCGGTGCTTCCTACATGATCATGCACATTCTGAACGTGGGCGTGGGCCTGACCTTCTCCGGCGGCCTGATCGACCTGACCCTCTTCGGCATCATGCAGGGCAACGAAAAAACCAGCTGGCTGTGGATTCCCGTGGTGGGCGTGGCCTACTTCCTGATCTACTACTTCGTGTTCAGCTTCATGATCCGCAAGTTCAACTACATGACCCCCGGCCGCGACGACAGCTCCGAGGCCAAGCTCTACACCCGCAAGGACCTGGAGGCCCGCAAACAGGCCGGTGAAGTGACCGAGGCTGAAGCAGCGAATGAGCTGTCCGCACAGATCACCCAGGGCTTGGGCGGCAAGGACAACATCTCCGATGTGGACTGCTGCATCACCCGCCTGCGCTGCACCGTGAAGGACCCCGCCAAGGTGGACCAGCAGCTGCTGAAGGCCAGCGGCGCTTCCGGTGTGATCTGCAAAGGTCAGGGCGTCCAGGTAGTTTACGGTCCCCGGGTATCCGTCATCAAGTCCGACCTGGAGGCTTACCTGAAATCCTCCGCTTCCGATCATCCCGCTCCCGTGGCCCAGCCCGTCCAGGAGCCCAAGAAGGCGGAAGAAAAAACCGCCGACGCCCCCAAGGCTGGCGGCGAGCGGCTGACCGTGGTCAGCCCTCTGGCCGGTAAAATCATCCCGGTGGAAGAGGTTGCCGACGGCGTATTCAGCGAAAAGATGGTGGGCGACGGCTTTGCCGTGGAGCCTGAGTCCGATGAGGTTCTGGCCCCGGCTGACGGCGAGATCACCCTGGTGTTCGACACCAAGCACGCCTTCACCATGCGCACCGCCCAGGGCGTGGACCTGCTGGTCCACATGGGCATCGACACCATCCGCCTGAACGGCGAGCCCTTCACCCTGAACATCCAGCAGGGCGACACCGTAAAGGCCGGTCAGCCCATCGGCACCATGGACCGTGCGGCCATTCTGGCTGCGGGCTACCGCACCGTGACCCCCGTTGTGGTGGGCAATCTGGCCGATCTGGGCGGCTTTGAGCTGACCCGCACCGGCGAGGTAAAGGCCGGCGATGCGGTGATGGAAGTCTTCTGATTTTTGCTATCCTCTCAACTCCTGGGGCGATACCGCGCAATTCCAGGTGGTGGAGCGCGCCAGAAAATTTTTTGTGAGATGAACCCAAAAGCGCAGGCAAGCCTTGGTGGCTTGGCGAGCATTTTGGGAAAATATCACGGAAAATTTTGGCGCGATACGCCGCCTGAGCCCATCGGGCGTGAATTGTGCGGTGTTGCCCGCAATACACAGATGCACAACGCCCCGACCTGGTTTCAGGCCGGGGCGTTGTGTTCGTTATGGTGATTTTGAAGCTCAGCCCTCACTCAGATACTGGCGGGGGTCCTCGTAGTTGCCGCCCCGCAGCGTTTCCAGATGCAGGTGAGCTTCCAGACCGCTCTCGGCGGGAGCCTGACCCAGCGTGGCAATGGCCTGACCGGCCAGCACCTCGTCGCCAGCCTTTACCAGTACGCTGTCGCTGGCAAGGCCGCAGTAGCGCCAGGTGACGGCACCGTCGTCGATCTCCACGATCTGGCCCCACATGCCGTCCTCATACACGGCGGTGACCCGCCCGACCACCGCGCTCTTCACCGGGCTTTGGTCCTCACAGAAGATATCCAGCCCGTTGTGGGTGCGCCAGTCCTTCAGGGTCTCGTTGTACACCAGCTCGTCGCCGCTATATTCCTGCCCGGTCTGCCCATCCACCGGCCACACGAAGGAGGGCGCCGGCGCAGCGGCAGGCTCTTCGGGTGCGGCAGTAGGCGCGGGCTGCTCCTGCGAGCCAGAGGAGGAAGCCGGCGAGGGCGATGGCTTGGCCGAGGCGCTGGGCCTGGGCGTAGCGGTGGGGGCCGGGGTGGCCTTGATGGGCACATCCTCCACATCCTGTTCCACCGGTGCCTCGGGCAGATCCCATATCGCCTCACCTCCCTGATCCGTCTGCGGTTTGTTCTGTTCCACGATGTTCTTCACGGCAAAAAAGCTGCACGCCGCCGCGATCACGATGCACAGCGAAAGCGCCCAATACAGCCCCCTGCCCCGAAACAACGAAGCGATCCATTTCATTCCCTTTGCTCCTTATCTTTTGCAGTTTTGCGGCGGCGCGGCCGGTTGCCCCGCCGATGCTTTGCTGCCGCTTTGCCTTTAGTTTTGCGCCAAAAATGCCGGTTTATACATGTGCCGGATGTCACTTGAAATCCCCTTTTTTGAATAGTACAATAAGGGTGAAAAAGTCAGCGGCCGCAAGCGGGCGGCCAATTCAAGCGAACGGAGGGCTGTTTTTGACCAAACCTTACATCGCCGGTATCGGCGGCGCAAATGTGGACATCCACGGCCAGAGCTTCGCGCCCCTGATCATGCGGGATTCCAACCCCGGACGACTGCATCTGTCCATGGGCGGCGTGATGCGCAATATTCTGGACAACCTCACCCGCCTGGGCGAAACCTGCCAGATCGTGACCGCAGTGGGCGACGACGCCTACGGCCAGATGCTGCGCACCGGCTGCCAGGCTCTGGGCATGGGCACCGAGGGCATGCTCACCCGGCCGGGGCATTCCTCCTCCACCTACATCTCCATCATGGACTCCGCCGGCGACATGCTGGTGGCCATGAGCGACATGCGCATCCTCACCGAGATGGACGAGGACTTTGTGGCCGGGCAGCTGGAGCTGCTGAACGGGGCGGAGCTGGTGGTCTGCGACGGCAACCTTTCCGCCAGCGCGCTGAACTACCTGACAGCCCACTGCACCGCGCCTCTGTGCGTGGACCCGGTGAGCACCACCTGGGCCCGCAAGCTGGTTCCCATTCTGGGCCGGTTCGACACCATCAAGCCCAACCGGCTGGAGATGGAGATTCTGGCGGACATGCCCATCGCCACCGAAGAGGACCTGGAAGAGGCCTGCACCCGCGTGCTGGCCACCGGTGTGCGCCGGGTCTTCGTGAGCCTTGGGGCAGACGGCATCTATTACAAGGGCCCGGGCGGCAGCATCCATCGCCGCAGCCGCCGCTTCGACCAGATGGCCAACGCCACCGGCGCGGGCGACGCCACCATGGCAGGCATCCTGCACGCCACCCGCAAGGGTCTCAGCGAAAGCGAGATCCTGGATTGGGCGCTGGGCGCAGGCCTTGTGGCCATCAGCGGCAAGGACACCATCAATCCCGACATGAGCGAACAAGCCATTCAACAAATGATAAAGGAGTATGTGAAATGAACCTGAAGCAGTATCTGGACATCACCCCCGAAGTAAAGACCGCTCTGGAAGAGGGCAAGCCCGTTGTTGCCCTGGAGAGCACCATCCTGTCCCACGGCATGCCCTACCCCCAGAACCTGGAGTTCGCCGCTGAGGTGGAGAAGATCATCCGCGCCGAGGGCGCTGTGCCCGCCACCATGGCCATCATTGACGGCCGCATGAAGGTGGGCCTGTCCGCCGGCGAGCTGGAGCTGATGTGCAAGGGCGAGGGCGTTGTGAAGGTAAGCCGCCGCGACCTGCCCATGATCCTGGCCGAGGGCGGCACCGGCGCCACCACCGTGGCCTCCACCATGATCCTGGCCAACCTGGCCGGCATCAAGATCTTTGCCACCGGCGGCATCGGCGGCGTACATCGCGGCGCCGAGACCACCATGGACATCAGCGCTGACCTGCAGGAGCTGGCCCACACCTCCGTGGCCGTTGTCTGCGCGGGCGCCAAGATGATCCTGGACATCGGCCTGACTCTGGAGTACCTGGAGACCATGGGCGTTCCCGTTCTGGGCTACCAGACCAGCGACTTCCCCGCCTTCTACTGCCGCAAGAGCGGCTTCGGCGTGGACTACGCTGCCAAGGACGCTGCCGACGTGGCCAAGATCGCCAAGACCAAGTGGGACCTGGGCCTCAACGGCGGTATGCTGATCGGCAACCCGGTGCCCGAGGAGTTCGCCATGGACTTCGACGAGATGAGCGCCATCATCGACAAGGCTCTGGCCAGCGCCAACGCCGACGGCGTGCGCGGCAAGAACATCACCCCCTACCTGCTGGCCCATATCGTGGAATACACCCAGGGCCGCAGCCTGGCCACCAACATTCAGCTGGCCTACAACAACGCCCGCGTGGCTGCCCGCATCGCCCGGGAGTACGCCGCTCTGTAAGCGTTTTACATCAAAGCATTTTGCCCCCTGCCATATTGGCAGGGGGCTTTTTGTTGCCTTTTTGCCTTTATTTCCAGCTCTGCCGTCTGCCCGCCAGATGACTCAGGTAGCCGTGCAGGGAGGCTGTGCTCTGCACCAGCTGGAAGAAAAACAGGAACAGAATAAATCCTCCCACCGTGTTCTTAAACGGAATGTTCAGCCGCCGCTGGTAGCGGTAGACGGTCCAGAAGCACAGCGCCCCCACCAGCGCAGTGAACGCCGTGAGCAGACCCACCAGATAGCAATAGCCAAACAGGGCCAGAATCACCCCGGGTACAAAGCCGAACAGGTAGGCCAGGTCCAGATAAATGATGCTCAGGTTCACGCTGGTGAAGTAACGGGTGCAGCCCCGCTGCTGCCAGGGCGGCACCTCCCGCAGGCCCTCCAGCATGCCCATGGCCCAGCGACGCCGCTGCCGGTACAGCCCGCCCAGGGTCTCCGGTACCCTGGTGTAGCCCACCGCGGCGGGCTCATAGCCGGAGGCATAGCCCAGCGCCAGCAGCCGGTAGGTGAGCACGATGTCCTCGCCCATCACCTGCCGCCAGCCGCCCGCCTTACGCACGGCGCAGGTATTGTAGGCACTGAAGGCTCCCTGAGCCACCAGGGTGGAGCCGTAGCTGCCCTGGAACCGCTTCACCGCCGCGATGCTGAGCAGATAATCGTAGTTCTGCATCCGTGCCGTCAGGCTACGAGTGGGGTTCTGCACAAACAGATTGCCCGCCACGCAGCTCCGCCGGGTACTCACAATATGATTCATAATTCGCTGCACCGCGTTACCCTCCAGCCAGGTGTCCGCGTCCACCGTGAGAAAATGGCGGGTGCCCACCTTACTGAGGCCCAGGTTCAAAGCGTTGGCCTTGCCCGGCTGCCCGCAGTACAGATACCGCACCGGCCGGTTTTCCGGTGCCAGCCGGGCCATGGCCTGAATCTGGCGCTTGGTGCCGTCGGTGGAGGCATTGTCCACCGCCAGAATGCAGATGCGCCCGGCATACCTCTGGCTGAACAGCGCCTGAATGGTCCCGGCGATGCTCGCCTCCTCGTTGTGTGCGCACAGGATGACGGTGGTGTCCTCACAGGTCTGCGGATACTGCCGCACCTTCCGGTGCAGCAGGTTGGAAAAGAATATGGCGCTCATTAAGTAACCCGGCAAAAAGGCAATGCCGATGACCACCGCCCACACATAGACCGGCGGCAGCACCTGCGCCGTTTCCTCGATCCAGGGGAGCGACAGCCAGACCGAAAATGCCAGCCACAGCATGCCGAACCCCACGGACAGGATAAATTTTTTGTTCACCCGAATCCCCCCTTTTTTCGACAGCCTATGTCAAAGGAGGGCGAAGGGTGTCAGGCCTTTATGGGCGGGGCAATCGGTTTTCCTGCATTTTTACACAAAAAAATTCCCCCGCGGCCTGCCTGCCGCGAGGGGATTCTGATGGAAAAAGAATTTTCTGGGATATTATGGATCTGCACTCAGCTTCGGTCCCGACGCAGATTGCTGGGCTTCAGCGGAATGGACATGACCACCGCGATGCCCATGGCCAGCGCCACCGCGATTTTCAGCGTCTCGGCACCCTTGGCCGCGCATTGGACGGTGTCGCCGGTGATAAAGGCATAGGCAGTGTAGTAAATGCCCGCACCGGGCACCAGCGGGAAGATGCCGGGGATCAAAAACAGGGTCACCGGGGCCCGGCGCACAATGGCAAAGGCGCGGGTGGCGATGGTCAGCGGGATCACCGCCACCAGACTTGCCAGCACCGAGCTGGGCTGCACCAGCATCATGGCCCAGTAGACCAGCCAGCCGATGGCGCCCACGATGCCGCAGGCGGCAAAATGCCGGGGCGGCACATGGAACAAAAGGCCGAAGCAGACGGTGCCCAGAAAGGCCAGCGCCAGCTGGCGCAGAAACTCGATCATCAGCAGCATCATACATTCACCCCCGGAATCATGGTGGCCAGGCCCAGAATCAGGCCCACGCCGCAGGCAATGCAGGCGGCGGTGAGCAGGGCATCCAGCATGCGGATGGTGCCGGACAGAAAGTCCGCCATAATCAGATCACGGATGCCCAGGGTCAGCGCCATGCCAGGCACCAGCGGCATCAGGGCGCCGATGATGGCCTTATCCATGTTCTGACCGAAGCCGTTGAGGAACAGCAGCATGGTGACCAGCGCCACAAAGGCCGCCCCCAGAAATTTGGTGATCAGCTTGTTCAGGCCCCAGCGGCCCATCCACAGCAAAAACACCTGCAGGCCAAGGCCCACCGCCAGAGCGATCAGGCCGTCCTGCCAGATACCGCCGAACATGAGCGCAAAGCAGGCGCTGCCCGCGCCGCAGGCCAGAATCTGGTCCCGGCTGGGGGCGTAGGGCATGGTTTTGATCCGCTCCAGCTCTTCGTAGGCCTCATCCAGAGTCACATGCCCCTGGGCGATCTTGCGGGACAGAGCGTTCACCGCCTCCACCCGGCCCAGGTGCACCTCACTGGCGGGCACACTGCGGATCTGGGCCGGCTGGCCGTAGTCCGAACCCATGCTGGCGAACAGGCCGTTGGTAAGTACGTAACCGTGGAAGCTGTCCACCCCAAGGCTTTTGGCCATGATCTCCATGGTCTGCTGGGTGCGGCTCACCTCGGCCCCGTTTTTCAGCAGCACCTCGCCTGCCGCCATCACAAATTCCAGCACACGCTGCTGGTCGTTCATATCGCTTCTCCCCTATTCTTCTGCGTTTTGCGCCGCTCGGCTTTTTGCAGCGCTTTCCCGGTTTCCCTCATAGACAGATTTCAGCGCGGGAGCTTACCCGCCCCCGCGCCGCGTTTTATTCCCGGATGTTGTCCCGTACCTGGGCAAACTCCGGCAGAGTCTTGAACAGATGCCCGGCGATGACCTCCATCAGCAGGAAGTCCTCCTCGCTGTCGATGTCCAGCACGCCGGTATCCAGCATCTTGCTCACGCCGATCTTGCCGTCCCACAGAATGCCGGTGGTGTTGTTCGCCAGAAAATCCCGGCGGAATACATAGATGCTGGCGTTCACATCGTAGAACACCGGGGCCTGCTGGCGGGCGGTGTAGGTGGCGTTGTCGATGCCCTTTTCCACGTGGTCGCCGCAGTCCCGCACCATGTTGAAGCAGGGGTTCCGGCGGGACTCGGTGACGCTGAACACCAGGTCCAGATCCGGGCGGGAGGCCTTCATCTCAAAGGCGTTCTGCACGTCCTTGGCGGTGCGCAGCGGGCTGGTGATGTCCAGATCCATCACATAGTCGTAGGTGCAGCCGTTTTTCTCCTCCATGCGTGCCAGGCTGTCCTGAAAGACGGCCATCTTGGGCACGGTGTCGCCGCCCAAAGCCTCGCCGCGGGGCAGGAACACCACCTCGGGATATTTGGCGGCCACCAGATCCGCCAGGGCCTGACTGTCGGTGTTCAGGCAGATGTCCACCTGCACATCCGGCCGGGCGGCCTTGAACAGAGAAGCTGCGCTCAGGGTGTAGTACACCAGCGGTTTTTCACAGAACACCTTCAGGTTCTTGTTTTTGAATCCCTTGCTGCCTGCGCGGCCGCAGATGGTGATGAGCAGTTTTTCCACGTTTCGTTCCTTCTTTCCCTTTTATTCCTCGCCCAGGGTCAGCTTGAGCACATCCAGCGCCATGGCCGGGCTGTTGATGCTCTCGCCCTGGCCGTTGATGGCGTAGTCCAAAAAGTACTCCATCTCTCGCATGTAGCGGTCGTTCACCGGCTCCTCAAAATGCTGCACCAGGCCATTGGCCAGGGTCAGGGTGCCCGCGCCGAAGTCGGCGGTCACGGTGCCGTCGGCGCAGAACAGCTCGATGGTACGCCGGTAGGTGCGGCCGAAGTAGTCCAGATGAATCTCCGCCAGCATATTCGGATAGCGGGCGATATAGACGGACAGATCATCCGAGTCGATTTCCAGATCGGAATAGGTGCCCTTGAAGTTGTAGCTTTCCAGAGGCTTGCCGAACAGCTCCACCATGTAGTCCCACTCATGGATCAGGTCTATGGTCACGCCTCCGCCCATGTCCTTGTGGGCGGAGTAGACCTTGCGATAGTCCACACCGGGCCGCCAGTCCGGCAGGTAGGACGAGCAGATGACCCGGGCGGAGTAGGGCCGCAGGGTGGGCATCAGCTTTTTCAGCGCCAGGAAGGTGCCGCACCAGCGCATGGGCGCGGCCACATAGGCCTTCTGGGTCTCAAGACCCAGCTCGGCCAGATCGTAATCGGTGTGATCGAAGATGGGCTTTTCGATGAACAGGTTCTCCGCCTTGCCCGCCAGATCCGCCAGGGTGGAGGCGTGCAGGCTGGTGGGGTTGGTGATGAAGGCCACATCGTAATGGCCCAGCTGCTCGAAGTCGATGTACTGGTGCTTGATCACCGCCGCCAGCTCGGGGGGCAGAGGCTTCAGGCTGGAGCGCAGCGCGTCCACCTCCAGGGAAACGCCCCGCCGGGAGGCAATGTGGATCAGGTTGTTCAGATGCCGCTTGCCGATGGAACCCAGGCCCACAAACAATACTTTCATGGTGCTTCCTCCTTTTGTTTTGTTGGCAAAAACAGCTTTATGCCTCCTCGATGGCCTCGATCAGCCGGATGGTCTCCAGATCCTTTTCGAAGCTGTAGCGGGGCTGCTCGGCGCCCTTGAGCACCGCGAAGAAGTTGGCCAGCTCGTCCACGTAGGCGTTTTCCACGATGTTGTCGCTGTAGCGGGAATCGTGCTCAAAGCTCTCGTAGGTGTTCACCGGCAGCTTTTCACCCTTGTCGTGGTCAAAGGTGTAAAGGCTCCTGGGGTTGCCCTCCCAGAACAGGTGCAGCCCTTCGCCGAAGCACTCAAAGTTGCGCACCGCCTTGGGGCTCACCACGTCCACCGCCAGCATGCCCTTCACGCCGTTTTCGTGGCGCAGGGTCACAAAGTAGCTGTCCGGGTAGTCCACCTCCAGCTGGCTGATTTTGTCCTTTTCCACATGCAGGCTCTTCACCGGGCCGAAGGTGTCCAGCAGCCAGGGCAGGTCGATGCCGAAAATCTCCCGCACGCCGCCGGTGCGCTTGTCGCCCACAAAGAAGTTCTTGTAGTTCTCCCAGGGGTGCCAGTCCGGCAGGTACTGGCCGATGTGATAGATGTAGTTCACCGGCTTGTCAAAGGCTTCCACCTGCTGCTTGATGTACCGGGTCTCGCCCCGGTAGAGCATGGTGGAGGAAAGGAACAGGGGCAGGCTCTTTTCCTTGGCCTTTTTCATGTTCTCTTCGTAGCCGTCGCTCACCAGGTTCAGCTCGGTGAATACCGGCAGGCCCGCGTCCAGCAGCTCGCTGATGATTCCCGCATGGGTGATGGGTGCGGTGCAGACCAGCGCCGCGTCGAATTTTTCTGCTGCCACCGCTTCGCCGATGCTGGCATAGGCGGTGATGCCCAGGCCCTCGGCCTCGGTGCGGCGGGATTCAGTGGTGTCCACGCCGCTGATTTCAATGGACGCGTCCATTCCCTTGGCCAGGCGGGCACGGCGCTTGCCCATGCTGCCCAGACCCACGATCAAAAGTTTCATTTGTTCACACCTCGCGTTTTTTGTTCCGACGGTTCTTTTGCCGCCCGCCGGGAATTATTCCTGTTTCAGCCATTCCGCCGGGACCCAACCGGGCCGGTCGCCGGTCTTGATGAGCGCCCAGTCCCCTGCCCAGGCGGCAAGCCCCACCCGCTGGCCCGCTTGCAGCGGCGGGCGGTAGTCGGTGTAATCGTCCGCCAGCCTCCAGCCGTTCCCGGTCTGCTCCACCAGCTGAGCGGGAACTGAGAACTCCCGGCCGGTTTTTTCGTGGCGGCAGCGGCACAGCCCGCCCTGCCATTGCAGGGGCTGCACTGCGTAGCTGGGCCAGTTGATGTTCACAGTGGCGGGCTTTTCCGCCTGCGGACGCAACACCCGGGCGGCGGGCAGCTCGTCCACCCATTCGCAGCCCAGATACTCTCCGTCCTGTAAAACTGCGCCGTTCAGCTGGCCACCGGTTTTGACCCGGTTGCCCCCGTCGATGCAGAGGATGTTCCGCGCTCTGTCATAATAGGGAGAAAGGCGGCACTCGGTCAGGTCGTAATTGCAGGCCGGGTAATGGCCCACGATCAGCAGACGTTCGAAGCGCCCGGCAGTTTGCAGAAAGGCCCGCCGGGTGATCACATCCACCGGGTCCTGCTGGTCCGGCGGCAGCGCCGCGTCCATGGCCGCATGGGCGAAATAATACTTTTCACTTGCCAGAATGCGGGGTAGCCCGGCCAGAAAGGCCGCCTGCTCCGGGTAGGTCCGGCAAAGCGCCTGAATGGTACCGTGGGCATCCGCCAGCGCCTCGTCCCTGCCGATGCCCTGGGCCGCGCACTGCTCCCAGAACAGCTGCCTTGGCTGGCGGTCCAGAAACACCGGCAGCCAGGGGGCTTCGGCCTCGTCGTTCATGCCGTCGCAGTTGCCCAGCAGGATGTGTACATCCGGCAGCTCCGCCAGCTCCATGGCGAAATCCAGCATGGCCATGTTTTCCTCGCCCTTGGTCAGCAGGTCCCCCGCCAGAACCAGTGCATCCGTGCCGGGGCGGTAGTCCAGCTTTTTCAAAAGGCGTTCCAGCAGAGCCCTGCAGCCGTGGATATCGCTGATGGCAAGCACCCGCTGGCCCGGCTTGAACTCCGCTTTTCGGAGCATGCCCGGGGCCATCGGGTACCGCTTACTCCACGGGTCCATCGTAGAATCCCTTGGGCGCGCCGAAGTCCGGCCGGGCCAGCTGGGCGCGCAGGATCTCCACAATGCGGCCGCTGGTATCGCCCCCGTTGTAGGGGCTTACGGTCTGCTTTGCCTTTTCGGCAAATTCCTCACTGAATGCGGTTTCGAGAGCCGTCAGAATCTCGCCCTTCTCCGCCTTGCAGCAGAGCACGTTGGGGCAGATGATCCGCCCGGCCTGCCGCTCGCCGATGTTCACCGTGGGCACCCCGAAGGTGGGGGTTTCCACCACGCCGGAGGAGGAATTGCCCACCACCGCCGCCGCGCAGGCCATGGCGGAAAGATACCGCTTAACCCCGAGGCTGGTAAAGGCGATGGCCTTGTCGGGATGCTTTTCCACCCAACGGTCGATCAGCTCGTTGATGGCAATACCACCCGCGTCCGCATTGGCCTTGGTGATGAGCCAGCGCACCGGGCGGGTCTTTTGCAGCTGCTCCATGGCGGCCAGCAGCTGGGCCACCTGTTCGGTGGGGCTGGCCCCGCCCGCGGTTTCCGGGTGGAAGGTGACCAGCGCGAAGGGACCGGAGAGATCAAAGCCCAGACTCTCGCTCAATTCTTCCCGGCTCATCTTGGGCATGGTGCGGATGTTCTCATCCCCCAGACCGCCCACGTTGAACACAGTGTCCGGCGCTTCGCCCATGCGGATGACCCGCCGGGCGTATTCCGCGCAGCTGGGGAAATGCAGGTGAGCCATCTTGGTGATGCAGTGGCGGTAGTAATCGTCCGCCGCGCCCAGGGTCACGTCGCCGCCGCTGATGTGGGCGATGGGCACACCGGTCATGGCCGCCGCCTGCGCCGCCGCAAAGATCTCGTACCGGTCGCCCAGCACCAGCACCGCGTCCGGCTTATTCTCCCAGAACCAGCGGCTGAACTGCTGGATGGTATAGGCCACCGTGTCCGCCGTGGCCAGCGGGCCGGTGCCAAATTTCAGAATGGGGATACGGGCGGCGATGGGTACCCCGTCCGCCTCGATCTCCTGCACGGTATTGCCGAATTCCGGGGCCAGATGGGCACCGGTCGCTAATACTTTTAGTATAAAACCGTCAGATTTCAACAGTTTTTGGATCACCGGACGCAGCAGACCGTACTCGGCCCGGGTCCCGGTGACGACCGCAAGGGTCTTTGGCTGGGCTGCCATGGGCAGCACCCCCTTTTGTAGTTTGCATCGCGCCGCCCCGAAATGCAGGGCAGCAAACGCGCGGCACTCCACGCATTACAGCTCGATTTTTTCGTCCTCTTCAAAATCCCGCTTGGCGGTCTTGCCCAGCACCTCGTACCAGCGCATGGGGCTGATGCCGTCGCCGGGGCGCTTGGTGGTCAGGTTCTCGGCGGTGAAGGTCTCCCCCGCCTTGATGGACCGGGCCGCCACGATGCTCTTGCGGGCGATGGGCTTGTTCTTGGCCTCGCTGGCGCTCACCGCCTTGCGGCCAGTGCCCAAGGCGGCTTCGGTGTGGCGCACCGCATCCACCATGGCCTTCAGCTCGGCGGGCTCCAGGCTGGCCTTGTGATCCGGGCCCTCCATGGTCTTGTCCAGCGTGAAGTGCTTTTCAATGACCGTTGCCCCCAGGGCCACCGCAGCCACGTCGCACTCCCAGCCGGAGGTGTGGTCGGAAAGGCCGTAGGGCAGGCCGAACTGCTCGCCCAGCTCCAGCATGGCCAGCAGGTTCGCGTCCTCGTAGGGGGTGGGGTACTCGGTGTTGCAGTGCAGCACGGTCACCTCAGGGCAGCCGTTTTCCTCCAGGATGCTCAGGGCGTCCTCGATCTCGGGCAGGGTGCTCATGCCGGTGGACAGGATCACCGGCTTTTTGGTGCGGCCCACCGCCTCCAGATAGGGCAGGTTGGTGATCTCGCCGCTGGGCACCTTGCACATGGGCAGGTCCAGACTGGCCAGGAACTCCACGCTGGGCAGGTCAAAGGGGGCGGACAGATACTGGATGCCGATGTAATCGCAGTATTCCTTCAGTTCTTTATGGGCCTCAAAGCCGAAGTGAATGCGGCGCACCATCTCCAGCTGGCTCTCCTCGGCCCCGGTCTCCCGCTTCTGGTACTCCGCCTTCTGGGCGAATTTGGAGATGACCAGCTCGGGCACGGCGGTCTGGTATTTCACCACATCCGCGCCGCATTCCTTGGCCACCAGGGCCATCTTCTTGGCCAGCTCCAGACTGCCGTTGTGGTTCACACCGGCTTCCGCAATGATCAAAACGCTCATGGAATCGCTCCGTTTCTTATACAAAACGTAATTTTTATTTGTTTTTCAACTGTTTCCCATCGGTTTTCGACCGCAGGCGCGGCCGTTTTGTGGAAATTCAGCTGTTGCCCTCCAGGCGGCGGCGCATGTGGTCCAGCTCCTCGATCTGGCCCATGTCCATCCAGCTCTGCTCGCTGATGGGGTACACGCCCACCTTTTCACCGATGGAGCGGTAGTGCTCGATGATGTCGGTGAAGCCCTGCTTCTTGCCGTCCTCCAGCTCCTCCACCACGCGGGGCTCCACCACATACACGCCGGTATTGGTGAGGAAGTTCATCTCCGGCTTTTCCCGCATGGTCTGGATGGTGCCGTCGTTGTTCAGCTCGATGACCCCGTAGGGCACGGTGAAGTGCTTCACCGCGCAGACCATGGTGATGATGTTGCCCTGGCTCTTGTGGTAGTTCAGAATGTCGCCGTAGTCGGCATCCAGCAGGATGTCGCAGTTGGACAGAAAGAAGGTGTGGTCCAGCTTGCCCTTCAACAGGCACAGACCGCCGCCGGTGCCCAGAGGCTGGTCCTCATCCGCGTAGGAAACCTGATAGCTCTTCTCCAGATCGTTGAAGTAGCTCTTGATCATGTTCTTTTTATAGTTGACCACCAGATGGAAATCGGTGCAGCCGAAATCGCAGAAGCGGTCGATGATGAGCTCCAGGATGGGGCGCTCGCCCACCGGGATCAGAGGCTTGGGCAGGATCTTGGTATAGGGGTACAGGCGGGTGCCCAGACCGCCGGCCATAATGACCACCGGCAGCCCGGCGCAGGTGCGGTTGTCCAGGTCCACGCCGCTGGTGAAGATGATGTCCACAATGCGGCCCTGCTTGTCCAGCAGGGGCAAGGCATCGATGCCCTGCTCTTCAATGTAGGCCCGGGCGCGGCCGCGCTGCTCCAGGGGCAGGCTTTTGGGGTGGTAGTTGGCGGCCTCGCGCAGCGGGCCCTCCAGCGCGCCGCCCCGCAGGATGTACTTGCGGATGTCGCCGTCGGTCACCGCCGCCGCCAGCTTGCCCTCCGGGGCAATGAACAGGATGCGCTGGCCGGTCTCGTCCAGCTTTTTCAGGGTATTCAGCACACTGGTATTTTCATCGATCAGCAGCTCGTCGATGCGCAGCATGGGCGCTCGCCTCTCTTTCGTGGATGTATTGTTACAGCGCCAGCAGCGCGTCGATGACCCGCTGGCAGTCCTCGCGGGTCAGATTGGTGGAGCAGGGCAGGTTCACGATCTTGGCCCGATAGTCCTGGGCCTTCTCGTCGCTGAACACCTGGTTTTTGCCGTAGTCCGCCTGCTCGTGGATCAGCGCCCACACCGGCCGGGTCTGGATCTTCTGCTCCTTCAGCGCCTGAATGATGGCGTCACGCTGGTGGCGGGGGTCCTCCAGATACAGCGAGAAGAACCACTTGTTGGAGCGGGTGCAGTCGTCCCGGAAGGGCAGGATGCGGTAGCCGTTCTTGCCGTCCAGCGCGTCCTTGTACATCTGCCACATCTCATGCTTGTGGGCGATGAAGCCCTCCACCTGCTCGATCTGAGCCAGGCCCAGCGCCGCCTGCAGATTGGTCAGGCGGTAGTTGTAGCCCACCTCGTCGTGCAAAAACTGCAGCTCGTCGGCCTTGGCCTGGGTGGACAGGTGCTTTGCATGCTCGGCCCAATCCGGATGGTTGGAGACCACCATGCCGCCGCTGCCGGTGGTGATGAGCTTGTTGCCGTTGAAGCTGTAAACGCCCACGTCACCGATGGTACCGGCGTACTTGCCCGCGAAGGGACCGCTGGTGTAGTAGGTGCCCAGAGCCTCGGTGGCATCCTCGATCAGGATCAGGTTGTATTCCCTGGCGATGCGGGTAAACTCCACCATATCCGCCATGTTGCCGAACACGTGCACCACCAGCAGAGCCTTCACATGGCGGCCGGAGGTGTTGTTGATCAGCTTGCCGCCTTCCATATGGCACTCCTCTTTGCAGAAGCGCTCGGCGGCGGCGGGGTCCATGCACAGGCTGTCGTCACAGCCGATGAACACCGGCTCGGCATTGGCATAGCGCACCGGGTTGACCGCGGCAATGAAGGTGAGGGTGGGCACGATCACCTCGTCGCCCATGCCCACGCCGGAGATCAGCATGGCCAGGTGCAGGCCGGAGGAGCCGCAGTTGCAGGCTACGGCCCGGTCCATGTGCACATAGTCGGCGATGGCCTTTTCAAAGTCGCCCACCTTGCTGCCGCCGGTGGACACCCACTCGCTGACCACCGCGTCGTTCACATATTCTTTCTCCTTGCCGGAAAAATTGGGAACGGACAAAGGAATAAAGTTTGCCATTTTCAATAACCTCTTTTCCAAAGATTGGGCTGGCGCCGGGCCGCTGTTGAAAGCGGCACTCAGCGCTTTTTCTTTGTTTGATATGTTTGCCAGGCGCTCTGAGCCAGCGACAACGCGCAGGCACAAAGCCCCGGGTAAAGCACAAGTTCCATGGCCCCGTACCAGCCGGGGGCAAAGTAGCTGACCACGCTGGCCGGCTCGTTCATGGAAAAGCCGGAAAAGGTCATGGTCACCGGCTTTTCCTCCTCCGGGCTGCAGGGGTCCAGCCGCAGGGCGGCAATGCTGCCCTGCGGCAGGGTGTACACATAGCTGCCATCGTCCTGCTGGGCGGCAAAAACCCGCTTGTTCACACTGAAGGGCTCGCCCTCAGCGTTTGTGTAATACAGGCACATCTCCCGGGGGCTGCGGTCGAAGCTGGCCGTCAGGCGCAGGGTGCGCACCGTCATGCCGTCGGTATTGTGCCAGATCATCTGGGGGTCGCCGCTGGTGGTGATGTAGCTGCCGTCCTCCAGCAGCTGCATGTCCACCAGTTCAAAATTCTCCAGGGTAAGCTCACACTGGTAAAGACTTCCGCCCGCCTTGGCGATCATATCCGTTCCAAGGCTCCAGACGCTGCCCCCCAGCCAGACGATCAGCGCCGCCGCATAGCACACAAGGGGCAGAAAGGCCGGGCGTTCCAGCCATTGTTTCAGTTTCGGAATCATCGGGGCACCTCCATCGCAACCGGCTCATAGCCGCCCGGGGCAATGCGGTAGAGCAGCGTCTCGCCGTTTTCGGCAGCAGCCAGGCCATCGGTGAACAGGCTGCCGTATCCGGCCACAAAGCCCGCGTCCAGCTTGTCCACAAAGATGTATTCGCAGCCGCTCTCAGCCACGGCCTTTGCAAAGTCCTCGGTGCGGTAGGCGTGGAAGTAAAGCGCGCCGCCCTCCTTGACTTCGGGCATATTCTCGGGCAGACAGAAGGTACCGCCGCCCGCGCCGTACAGGCCGGTCTCCTCGTCCAGCTCCCAGCCGCTGTAATCCAGAATATTGGGCTGGAAGTAGCAGCTGTAGGTGAACCAGAGCAGGCCGTCGTCGCCCTGGCTCACAAAGAAGATGCGGTCGTCCTCGTCGATCTGGGCCTTCACCGCGTCCACCTTTTCCATGATCAGGTACTGGTCCGCAAAGGTGGCGTCGGAAAAGCCCAGCACGCTCATCTGGGGCAGCACCATCATGTTCACCCGCAGCAGCATCAGGCAGGCAAAGGCCAGCGCCCCCGCCTGGCCCAGAAGCCGCCAGCGGCCGGTCTGCACCACCCAGGCCAGCACCGCCGCTGCGATCACAAACCAGGCGATGTAATAGGTGTACATATAGCGGTTGTAAGCGTCCAGAACCTCCGCCTGGAAGTCCTTGAAGATGAAGCCGTAGCTGATGGTGATCACATAGCTGTAAGCCGCAAAGCCCAGGGTGCTCAAGCCCATCCAGCACAGCACCCGCAGCCGCTGACGCATGCCTTTTGCAAACACCAGGGCAATCACGAACATGCCCAGAATCAGGCCGGTCACCAGAACGCCCTGCCCAACCATGGACACCAGCCGTTCCTTGCTCAGGAAGGCCGCCCACATGTTCCGGATGGCAGCAAAGAACTGCTCCTGCCGGGCGGCGTACTCCTCCGGCACCGACAGGCCCAGCAGCATTTTCGTTCCCTGCAGCGCCGCGCCGAAGGGGCTCAAAGAGGTCACACCGCTGCCGCCGCTCTCGGCGTTTTTCTGCACCAGTATCGCAATGTAGCTGCTCCACACCTTGTACTGAGCCAGCGGCACTGCCAGGCACAGCACCGCGAAGCCGAAGCGCCGGGCCAGGCCCTCCTTCCAGCGGTCCTTGTAATCAAAGAGGAAGGCATCCGCCGCGATGCAGCCCGCCGCGATCAGGGCAATGGGGAAGGTGTTGTCCTTGATGTTGGCCATCAAAGCCAGCACCGGCAGCACCGCCCAGCGGGGCCCTGCGCTCTTTTCGCTGCGCAGAGCCAGCCACATGGCCACCGCGCCGCCCGCCAGCATACCGGCGGGGATGTCGCCGTAGGCGCTCATGTAGGTGTCGTCCACCGCAACGGTACGGGCATACACCGTGAAAAACCAGGGGGTGCACCAACCGATCACCGCCATGGGCAGCGCCAGCCGGTAGTGTTTGAAGCCGATGACGCCCACCAATGCCGCAATGCAGGCGAACAGCAGCAGGTCGTAGGCCAGATACACCTTGAAGGGCGCGAAGGTGCCGAAGAACTGCACAAAGTAGCTCAGCACGATCAGTCCGCAGTTCTGGGTGGCCTGCCAGGGGGTACCGTATTCACAGATGGTATACAGATGATCGGTGGTACTGGTCATCTGCGCCGCCGGGCCCCAGAAGCTGAACTCGTCAAAATCATGGAACATGGGCTGGCGGACGGAAAAATACACCGCGAAGCTGACAGCCAGCCCCCAGAACACCACCGCGCCGGGGCTGAGCAGCCGCCGGGCCTCGCTGCGTTTGGTCACCAGGGCAAAGATGCCCAGGCCCCAGGCCGCCAGATAGAACACCCAGCCGCCCGCCACCAGCAGATCCGCCACACCCGCCAGGGTAAACCAGATGCCGGTAATGCCCAGCGCGGCAAGCGGAGCCAGCGCACTGTGCAGCCGGGCCTTCAGGGTAAGGAAAGCGCACAGGCCGAACAGGGCCGTAAAACTCAAAACCAGATCAAAATACTGCAAGCTCATTTCTCCTTTTTAAAGGCACTTCCGCCCCGGGGCTTCCGGCGTGCAATGCGCGCCGATTCCCGGAACGGCTCAGGCTCCAATACCGCCCACAGCTCCCACAGCACCGCCACAATTACCGGCGGTACCAGCAGCCCCAGCACAAGGCCGGTGGCGGTGGGAACAAAGGCGGTGTACCAGCCCTCGGCCGGGTTCAGGGTGACCCCGTCAAAGCGGGTGGTCACGCCGCCCACGCTGTCCGGGTCCAGGCGGATCTCGCTCACCACGCAGCCGCCCAGATCAAAGCGGTACACGCCATCCGCGGTCTTTTGTGCATACACCATCTGGGCCGCGGAAAAATCCGCCTGGTCCGGCGCTTTCCAGTAAAGCACCACCGCCTGGCCGGGGGTGAGCTGCTCCACGCGCAGCTCCACCGTTTCCAGATAAACCCCTTCCGGGTTCGGGGCGGTCCAGTGCAGCTGGGGGTCGGTATCGGTGGAGACGTACCACACGCCTTCCTCCTCGCCCTCCAGCTCCTGCACGCCCACGCCGGTCAGGTCCTGCCAGGCAAGCTCAGTCTGCGCCTTCATTCCCTTATGGGCATACCAGGCGCTTTTGGCAAGGCTTACCCCGCCAAAAATCAGCCAGAGGGCCAGCACGGCAAGATAAGCCGCCGCCAGCCAGCGAATCGGTCGTTTCATGCCGCGCCTCCTTCCTCGCGCACCCAGCGCACGGTGTCGCCCTCATACTCCACCCGCAGCAGGATCACCGAATCGGTGCGCCGGTCGGGCAGATCGTCGATGCCGAAGGCGGGGCCGATGGTTCCGGCGATGTAATCGTCGCTCTCGTCGATGAGGATGTGGGTGTAGCGCTTGTCCAGCAGGAACAGGCGCAGATCGTCCGCCGTGCAGACGGTCTGGTAGGGGTATACCTCCGGCATGCCCTCCTGGGCACGGGCCGGGTCCACCAGATTCATATGGGTGGTGTCCCAGCTCCAGTCGCCCTCGTGGCCGTAGCCGAAGCCGCCGAAACCCCGGGCCAGCGTGGCATTCAGGTCATAGCCGAAGTAGTTCCAGCGGGTGGCGTCGTCACCCTGGCTGATGAGCAGAATGGTGTCGTCCCAATCCAGCAGGTCGTTCACCTGCCCGGCCCGCTCCTTCACGTCATCCCGCACCGCGTAGACCACGTGGGGATAGTTCCAGAAGCCCGCGGCGGGCACGCCCCGCCAGCCGATCAGCACACAGAACACCGCCAGCACACCCACAGCGGCCAGCCGGGCCAGCTTGGCCCACGCGCCGCCAAAGCCCGCCCGGGCCAGAAGGCCCAGCGCCATCAGGAAAAAGCCCAGATAATAGGGCCCGATGTAGCGGATATAATCCTTCAGCTGCAGCGCCTCCGGGTCCTTGAAGTTGAACACGTACAAAAACAGGTGAAACACCAGAAAGGCCACCAGTGCCAGGGTGCCGAACACCGCCAGCACCACCGGGCGGCGGCGCTCCTCCCCCTCTTTCCGGGCAAGGAACACCACAGCCAGCACAAGGAAGATAGCCGCCAGTGCCAGCGCGCCGCCGCCCAGAAGGCAGACCGGCACGCTCACCGGGCTTTTCAGCATCAGGGCGCTCACCTGGGTGAACTTTTCGGTGGGTTCTTCCATTCCCAGCAACTGCCGTACGCCGGACAGAATGGCTGCCCCCTGGCTCATGGCCGCGTCGCCGCTGCCCACGGTGGTTTTGTCCGCGCCGGTCATGGCCGCCACATAGCGGGTCCAACCCAGATAAAAGCCCGCCACCGGAACGGCCAGCAGCACAGCGCCGCCCACCACCTTGGCCAGCCGGCGGCCAAAGCCCGCCAGTGGCCCGGTGAACAGGGCATCCGCGCAGATCAGGCCCACCGCGATCAGAGCATAGGCCAGGCCCATGTCCTTGATGAGGGTCAGAAAGCTCACCTGCACCAGCAGCACCGGCAGGCAGCATTTTTTCTCTTTTAGCGCAAAATACAGGCAGACCGTGGCCCCGAACACAAAACCCAGGGGCAGATCGCCCAACACCGAGAGGTACACGGTGGACAGCTCGCCCACCGAGGGGGCGCTGAAAAAGTAGGGCAGCAGAAAGCCGCAGCCTGCCAGCACCAGGGTGCTGCTCCAGCGTTTGCCCGCCAGCGCGGCCATGGCGGCCACCGCCGCGGCCAGCATGGCGTCGTAGGCAAAATAGGCGCTCCACTCCGAGAACCCGGCGCTGAAGAACTGGAACAGGTAGACCACCAGCATCATGCCCGGGTTGGAGGCCTTGGCCAACAGGTTGCCATGAGCTGCCGGATGCAGCACGTTCTGCAGCTTGGTCAGCTTGGCGGCGGAGCCCCACAGGGTAAATTCATCGTTCTGGGCAAACTCCGGCCGGGTGATGGAAAACACCACCAGAAAGAACACACTGGCCGCCAGGAACACACCGAAGGCCGGTGTGAACAGGGTCTCCAGCGTTTCGGCCAGCCGTCGGCGGGCCAGCAGAACAGCTACAAGCGCCGCCGCGCCCAGATAAAACAGCCAGCCGCCCACCGGCAAAAGGCCAACAAAGCCCCAAAGGCAGAGCCACACCGCCCCGCCGCCGATCACCGGCAGCGCAAACAGGGCGGCATCCGCCCGGCAGAGCCGGGCCAGGAAGGCGCTGTACAGCCCAATGGCCGCCAGCGCCAGGAATCCGCTGATCGTTACCATCACCATCCCGCGTTTTCCCCCTTTTCAGTCAAATCAAAAATCGGTCAGCCGGGCAAAACGAATACCGGCCCGATGAAGTAATGCTGGAACAGCAGCACCGCGCCCAGCATGCCGAAGGCGGCAAAGGTCCACAGCGCCACCGCCTGGGGCTTTTTCTGCCCCGCGGCAAGGCGCGGCTCCAGCACGTGGCTGAGCACCGCCGCCAGCAGCACCGTGAGCATCAGGAACGCGGGCAGGAAGTACCGCGCCTGCACACCGATGATGCGGATCATGCCCACCGGCGTACTGGTGATATACATGGCAGTGGCCGCGCCGGTGATGTACAGCACGCTCAGCGCGCCCAGGCCCAGCGCGGGCGCGGGCTTCAGGCTGCTCTTCTCATGCACCGACAGCACCGCGCCGAACAACAGCAGCATGGGGCTGACAAGGCTGATGAAGGGCACCTCCAGATCCAGCGCACCGAACAGGCCCATCTGGCCCACGTAGAATTTGTTCTCGTAGAAGGTACCCAGCAGCACCGCGATGTAACGCAGCGGGTTCGAGAGGATGAACGCCAGCTGACTCACCTCACCGGCCCCGGCGATCTGCCGCCCCACGTAGGGATAGTTATAGCGGAAGACGGTGCCGTACCAGTCGAAGAACTTACCCAGGGCAAAGCCGCCCACCAGGCAGGCCGCCGCCAGCTGCCACTTCTTCCAGCGGGTCTTCCAGGCGCTCTTGGGCAGCACGATGGGCAGCACCAGCCACAGCAGGTTGATATAGGGCTTGGCCACGTTCATCATCACAAAGGCAAACAGGAACAGCCCGATGTCCCGGTCGGTGATCTCATCCTTGCAGTAGAAGCTGGCCACCAGATAGTAAAAGCCCAGCAGGGTGGCGTCATAGCTCACCGAGGCGGCCATATACAGGCTCAGGGGCAGCAGCATAAAGGCCAGGAACACCGGCTTGTAGCGCCTGCAGTTGCGCAGCGCCAGCCAGCACAGCGCCGCATAGGCGGCCAGATTCGCCAGCCGGGCGGCGTACATGCAGCCCAGCGCGCCGAAGCCCAGCAGTCGGGCCACCAGAATGCCCAGCGCCTGGGGCGCCATGGAGATGGTCATGAAGAAATAGGGCTCGCTCACCGGATTTTCGGTGGGCTGGCCGTCAAAGTAGGCGGCAAAGCCGTCGGCCACGCCGCTCACCGGCCCGCCCTCGCCCTGCTGCTTGAGGGCATAGCCCTCGGTGGTGTACACGCTGGGGTTGCCGTCCTCGTCGGTGGTCATACCCTGGCTGGTGTGGCTGTTCACCCAGGCTCCAGGGAAGCTTTCTACCAGCTTGGCCACGTCGTCCGGATAGGTGCGGTTGGCATCGAAGTCAAAATGCCCCAGGCTCAGCGAATAGCTGCGCAGAAAGTGGTTGGTCTCGTCCGGCGTTTGCAGGGGCGGGTTGGCAAAGCAGAACAGCGCGCCGCACAAAAAAATGCAAATTGCGGCCTTGGTGTCCAGCTGTTTGACAAAGCGCACCAGCAAAAACACCGCCAGGGTCGCCAGGCTGGCCAGGCCCACCATTGCCGCGGTGAGAGGCAGCGCCGCGATGCGGCCCTCCAGATAATAAAACACCCGCCAGTAATAGGCAAAGCACACGGCCCCGGCACAGGCACACAGCCAGCCCAGCAGCCAGAACACCCCGCCGGGCAGCCGCCGCAGCCGGGCCAAAATGTCTTGTTGCGTCATAGAAATTCCTTTTCGCTTCGTTGATTTTTGCCGTTTCTCAGCGGCGGGAAAACTCCCCTTTTTAAACGGCATAAGCCGGGCAGACCTTTTTGCAAAAGTCCGCCCGGCAATGGCAAGGCAAGCCCGGGGGCTTACCTTACCCACAGGCTTACAGATTATAAACGTCCGGCTTGTAGCGGTCCAGGTTGTTTTTCAAAAACTCAATGGTCGCCGCCAGACCCTGCTCGAAGGTGTACTGGGGCTTCCAGTCGGTCATGGAGCGGATCTTGGTGGAATCGCCCAGCAGGCGGTTGACCTCGCTCTTCTCGGGGCGCAGGCGCTGCTCGTCGCACACGATCTTCGCCTCGGGGTTGATCTGGCGGATCAGCTCGTTGGCCAGATCGCCGATGGAATGCTCCTCACCGGTGGCGATGTTCACCTCCTGGCCGATGGCTGCCTCGCAGCCCGCCAGTGCCATGAAGCCCGCCGCGGTGTCCTTCACGTAGTTGAAGTCACGGGTGGGGGTCAGGCTGCCCAGCTTGATCTCGGTTGCGCCGGTGAGCAGCTGGGTGATGATGGTGGGGATTACGGCCCGGGCGCTCTGGCGGGGGCCGTAGGTGTTGAAGGGCCGCACGATGGTGACCGGCAGATCAAAGCTGCGGTAGAAGCTCTCGGCCAAACGGTCCGCGCCGATCTTGGTGGCGGAATAGGGGCTCTGGCCCTGGTAGGGATGCTTCTCGTCGATGGGTACATACTGAGCGGTGCCGTACACCTCGCTGGTGCTGGTGACCAAGAGACGCTTGGTGCCCACCTGACGGGCCGCGTTCAGCACGTTCAGGGTGCCCTTGATGTTGGTGTCCACGTAGCTGTCCGGGCTGTGGTAGCTGAAGGGGATGGCGATCAGCGCTGCCAGGTGATACACGATGTCCTGCCCTTCCATGGCGTAGCGCACGCCGTTGGGGTCACGGATGTCGCCCATGAACACCTCGATCTCGTTTTTGATCTCCTTGGGCAGGGTGTCCAGCCAGCCCCAGGTGCCGAAGGAATTGTAGTAGCAGAAGGCCTTGACCTTCTCGCCCTTTCGTACCAGCTCCTCGGTGAGGTGGCTGCCGATGAAGCCGTCGGCTCCGGTGACCATCACAGTGTTCGCCATATCGCAGAATCTCCTTTGCAACTTCGTTTGTTTTTATACCAAATATCCAGCCGCGCCGCCGCCCGCCGCACTGCGGGTCGGGGCCGGTTCGGTTGTTACCCAGTTGTTACTTAGTATAATATAAACCACCATTAATTTCAACAAAAACAGCGCCCTTGTCCATCGCCAGCGCACCTGAACACCCGTTTTCCTTTACAGTGGCCAAAAAAGCCGGTATAATGAGGGTTTGGGAAGAAGTTCCCATAATATACCGAAATAAAAAGGATGGGCAACCGTTTTGAGCTTTCAAAATCTTTCTTACCTTGCCTTTGCGCCGCTGGTGGCTTTTGTATATCTGAAGCTTATGCCCCCGCGCTGGCAAAATCATTTCCTGCTTGCGGCAAGCCTTGTTTTCTATTGGTGCAACCGCCCCACCGGCGACGGTTTTGCCGGCCTGTGGCAGGCGCTGCCCATTGCTCTGCTGGCGGCCAGCTGTGTGTTCGTGTGGCGCATGGGCCTGAGCCTGCAGGCCGCGCCGCCCGAAAAGCGCGGGCGAAAGCTGGCGGCAGCGGTGATCGTGCTGCTGGCTGTTTTGGCCGTGTTCAAGTACTTCAACCTGGTGCTGGCCGTGCTGCCCTTTGCGCCCGGCGTGCTGCACCGCCTGCCCTTCCCGCTGGGCATCAGCTTCTACACCTTCGCCGCCCTCTCCTATCTGATCGACGTGAGCCGGGGCGACATGCCCGCCGAAAAGCGGTTCATCAATCTGGCGGCCTTCCTCAGCTTTTTCGGCACCATCACCGCCGGGCCCATCTGCCGGGCCCAGAAGGTGCTGCCCCAGCTGAACGAAGAACACCGGTTCGACGCGGTGCGCACCGTGCGGGCGCTGCAGCTGTTCGCCCTGGGCTTTTTCAAAAAGGTGGCGGTGGCGGACGTGCTGATGATGTACGTAAGCCAGGTCTTTGCGGACATTCCCGGCCACGGCGGCCCGGCGCTGCTGGCGGCCACCCTGGGCTACACCTTTTATCTTTACTTTGATTTCGTGGGTTATTCCCAGATGGCCCGGGCCAGTGCCCTTTTGCTGGGGCTGGAGATCCCGGAGAACTTCAAGACCCCCTTCTTTGCCACCAACTTCTCCGGCTTCTGGAGCCGGTGGCACATCAGCCTTTCCAGCTGGCTGCAGGACTACCTGTTCACCCCACTGGTCTGGGCGGACGCTTCCAAGCTGCCGCTGCTGGGCAGAAAGATCACCCGGTTTTCGCCGGTGTTCTGCGTCTTCTGCGTGTTCTTTGTCTCCGGCTTCTGGCACGGCAACACCCTTCCCTTTGTGATCTGGGGTCTTTTACAGGCCGCCTACCGGGTGGGCGAGGAGCTGCTGCATCAAAAATTGGGCAAGCCCAAAAAGAAGGCCCCTGCCCGCCAGATGTGGGCCAAGCGGCTGGGCGTGTTCCTGCTCTGGAACTTCAGCATGGTGTTCTTCGCCATGGGCAGCGGCATCGGCCAGCCGGAGGGAGAAAGCTACGGCGTGGGCCAGGCCTTCGCCATTCTGAAGGGCTGGTTCGCGGGCTGGTCCCCCGCCCGCTTTGCCTCCGAGAGCTGGCAGGCTATTCTGGGCGGCTTCTACAACAACACCCTCATGGGCGCGGCCTGGCTTGTGATGCTGGCCTGCACCCTGGCGCTGGCCTTCTGGCTGGACTGGCAGCGTAACTTCCAGTTCAAGAACAAGAGCGAGGAGCTGGTGCTCACCGCCCAGAAGCCCGCTGTGCGCTGGGCGCTTTACTACGCGCTGGTGCTGTTCAGCTTTGCCGGTCTCGTCATGCAGAACGGCGGCTTTGCCGGGGGCAGCTTTGCCTACGGCGGTTTTTAATTCAGATCGCAGAAAGGAGCCCACGGCCCCATGAAACATATTTTACGCAACCTTGCGCTGCTGCTGGTTCCGGTGCTGGCGTATTTCTGCCTGTTTGCGGCCTTTGAGCCCAACAACTATTTCGGCCTGCACCCGAACACCGACAGCGACGCCCCCATCAGCCGGCTGAAGGATTTCAAACGTGAGCCGGGCAATTCCATCATCATCGGTGATTCTCGTTTTGCCCACTTCGACATGGATCTGGTGAACGAAACCAGCGGCCGCCCCTGGCAGAACCTGGCCTTCGGCGGCGCGTCGCTGCGGGAGGGCATCGACCTTCTGAACTGGGCGCTGGATAATAATCCCAACCTGGAGGAAGTGATCTTCGGCTTTTCCTTCTACACCATCAACCAGGGCTACGACACCGACCGGATGAGCAATCTGGAAAAGACCCTGAACAACCCCTTCGCCTACTTCTTTAACCTGGAATACAACGTGAACATGCTCACCAACCTGCAAAACCAGCTCACCGGCCGGGTGGACGCCCCCGAAACCGGCGACTGGGTCTACCCGCAGGACTACACCGCCGCCGACGGCACGGTGTATGAGGTTCACACCCTGCTGGCCGAGTACCCCGCCGCCCTCATCACCAAATGCGAGAACTGGGCGCTGAACACCAGCCAGATGGACCGGCTGTACGAGGCCGCCGCCCGCTGCGCCGAGCGGGGCGTGAAGCTGACCGTAGTGCTGGCCCCCATGGCGGACATCGTGAAAACCGAAGTCTGCGACGTGTACGGCGAAGGCGGTACCATCACCGAGCAGATGGAAACCGCCGTGCTGCCCCAGCTGGCGGAAAAATCCTCTGAGCTTGGCTTCTCGGTGCTGGACTACGAATGGACAAACCGGCCGGACTTTGACGATGACACCCAATTCTACGACGGCTTCCACCTGGACGAGCGCTACGGCCTGCCCCAGTGGACCGAGCAGCTGTTCACCGATCTGGGCTAAGGGCAGCCCTCCGCCAGTTCGGCGGATGCTGCCCCCAAAGCCCCCAAAAAAGGAGAGAAAAAAGTGAGTCTTGATTTTCTGATCCTCTACGAGCATACGGTGCGGGAATACGAAAGCGACCTTCTTTTGAAGCTGGAGCTGGAACGGCGTGGCTACACCGCCGAGATCCGCCAGCTGCTGGACCGCAAAAAGCTGAAATATTTCACCTGGAAAAAGCCCAAGGTGCTGGTGTCCAGCTGCATGTACGACAACGAAGCCATCAACAGTCACGTTTACAACAACGTGGGCAAGCTGAACAAGATCGTGAACCTGCACTGGGAGCAGATGCTCAGCGACACCCAGGAGGAGGGCGACTGGTTCAACTTTAACGGCAACGCCAAAAAGTGCGTGCAGACCTGCTGGGGCCGCCGCACCGCGGACCGGCTGATCGCCCACGGCATGGAGGAGAAAAACTGCCCGGTGACCGGCGCGGTGATGATGGACTTCGTGCGGCCGGAATTTTCCGGCTATTTCAAAAACAAGGCGGACCTGTGCGCCGAGTTCGGTCTGGATGCCTCCAAGGAGCTGCACCTTTACATTTCCAGCTTCGGTTATGCCAGCATGACCGAGCAGGAGGTCAAAGAGCTGAGCGAGATGGCGGGCACCGACTTTACCGGCTTTGCCGCCACCAACCGGGTGAGCATGGCCGAGACCCTGCGCTGGTTCGACGAGTATCTGGGCCAGCACCCGGAGGTGGAGCTGGTCTACCGCCGCCACCCCAGCGAATGGAACAGCCCTCAGCTGGCCGAGCTGGCCAAAAAGCGGCCCAACTTCCACGTGATCTTCGCCTACGGCGTGAAGGACTGGATCATGGCGGCGGACTCCATCTCCATCTGGATGAGCACCGCCATTGCCGAGGTGTACATGGCGGGCAAGAGCTGCCACATCCTGCGCCCGGCCCCCATCGAGCACGAGTACGACCCGGTGATCTACGCCGGAGCCAAATACGTGACCAGTTACGAGGAATTCCTCGCCGCCATGGCGGACAAAAACCCGCCCTTCCCCATTGCCAGAGAGGTGATCGAGGGCTATTTTGACCCCAGTGAGACCCCCGCCTACATCCGCATGGCGGACCTGCTGGAGACCGTGTACAAGGAGCCGCCCCGGGACGAGCCCATGGGCGAGGGCTTCACGCCTCATTTCAACCTGCTCAAGTTCTTCGCGCTGTGGGGCGTACACATCCTGTTCGCTTTGCGCCTGCCCCCCAAAAAGGTGTTCTTCTTCCACAAAGGTCTGGCGGATTTTGCACAGCGCATCTACGGTTATGTGGAAAAAGCCTATGTGCCCAAAGCTCAGATCAAGGCCATGGAGGACAAGATCCGTCCCTTCGTGATGAAAGGGGGCAACTGACCGGACATGGAACGCCAGATGCGCCGCAACGTGCTGTTCAACACCGCGGGCAGCCTTTTGTTCTACATCTGCCAGGCAGCCATCACCCTGCTGGTCACCGCTCTGGCCGGGGCCGAGGCCAACGGCCTGCTGGCCACCGGCATGACCATCGCCAACGTCTGCCTTTCCGCCGCCAGCTATGGCATGCGCACCTTCCAGGTGTCGGACCTGTCGGGCAAATACACCGACCGCAGCTATCTGTTCAGCCGCTACATCACCCTGACGGCGGCGGGGGTGGGCTGCCTTGTGTTCTCGTTTATCAACAGCTATTCCGCCCAGCAGCGGTGGGTGATCTTCCTCTACACCGGATACCGGCTGATCGAGAGCTGGTCCGACGTGTGGCACGGCTACCTGCAAAAGGCTGAACGGATCGACATCGTGGGCATCAGCTTCGGGGTGCGCGGCATCGTGACCGCCCTGAGCGTGACTCTGGGTCTTCTGCTCACCAGGGACCTGGTGCTCACCTTGGCCATTCTGTTCGCACTGAACGCTGCCTACGTGCTGGTGGTGGACATTCCCCTGGCCCGCCGCCGGGCGGATTTCAAACGCACCGGCGGGGCGGGCGTGAAGGCCCTGCTGCTGGAATGCCTGCCGCTGGCGGTGTACGCCTTTTTGAACACCACCATCGCCTCGGTGCCCCGCTACTACTGCGAGCGGATTCTGGGCAGCGTGAAGCTGGGCTACTTCAACAACGTTTTCCTGCCGGTGATGATTTTACAGGTGGCGGTGATCTACCTGTTCGTGCCCTTCATCACCACCTTTGCCCACCTGTGGACGGACCAGAATGGTAAGGGCTTTTACAAGGGCCTGCGCCTGCTGGGCGCGGCGCTGGTGGCTTTGTGGATCGCCGGTACCATCGGCGTGGCCCTGCTGGGCCGCTGGGGGCTTTCGATTCTGTATCCCACCACCCCCGAAGTGCTGGACTATGCTCCCCTGCTGGGACCGCTGGTGCTGGCCACCGTCTGCACGGTGGCGGCCACGGTTCTGTGTCACCTGCTCACCATTGCCCGGGAGATGCGTGGTCTGATTCTGGGCAATCTGGCGGGCCTTGCCGCCGCTCTTCTGGCCAGTCAGCCTCTGCTGCAGACCTTTGATGTGTACGGCGCGGCCTGGGCCACCATTCTGGGCATCGGCGTACAGGCCATTGCCCTGCTGGCCTTCCTGCTCGTTCGCTGCAAAAAGCAGTTTGCGGCCAAACAATAAGCGCAAAAAAGCAAAACGATAGCCCCTTCCCTTAGCCGTTGTGACATAAGGGGCTTTTATTGTGCTTATCGTTCGGTTGGTTGTTTCGTATGAATCAGCTTTGCTGCATCCGACGGCCCATCCAGTGGGAATAGATGCCCGGCACGATCATAGGCACCAGCCACAACAGCATCCGGCCCGCATTCAGCGGCGAAAGCCAGCTGCCCAGCATCACCGCCGCGCCGCACAGGCCCCAGATGCCTCCGGTGACCATGTGGATATGGGTCCAGTCCTCTTCACTGGACATGGAAAACCGGTCCTGTACGCCCCAGCGGGAACCGAAGGGAAGCTCGGCCACATGGGCCGCCACGATCAGCACCGCCAGCCCCACCAGACCGGTCAGCAGCACCAGGATCTGGATTCTGCCGGTGAGGTTCGCCGCAAAGATCACGCTGTACATGGCCACGCTCAGCAGCGGGATCAGCCAGCCCAGGCCCTCCCGCAGCGCACCCATCAGCCGGGGACCAAGCACCATGCTGTGCACTGTGGCATATACCACCCAGTGCATCACCATGAGCACGATGGGAATGGCGATCACTGCCCAGGGCTTGCTCATCAGGCTGGTCACCTCGCCGGTCTCGCCGCTCCACTGCACCGCCATCTGCCCAGGCAGGCGGCCGTAGGCCAGAAGCCCGGCCACCAGCGGCAGAGCGCAGGCCGCAAGGCCCGCCCAGAACGGAGTTTGTATCTGCTTTTTCATCCCACAGCACTTCCTTTCCTGCTCGGGGCATCCCCGTACCGACGCTGTGCAACAAAAAGCATCGCCCATGGGATGCGGATATTTTTCTACTGTTATCATACCGCCTGCCGTCCGGTCCGGTCAAACCCGGCGGCAGGCGGTTTTGCGCCGTTTGCCCGGTGATTTCGTCCCAGCGCTTGTGCGGGCGGGGCGGGGCGCTGTTTTGCAAAAAATTCATGAATTTTGCACCGGTGGCCCCACTGGAATTTGTAATATGGGCCGGGGCATGCTATAATGAAACGACGGCACAGGAACCCCCTGTGCACAAGCCTTAACTTCAAGGGAGGGGATCGACCCATGAAATACTGTAAAAAATGCACCATGCCCGACACCCGGCCCGGTATCACCTTCGATGCCGAGGGCGTTTGCAGCGCCTGCCGCCACTACGAGAGCCGCGCCAACGTGGACTGGGATGCCCGCTGGAAGGAATTTGAAGCCCTGTGCGACAAGTACCGCGGCTGCAACGGCCCCGGCGGCTACGACTGCGCCGTTGCCGTGTCCGGCGGTAAGGACAGCCACTTCCAGGTATACATCCTGAAAGAGGTCATGAAGATGAACCCCATCCTGTTCAGCGTGGAGGATAACTTCCCCATGACCGAGGCAGGCAAGCACAACCTGAAAAACATCAGCGAGGAGTTCGGCTGTACCATCATCAGCTGCAAGCCCAACATCAAGGCCCAGAAGACCCTGATGCGCGCCTTCTTCGAAAAGTACGGCAAGCCCACCTGGTATGTGGACCGGCTGATCTACACCTTCCCTCTGCACATGGCGCTGAAGTTCAACACTCCCCTGCTGTGCTACGGCGAGAACGTGAGCTTTGAGTACGGCGGCAACGCCGACGAGGAGACCTACTCCGCCCGCGGCCAGATCGAAAACGGCGTGGCCGTCGGCTTCCCCGAGGAGGAGCTGCTCAGCTACGGCGTTTCCGCCAACGACCTGGCCCTGACCAAGGCCCCCACCGCCGAGGAGCTGGCCCGTCTGGACCCCTTCTACATGAGCTACTTCCTGCCCTGGAACAGCTACAAGAACTACCAGCTGGCCAAGAGCCGCGGCTTCCATGACCTGACCCACGAGTGGGACCGCCGCCATCACGTGGAGAACTTCGACCAGATCGACTCCCGCGCCTACCTGGTGCACTCCTGGCTGAAGTACCCCAAGTTCGGCCACGCCGCCGCCACCGACTACACCGCCCGCTACATCCGCTACGGCCTGATGACCCGCGAGGAGGCCATCCCCCAGATCAAGGAGCGGGACGGCGCGTTGGACCCCCTGTGCGTGCGTGACTTCTGCGAGTTCTGCGGCTACACCGAGAGCGAGTTCTGGGCCATTCTGGACAAGTTCTACAACACCGACATCTTCCACAAGGACGAGTACGGCCGCTGGGTGCTGAACCACCCCATCTGGGAAGAGAATAAATAATCACAAATTGTGATTCTGCGCTCCGCTTTTTTGCCGAAAAGCGGGGCGTTTTTTTGCATTCCTCGTCAAATCGTGCAAAAAAGTGCTTGACAAACCGTAAATTCGACGGTATCATAAACGCATACTATCATCCAAAAGCGAAGAAGAGAAGAGTAGGCTTTCGGCATCGACCCTTACTAGAGAGCCCCGACGGTGGAAACGGGCAGGGAACAGGAAGCTGAACATGGTCTCGGAGCTGCGTGTGCGAAGAGCAGGAGTTCTAAGTGCCCGCCGGGAACGCCCGTTAAAGCGTCAGGCTGTAATCAGTTCATTTCTGCCGCAGCCGGAAAGGCCGTTGTCCCCGCAAGGGGCCGGTGAATCAAGGTGGTACCACGAAGTCTGTTACAGGCTGTCGTCCTTGTTTTGTTGCAAGGACGACAGCCTTTTTGTTTTGCCGTTTTACCGCCGGACCGAACAAAGGAGAGAATGAAAGCAATCATGTTTGAGATCAAACATCTGTCTAAAATCTTTACGGGAAGTGCCAGCAAGGTGGAAGCCCTGCGGGATGTTTCCACCACCATCCAGGATGGCGACATCTTCGGCATCATCGGCATGAGCGGCGCGGGCAAAAGCACCCTGCTGCGCTGCCTGTGCCTTTTGGAAAAGCCCACCGAGGGCCAGATCCTGCTGAACGGCAAGGACCTTGCCCATCTGAAGGGTAAGGAGCTGCTGGAGGCCCGCCGCCAGATGGGCGTGGTGTTCCAGGGCTACAACCTGTTGATGCAGAAGACCGTGGCCGAGAACGTGGCCTTCCCCCTGAAGCTTACCCCTTACAAAAAGGACGAGGTGGAAAAGCGGGTGGCCGAGCTGCTGGACCTTGTTGGCCTTGCGGATAAGGCTCAGAGCTACCCCAGCCAGCTTTCCGGCGGCCAGAAGCAGCGGGTGGCGCTGGCCCGGGCGCTGGCGTCCAATCCTCAGGTGCTGCTGTGCGACGAGCCCACCAGCGCCCTGGACCCCCTCACCACCAAGAGCGTGCTGGAGCTTTTGCAGGCCATCAACAAAAAGCTGGGCGTGACGGTGATCATCATCACCCACGAGCTGGCGGTGGTCAAGGCCATCTGCAACCGGATGGTGGTCATCGACGGCGGCCGCTTTGTGGAGCAGGGCGACGCGGCTCAGATTTTTGAAAATCCCCAAAGCGACGTGGCTCGCCTTTTGCTGGGCAAGGAGGAATAAACCCATGGCAGAATTTTTCGCACAGTACGGCAGCCTTTTGTGGGAGGGCACGCTGGAAACCCTTTACATGACCTTTGTTCCCACTCTGGTGGCCTATCTGATCGGCCTGCCCCTGGGCGTGCTGCTCACCACCACAAAATCCGGCGGCATCATGGCCGCCCCCCGCTTCAACGCGGTATTCGGCTGGTTCGTGAACCTGTTCCGCAGCATTCCCTTCATGATCCTGATCTTCTTCGTTCTCCCCTTCACCCGGCTGATCGCGGGAACCTCCATCGGTGCAACCGCCGCCAACGTTCCCCTGTCCATCGCGGCGGCGCCCTTTGTGGCCCGCATGGTGGAGCAGAGCCTGGAGGAGATCGACGCCGGCGTGGTGGAGGCCGCCCGCTGCATGGGCGCCACCAACTGGCAGATCATCACCCGGGTGCTGCTGGTGGAAAGCGTGCCCAGCCTGCTGCGGGGCCTGTCCATCACCATCATCACCATCTTCGGCTACACCGCTGTGACCGGCGCGGTGGGCGCGGGGGGCCTTGGCAACATCGCCTTCCGCTTCGGCTACCAGCGCTACCAGAGCGACGTGATGTACGCCACCATCGTTCTGGTGGTCATTCTGGTGTGCATCATCCAGAGCGTGTGCAACCTGCTGGCCCGCAAGGCCGACAAGCGCAACCGCTGATCCCCTTTTGAAAAAACAGCGCCCCGCTTCGGGCGGCGCGCGAGCTTTGAGCCGGGTGCTGTTTTTGTTTTACAACGCTTATTTCAACCCATCAACATAGAGGAGTGTATACCATGAAAAAACTGATTTCTCTGGCTCTGTGCGCCGTGCTGGCCGTGAGCCTGGCCGCCTGCGGCGGCAAATCCGGCGGCTACAAGATTGGCATCCCGGCAGACGCCACCAACGGCGGCCGCGCTCTGCAGCTGCTGCAGGCCCAGGGCATCCTGACCCTGACCGAGGGCGTTGGCCTGGAGGCCACCGAGCGGGACATCGCCGAAAACCCCTACAACGTGGAAATCGTCCCCATGGAGGCCGCGGCCCTGCCCAGCAGCCTGCCTGATCTGGACTTCGCGGTCATCAACGGCAACTATGCCTCCGGCGCCGGCATCGGCGACACCGTTCTGGTGAGCGAGGACGCCGAGAGCGTGGCCGCCCAGACCTTCGGCAACATTCTGGCCGTGAAGGAGGGCCGGGAGACCGAGCCCGCCATCCAGGCGCTGGCCGCTGTGCTCATGAGCCAGGACGTGCAGGACTGGATCGCCGCCAATTACAACGGTGTGGTGATGCCCATGGGCGCTGAGGAGCTGACCATTCCCGAAATTGCCGAGCCCGTCACCCTGAAGGTGGGCGCTTCCCCCAGCCCCCACGCCGAGATTCTGGAGTACGCCGCTCCCATCCTGGCCGAGCACAACGTGACCCTGGAGATTGTGGAATTCGACGACTACGTGATGCCCAACACCGCCGTGGAGGACGGCAGCCTGGATGCCAACTACTTCCAGCATCAGCCCTATCTGGATGACTTCAACGCCGAGCAGGGCACCCACATCGTGAGCGTGGTCACCCCCCACTACGAGCCCATGGGCATCTACCCGGGCAAGACCGCCGATCTGAGCGTGTTCAGCAAATAACTCCCCCATCCCCCAAAACGCAAGCAAGCAAAAAAGAGGAAGCCCGTCAGGCTTCCTCTTTTTTATTTACTCTTGATTTGCTCTTGCAATCAGGCCTCAGCGGAGGTCGCAGGCTGTCGGTCCTCCTTGGGCAGCCATTTGCCGCACTTGTAATAGATCACAAAGCAGATGCTGGTGATGACCCAGCTCACCGGGTAGCTGACCGCCACCGTCAGAATATCCCGCTTGAGCGGCACCACAAAAATCACCCACAAAATCCGCAGTCCGCACACGCCGCTGCCGGTGAGGATCATGGGAATCAGTGCCTGACCGCAGCCGCGGATGGCACCGGACAAAATCTCGATGCACACGAAGGTCACATAGCAGGGCATCAGATGCCAACACAGCGTGACGGCAATTTCCAGCACCGTCTCGTCCTGGGTGAACAGCCGCAGCAGCAGCTCGGCGCAGCTCAGCATGATGGCACTCAGCCCCACGGCAGTGGCCGCGTTCATGGCAAGGCAGACATTCACGCTCTTGCGCACCCGGTTGTACAGTCCCGCACCGTAGTTCTGGCCCGCAAAGGTGGTGATGGCAATGCCGTAAGCGCCGCTAATCATCCAGAAGAAGCCGTCCACCTTGGAAAAGCTGGTCCAGGCGGCCACCGTATCGGTGCCGAAGGAGTTGATGCAGCTTTGCAGAATCACGTTGGAAATGGCATACATGTTGCCCTGAATGCCCGCCGGAATGCCCACCTGCAGCACCCGGCCCAGGCTGGCCCGATCAAAGCCCAGCTGGGTTTTATCCAACCGATAGATGGCCTGGGTTCCGGAAAGGGAGAGATAAACCAGCGCGGCGCTCACCCACTGGGAGATCATGGTGGCAAGGCCCGCGCCCAGCGCGCCCAGACCCATCACCGCCACAAACAGGATGTCCAGCACGATGTTCACCAGGCAGGCCACGATCAAAAAGTACAGCGGGCGCTTGGTGTCGCCCACCGCGCGCAGGATGCCCGCGCCCACATTATAAAAGAACGAGGGGATCATGCCCAGGCAGTAGGCGATCAGATACTGCACCGCGTATTCCATCACATCCGCCGGGGTGCCCATAAGCTCCAGCGCGGGCCGGGCCGCCAGGATACCCAGGACCGTGAAAAGCAGACCGCCCGCCAGCGACATGGCCACCGAGGTGTGCACTGTTTTCTGTACCCGCTGCGGGTCCCGGGCGCCCACACCCTGGGCCACCACCACAGTGGTACCGGCTGCCACGCCGGTGAACAGGTTCACCACAATGTTCACCAAATTGCTGGCGCCGCCGCCCACCGCGGCCAGCGCCTGCTTGCCCACGAACTGCCCCACGATGACCGCATCGAAGGTGTTATACAGCTGCTGGAAGAAGGTGCCAAACAGGATGGGGAAAAAGAACACAAGGATCTGCTTCCAGATCACACCCTGCGTGATCTGATTTTCCGCGCTGACGGAACGCGACATATCACAAAACCTCTTTTCTGAAATTCACTCCCGGGGGCCGCGGCCCTCATAAAAACACTTGAAAGCCACAACAGTATAGCACGATTGCACCGCCGTGTCGACCATCGTTATTTGTTTGGCACAAATTCGGTATTTTGACCAAAGCCATGACAAGTTCGCAACAAGTTCTTTATAATATAAAGGCAGAAACAACACCGCCCCGGCCGGGCACAGAAAGGGAGAAACGCTCCATGGCACACATTCTCATTGCCGAAGACGAAACCGCCATCAACAATCTGATCCGCTCCAATTTAAAGCTGGTGGGCCACAGCTGCGCCCAGGCCTTCACCGGGCCCGAGGCGCTGGAGCTGGCCCAGAGCCAGGCCTTCGATCTGGTGCTGCTGGACGTGATGCTCCCCGGGCTGGACGGCTTTGCCGTAAAAGCCCAGCTGCCCGCCGGGCTGCCGGTGATCTTCGTGACCGCCAAGACCAGCCTGTCGGACAAGCTGCAGGGGCTGGGCCTTGGCGCGGAGGACTACATCGTGAAGCCCTTCGAGGTGCTGGAACTGCTGGCCCGGGTGGAGATCGTGCTGCGGCGGGGCGGCAAATCCGCCCGCACCTTCACGCTGGACGAGCTTCGGGTGGATCTGGACGCCCACCGGGTCTTTCTTCGCGAAGAGGAAGTGCCCCTCACGCCTCAGGAATACAGCCTGCTGGAGGTGCTCATCACCAACCGGAACCTGGCTCTCAGCCGAGAAAAGCTGCTGAACCTGGCCTGGGGCTACGACTATGAGGGCGAAAGCCGCACGGTGGATGCCCACATCCAGCGGCTGCGTAAAAAGCTGGAGCTGGAAGGGCGCATCCAGACCGTTTACAAGCTGGGCTACCGGCTCAGCACCCGCTGAAAGGGGCTTTTATGAAACGGCTCACTTTGAAATACTGGCAGAAGACCTATCTGGCCACTCTGGCGCTGTTTCTCTGCTGCCTTGCGGGCAGCATCGGGGCAGTGTTCAGCCTGGGCCAGCGGCAGAACTTTTCCTCCACGGTAAACGAGGCTCTGGCCCAGCAGCAATACCTGATGCAGAGCCTTGTGCAGGATGCCCGGGCCGTGGCGGCCTCCCGTCCGGCGGCACTGCCCAATCTGTATGAATACTACGCCACCCAGTACGCGGGCGGCGGCATCCCGCTGGAGGTGGCGGAAAACGGCGCTGTGATCTATTTCACCCTGCCCGCCGTAGAAGGCGGGCGCACCCGGCCGGAGGTCCCCGAGGGCCAGCGGGTCTATCTGGTGCTGCCCACCGAAGAGGGGCGGCAGCTGTTTGTCTCCTCCCGGCTTGCCACCGTCTCGCCGGATACCATCGTCACCTGCGCCTTCCCCATGGAGGGGTTTTATCAGGAGTGGGCCCGCATCCGGCTGCTGTTTCTCATCATCGGCGGAGTGGTGAGCGGGGTGTTTGCCATCGCCTTGTATCTGGTGCTTGCCCGGATGTATCGGCCGCTGGCTCAGGTGACCGGCACCGCCCGAGCCATTGCGGCGGGCGATCTTGCCGCCCGCGCGCCGGACCAGCGGCGGGACGAGGTGGGCGAGCTGGGCCGTGCCATGAACCAGATGGCAGGCCAGGTGCAGCACAAGATCGACCAGCTGGAGACCGCCGCCAGCCAGAAGCAGCAGCTGATCGACAATCTGGCCCACGAGATGCGCACCCCGCTCACCGCCATCGGCGGCTGGGCCGAGACCATGCAGCGGGCCCAGATGGACCCGGAGGAGCTGATGGAGGCCACCGATACCATCCTGTTCGAGAGCCGACGGGTGCTGGCGCTGAGCCAGCAGCTTCTGAAGCTGAGCGTGCTGCGCAGCGAGCCGCTGGAGCTGGCCCCGGTGGATGCAGCAGACCTGCTGCGCCGGGTGGAGCACACCATCGGCCCCAAGGCCCGGGCCCGTCAGGTGGACTTCGCGGTGCTGCCTCCCGACGGCCCGGTGGAGTTTTCGGCCGACGAGGTGCTGCTGGAAAGCCTGCTGGTCAACCTGTGCGACAACGGAGTAAAGGCCTGCCCTGCCGGGGGCCGGGTGCGGCTGCTGGCCCACCGTGCGCCGGGCCGGGTGCTGTTCGTGGTGACCGACGACGGCCGGGGCATGGACCGGGAGACGCTGGCCCACCTGGGCGAGCCCTTCTACCGGGCGGACAAGGCCCGCAGCCGGGCCGAAGGCGGGGCCGGGCTGGGGCTTTCGCTCTGCTTTGCCATCGCACGCCGCCACGGCGCGCAGCTGGAATTCGAAAGCCAGCCGGGCCGGGGCACCCGGGCCACGGTGACTTTTACAACTTCGCAATAAGTTTTTACCGCTTCGCAACACCCCGCACCTTTTGCGGCAACAGGCAGGGCGTAAGCTAAAGCCAGAAAACAGGCCGGGGTCTTCCACCCCCGGCCGCGCCAAGGAGGATGTTATGATGAATCTTCGCCCCATTGCTCTCAGCCTGACGGCCGCCCTGGCCCTGACCGGCTTTTCCGCCTGCTCTGCTCCCGGCAAGACCCCGGTGGCGGTGAGTGACCCGGTGAGTGCAGCTGCCAGCACCACCGCCAACCCGGTGGATCAGGCAATTCAGGCACTGAATTACACCTATTTCGATGTAACAGAGGAAATGACACAGGGGGAATATCACGATCCCCTTTTCACCTATGCACCGCCATCGGGCGGGCATCCGGATTCTCAGGCACTGGTCAACCAGGCAGCTGCCATCTTTGAGCAGGCCTGCGGTGAGAATTTTTCCGATCAGGAATTCATCCTTTACTACTACAGCTCTCCCTTTTCCTATGATCAGCAGACGGTGGCGCACATCCAGACCACGCTGCCCAGCACCCGTTTGCTGGCGGATGACCAAATTCCAAAAGAACGATACGAAAACAAAAAACCGGAAGCGCTCTATAAGCAGCATGCCAGAAACATGACCATCGTTTCGCTGGATCTGGATGTGGAACAGGGCTCCGTGCTGCATTTCGGCGGTGCAGGCCCCTTCGACGCTCTGGACGAGCTGCCTGAAAATTACGATCAGCTGCGCAAAGCACTGTGGCCGGATCAGATCTCCGGTTTCTGCGAAGCGGCAAATCTGGGCACACCCGCTTCTGTGGAGTTTCCCAATGATCGGGCTTCCTCGGTGTGGGTTACACTGGAGAACGGAGACATCTGCCGCTTTTCTCTTTCTCTTGCCGGAATTGTTGGCTTTGACAATCTGACCCGTGCCGGTGGAGACGAAGCCGTGCAATCCGCTTTGGACAAAGACGCCGGACGCTGAGGAGGGATTCATCATGAAATACCTTTCTGTTCTTATCGCCCCCCTCTGTGCCGCCCTGCTTTTTTCCGCCTGCTCTGCCCCCGGGCAGACTCCGGTGACGGTGAGCGACCCGGTGAGCGCCTCCTCCAGCTCCGCGCCAGACCCGGTGAGCGCCGCGCTGGATGCCTGCGACTACGCTTATCACGACTACACCGAGGAATTTGTGGCCGAGCATCCCGACCCGGTTCAGCTCAACAACGGATTGGAGGGCGTTCCGGATTACTACAAAATCTATGTGCAGCCGGACGAGGCCTGCATGGAGGTGCAGCAGGCGGTGAACACCGCTGCCCACTGGATGGAGGCCGCCAGCGGCATCCCCCTGGGGGAATATCAGTTCACCACCTACGCCTTCCGCCGCACCGACTACCAGAACGGCGAGCGCACCATCTGGAGCGTGGACTGCTGGCAGGCCCCGGACGGCACCGACGAGGGCAGCTTCCACTTTATTGCCCTGCTGGACGCCATCAACGGCCAGCTGCTTTCGCTGAACGTGAAGCCTCCCTTGAACAGCGGACTGTACGCCTCCGATTCTTCCGATTCGATGGAGCTGTTCCAGGTCATGCTGCCCGCCCTGTTTGAGGAGATGGGCCTGCCCACCGTGGAAGCCGTGAAGCCTGCCGGAGATTCCGGCGGCGGATTCCTGCCGGTGCAGATCTCCACCGCGTCCGGTGATTACCGGGCCGCCTACATGGTCTCCGAAAACACCGCCCAGCTCACCTTCCTTGCACTGGACGGCGCGTTCCTGCTTTAAAAGCGCAAACATCAGCCCGCCATGGCGTTTGCACCATGGCGGGCTGTTGTCGTTTTCCTTCGATTCATGCGGCCATTGCACGGCGGCCCACACGGCCCGCCCAGGCCAGCGGACCCTGGTACACCACCCGCAGCGGCTCCAGATAGGCAAAATCCTCCGGGCGCACCAGGCTGGGGTGGTCCGGCAGCTCCAGCGCCCCCGCATCCTGCAGGGTCTGGGCCACAAACTGGCTGCACACGAATTTATTCCGCCGCTGGTGGGCGATGCCCAGCCAGGCCAGCGCCAGACCCAGCACGTCATAGCCGTAGTCCAGCTGGCGGCGTTCCATCTTTTCCAGCCGGCGGGCAATGCGGTCGTAGGCCTTCTGGCTCACCGGCAGCTCCAGCACCAGGCTGTCCGCCGTGCCGCTGCGGCCGTAAACCCCGTCGTACAGATTCTCCCGGATGAAACCGGCAGGCAGGGGCGCAATCTCGTAGCGGCGGGCAAAGCTGTACATCCGCTCCAGGTCCCGGTCCAGCGCCAGGCTCACGTGGGTATAGCGGTTGCCGGTCAGGCCGTGCATGGCCCGGGCAAACAGGGTGTCGGTACGGGATAACAATAAGTAAACATTCGGCATGATTCTGGCTCCTTTCGCCGCGGCCCTTTTCTGGTGGTACTTCCCCTTCCCCGGGCGGGCGGTATGCATGGTTCCGGTACTTCCTACCGGCTCAGTAGGTTTCCCTTTGCTCATACAACGAGTCTGAATGCGCCGGTTCTTCATCTTTTTTCAAAAAAATTGACACACCGCCCGCTTGCACCTATAATAAAAGCACTTTCCCCGGCAGCGGGGGGCGATGAGGAGGGGATTTCCATGCGCCATCTGGGCACACCGATCTTAGAGACCGAACGGCTGATCCTGCGGCCGCTGACCACCAGCGATGCCATTCCCATGTTTGAAACCTGGGCAAACGACCCGCAGGTGACCCGCTTTCTGCGCTGGGAGCCCCACAAGGACTGGCTGGAGACCGCCCAGCTGCTGGCCGCCTGGGAGGCCCTTTACCAGAACCCGGACTACTACCAGTGGGCCGTCTGCCTGCGCGGAACGGATTCCCCCTTCGGCAGCATCAGCGTGATGGAGGGCGAGGAACAGGACTCCTCCCTGTGGCATGCTCCCGGCCTGGACCATTCCGCCGGGGTTTGGGAGGTGGGCTACTGCTACGGCCGCGCCTTCTGGGGCAAGGGCTACGCCACCGAAGCTCTGTGCGCCGTGCGGGACTTCTGGTTCAAGGAAGTGGGCGGCCCCTGGCTGGCCTGCTGCCACGCCAAGGCAAACCCCGCCAGCGGCCGGGTGATGGAAAAGGCCGGATGGGTGTGGGACCACGACAGTCTTTACCACAAATTCGACGGCACTCCGGTGCCCTGCCGGTGCTATGTGAACCAAAACCCGAATTTCTGACGCGATAATTTGACAGCGATAAAAGGAGCTTATATGAGTGAACTGATGATTCAAGACAAGGAGCCGGTGAAGGTCGTCCTGCTGGGGCTGGACCTGGGCCAGTTCGACGCGGACCGGAGCATGGACGAGCTGAGCGCTTTGTGCGAGGCCAACGGCATGGAGGCGGTGGCTCAGATCGTGCAGCGGCGCGCCGCCCCCGAGGCGGGCACCCTGCTGGGCGAGGGCAAGCTGGAGGAGGCCAAGCTCTACTGCCAGAACCTGGGGGCCGAGGCGGCCATCTTTGACGGCGAGCTGACCGGCAGCCAGATCCGCAACCTGTCCGAGCGGCTGGATGTGGAGGTGCTGGACCGCACCATGCTGATTCTGGAGATCTTCCGCAGCCGGGCGGTAACCAACGAGGGTAAGGTGCAGACCGAGCTGGCCATGCTGCGCTACCGGCTGCCCCGTCTACAGGGTCTGGGCGAGAGCCTGTCCCGTCAGGGCGGCGGCGGTGGCGGCGGCGGCGGTGCACGGCGCGGCGCAGGCGAAAGCAAGCTGGAATACGACCGGCGGCACATCCACCGGCGCATCGAGGCGCTGGAGCAGAAGCTCACCGAACTGGAAAAGCGCCGCGGCGAGAACCGCCGTGCCCGCCAGAAGGCCGGTACCCCGGTGATCAGCCTGGTGGGCTACACCAACGTGGGCAAGTCCAGCCTTTTGAACGCCCTGTGCGGGGCCGAGGTGATGGAGGCGGACATGCTGTTCGCCACCCTGGACCCCACCGCCCGCAAGTTGACCCTGCCCAGCGGTCTGAACGTGATCGCAGTGGACACCGTAGGCTTTGTGAGCCGCCTGCCCCACAAGCTGGTGGAGGCCTTCAAGAGCACCCTGGAGGAAGCCGCCTATTCCGATGTGATCGTGAAGGTGGCGGACGCCGCCGACGAGGAGCGGGAGGATCAGTTGACCGTCACCGATCAGGTGCTGGCAGAGCTGGGCTGCGAGGGCATCCCGCAGCTGACCGTGTACAACAAGTGCGACAAGGCCGGTGCCACTCCCTTTGATCCGGCGGTGATCCTGACCAGCGCCAAGACCGGCCAGGGTCTGGACGACTTGCTGGCCGCGCTGGATGCCGCCCTCTCGGACCGGGTGCGGGCGGTGAAGCTGGTGCTCCCCTACGACAAGCTGGGCCTGGCCGAGGCCATGCGCAGCCGGGGCAGCGTTTCGGTGGAGGACTACCGGGAAAACGGAGTCTACTTCGAAGGCTTTGTGAAGAGCAGCGACCTGCACATTTACCTGCCGTACCTGCTGGAAAACTGAACAAAAAGCAGAAAGGCCCGCCGGAAAACCGGCGGGCCTTTCTGCATAGAGGGGTGGGAAAGTATAATAAGTGAGAAGTTATCAAATTCAGGAGTGCGTGTCTTGCACTGTCTTTAGTATACCCATTTTTCTTAATATGTCAAATTGAAATGTCGGTTTTTTCTTTCCGAATTCCCTTTACTTTTGCTTTTTTGCTTTATATAATTAAGTGAAGCCACCAAATTGTTTTCATCTTTTTTGATTGTATAATTTCTCTATATTTTTTCTTAACTTTGTCAATTTTTTATGTCACTTTGATGTTTCTCGGAAAGGAGCTGTTTTTTTGGACGATTTAGACAAAAAGATCCTGATGCTTTTGGAGCAAAATGCCCGTATGCCTGTGAAGGACATCGCCCGCCAGGTGGCCCTCACCAGCCCGGCGGTGTCCAGCCGCATCCGGCGGCTGGAGGAGCAGGGTGTGATCGCGGGATACACAGCCCTGCTGCGGGACCCCCAGCGCCAGACCAGCGTGGACGCGCTGATCAGCGTATCCATCGCACCGGCAGACCGGGACGAATTCCTCACCCTGGCCCGGGCGGATGCTCAGGTGCGCCAGTGCTTCCATGTGACCGGCAGCCACAGCTTTATCGTGAAGGTAAGCTGCGAGGGCATGCCGCAGCTGGAGCAGCTGATCACCCGGTTCCAGCGTATGGGACCCACCAGCACCCAGATCATTCTTTCCACCCCGGTGGAGCGGGGGTCTTTTTTCAGCCCGGCGCAATAATCCGGGGCGCTGTTTCGTATTCCAGTCACAGGGGCAAACTTACGGCTGTTTTGGGCATACTTGCAGCAAAGGGCCGTTTTCTCCCGTCGCCGGCGGGGCTGCCCATTGACAAAGGAGTGTTTTTATGAAACGTTTATTTTCGATTCTTCTGGCCGGTGTTCTGGCCGCCGGTCTGGTGGGCTGCGCCTCCTCCGGCGCGGATTCCGCCGTCAGCCATACCCCCGCAGACTACACCGCCGCCCTGGCGGACAGCCGCACCGAGGAGGATAACAGCAACTACACCATCTTCACCCTGGAGGGTGACAGCTACACCGCCAGCAAGGGCTATGCCGAACATCTGGACTCGGAGGCCATTTCCAGCCAGGGCCAGATGAGTCTGGATGTGCTGGGCCTTGCCGCCGAGGATGTGGAAAGCGCCGCCTACAGCGTGTCGCTGATGAATGTGAAGGCCTACGGCGTGGCCATCGTGAAGCCCGCCGAGGGCAAGACCGACGCGGTGAAGGAGGCCCTCTCCGGCTTCATCGAATCCCAGAAATCCGCCCAGGAAAACTACCTGGCGGACCAGTACGCCATTGCCAAGGCCGCCAAGCTGGAGACCCTGAAAAGCGGCGAGGTGGTTCTGGTGATGTGTGAAAATCAGGACCAGGTGTTCCAGAGCATCGAGACCGCGCTGAAATAATCCAGTAAAAAATGCTCCGGTCCGCGTTCCCCCTTTCGAGGGCGCGGGCCGGAGCATTTTGCTTGCCGCTCAGCCGCTGTTTTTCTGGATGTAGATGCGCAGCGCCTGGATCATCAGCAGCAAAACCTTGATGCTCAGCACCAGCACGGCCACGCCCAGCACCACCAGCGCCAGATTCACCAGCACCATCAGCCAGCTGAAGATCGCGGTGATTCCGAATACACTGCTCATGGCTTGCTTCCCCCTTTCCTTTTTCAAATCGCTGTTTTTCTCATCATACCATAAAGTGCTAAAGAACAAAAGCCCACATTGCCCGCCGGGCAAAAGTTTGTTATAATGGCAGATAGACCAAAACTGATAGAAAGGCGGTTTTCGCCAATGAAAGCCACTGTGGTGATCCCCAACTTGAACGGGGCTGGCTGGCTGCGGGATTCCATCGAATCCGTCTGGGCCCAGACCATGCAGGATTTTGAACTGATCGTGATCGACAACGCCTCCACCGACGAGAGTCTGGAGATCGCCCGCAGCTATGTGGGCCGCAAAAACTATACCCTCATTGAAAACGACCATAACACCGGGTTCTCCTACGCGGTGAACCAGGGTATCCGGGCCGCAAAGGGCGAGTTCGTGGCCCTGTTCAACAACGATGCCTTCGCCGAGCCGGACTGGCTGGAAAACCTGATTCGCGCCGCCGAAGCGGACGAGCGTATCTTCGCGGTGAGCAGCCTGATGATCCGCCACTTCGAGCGGGAGCTGGCGGACGACGCCGGCGACTACGTGACCATTCTGGGCTTTGCCTGCAAGCGGGGCGACGGCATGAAGGCCAGCCGCTACGCAAAGCCCTGCCGGGTGTTCTCTGCCTGCGGCGGCGCGGCGCTCTACCGCAAGAGCATTCTGGACAAGATCGGCCTGTTCGACGAGAACTTCTTCGCCTACTACGAGGACGTGGACATCAGCTGGCGGGCCAACAGCCTGGGCTACAAAAACGTCTACTGCCCCACCGCCAAGTGCTACCACATCTGCGGCGCCACCACCGGTGCGGTGCGCTACAATCCCTTCAAGAGCATCCAGAGCGGGCGCAACAGCATTCTTCTGCCTTATAAGAACATGCCCATCCTGATGTTTATTCTGAACCTTCTGCCCCTGGCGGCGGGTTACCTGCTCAAAGCTGCCATGTTCCGGCTGCGGGGCTTCGGCCCGGCCTACGGTCAGGGCTTCAAGGAGGCTCTGAAGGTGATGGGCAAGCTGGAAAAGCCCAGGTTCCGGCTGAAGAACCTGCCCAACTACATCCTCATCGAGCTCTGGCTGATTGCAGACACCTTCCGCTACATCGTCTACCGGGTGCAGCGGGCATTTCACATTCAATAATCACTTTTCCCCCTGTCATTCAGACGGGGGGATTTTTTTGTCCTGTTTCCGCCTGCCGGAAAAATGCCAAAAATCTTTGTCAAAACCAGTTGACAAAGATCCTTGTCATTGCTATACTGATGATGACAAAGATACTTGTCATTTTGACACAGATACTTTGCAACGCAAAAGGAGGTTGAGCCTATGCCGCTGGGAAACCGGCTCAAGGAGCTGCGCGCGGCCAGGTCGCTGAATCAGCAGCAGCTGGGGCAGCTGGTGGGGGCGTCCCGCCAGACCATCAGCCTGATCGAGCGTGGGGACTACAACCCCTCCATCACGCTGGCGCTGCGCATCGCACAGGTGTTTGAAACGCCTGTGGAAGAGGTATTTTATCTGACGGGGGAGGAAGAACAATGAAACCGAAAGCGGAAAAGAAAAACACCTGGGTCTATGTGAAATTCACACTCATCCTCGTGGTGTGTGGTCTGTTTGGCGCAGGATGCAGCATGTTCATCGGGTCAGGCTTCGACGGTCTTTCCAGACTGAGCGCCACCCTCAGCCAGGGACTTTACGGGGCAGGCGTTCCACTGATGACTTTGGGTCTGCTGCTGTCTGCGGCGGCCACCGCCCTGTATCTGGCGGCGAAAAAACCCATGGCCCGTGCCGATGAGGACGACGAGGCTTATGAGAAGGCCAACCGGCTGCTCTGCCTTGCCTTGATTCTGACCACCCTGGGCTTCCCCTGGTTCATGCTGACCGCAGGGCTGGCCTTCGGGCGGGCCATTCGGTCCGAATCAATCCCGCTTGCCGGCTTCGGGTTTGGTCTGCTGATTCTTCAACTTGTCTGGCTTACCGCGCTGCAGGCCCTGGTGATCGGGGCCACCAAAAAACTCTACCCGGAAAAGCGGGGCAACGTGTTCGACACCAAATTCCACAAAGACTGGTACGCCAGCTGCGACGAGGCTGAGCAGAAGACCATCGGCGATTGCAGCTATTTTACCTTCCAGGTGATGAACATGCTCTACCCTATCGTGATGGTGGTACTGCTCATGGTGGGTTCCGCCTGGTCCATCAACGCCCTGTGGTTCGTGCTGCTGGGCGGGCTGTGGATGATGCAGACCCTTACCTATCAGCTGCGCAATTACTGGCTGCAACATGTAAAACCCAACCGTTGACTTCAAACACGAAAAGGAGGAATCTGTCATGAAAACCAACTGGACCGCCGTGGAAAAACGGCAGCTGATTATCTTCGGACTGGTCGCTTTTGTGCTGCCCTATCTGTTGGGCATCCCCATGGGCCTTGCCTACCACGCAGGCAGCGACGTGAGGGCCTTTCCCTCGGCCCAGATGTTCTACCCTGCCGCCGGCGCTATCCTTGCCATTCTTCTCACCCGCCGGGAGGACAAAACCATCCCCCGCAAATTTTACATCTGTTTCCTGCTGGTGACCGTCCTCATGGCTCTGTGCGCCCTTGCCAGCGCTATTGCCCCCGCCCTGCCCTGGGCGGCGGCAAGCAACGGGGTCATCATGGTGGGCAGCGTGTTGTGCTGGGTCTTTTATTTTCTCGACGGCAAGGCACGCCGCACCGCCTGGGGCATGCGGCTCAACCGCTGGGTGTTTGCGGTGTTCGCGGTGTTTGCGGTTCTCTACTTTGTCCGGATCGTCCTGCTCAGCGGGCTGATGATTTTGGTGGACCCTACTCTGGCAAAAGCAGAATCCACTTCCGTTGACCCGCTCTATTTCACCATCATGCTGGTGAATATGCCGCTGAACTTCCTGCTGGTATACACCGCCTTTTTCGGGGAGGAGTACGGCTGGCGCGGCTTTTTACAGCCTCTGCTGCAAAAGCGGTTCGGCCTGCGGGGCGGCATTGTGGTGCTGGGCGTGGCCTGGGGGCTGTGGCACCTGCCCATCAACATCTTCTTCTACAGCCCGGACACCTGGGGTCTGAGCGTAGTGAACCAGATCGTGCTCTGCATCTGCTACAGCGTCTTCTTCGGCTTTGCCTATATGAAGACCAAAAGCATCTGGGCGCCGGTGCTGATCCACTTCTTTAACAACAACGCCATTACCCTGTTCACCGATCCCAACGCCATCCAGAATCAGGTGTTGGACTGGACCAGCGTGCTGCTGGGCTTTGTGGCGCTGACGGTGCTGTACCTGCCCTTCCTGGCCTCCAAGGTGTTCCGCACCGGCCCGGTGGTGGAGCTGCCCCTCCCCGTAGAGGCACAGCCCGCCATCTCCGAGCAACCTGCCGAACCTGCACAATAAGGCCGTTTTTCTCCGCTGGGGTGCATTGCTACCCCAGCGCTTTTTTGCTATAATAAGGGGAAATTGCGCGAACTGGAGGGGACCGTTTGTGGATGTGATCCTGATCATGTGTCTGGGAGTGCTGGTGGGCAGCCGGTTTTTCCCGAAACAATACAAAAAACTTTGCGAGCGGCTGCAGGTGGTGTGCACTCTGGCGCTGATTTTCTGCATGGGCGTTATGCTGGGGCAGCGGCCGGGCTTTTTGCAGGAGCTGGGCCAGCTGGGGCTGCAAAGCCTGGTGTTCTGCCTGGTGCCGGTGGCCTTTTCTGTGCTTTTTGTCTACCTGCTCACCTGCCGTTTTATGAACGGGCGGGAAAAGCGCAACAAACGGAGGTGACCGGCTTATGGTGATTCTGGCAGTGATCGCCCTGGTGGGCGGCGTTCTTTACGGGCTTTCCGGTCTGGAGCTTCCCCTGCTGACCCTGCTCGCCGGTCACTCGGACCTGGTGCTGTATCTGCTTATGTTTCTGGTGGGCATCAGCATCGGCCTGCACGAGGGCATCTGGGCAAAAATCAAGCAATACCACATCAAGGCATTCCTCATCCCCATCGGCATCATTGCTGGTTCGCTGGTGGGCGGCGCGATGTGTGCTCCGCTGCTGGGCTTTTCGCTGGGGCAAAGCACCATGGTGGCCAGCGGTCTGGGCTGGTACAGCCTGGCCGGTGTGACCGTGGGCAACCTGGCCGGAGCACAGCTGGGCAGCATTGCCTTTCTGAGCAACCTGATGCGGGAGATCTTCTCCTTTTTCGTGATCCCGCCCATCTCCCGCCGCCTGAACTACTACACCTGCATCGCCCCCGCTGCCGCCACCAGTGAGGACACCACCCTCTCGATGATGATCCGCTTCACCGACGAGGAAACGGTGGTGCTTTCGGTGTTCAACGGAGTGGTCTGTTCGGCCGCGGTGCCGCCGCTGATCTCGCTGTGTGCGGCGCTTTTGTGAGCAGTCTCTTTTGCAATTGAAACAAAAAACCGGGCCGGAACGCTGGCAATTGCCCATGCGTTCCGGCCCGGTTTTTGTATGTTCAGTTCTTGTCGCCGCCAAAGCCCAGGGCGGAAAAATCCACCTTCACCGGCACATGATCCGGCGAATAGATCATCTTGCCCCGCCAGACCGATGCGGGCACCGGCTCCACCGGCTCCTGGGGTGCTTCGGTGGGCTCCTGTGGCTCCTGAAGCGCTTCCTGCGGCGGATAGACGCTGCTTTCCGGCGCGGCGGTCCAGGCCTGCTCCGGCTGGGGCTCGTCCACCTGAGGCGCGGGCTGGGGCTGCTCCACAGGAGTCGCTTCCTCCTGCCGATGGAAGGCAACAGCGGACTGCTCCCCCTGTGCCGCCTGCTGCGCCTCAAAGGCTTTGTTCTCCTCCAGTGCGGCCAGCAGCTCCGCTTCGGTGAGCGCCCCCTGATCCGGCTGTTCAAAGCCGTCAAAGATCTGCGGCTGCTGTTCCTGCGGGAAGGCATCCGAAACTTCCGGCTGTGGTTCCGCCTCTTTTGCAGGCAGGGGCAGCTCCTGCGCCACCCGCTCCATGGCCGAGCAATCCGCCGGGAGGTCGGTCATGCTGTGGCCGTAGTGAGCAAACAGCACCTGTCCGTCTTCGTTCAGCACCAGAGTAAGAGGCAGCTGATTCAACTCGTTTTTGGCCGGGGAATACCCCTCCTGGCGAGCCTGCTTGATGATGCGCATGCCCTCCAGCGAATAGCAGCGCAGCATGCCGCGCTTCTGGGGAATCTGGAAGTAATCGTACAGCACGCCCTCCGCATCGCAGATCAGCTCAAAGGGCAGCGAGCCCCTGGGCGCGGCCTTGGCAATGGCCTCGGGCCGGGAGCGTACCACGCAGGCCAAACGGACACTGCGCAGCGCGTAGATGGTCTCCAGATACTGGGTGATAAAATGCCGGGTGATGGGGTGCCCGAAGTTGGGCAGGAACACCAGCACCACCGGCTTGTCCCCCTGCAAAAAGCCGTAGAAGCTTTTCTGCGGTTCGTAAGGGGTATCGTAGGAAAACGCCGGAATTTTATCACCGGCCTTTAAACGCTTGGCCATGCAAGTCATACTCCTTCAACATCCGGCACAACCGCCGGTGTAAAATCACAAAAGGCGCAGCAGCGCCTGTGCGCTGCCGCTTTAAACCATTGTAGCACAACCGCCCCGGCTCCTGCAATGGCAGGCTCTGGCAGCTGCCTGTAAAACTTTTGTGTGCGCCGGGATTCACACAGCGCCGCAAAACAAAAGATGTGCTATAATAAAAACAACAATTCCAGCCCATTGAGCAAGCTGTTGAAGGAGGAATTCTCATGCATGAAGCAGTGATTTTAAACACCGAGCGCCGCATCCAGCGCACTATGGAGGCCCTGCGCGCCAACAACATGGAGGCCTACTATGTGAAGACCGCCGCCGAGGTACGCCCCTTTGTGGAGCAGATGATCCCCGAGGGCGCCGTGGTTTCCAACGGCGGCAGCGTGAGCCTGGCCGAGACCGGCGTGATGGACCTGCTGGCCAGCGGCCGTTATCAGTATCTGGACCGAAGCAAGGTGACCGGCGAGGAGCTGGACGCGCTGTTCCGCCAGGTGTTCAGCGCCGACTGGTATCTGGCCAGCACCAACTCGGTGACCGAGGCCGGTGAGCTGTACAACGTGGACGGCACCGCCAACCGGGTAGCCGCCATGACCTTCGGCCCCAAGAACGTGCTGCTGGTGGTGGGCTGCAACAAGATCGTGAAGGACATCCACGCCGCCGCCCGCCGGGTAAAGGAGATCGCCGCCCCCGCCAACACCGACCGGCTGAACTGCAAGACCCCCTGCGCCGTGACCGGCACCTGCGCCGACTGCCACAGCCCGGCCCGCATCTGCTGCACCACCACCATCCACCGCTACCAGCGGATTCCCGGCCGCATCAAGGTGCTGCTGGTGGGTGAACCTCTGGGCTTCTGATCCGGCTTTTCCGCCGCAAAAAATCGCCGCCCCGCTGCTTTGTGCTGGGGCGGCGATTTTTTATTTCTTGTTAACAGTCTTCCGGGCAGGCCTGCGCAGATAACCCGCCTGGATGGTCAGCTCCGGGCGGCGCACCTTGCGCAGCAGCTCATCCTTTTCCGCCTCGCGGCCGGGCTCAAAATCGAATTCCCGGTATTCGGCGCGGGGGTTGGTACCCGCACGGCTGCCATAGATGTGGCTCGCGCCGTGGTAATCGCCCTTTCCCATGGGGGCTTTCCTCCTTTTGCTGCGGGACACAAAAAAGCTCCCGGTTCTTTGAAAGGACCGGGAGCGCTTTTGTTTTCAAATAGCCCCGCCTTGCCGTCTGCAGCCAATCAAAACCTACCGGATGGCAGGTGGGTGCCCTGTGGCCACTTTTCCACTCCCTTCTTCCGTGCTCCCCTTGAGGGGCGGGAGGTCTGCGGTCCGGTAGTCAACTCCGGGCTCCCTGAATTTGATTAGTAGGATTATTTAAAGCTGCAACAAATCGCACAAGGCAGGATGCTAAGCGTGTTTGGGCGGCAGGCTTACTGCTCGATGTCGAAGAATTCGCGCAGGCGCTTCTCGAACAGGTTGCTCACCTCGTAAAGCTCCTCGTCGTCTTCCACGATATCCAGGTATTCGCCCTCCGCGTCCTGGCCGACCTTCATCAGGATCAGGTCCAGCTCGGCGTCCTCCAGCTCTTCCTCGTTCTCCACGTAGGGAACCAGTGCCATGTAGTGAACGCCCTTGTGGTCGGCTGCGTCGATCACCTCAAAGGTGTGCTCTTTGCCTTCCTCGTCCTCCAGGGTCACCAGGTCGGGGGTGTAATCTTCTTCCTGCTCGGTGACAGGGGTGTTGTTCTCAGCCATGTTTGCTCTCCTTTTTCGGGCGGGCCCTCGGGCCTCGCCTGTGTGATCTGCTAGATAAAGTTTACCTTTTTTTGCTGCCTGCGTCAATAGAAAAACGCAACAAAACCCGCTGTGAAAGTTTTATAAAATACTTGGAGCAGCTGGTTTTTATTTTTCCCGGCTTTGTGGTATAATATGTATTATTTCTATCAAAAAATTACAGGAGGGCATCTTCCTTGCGCAGATTCATTGCTTTGGCAGCGGCCGTCGTTCTGGCCGCCGGCCTGCTCACAGGCTGCGGCGGCGGAGTTGTGGGCAGCTCCATCAAACGCCCCCAGGTGGAAAGCGAGGAGCTTCAGTTCCAGACCCCCGCCGAGGGCGACCCCATTGCCATCTTCAACACCAGCGCCGGTGAGGTGCGGGCCGTGCTGTATCCGGACCAGGCCCCCATGGCGGTGGAGAACTTCACCCGTCTGGCCCAGGAGGGCTACTACAACGGCACCAGCTTCCACCGGATCGTTTCCGGCTTTGTGGTGCAGGGCGGCGATGCCTCCGGCAGCGGCACCACCGGCTCCACCATCTGGAACAACAACCCCTACCCCAAGGAGATCTCGGACCAGCTGCACCACTATTCCGGCGCACTGTGCGCCGCCTTCAGCCCGGATGAGAATGTCTCCGGCCTGAGCCAGTTCTACTTTGTGCAGTCGCTGCCCGAAAAGCTGGACGACAGCCTGCGCACCCAGATGGAACAGGCGGGCGTGCGCACCGAGGTGATCGAGGCCTACGATGCGGCGGGCGGCCTGCCCTATCTGGACTACACCGACACCGTGTTCGGCCAGGTCTACGAGGGCATGGATGTGGTGGACGCCCTGGCCCAGAGCGAGGTGGACGAGCACGGCAAGCCTGTGGAGGACGTGCTGCTCAACAGCGTGACCATCAGCACCTACGGCGCGGCGGACCCGGCTCCCGCCAGCGGCAGCGAAGGGGCTTCCTCCTCCGCTTCCCAGACCTCCAGCGCGGCACAGAGCACCAGTCAGACCGAATAAATTCATTCCGAGCGCACGCAGCACCGTGCGCTCTTTTTGTTTCCCCAGGGTCTTTCCGTCGATTTTGTGGGAAAACTGTGATATAATATCCCCCAAAGGCTTTTTCGTTTGCCTTTTTCCCTTTTTCATGCAGGAGGCTTATTATTATGGAAATGAAGAAGGTACGCAAAGCCCGCAACAAACTGGGCCGTGGGCTGTTGTCCCGCAGCTTTTTCTTCGCGGTCTTGCTGCTGCTGCAGATTACTCTGGTGGTTGGCATCGCCGTTGGGCTGGGCAGATTTTTCCCGTATTTTTATCTGTTTCTGATGCTGCTCAGCGCCCTGGCTGTGCTCACACTGCTGGATAAGGACAAGGTCAACCCGGTCTATAAAATCATGTGGCTGATCATGATTCTGGTCATGCCGCCCACCGGTACCCTGTTCTACCTGTTCTGGGGCCACCGGAACACCGGCAACCGCCACGCCAAGCGGCTGGAATCCATCACCGAGCGGGGAACCCGATCGCTGCCTCAGGACCCGGAGCCCATGCGCCGCCTGCAGGTGAAGGACAAAAACCTGGCCCGCAGTGCCACCTATCTGTCCCAGTGCGCAGGCGCTCCCCTTTATGGCGATACCCAGAGCGAATATTACGCCTGGGGCCAGGATTTCTTTCCCCGCTTTCTGGAGGAACTGAAGGGCGCCAAGCACTTCATCTTCATGGAGTATTTCATCATCAAGCCCGGCTACATGTGGGACACGACTCTGGAAATTCTCACCCAGAAGGCCGCCGAGGGTGTGGATGTGCGCCTTTTGTTCGACGCCTTCGGCTGCATGTTCACCCTGCCGGAAAACTACGATGAATTCTTGCGGCGCAAGGGCATCAAGTGCTATCCCTTTGCACCGCCCCGGCTGTCCGGCCGGATCTCGGACTACACCATGCTCAACCACCGGGACCACCGGAAGATCACCGTGATCGACGGCAACGTGGGCTTCACCGGCGGGCTGAACTTTTCCGACGAATACATCAATCGAAAAAAGCGCTTCGGCATGTGGAAGGACACCGGCCTGATGCTCAAGGGCAGCGGCGTGCAATCGCTGACCGCACTGTTTCTGGAAATGTGGGACTTCACCACCGGCAGCGTGAGTGACCCGAAGGACTACGCCCCCACCCTGCGCTACACCGCCCGGGGCTTTGTGCAGTCCTACGGCGACAGCCCGCTGGACGAAGAGAATGTGGCCGAAAACGCCTACTTTAACGTGCTGCAGCAGGCCACCAACTACGTGTATATCGCCACCCCCTATCTGGTGGTGGACAACGAGATGATCACCACCCTGACCCTGATTGCCAAAAGCGGTGTGGATGTGCGGATCATCACCCCCGGCATTCCGGACAAATGGTATGTGTACTGGGTGACCCAGAGCTACTACCGGGTGCTGCTGGAGGCGGGCGTGCGCATCTTTGAATACACCCCCGGCTTCATCCACGCCAAGATGTATGTGTCGGATGACAAAACCGCCATCGTGGGCAGCGCCAACATGGACTACCGCAGCCTGTATCTGCATTTCGAAAACTGTTGTGCCTTCTACGGCGGGCAGATGGTGCAGGATGTGCGGGCCGACCTGGAGGAGTGCATGAGCGTGAGCAACGAGGTATTCCTGGAGGACACCTATAAAACACCCCTGCCCAAGCGGGTGGCGCAGCTGATCCTGCGCCTGTTCGCGCCGCTGCTGTAACAAGAAAAAGCGAGGTTATTGCATGAGAATCGTTGTGATTGACGGCCAGGGCGGAGGCTTCGGCCGCGCCCTGATTGAAAAGCTGCGTGCTGGCGGCTACGCCGGCGAAATTCTGGCGGTGGGCACCAATGCCGCCGCCACCGGTGCCATGATGAAGGCAGGCGCCACCGCGGGCGCCACCGGAGAGAACGCAGTGATCGTGAACGCCCGCCGGGCGGATGTGATTGCCGGACCCATGGGCATCGTGATGGCCAACAGCATGATGGGCGAATGCAGCCCTGCCATGGCGCTGGCCGTGGCGGACTCCTCCGCCCGCAAGGTACTGATCCCGGTGAGCAAGTGCGGAGTGCAGATCGGCGGCCTGCCCGAGCTGCCCCTGGCTGAATACATTGCGGACGCCGCCCGCCGGATTTTAAGTCTGGCATAATTTTGTTGCCGTGGCAACATGATTTTTCCGTTCCGCCGCATATACTAGAGTCACGGACCAAACGGTCCCTCTCAAAAAATTCATTTCTTTCCAAATAGAGCGAAAAGGAGTATTCATTATGAACCGTTTTGTATGTGACGTGTGCGGCTGGGTTTACGACGAGGCTGAGGGCTACGAGGACGGCGGCATCGCCCCCGGCACCCTGTGGGCCGATGTTCCCGAGGATTTCGAGTGCCCCCTGTGCGGCGTTGGCAAGGACCAGTTCAGCCAGGAGTAATTCCCCAATCCCCCATAAGCAAGCAAAAGGCCCGCGCCTGGAATTGTCCAGGCGCGGGCTTTTTTCGTTTTTCTTTATTCAAGGCCGGCCAACCAGATCCGGTTTTCCCGGTGATCGTCGCACACCTTGCGCAGTTTGGCCGTAACGGCCAGCTCCGGCAGCTTGCCGAGGCTTCTGGCTTTTACAGGGCACACTGCCACGCAGCGCATACAGGTGATGCACACCTTGCTGTCGGTCCTGTTTGGCTTCCCGGCAGGAATTGCCTCCACCGGGCACTGGTCGGCACAGCGGCCGCATTCCACACATTTTCTATTCGCCTTCGGGTGGAACGGTACCCCGCCAAATTCCCGGTAGGGTCGATTGCCCGGCAGCTCCAGCCCCGGTTCCTGCCCCGGCAGAAGATTCTGGGCCAGCTCCACTGCCTGCTTTCCCAGCGCCGCAGCCTGGGAAAGGTCCGCCCCATTCGGGCGCTCCGCTGCGATCCGGGTGGCCATGGAATGCCGGGCCACAAATTCCCCGGCCGCTATGGGCCGGTAGCCTGCCCGCTCTGCCAGATCATACAGCTCAGCCAGCGTATCCTCGCTGGCGCGCGCGCCGTAAACGCTCAGCAGCACCGCCGGGCCACAGCCCTTCAGCTGCTCCATCCTCTTTGCCACCGGCGCGGGCACCCGCCCACCGAAAGACGGAACAGCCAGAATGGTCAGGGTCCGCTCGTCCGGCTGAAAGGGTGCTTTTGCCCGCTGCGGGGTGCAATCCCATTCCTCCATCGGCAGGCCGGTCCCTTTTGCCGCTGCCTGCCCCACCGTCCGGGTGGTTCCCGCGGCGGAAAAATAAATCAGCTGTACTCTCTCAATCTTCACCGGCTTCTTCTCCTCATTCCTGCCCGCCGGCCTGCTCGGCGAAGGCCAGCCGCTTTTGTACATACACCTTGCTGGCATAGGCCTGCACCGCGCCCCGCAGCAGGGTGATGGCCGCCGGGTCCTGCTCATTGCGGATCTGGGTGGGGGCTGCCTGCCCCAGGAACACCGCCCGCAGTGCGCTCTCCAGCTCCTCACAGAAGCAGTCGTAGGCCTGCTCCACCGGGCAGTGGTCCATCTGGGCGCGGATCATGCTGCCGATCTCCGGGATGCTGAACACCTGCTTGAGAGCGCAGATGGTGACCAGATAGGCCATGTGGGCCCGGTCGTATTTTTTGTTCACCGGCGGGCTCATCACCCGCTGCTTCACGTAATTGTTCACCATCGCCTTGGTCAGAGTGATCTGCTGCTCCTGGGGGGCGATGGGGGCAAAAATCTCGTTGATATAGCCGGTGACCTGATCCATATACAGCGCGATGCCCGGCAGCTCGGCCCAGCGGGGGCAATGGAAGCCCAGGACCTCTTGGGAAAGGCTGCTGTTCTCAAAGCCCTGTTTCATTGGTGTCACGCTCCGTTTCCTGTTGCAGTTTTCGCTGGTTTCTATCATAGCACAAAAGGGCTTTTGCTTCAATTTTTTCCGGGGATTTGCTATAATATAAGCCGGTATCAATGTGCAAAAACGGCCTTGCTGAGGCCGGTGGGAGGCGGTAACATGAATCTGCGGCGCAAAGAGGCGCTGACCAACATTGCCGAGGGGCTGTTCCCCTACAGCGAGACCTTTCTGATGTGGATGATCTGCTCCGGGCTGATGGGCCTTGCGGGCGGCGCGGTGGGTGCGGTGTTCTACCACATGGTAAGCTGGGCCAACCGGGTACGGGCGGCCCACCCGGAGCTGCTGTGGCTGCTGCCGGTGGGCGGCCTGGCCATTGTGGCGGTGTATCAGCTGTGCGGCATGAGCACCGAGCGGGGCACCAACCAGGTGATCGAGAGCGCCCGCAACGGCAAGCGCGCGCCGCTGCGCATGACCCCGCTGATCATCTTCGCCACCTTCATCACCCATCTTCTGGGCGGCAGTGCCGGGCGTGAGGGCGCGGCCCTGCAGATCGGCGGCAGCATGGGCGGCTGGCTTGGGGAAAAGCTGCGGCTCAACCAGCCCAGCCAGCATTTCATGGTGCTGTGCGGCATGAGTGCGGTGTTCAGCGCCCTGTTCGGCACCCCGCTCACCGCCACCATCTTCAGCATTGAGGTGATCAGCGTGGGCGTGGTCTACCACGCAGCGCTGCTGCCCTGCACCATGTCCAGCCTGGTGGCCTACGGCGTTTCCCGGGCGCTGGGGGCGGTGCCGGAGCAGTTTGTGATCCACAAGGCCAGCGGCCTTGGCTGGGGCAACTCCTGGCGGGTGGTGATTCTGGGCGTGGGCTGCGCGCTGGTGGGCATGCTGCTGTGCATTGTGATGCACACTGCAAGCCATCTGTACCAGACCTGGCTGCCCAATCAATACCTGCGCATTCTGGCAGGCTCGGCGCTGATCATCGGCTGCACTCTGCTGCTGGGCACACGGGATTACAACGGCGCAGGCATGCAGGTGATCGAGCAGGCCATCACCGAGGGCGTGCTGGCCCATCCGCTGGCCTTTTTGTTTAAACTGCTGCTCACCGCCCTCACCCTGGGCTGCGGCTTCCGGGGCGGCGAGATCGTGCCCACCTTCTTTGTGGGCTCCACCTTCGGCTGCCTGGTGGGGCCGCTGCTGGGGCTGGACCCGGGCCTGGCGGCGGCGGTTGCACTGGTGGCCACCTTCTGCGCCGTGACCAACTGCCCCTTCGCCAGCATCGTGCTGGGTGTGGAGCTGTTCGGAGCCGAGTCCATGCTGCTGTTCGCGCTGGCCTGTGCGGTGAGCTACCTGCTCAGCGGCCAGTACAGCCTTTACTCCGGCCAGCAGATCATGTATTCCAAAATCAACAACGAAAAGGTGGACAAGCCCGCCCACTGATTCCAAAATGAAAACAGCACCGGCAACGCATCTGCCGGTGCTGTTTTTTATGTTTATACGGTGGCCTTCTGACCGGCCTCCAGGGCCTTCAGCGCGGCCTCGATGCAGGTCTGCACATACTCCTCCCCCAGGCCGGTGTCCAGCGTCAGGTGGTAGTTTTGCCCAGACCCCACACCCGCCGGGTGTAGTACTGGTAGTTGGTGGCCCGCCGCCGGTCCTCCTGGGCGATGCGGGTCTTTGCCGCCGTCTCGTCCAGCTGCTCCCGCTCCGCTTCGCTCACCCCCGCAAAGGCCTGCTCCTCCAGCTCCTCGAAGGCCTGCCGGACCCGCAGCGCCATCGAATGGCCCTGCCCGGTGAGGTAGACCGCAAAGCTGCGCCGGTCCCCCTGCTGGGTGCGGCGCTCCACCAGCGCCTTCTCCTCCATCCGGTTCAGCACCGAGGTGAGGGAGGCGGGCTCGATGTGGCAGGCGCGGGCGATCTCGGCCTGGTTGGCCCCGTCGTGGTCCTGCAGATAGTCCAGCACCTTGGGCTGGCCCAGGGTCAGGCCGGTATCCTTCAGTTTTGCCAGCAGCTGCCGGTGCACCATGGACTGATTGGCTAAAGGCAGATAGTGAAAGCTGTGTTCCATTGTGGCGATCCCTTTCCTGTTTTCGGCGTTCCAATTCATTAGAATTCTAATAATTAGCAAGCTAACTTTTGCATTATAGGCGTTTTTGCCCCGCTCTTTTAAGGGCAGAATGCTCGGAAAAGGCCAAAAAAGAGCCCTGTGCAGCGCACAGAGCTCTTTTCCAAATCCATATCGATCAGTTGGAAGGGCCGTTTTGGGGCAGGCGCAGGGTGAACACCACCCGGTCGTCGGCGCTGGCGGCGGCGATGGTGCCCCCGTGCTGCTCCACGATCTGCCTGGCGATGGCCAGGCCCAGCCCGGCATTGCCGCTGGCGCTGGCCCGGGATTCGTCCGCCCGGAAGAACTTTTCGAAGATGCGGGCCAGCTTTTCCGGCGGGATGGTCCGGCCCTGATTCACGAACTGCAGCACCACCGTCTCCCCCTCCAGCCTGCCCTGCACCCGCAGGGTGGTGCCGGGGTCGCTGTAGCTCACCGCGTTGCGCAGCAGGTTATCAAACACCCGGGCCAGCTTTGCCGGATCGCAGCGGACCGGCAGCTCATCCGGCAGGTCCGCCTGGCAGTCCAGCCGCTTTGCCGCCAGCTCCGGCGCGAACTCGCTGACCATCTGGCGCAGCATCAGCGACAGGTCCACCCGGGAAAGCTCCAGCTCCAGATGGCTCAGGCTGAACCGGGTGATCTCGAAGAACTCGTTCACCAGCTCCTCCAGCCGCAGGGCCTTTTCCAGCGCGATGCCGGTGTAGCGGGCCCGGGTGGCCGGGCTGATGTCCGGCTCATCCACCAGCAGGTTCAGATAGCCGATCACGCTGGTGAGCGGGGTTTTCAGATCGTGGGCCAGATAGACGATCAGGTCATTTTTCCGCTGCTCCTCCTGACGAAGGGCCGCAGCGGCCCGCAGCCCCTGCTCCCGGGCCTGGTTCAGCTGATCCTGCACGGTTTTCAGCTGGGGCCGCAGTCGGATGGGGTCCTCCCCCGGGCGGGCCAGACGGCCGGCGGCCTCGGTCACCTCATCCAGATAGCGCAGCGGCTTGCAGAAGACCCAGCCGGTGATGAGCACCGTGCCCACCCCGAGCCACAATACGGCCAGAACGGGCAGGAGCAGCTTTATGATCTCTTTAACCAGAAACACCCACCAGTAGCGGCCCAGATCCAGCTGAAAATACACAAAGTAAGCCCCGTTGAGCAGCAGCCAGCTTGCACCCCAGAACGCTGCCAGCATCACCGCCAGCTGCAGGGTGAAGCGCAGCGCGGTGCGCCGGTGGGCCCAGTTTTTACGCAGTTCACTCAATGGTATACCCCACTCCCCAGACAGTTTTGATGAATTTCGGCTGACGACTCTTTTCGTGCATCTTCTCCCGCAGCCGGGCGATGTGGGTCATCACGGTGTTGTTGCCATCGATGTACTTTTCGCCCCACACCTCCCGGAACAGCTGCTCGCTGGGCACCACCTGCCCCCGGTGGCTGCACAGATACCACAGAATCGAAAACTCCAGCGGCGTGAGGGCCAGCTCCTCCCCGTACAGGGTACACTTGTGGGTGACCTCGCTGATGCACAGACCGTTGAACTCGTATTCCCCGCTCTTTTCCGGCTGGGCGGACTGGTTGTACTGGGTATACCGGCGCAGCTGGGTTTTGACCCGGGCCAGCAGCTCCAGCGGGTTAAATGGCTTGGTGATGTAGTCGTCCGCTCCCAGCATCAGGCCCTGGATCTTATCCAGATCCTCCACCCGGGCGGTGAGCATCAGGATGGGCCACAGGTGCTTTTTTCGGATGCGGCGGCACAGCTCAAAGCCGCTCAGGTCCGGCAGCATCACATCCAGAATGGCCAGGTCCACCGGCTTCTCCGCCACGCATTCCAGCGCCTGGGCCGCGTTCTCGCATTTGTACACCGTGTAGCCCTCGTTGCTCAGATAGACCTCCACCAGGTCCGCAATGGCGGCCTCGTCATCCACCAGCAGGATCTTCGCACTCATTCCTGCCCGTCCCCCTTTTTCCTTCATTGTTTCGCCTTTTATGATACGGCAAACCTCCATCCGGCGCAAGCGCCCGCAAAAAAACGCCCTGCTCCGGTATTATCCTACCAGAACAGGGCGCGGATGTGCTTTTCTTTTTGCTTGCGGAAATCTTACGATTTTCTCACGAAGCCCCCGGCCTTCAGGCCTCCTCCGGGTGATGCTTGCGCCAGGCCAGAAAGCTTTCCAGAATGACCGCGGCGCTCACCGAGTCCAGGATCTCCTTGCGCTTTTTGCCGAAGGTGCCCACCTCGCTTAGCTGGGCGGCGGCGGTGACGGTGGTGCGGCGCTCGTCGCAGAAGCGCACCGGCAGCTGGCCGTCCCGTTCCAGAATCGCCGCCATCTTGCGGGTCTTCTGGGCGCGGGAGCCCTCGGTGCCGTCCATGTTGCGGGGCAGGCCCACCACGATCATCTCGGCCTTCTGGGCACGGGCGGCTTCCAGAATGGCGGCGGCCGCCTTGTTCATGCTCTTTTCCTCGATCTGAGGCAGAGGGGTGGCCAGCAGCTCGCTGGCATCGCTGATGGCAAGGCCGGTGCGGGCATCGCCGTAGTCCACAGCTAGGATCTTCATGGCTCTTCCTTTCCTTGTTCAAAAGAAGCCCCAACTCCTCAAAGGCAGCACCGCATCATTCCGGGCGGTGCTGCCCAACAAAAAGTCGGGGCTTCTCGGTCATTTCAGTTCCGCGGGATCAATACAGCTTGGCACCCGCGGGGATGTGCTCGTCCACCATCAGTAGATGCAGCTTTTCTTCGCCCTCCTCGGTATGAATCGCGGAGAGCAGCATGCCGCAGGATTCGATGCCCATCATGGGACGGGGAGGCAGGTTGGTGATGGCAATCAGGGTCTTGCCCACCAGCTCCTCGGGCTCGTAGTAGGCATGGATTCCGCTCAGAATCGTGCGATCCGTGCCGGTACCGTCGTCCAGAGTGAAGTTCAGCAGCTTCTTGGACTTCTTCACGGCCTCACAGGCCTTCACCTTCACGGCGCGGAAGTCGGACTTGGAGAAGGTCTCGAAGTCCACCATATCGGCAAACAGAGGCTCGATCTCCACCTTGGAGAAGTCGATGGGCTCGGCCACGGAAGCGGCAGGCTCAGCCACAGCAGCAGCGGGCTGGGCCTTGACGGCGGCCTTCTCCTGCTTCTTGGGCGCATCCAGCGGCTTCATGGTGGGGAACAGGATGACCTCACGGATGGTGTCGGAGCCGGTGAGCATCATAACGCAGCGGTCGATGCCCATGCCCATGCCGCCCGTGGGAGGCATGCCGTACTCCAGAGCGGTGAGGAAGTCCTCGTCCATCATCTCGGTCTCGTCGTCGCCCCGGTCGCGCAGCTCCAGCTGCTTCTCGAAGCGGGCGCGCTGGTCGATGGGATCGTTCAGCTCGGAGTAGGCGTTGGCCAGCTCGCTGTGGCAGATGAACAGCTCGAAGCGCTCGGTCAGGCGGGGATCTTCGGGGCTGCGCTTGGTCAGCGGGGAGACCTCCACCGGGTACATGGTGATGAAGGTGGGCTGGATCAGCTGCTCCTCCACCTTCTGGTCGAAGCAGGCGTACAGGGCGTTGCCCCAGGTCTTGTCGGCGGTGTCGGCCAGCTCCACGCCAATGGCCTTGGCAGCAGCCACAGCCTCGGCGTCATCGGTGATGGCGCCGAAGTCCACGCCGGTGTACTCCTTCACGGCGTCCACCATGGTCAGGCGGCGCCAGCCGGGGGTCAGGTCGATGTCCTCGCCCTGCCACTTCACCTGGTAGCTGCCCAGGATCTCCTTGGCGGCGCCGGACAGGATGCCCTCGGCGATGTCCATCATGTCGTGGAAGTCGGCGTAGGCCTGGTACAGCTCCACGGTGGTGAACTCGGGGTTGTGCTTGGGGTCCATGCCCTCGTTGCGGAAGATACGGCCGATCTCATACACCCGGTCGATGCCGCCCACGATCAGCCGCTTCAGGGGCAGCTCGGTGGCGATGCGCATGTACATGTCCAGATCCAGGGTGTTGTGATGGGTGATGAAGGGGCGGGCAGCCGCGCCGCCGGCGATGGTGTTCAGCACCGGGGTCTCCACTTCCATGTAGTTGCGCTGATCCAGGTAGGAGCGCATGAAGCGGATGAAACGGGAACGGATCTCGAAGGTGCGGCGCACCTCGGGATTCATGATCAGGTCCACATAACGCTGGCGGTAGCGCAGCTCCTGGTCCTTCAGGCCGTGGAACTTCTCGGGCAGGGGCAGCAGGCTCTTGGCCAGCAGCACCACATCGGTGCAGCGGATGCTGATCTCGCCCATCTTGGTGCGGAACACCTGGCCCTTGATGCCGATCACATCACCGATGTCGAACTTCTTGAAGCCGGCGTACTCCTCTTCACCGATCACATCGCGGCGAATGTACAGCTGGATGTTGCCGGAGGCGTCGCGCAGGTCGGCAAAGCTGGCCTTGCCCATCACGCGCTTGCTCATCATGCGGCCGGCCATGCACACGGTGCGGTCGGTCTCTTCCTCAGCGGCCAGATAGTCGTATTCCTTTTTGATGTCCGCGGCGAAAGCGTCCTGCGGATATTTGGTTTTTTGGAAGGGGTCGTTGCCCGCTTCCTGCAGGGCTTTCAGCTTGTCGCGGCGCACAGCGACCAGCTCGTTGTAAGCCTTTTCGCTGAGCTCCTGATCCTGCTGGGGGTTGGGGTTCTTGTTTTCGTTCAGCTCCATGCTATTCCCTCCAAAAAACGCGCCGGTTGGCGCGGATATGATAGTTTGGCCCGCATACGGCGGGCATACTGCCTTATTATAGCACAAAAAGAGGCGCCGTGGCACCTCTTTTTGCGGAAAACGATCTTCTTTTTTTGCGATTTTTGCCGATTACATGGCAGCGCGGCTGATCTCCAGGATCTTGAAATCGATGGTGCCGCCGTTGGGCAGGGTCACGGTCACGGTCTGGCCGACCTTCTGGCCCATCAGAGCAGCGCCCACGGGGCTCTCGTCGCTGATCTTGCCGTTCAGGGGGTCCGCCTCGGTGGAGCCGGTGATGTCGTACTCCTCAACCTCGCCGTCCTCGTCCTCGATCTTCACGTGGGTGCCCACGGAAACGGTGTCCAGGTTCAGCTCGTCGTTATCGATCACGCGGGCGTTCTTCAGCATGGCCTCCAACTGGGCGATGCGGCTCTCGATGAAGGCCTGCTCGTTCTTGGCCTCGTCGTACTCGCTGTTCTCGGACAGGTCGCCGAAGCCGCGGGCCACCTTGATCTTCTCCGCAACGTCCTTGCGGCGGACGGTCTTCAGTTCCTCCAGCTCGTCCTCCAGGGCCTTCAGGCCGGCGACGGTCACAATAACTTCTTTTACATTGCTCATGGTTCTGTTTACTCCTTAATCTGTGGGAAGCCGCGGCCGTCAAATGCCCTGCCGGACCTGTGGTACCGGCGGTGCCCAAGGGGGGTATGCTTGTTCACAACTCACAATGGACCGCGCTTTGCTTCCATTTAATTTTGATAGTATAACGAGTTCTGGGCCATTTGTCAACCGAACCCCCTTTTTTTGGCTGAATAACCAAAAATCCCTCTTGCTTTTTGGCAAACGGAACGGGGCCCGCGGAAAGGGAGTTGTCCCTTCCGCGGGTCCCGTTTTCAATCCATTGTTATGCCGATGCCGGAGAAATTATTCCTCGTCGTCGGTATTGCCGCGCAGCTTCTTGGCCTCCTCAATGACCTTGCCCTCCAGGTTGGTGGGCAGAGGCTCGTAGCGGGCAAACTCCAGGGTGAAGTGGCCGCGGCCCTGGGTCAGCTGACGCATGAAGGTGGTGAAGTCCTGCATCTCGGCCATGGGCACTTCCGCCTCCACGACCTGCAGGCCGTCCTCGTCCGGGTTCATGCCCAGAACACGGCCGCGCCGCTTGGTCACATCGCCCATCACGTCTCCGGTGTTGTCGGCGGGAACATGGGCCTTCAGGGTGCCCACAGGCTCCAGGATCATGGGGCCGGCCTCGGGCAGAGCGGCCTTATAAGCCAGCTTGGCGGCCATGATGAAGGCCATTTCGCTGGAGTCCACCGGATGATAGCTGCCGTCCAGCAGGGTGGCCTTCAGGCCAACCACCGGGTAGCCCGCCAGCACGCCGTGCTCGGCTGCCTGGCGCAGGCCCTTTTCCACCGCGGGGAAGTAGTTCTTGGGCACGCTGCCGCCGAATACCTTCTCCTCGAAGACCAGCTCCTCGCTGTCGCAGGGCTCGAACTCGATCCACACATCACCGAACTGGCCGTGACCGCCGGTCTGCTTCTTGTGACGGCCCTGGGCCTTGCACTTCTTGCGCACGGACTCACGGTAGCCCACTCTAGGCACGGTGAGCTCCACATCCACGCCGAATTTTGCTTTCAGCTTGGCGACCACCACGTCCAGATGCTGCTCGCCCAGGCCGCTGATGATCTGCTGGCCGGTCTCGGTGTCCACACGGTAGGTCAGGGTGGGGTCCTCTTCCATCAGGCGGGCCAGAGCCGCGCCGATCTTGCCCTCGTCGCCCTTCTTGGCCACACGGATGGCCATGGACAAAGTGGGCGTGGGGAATGCGGGGGCGGGCAGCTTGACCACACGGCCGGCCTCGCACAGGGTATCGCCGGTCTGGGCGGCGGGCAGCTTGGTCACTGCGCCGATGTCGCCCGCGCCGATCACAGTGGTATCAGTCTGCTTTTTGCCCTTCACATAGAGCAGCTTGCCCATGCGCTCGGCTTCGCCGGTGCGGGCGTTTACCAGGGCGCTGTCGCTCTTCAGGGTGCCGCTGACCACCTTCACGTAGGACAGCTTGCCCACAAAGGGATCGGCCACGGTCTTGAACACGTAGGCAGCCAGGGGGCCGGCCTCATCGCAGGCGACCTCCACCGGCTCACCGGCGGCATCCTCGGCCAGAACAGCGGGTGCGTCCGCCGGGCTGGGCAGCAGGACCTTCAGGTTGTACAGCAGCATGTCCAGACCCTGCTGGTTCACGGCACTGCCGCAGAACACAGGGGTGATGGCGCCACTGCGGCAGCCCTTGGCCAGGCCGTTCACGATCTCCTCGGTGGTGAAGGGCTCGCCGGAGAAGAACTTCTCCATCAGCTCGTCGTCGGTCTCGGCCACGGCCTCGCTCATGGCGGCGACCAGGCCCTCCAGACGGTGGCCCATCTCGGGCAGCTCCACCTGCACCTGCTTGCCGCTCTCATACTTGAAGGCCTTCTGACTGAACAGGTTCACATACAGAATGGTGCCGTCGTCCTGCCGCACAGGCACCACGCAGGGGCAGATGCTGGGGCCGAACTTGGTCTTCAGATTTTCCAGAATCTTATAGTAGTTGGCGTTTTCCAGATCGGTCTTGTTCACGAAGATCATCTTGCTCTTGCCGTGCTTCTCGGCCAGATGGAACGCCTTTTCCGCGCCAACGGTCACACCCGAACGGGCTGACACAGTGATCAGCACGCTCTCTGCAGCCTGAATGCCCTCGTACATGCCCAGCTCAAAATCAAACAGGCCGGGGGCGTCGATGAAATTCAGCTTCACACCGTCGTACTCCACGGGGGCAACGGCCGCCGCCAGGCTGGCGTGGCGCTTCTGCTCCTCGGGATCAAAGTCGCACACGGTGTTGCCGTCCTGCACGGTACCGGCGCGCTGCATCTCAGGATCGGTGCTGAACAGCAGTGCTTCGATCAGGGTGGTCTTGCCGCAGCCGGCGTGACCGGCTACCAGGATGTTTCGGATGTCTTTGTTGGCGTAATTCATAAGTTAATACCCTCTCTTCTGCCGCCTGTTTTGCCACGAGAAATTGCAGCGGCAGCAATCTATACAAAAATCTTATCACAATCATAAAGCTTTTTAAAGATAATGTTCTAAAAAAAGGCTGGTTTCCCTGCACAAAATCAATTGCAAGCTTTGTGCAGATTGCCTATTGACGGAAATTCCCCGGTTGTTTTTGCACAAAAACGCACAAAAGGCGCGCCCGATGTGGGCGCGCCTTTTGGCAGCTTTCAAAACACGTTCTATTACTCGTATCGTTTGAGCATGGGAATCATCAGGGTGAGCACCGCCCAGGCCGCCTGGTAAAGCACCAGCGCGGGCAGAGCCAATGCGGCCATGCCGCCGGTGAAGGCCAGCAGCAGTGCCAGCACCACGCTGACCAGAATGCCCGCCGCCTGCACCAGAGAGGAGGTGCGCTCGGCCGAGGCCGCGCCCGCCGCCGCCAGCAGACCGCCCACAAAGGAGGCAAAGCTGCCGATGTGAGCCATGCAGCCGGGGCTGTACTGCCGGTATTCGGTGACCGGCGTCAGGGCGCGCCGCTCGGCGCCGCTGAGCACCTTCACACAGCCCTCCTCCAGGCCGTAAACCTGGCTGATCAGCTCGGTGGTCAGCGAGAAGTCATCGCTCTTTACCAGTACCGACACACCCTGACGGTTCAGGGCCTCCAGCACATGGGATGCCTGCTCATCGGCCTTGTAGCTGACCAGGAACATGCCGAACAGCCGGCCGCTCACCGCCAGATAGATGGCCTGCTTTTTGCCCTTGGTGTAGCGGTTTTCGTAGTCCAGCGAGGGGATCTCCACCCCCTGCTTTTCCATCATGGCCCGGTTGCCAATGATGACCCGCTTGTCGCCCACCCAGGCAGTGAAGCCGAAGCCGGGGTCGTTTTCCAGGCTTTCCACCGGGAACAGGATATTGGTCTTGCCCTGGATGATGTTCATAAACACATCCCGCAGGGTATCGCAGCCCGCGATGAGCACCGACGCGGCATACAGGATGGCCAGATCGATGCGCTCCTTCTCGAAGGTCTTGATGCCGTGCAGCCGCACGCTCTTGGCGGGGAACAGGTCCTTTGCGCCCACCATGATCATGTTCGCGCCGCTCAGCTCCTCCACCGAGCTCCAGCCGGGCACCACAGCGCCCACACGGGCGGCGCTCTTCTGCATCAGCATAGCGGGAATCGCTGCCAGCAGGGTGGCGCTGGCCGGTCCGCCCAGGCACAGGGTGCCCGCAAAGGCGGTGAAGGCCATGGCCAGACCCTGTTTGGAGAACAGGGCGATCAGAGCAGTGAGCAGCGCCGCACCAGCCAGCACCCAGCTCATGCGCTGGAGCATCCGGTCGCTGGCGCGCACCGAGAAGCTGCGGCGCAGAAAGCCCTCCACCAGAGTGGTGGGCCGGCTGGCCACCAGACAGGGCTCCGGCTCGCCCAGGCCCTCGGCCAGGCGGGTGCAGAGCTCCTCATCATCCAGCCGGAAGGCGGCCACGTGCTCGTTTCCGGTGCTGACCAGCGCGAAGTTGCGGCTGATCACACCGCTCATCAGATATTTGCCCAGCGCGCCGAAGCAGAGCAGCAGCGCCGCCGGGGCGGCAAACAGGGTAAGCTTGTCGGCCTCAAAGGTCTCGGCCTTCATCATCAGCACCAGCAGCTGGACCAGCGCACCAACACCTGCCAGAGCCAGCACGCTGTCCGGCGTGGGAGCGCCCCACAGGCCGCGGATGCCGTTCCAGAACACCCGCCAGTTCACCGCGCAGGCCACAGCCAGCAGCACCAGATTCACCGCCAGGTAGGCCATAGGGGCCACCGCCGGGTCCACCGCACCGATGGCGGGCAGCGGACTGTCGCCCACCGCCAGGCCCAGATACAGCAGCACCAGGCCCGCCGCCGCGGAAACGCCGGTGCGGATGGCGGTGGTCAGACGCAGCCGGTCCAGATCCTGCTGGACGATCGGCGCGTCCGCCGGATTCTCGTAATCCTCCACATATTCCGGGCCGGGCTCCTCTGCAAAGGGCTCGCCGGGAGCTTCATCGCCCAGCAGACGGGGCGCACCGCCCTTGCCTGCATCGTCCTTCAGCACCCGGGTGGCGTCCGGACCGGGCTCGTTGTCCCATTCCACATCCAGCTGCACCGAGCCGGTGGGATGCTCGTCCAGCTCCAGCTCTTCGGGCCGAAGCACCATGGTGGGCTGGTCCGCTTCTGCAGGCTGGATGGGCTTTTCGGATTCCGGGGCAGTCCGGGTGGGTGTGTCATCCACTGCGGGCTCTTCCGGCTGGGGCCGGACAGGCTCCGCGGGCTCCACCTCCACTGTGGGGCTTTCCACCGGCTCGATCTGTACCGTACCCACCGGCTGAGACCGGGCGGGCTCTGCGGGCTCCACCTCCACTGTGGGGCTTTCCACCGGCTCGATCTGTACCGTGCCCACCGGCTGAGGCCGGACAGGCTCTGCGGGCTTCACTGCCGCCGCGGGGTTTTCCACCGGCTCGATCTGCACCGTGCCCACCGGCTGGGGCCGGACAGGCTTTATGGGCTCGGCCATCGGCCGGGTAGGCGCCTGATCCACCCAGGGGGTGGGGCGGGCCGGGGCCTGGTCCGGCAGCGGCAGCTCCACCGTACCGGAGGCCGGCTCCTCCTGCGGCTGGGCGCGGCGCTCCCGGTGGAACAGACGGAACGGCTCCCGCTCTTTGACGGGCTGCTCCTCTTCCTCTTCCGGGCTCTCCTCCGGCTCCTCGCCGGTTTCTTCCTCGGCTGCGTCCTCCTCGTCCTCATTCCATCTGTGCCAGAAGCCGAAGCGGCGGCGCCTGGGTGCCCGCTCCTCGGACTCGTCCTCTTCCGTTGTGTTCAGTTCAGTGGAGTAATCCTCCGCATCCAGGCCTTCCTCGTCGTCCTGGGCCTCCGCGTTCTTTTTGCGGCCCACAAAACGGGCAAAAAAGCCGGGGTGCTGCTCCTGCTCCAGATCCGGGATGACTGCCACGCTCTCGCTGAAAAACTTCTGGAAGTCGCTGTCCATCTGGATCGTGTCGGACAGGCGGGGCGCCGCGGGCTCCTCCTGCTGGGGCGGCGGCGCAGCCTTGGCGGGCTTTTGTTTTGCCCGGCTCTGGCTGCGCTGCTTCTGAGGCTCCGGCGCGGGCTCCTGCCAGAAATTCTGGACCGTCCGATGCGTCGGGGCGGTCGGGGTCTCCGGCTCCATATGCACTGCCGGAGCCGCCTTCTTCTGTTCCAGCCCCAGGTCTGCCAGGATGTCCTCCACCGAGCCGCCCGCCGGGGCACTCTTTCCCTGCTTCAGGGTCTCCAGGATATCATCCACCGAGCTGGAATTTCTTTGATCCGCCATGCTCTTTGTTCCTCCGTATGCTAGTTGCTGGCCGGGGCTCTGTTCAGCCCTGGCCGCGCTGACGGGCGATCTCGTACAGGATGATGCCCGCCGCCACGCTCACGTTGAAGCTGTCCACCCCGGTGCCGCGGGCCGCCATGGAAAGGCTGACCACACCGTCGCACAGCTTCTTCACCAGCGGGCTCACGCCCCGGCCCTCGCTGCCCATGACCAAAGCCACCGGGCCGGTCAGGTTATTCTGATGCAGGGGCACACCGTCCATGTCTGCACAGTAGACGAAAACGCCCTGGTCCTTCAGGCGGCGAATGCTCTCGCCGATGTTGGCCACCCTGGCCACCGGCAGACGGGCCGCCGCGCCGGCGCTGCTCTTCAGCACCGTGGGGGTGATGGCCGCGCCGCCGCGCTTGGGGATCACCACACCGTGAGCGCCGCACAGCAGCGCCGACCGGATGATCGCACCCAGGTTGTGGGGGTCCTCCACGCCGTCGCACAGAACCAGGAAGGGAGGCTCGCCCTTTTCCTTCGCCAGGTCCAGCAGCTGCTCCAGGCTGGCATATTCCACCGCGCTGGCAAAGGCAGCCACGCCCTGGTGGCTGTCGGTGCCGCAGGTCAGACGCAGCTTGTTGGCATGCACCCGCTTGGCCACCGCACCGGCCTCCTTGGCCAGGGCGGTGTAGTAGGCGGCCACCGCCTCGGGCAGGGTATCGGCCAGCAGCACCGTATCCACACCCGCGCCGCTTTTCAGCAGCTCGGTCACCGGATTCTTGCCGTAGACCAGGCTGGACGAGGGCTCCTCAGCCTCCGCGCGGGGGGCGCGCCGCTCGCCTTCGGGGCGGGCAGAACCGGGGCGCCGGCCGGGGCGCTGAGCGTTGGGGCTGAACTTTTTATCAAACTTCTGAGGCATGGGCCGTCTCCTTTTTTGAAGCCCGCAAAACGGGCCGTGTTATCGCTGTATTTTGCGGTTTTTCCCGCATGTAAATTAAAGTATAACACTATACCGCGTTTTTTGCCACTGTTTGACGCCAAGTTTTTCGGCCTCCGCGCCGCCCCTTCCCGGTGAAGTTTGGGCGGACGGGGGCTTTTCCAAACGCACAAAACGCGGTAAAATGCAAGAGGAATTTTTTCATTCGTCCTTCGGGGCCGGTTATACCAGTTGTAAACCCGAAAAAGATTTCCACATGTTGAAAACCCTGTTGAAAGTGTTGACAAGTGGCTGTTTTGAGCCATTTTCTCACAATTCCCAACGGGTTTTCAACATTGCAGTGGAAAGTTTTCTTCTTAACAGGCTGTTGAACCTGAAATTTGTCCTGCTCTTTTTCGACAAAACCCTGTGGATGGGGCCGGATTTTTTCTCTTTTTTTACCAGCAAGCGGCCAAAAGCCGCAAATTTCTTACCCGTCAGGAGGGAATGCTTTGATCATTGTGGAAAACTGCGGCGGCATGGACCTGGCCGCCACCCTGGACTGCGGCCAGGCATTCCGATGGCAGGCCGACGGAGCGGCCTGGCACGGCATTGTGGAAAACCGCTCCGTCACCGCACGGATGGAGGGCAATTCGTTGATTCTGGAGGGTGCGTCGGAGACTGACCTGGATTTCTGGGTGCACTATTTTGCACTGGATCTGGACTATCCCGCCCTGCTGGAAAAATTCTGTTCCGGCAACAAAATGCTGGCCGAGTGCGTGCGTCACAAGCCGGGCATCCGGGTGCTGCGCCAGCCCTTTTTTGAGACGCTGTGCACCTTCATCATCAGCCAGAACAACAACATTCCCCGCATCAAGGCCATTGTGGAGCGGCTGTGTACCGGGCTGGGCCAGCCGCTGGAGGGCGGCGGCTACGGCTTTCCCAGTGCAGAAACACTGGCAGCGCTGGAGCCGGAGGACCTGGCCTTTCTGCGGGCGGGCTGGAGGGCGGAATACCTGATCGATGCGGCCCGCCGGGTGGCCGGCGGCCAGATCGACGAAGCTGCCCTACGCGCCATGCCCATGGAAAACGCCCGGGCCATTCTGATGACCGTGAAGGGCGTGGGCCCCAAGGTGGCGGACTGCGTGCTTTTGTACAGTCTTTCCTTCTGGAAGGCGGTTCCCATGGATGTGTGGATGAAAAAGGCCATGTGCCAGCTGTTCCCCCGGGGCGTGCCGGTTTGCTGCCGCAGCCACGCAGGCATCGCCCAGCAGTTCATCTTCGACTATGCCCGCCACCATCTGCCCAGCGGCCAAAAACAAAAAACCGCGCGAAAAATGCACACCAAACAATCAAGCGGGAATTGATTTTGCATGCAAGTTGGGTTATACTGTTGGCAGGATAAAAACTTAACACCATGTTTTTATTCCCCCGCACCGCTCACGGTGCGCTTTTTTAAGAGAGAAAATGGAGGTATTATCATCATGCTGGTAAGCGCAACCGAAATGCTCAACAAAGCCCGCGACGGCCACTATGCCGTTGGTCAGTTCAACATCAACAACCTGGAGTGGACCAAGGCCATCCTGCTCACCGCGCAGGAGCTGAACAGCCCTGTGATCCTGGGTGTGTCCGAGGGTGCCGGCAAGTACATGACCGGCTACAAGACCGTAGCCGCTATGGTTAAGGCCATGATCGAGACCCTGAACATCACCGTTCCTGTTGCCCTGCACCTGGACCACGGCAGCTACGAGGGCGCCAAGGCCTGCATCGAGGCTGGCTTCTCCAGCATCATGTTCGACGGCAGCCACTACGCCATCGACGAGAACGTTGCCAAGACCACCGAGCTGGTTGAGCTGGCTCACTCCAAGGGCCTGTCCATCGAGGCTGAGGTTGGCTCCATCGGCGGCGAGGAAGACGGCGTGATCGGCGCCGGCGAGATCGCTGACCCCGCTGAGTGCAAGAAGATCGCCGACCTGGGCGTTGACTTCCTGGCTGCCGGCATCGGCAACATCCACGGCAAGTACCCCGCCAACTGGAAGGGTCTGGACTTCGAGGCTCTGGAGAAGATCCACGAGGCCACCAACGGCATTCCTCTGGTTCTGCACGGCGGCACCGGCATCCCCGCCGACATGATCAAGAAGGCCATCAGCCTGGGCGTTTCCAAGATCAACGTGAACACCGAGTGCCAGCTGTCCTTCGCCGACGCCACCCGTAAGTACATCGAGGCCGGCAAGGATCTGGAAGGCAAGGGCTTCGATCCCCGTAAGCTGCTGGCCCCCGGCTTCGAGGCCATCAAGGCCACCGTTAAGGAGAAGATGGAGCTGTTCGGCAGCGTGAACAAGGCCTAAGCCTTTCCCACTTTTCCACGGGCTTTTCCCCGCAGAATGCAAACGATGGCAGGTCGCCGCGCCTGCCATCGTTTTTTTGCATTCCAAAGCGGCCGGAGCCGCTGCGATGCAATCCATATAAGGAGGAACCTGCACCATGAAGATCAATGTGTTCTGTTTCAGCCCCACCGGCGGCACCAAAAAGGCCGCACAGCATCTGGCCGGTGCACTGGGCGGCGAGGCCGTCTGCACTGACCTGACGGTCCACCCGGCCCAGGCGACCCCCGCCGACATGGCCGTGATCGCCGTGCCCTCCTTCGGCGGGCGGGTGTCCCCTCTGGCCGCACAGCGCATCCGTCAGCTGCAGGGCGGCGGAACCCCCGCGGTGCTGCTCTGCGTGTACGGCAACCGGGCCTATGAGGACACTCTGGCGGAGCTGCGGGACCTGGCTGCCGAGGCGGGATTCCGGGTGGCGGCGGCGGTGGCAGCCATTGCAGAGCATTCCATCGCGCGCCAGTTTGCTGCCGGACGGCCGGATGCGCAGGACCTGGACCAGCTTTCGGCATTCGGCGAAGCGATCCGCCAAAAGCTGGACCGGGGCGAGCTGACCGAGCCGGAGCTGCCCGGCAACCGGCCCTACAAACCCTTCGGCGTGCTGCCCATGCTCCCCGCCCCCACCGGCGACTGCATTTCCTGCGGCGTGTGCGCCAAGGAATGCCCGGCGCAGGCCATTGACCCGCAGGACGTGAGCAAGGTGGACAAGGATGCATGCATCTCCTGCATGCGCTGCATCGCGGTGTGCTCCCATGCCGCCCGGCAGCTGTCTCCGGAAATGCTGGATGTTCTGAGCAACAAGCTTGCCAAGGTCTGCGCGGACCGCAAAGAGAACGAGCTGTATCTGTGAGCCGTGCAAGTGCATCGCCTGCTTCCCCGTGTGCCGATTCGGGAAAGCAGGCGATATTTTTTTGTAACAAAAGGCGCAGATTTCCGTATGGAAAAGATAAGATCGAAAAAAGGGGGAATGGCCCATGGAACAGGAGCAATTGGTCCGGCAACTGAGACAGGGCGACAGCAACGCGCTGCGGGGACTCATGGCACTCTACACCCCTTATCTGTGCACCGTTGCGGCAAATCTGGCGGTGCCGCCCCTCACCGCTCAGGATGTGGAGGAGATCGTCTCCGATGCCTTTATCCGCCTTTGGCGCCACCGGCAGGATCTGGACCCGGAGCGTTCGCTGAAGGGGTATCTGGTAAGAATCACCCGAAACCTGGTGGTGGACACCCTGCGCAGCCGAAAAGCAGACTGCCTGCCGCTTGTAGATGAGATTCTGGAGCAAGAATCTCCACTGGAAACCCAACTGGAGCAGCAGGAAGCAGTGCGAAGGCTGAAAACCCATCTGGAGGCGCTTTCCCCTGTGGACCGGGAGCTGCTGCTCCGCTTTTATTATTACAACCAGCGTACCGCCACCATCGCCCGGGAACTCGAAACCAGCCCCGGCGCAGTGCGGGTGCGCCTGTTTCGGCTGCGGGCGCAACTGAAAAAAGATCTGGAAGGAGAAGAACTGCAATGAAGGAGCCGATGGAACTGCACGAGCTGTTTGCATCGCTGGACGATCCCCGGCAGATTGATCTCCAAGGCGTGAATGCACAGAAGATTCAAAATCGGACACTGGAACAGCTCGCCCTTTTGGACCAGAACGAGCGGCCAGCGCACAGATTTCCCCGCAAATTGTTTCTCACCGGGCTGGCGGCGGCGCTGGCCGTGGTCCTGGCCGCCTGTGCCTGTGCGGTTTCGGCCCGGGTCTGGGGCGTCCGACTGTTCGACCGGCAGGAAAAGCAGCAGCTGCAAAAGCCTCTGTACGCCGTGAGTACTAGCACCAGCCAGCCGGGTGAGGAATCGGGCGAACGGCTACTTGCCGGGTTCAGCGCAGAAATTCTGGATGTGGACTGGCTGGAGAAAAACGACATACTCTTTTTCGACGAGGTGGGCACGGTTTGCGGTGTGGCGAGCGGCGACGGCATGGAATTTCCGTCCTTTGTGTTCGACAACGGTGAAATCGCCATTCTCACAAAGGAGGACGGCAGTGGCTGGGTCCTGGAAGAAAACAGCCCCCTTGCCCTCTCGCTGCGGCAGAATACAAAGGACAATCCCCAGGCCAGCCCGGGCGGCGACCGCCTGTCACTGGGTGTGATCGTGGACGGCCTTCCCCATGAACTCACCTGCGGAAAGGACGCGGAATTGGAATACACCTATATCCCAGACAAAGCAGCAGAGGTATACTTCTATGTGCAGAACTTCTCCGCCGGGCCGATCGTGATTGAGGACGCGGAGATTGCTACACCGTAACATCCAGCAGTTATACAAAAAGCAGGGCGAATCCCTTCCACCACCGGGATTCGCCCTGCTTTTTCTTGTTGCTTTTCAATATTCCGGGAACCACTCGCGCAGGCTGCGGCGCTCGCCGTTCACGTAGATTTCCACATGACAATGGTTTCCGGTGGAATTTCCGGTGCTGCCTACGGTGCCGATCACCGCGCCCTGCTCCACCTGGGTGCCCGAACTCACGTTTATGCTGTTCAGATGCGCATACAGGGTGCGCACGCCGCCCTCATGGTCGATGATCACATATTTGCCGTAGCTGTAATGCCAGCCTGCGGCGGTCACCGTACCGGCCGCCATGGCGTACACCTCTGTTCCTTTGAGGGCGATCACATCCACGCCCTTATGGTAGCTGCTCATCCAGCGGCTCACATAGGTGTAACCGGGCACCGGCCAGATCAGCGACACCGAGGTCTCGCTGTCCACCGCATTCTGCTGCCCGACCTCACTGCTCTCCACCGCGCTTTTGACCAGGTTCAGGTCCCCGTTGTACCGCACGATTCCCGTCACCGGGGCCTGCAGGGTGATGCGGCCCACCTCCTGATATTCCATCAGCAGGCCCTGCTCGTCGTAAAAGGCCCAGCCGCTCACCTCGTCCAGCCCGTCCGCCGCGCTGCGCTCGATCACATACTGTCCATCGGCCAGGGTTTCATCCTGCTCATATTCATATTCCCCGGCCACGCTCTGCTCCTCGCGCATCCATTGCACGCTGGCCTGGCCCTCGGCCAGAGCGGGCTTTTCCTCCGGCTCCGGCATGGGAGTAGGCACCGCCTGCCGGACGGCCGGCTGGGATTGCTGCTGCAAAAAACTCAGCTGCTCCAGCCCGTTTGCAGCAAGACTCTCCGATTCAGCGGACACCCCCGCCGACAGACTCGCCGCCGCACAGGCAGTCAGACAGACGGCGGCCAGCACCCCCGCCGCCGCGGCCAGTCTCTGGCGGCGACTGGCTTTGGGCGGCTCGAACAGGGCAAGCAGCCGTGCTTTCAGATTCTCCGGCCCAGCGCTCATGCCCGAGGCTCCGGCAGGCAGCGGACCCGCCGCGGCTGCCAGCAGCACCCGCCCGTAGGCCTTACGCTGTTCCTTATTCAGCCCGCGCACCGCCGCCTCGTCGCAGGCCAGTTCACACAGTCGCTCCATCCGGGCGGCCTGCCAGTGGCAAAGCGGGTTGAACCAGTGGACCCGGCAGGCCAGCCGCAGCGCGGCCTTGCCCCACAGATCGCCGCCGTTCAGGTGGGCCAGCTCATGGCGCAGCGCCAGCTCCAGCGCCGCCGTCTCCATGCCCCCGGGCAGATACAGCACCGGCCGCAGCACCCCCGCCAGCAGCGGCGTGCTCATGCCCGGGCACACCCAGGCCCGGGGCGGGATGATGTGCCCGTTTTCCAGGCTGACCCGGCGCAGCAGGCTCTGCTCCGCTTCGCTCAGCGGACCGCGCATCCGGCGCAGCGCCCGGCAAAATCGCCAGTATCCGACCAGCTGCCACAGAGTGAACAGCACGGTCCCCAGCGCCCACAGCCAGGGCAGCACCGCCAGCAGCTGACCCGCCAGCTGGGGCTGCACCGGCTCCACCGGCTGGGCCAACGGGGCAGTCATCACCGGCTGGGCACTGATGTTCACCGTGTGCACTGCCGCCTGGGCCGCCTGCTCCAGTGCCTGCCCCACCGGTTCCAGCCCGGTGGAGCGCTTCAAGCCCGGCGCAAGGGCCAGAAGCGGCCCCACCGGCAGCAGGAAAAAGCCCGTGATGCACCCCAGCGCCCGCCGCTGTCCGCGCCAGTTCAGCCGCTTTAACAGCGGAGTGAGGGCACACCCCAGCAGCGCTGCCACCGTGCCTGCCAGACTGGTGGGCAGCAGCCAGGTATAAAACAGTTCATACATCGGCTCCGCTCACCTCGTTTCCAGCCAGTCCCGCAGCTCGTCCAGCTGGTCGCCGGAAAGAGCCTTGCCGTCGTAGAGGGCGGCCACCATACTTTTTACACTGCCGCTGTACAGCTTGGTCAGCAGCTCCTGCGCCTCAGCCGCCCGGTACTGCTCGCTGCTCACACAGGCGGTATACACATTCTGTTTGCCCCGCTTTTCCACCTTCAGTGCCCCCTTGGCCGCCATGCGGGCCAGAAAGGTAAGCAGAGTGGTGGGCTTCCATCCCTTTTGCTGCAGCGGGCCGGCCAGCTCGGCTGCCGTGACCGGCCGCCCCAGCTTCCAGATCTGCTCCATAATCTCCAGTTCCGCTTCCGACAGTCGCATAGTAAGCGCCCCTTCCCTTTTTCTTTATATGTATGGCAACACACTTCTACAGTTTGTAGTTTCATTTTTATTCTAACAGATGTAGAGCAAAGCCGCAAGCCCCTATTCTGCCGGATTGTTACCATTTTGTAGTCATTTTGTTATAAATTCTTCTTGATTTTTTGTACATTTTGTTACCTTTTTGATGCTGTTTCTTCATAGATTGTTCATATCTGGAGGGTATGATAGGAAAACGTTCCGAGGCAGCGGCGCAAACGCGCCCACCGGAACCATACGACGCCCTTTGGTTTATGGGGCGATTTTCCGAATCAAAACGAAAAGGAGAATGACATCATGAAACTGTCTTCTAAGATCATCGCCGTTGCTTGCGTGGCCGCTCTGGCCCTGTCCCTGGTTGCCTGCGGCGGCAACGAGACCACCACCTCTTCCAGCGCTGCTGCTTCCAGCGAGGCTGCTTCTTCTGAGGCCGCTTCCTCTGAGGCTGCTTCCAGCGAGGCTGCTTCCTCTGAGGCCGCTTCCAGCGAGGCTGCTGCTTCCGAGGCCGCTTCTTCTGAGGCCGCTTCTTCTGAGGCTGCCGCCAGCGAGGTTACTTCCGCTTCCAGCGAGGCCTAATCGTTTCCGAACAGAAAAACGCCCAGCCATCCGGCTGGGCGTTTTTTGTTGTTCGAGACGCGGGCGTTTCATTCCACCGCCCGCTCCAGCCGCAGAACTGCCACTGAAATGTCATCCGGACGGCGGCGGCCTTCCGCCCGCTTCTGGGCCATATCCGCCAGCAGCTCGGCGGTCTTCTGGGGAGTGCTGCCGCTGGCAGCACACAGCTCCAGCTGCTGGCACAACCAGCCGCTGCCGTCGGTGAGGGCGCCGTCGCTCACCAGCACCACCCAGTCGCCCTCGTTCAGCGCCACCGAGTTCTGCTGGCCCACCACCTGCTCCAGAATGCCCACCGGCAGACTGCTGCCCTCCAGCGCCTGGGCCTTTCCTCCCCGCAGCAGCAATGTGGGACAAGCCCCCGCCTTGAACAGGCTGGCCCGGCCGGTGTACAGGTCCACCGTGACCAGATCCATGGTGGCGGCGCTCTCCTCGTCGCTTTTCAGTGCCAGGGCCACGTTCACCAGCCGGGCGGCGCTCTGGGCTCCGAAGCCCGCCTTCAGCAGCCTTGCCGCCAGGGTGGCCGCAAGCGTGCCGTCGATGGCGGCAGGTCGGCCCACCCCCATGCCGTCGCAGAGCAGCAGATGGGCGTTGCCGAAGCAGTCGCAGAACTGCTCCACCGCATCGCCGCAGGCCCCAGCCTTGGCCGGGCGGGCCGCCAGCCCGTACCTTGGAAAATACAGCGGCTGCTCACTGAAGGTGATGGTGGTCACTGCCCGGCAGTGGTCCACCCGGGGCAGAGTAAGCGGCCGGTGCAAAATGCGCTGGGCCTCCCCGGTGATCTCGCTCAGCTCCTGCTGGCTGAAGGGGGTACGACTCACCGTGACCCCTGCCCGCAGCCGGCCCGCCGCATCAAAGCCTGCCTGGCATTCCAGCGGCTCCAATCCAATGGAGGAAAACAGCCGCCCCAGCTGCTCGGTCTTGCCCACGTCCGGCACGATGCTCTGGCCCAGCTGCCCGGCCATCTGGCTCAACGCCTGAGCCATGGCGCTGTACTGCTCGGTAAGGGCCGCCCGCATGGCTCCGGCCTTGACCCGGCTCTCCCGCCTGCCCCGGTACAGCGCATACCCCCGGCTGGAGCAGCTGCACAGCTCGGTGGGATGGATGCAGCGGCAGAATTGGCCGGGCAGCTGCTCCAGCGCCGCCCGGCCCTGCTGCTCCAGAATGGGCTTGAGTCGGTAGAAGCCGTCCATGGTGGTGCTGTAATCCTGCACCCAGCAGCGTTCCCGGCTGCCGCAGGTGCGGCAGAGCTCCTCGGCCACATAGTCCACCACCCAGTTGTAGCTCTCGCCCCGCCGGGGCAGGGTCTCATACACCTGGTTCACGGTGTCGGCAATGCTGGTGAGGGCGTTGGCCACGCTCTCCAGCTGGCTCACCGCTCCGGCCACCCGGGGCCGCTGGGCGGCGGCGGGGTCGGTCTGGCCGGGCAACGCGGCCAGCAGACGGACGGGCAGGGCAAAAAACGCCGCCTCCCCCAGCGCCGCGCTGCCCAGAAAGCCCACCGCCAGGCTGCTTTGCGGCGCGGCCAGCACTCCCAGCAGCCCGCCTGACAGGAACAGGGTGGCACATCCCAGCCGCTCCCCGGGGGTAAAGTAGGCCGCCGCCAGACAGCCCACCGCCACCGCCAGCCCGGCAAAGCACAGGTCCGGGTCCGCCGCGGCCAGCGCTCCCGCTCCGCACAGACAGAAGATGGCGCAGTCCCGCAGTCTGCCCCGGAAGGCCAGGGCCAGACCGCCCGCTGCCAGCACCACCACACCGGGCAGCAGCCCCATGGCGGGCAGCTGCTGCAGACCGCAGAGCCCCGCGCAGCAGAGCAGCAGGCTTTCGGCTCCCAGAGGCCCGCCCCGCCGGGCTCTTGCCCCCGCCCGGAACAGCCCCCAGCCCCAGGCGGCGGACAAAGCCACGTCGCCCACCGCCGCCACCGACTGGGGCGGGCCTGCCAGGCCGCTCACCGCCAGCATCAGCTGCACCGCCAGCAGGGTGCCGCAGCCCCCCGCGGCGGCGGGCCAGAACTGCTCCCGGAACATGGCCCGCCCGGCCAGCACCACTGCGGCCGCCGCCAGATAGCGCAGCCCATCGGCCAGGGGCAGCAGAAGCAGATACCCGGCCAGCACGCCCGCGCCCGCCGCCCACAGCCGGGCCGAGCCCACCCCCATGAGCAGCGCCAGACCAAAGGGGTGCAGTCCTCCGAACACACTGCCCGCGGCCATCAGTGCGCCCAGCGCACCACTGGCCAGCTGCTGCAGCCCCGGCCCCCAGCCGGCCAGCCGCCGCAGGGGCAAAAGCCGCAATTTTTCACCCATAACATTCCACCTCGTTTTTTTCTGATTTTTGCCGCCGGGACATAATCCGCCCCGGACCTGCATAGAATCAGTATAAAAAGGCCCCGCGGCATTTTTTGCCGCAGGGCCTTGCTTTTTCAAAAAGGGGCAGAAACAAACAAAAACCGCCCTGCCCGGAACTCCGGGCAGGGCGGTTTGCAGACAGGGTTACAGCAGCTCCAGAGCGGCGCGGATGCGCTTGACGGTCTCCTCGCGGCCCATCATGGCGGCCAGATCGGTGCCGCCGCCGGGGGTGCGCTGCTTGCCGGACAGGGCGATGCCCAGCGGGAACAGCAGCCAGCCGTTTTTCACGCCCATCTCCTCGGCCTTCACCTTGCAGGCCTCGAAGATGGCATCCCGGTTCCAGTCCGCCAGGTTCTCCAGCAGGGGCAGCAGGGCCTCCAGGGCCTGCTTTGCAGTCTCAGGATTGGTCTTCTGCTTCTTGTTGGTGTACAGGTCGGTGGTGTAGGGCACCACGGCGTCGAAGAAGTCCAGCTGCTCGGGAATCTCGCCCAGCACCTCGCAGCGGGGCTGCAGGTTAGCGCAGAGCAGGTCGCGGTCGATGTCCACATGCACGGCCTGGTCGATCCAGGGATCGGCCATTTCGCGGAACTTCTCGGCGGGCAGGCGGCGGATGTACTCCGCGTTGATGGCCCGCAGCTTCAGGGGGTCAAAGATGGCCGGGCTCTTGCTGATGCCGGACTCGTCGAAAATCTTGACCATCTCCTCCAGGGTGAAGATCTCCTCCTCGCCCTTGGGGCTCCAGCCCAGCAGCAGGATGTAGTTCAGAATGGCCTCGCTCAGGTAGCCCTTGGCCACCAGATCCTGATAGGAAGCGTCGCCGTTGCGCTTGGACAGCTTGTTCTGGGCGTCCTTCATCACGGGCGGGCAGTGGATGTAGGTGGGAACCTCCCAGCCGAAGGCCTGGTACAGCAGGTTGTACTTGGGCGCGCTGGACAGATACTCCGAGCCGCGGATCACGTGGGTGATGCCCATCAGATGGTCGTCCACCACGTTGGCGAAGTTGTAGGTGGGCATGCCGTCGGTCTTGATGAGGATCTGGTCCTCCAGCTCGGCGTTGTTCACCTCGATGTGACCGTAGACCACGTCGTCAAAGCTGGTCACGCCCTCCTTGGGCATCTTCTGGCGGATGACGTAGGGCACGCCCGCGGCCAGCTTCTCGTCGATCTCGGCCTGGCTCAGGTTGCGGCAGTGGCCGTCGTAATGACCCACCACGGCGCCGCCGGCTTTCTGCTCCTCGCGCATCTTCTCCAGACGCTCGGGGGTGCAGAAGCAGTAGTAGGCCTGACCGGCCTTCACCAGCTGCTCGGCATATTCCTTGAACATGCCCATGCGCTCGCTCTGCACATAGGGACCCACCGGGCCGCCCACGTCGGGACCTTCGTCCCACAGCAGGCCGGTCTGGCGCAGGGTGTTGTAGATGATGTCCACCGCACCTTCCACGTAGCGTTCCTGGTCGGTGTCTTCAATGCGCAGGATGAAGGTGCCATCCTTGCTTTTCGCCTTCAGGTAGGCATACAGAGCGGTGCGCAGGTTGCCCACGTGCATGTAGCCGGTGGGGCTGGGCGCAAAACGGGTGCGTACGGTATTGTTCGCCATGATCGTTTCTACTCCTTTTATCCTCACGCGCCCGGGCGGCAGGCAGCGCGGACCGGGCGGTTTGTTTCTCTTGTTTATTGTAAGGTGCGCACATCGGCTTGTCAACCTGGCCGCAAAACTTCTTCGCTTTACAAGCCCTTGCCCCTTTTATTATAATAGGAAAAGACCCAATGGCATTTTCCATGCAAAAGGAGCGTTTCCATGAACTTTCTTTCTCTGTCCTTCGCCGGATTCGGCGCGCTGGTGTTTGCCGGCTGGTGGGCCCTGCCTGCCAAAGCCCGGCCCTGGCTGCTGGCGGTGGCAAACCTTGTCTTTGCCGGGCTGTTCGGGACCAAGGCAGTGATCTGCCTGGTGCTCATCTGCCTGGCCGGCTACCTGTGCGGCCTGTGGACCCAAAAAGGAGGCGGCCGGGCGGCCATGTGGCTGGGCATTCTGCTGAGCCTTGCCCCTCTGGCGGCCTACAAATACCTGCCGCTGGCCTCCCCCGCCCTGTTTGAGGGGCTGGTGGCCCCGGTGGGACTGAGCTTTTATGTATTCAAGACCATCAGCTATCTGGCGGATGTGGCCAAGGGCCGCATCCAGGCCGAGAAGTGCCCGCTGTGCTACTTCAATTACGTGGGCTTTTTCCCCCAGCTGGCCAGCGGCCCCATCCAGCGGGCGGGCAGCCTACTGCCGCAGCTGAAGGCCCCCGCAATGACCTTTGACCGGGCGCTGGCCTACACCGGCTGCGTGCGCTTTTGCTGGGGCATGTTTCTGAAAAAATGCCTGGCGGACCAGCTGGCCGGCTACCAGGGCGCGCTTTCCCAGCCGGAATACTACTACAGCCTGGGCATCGTCTGGTCGCTGCTGGCCTACACCCTGTATCTGTACTTCGACTTTGCCAGCTACTCCCAGATGTCCATCGGCGTGGCCAACCTGCTGGGCCTGCAGGTGGAGGAAAACTTCCTCAGCCCCTATTTCTCCCGCAGCATTGGTGAGTTCTGGCGGCGCTGGCATGTGAGCCTTTCCAGCTTCCTGCGGGACTACATCTACATCCCCCTGGGCGGCAGCCGCAACGGTGTGCCGGTGCTGGTTCTGGCCACCATGGTCACCTTCGTGCTTTCCGGCGCATGGCATGGCGCCACGGCCGGTTTTCTGGTCTGGGGCGCGCTGCACGGCATTTATCTGCTGATCGGCCGGGCCACCAAAAAAGCCCGCGCCCGCTTCTGGGGCGCGCTGCATCAGGGCGAAAACAGCCCGCTGCGCTCGGTGGCGGGTTGCCTGTTCACCTTCCTTCTGGTGAGCATCGGCTGGTTCTTCTTTACCACCGGCACCCTGCATCAGGCCCAGATCGTGCTCCGTTCTCTGTTCCAGCCCATCCCCTTCAGCCTGCAATACCTGAAGGAGAGCTTCACCCAGCTGGGTTACACCACCACCGGCATGGTTCAGCTGGGGCTGTTCGCCCTGCTGGCCGCCGGGATCGACTGGGCTTCCCGCAAGGAGGGCTTCGGGGCCTGGGCGGCGCGGCAGAAGCCGGTGCTGCTGGTGCTGCTTTGTTATCTGTGCGTGTTTGCCAGCCTGTTCTTCGGCGCGGCGGGCACCCTGCAGAATGTTTATTTCGCATTTTAAGGAGGACAGGCCGTTATGAAACGATTTTTGGCAGTTGTGGCGCTGTTCCTCGCGCCGGTGATCCTAGTGTGCGGCGTGTTCGCTCTGGCGGTATACACCAGCGGCGAATGGCGCACCGAGGAGGAGGTTGCCCAGATGGTGCTGGACGGCGAGCCCGCCTTCCTGGGCCTTGCCTACCGGGACAACACCCGTTACTACAAGCATCTGGTGGCCAGCGGCAAGGCCGCGGATCTGCTGGTGCTGGGCACCAGCCGCAGCATGCAGTTCCACAGCGAATTCTTCACCACCGACAGCTTCTACAACGCGGGCGGCGGCAGCGGCTACATCAACGAGTTCCAGTATTTTCTGGAAAACCTGCCTGAGGAGAGCCTGCCCGACACCCTGATCATGGTGATGGATCAGTACTTCTTCAATCAGGCCTGGGTGGGCACCGGCGGTATGCCGGAGGGCTTCGACTACGGGCACTATGAATTTAACGCCAAGACCGCCCTGTCCGAGGCCATGCGGGGCTGGGCCGAGGGCAAATACTCTCTGCTGGATGTGTTCACTCCCCACCCGAATGTGTACGGTATGGCGGCGGTGGGCCGGGGCAGCGGCTTCAATCCGGACGGCAGCTACTGCTACGGCCGGCTGCTGGATCACCCGGAGGAGGGCACCGACGTGGGCTTCCACGATACCTTCGACCGAATTGTGAAGGGCACCAACCGTTTTGAGTACGCCGAATACGTGTATCCCACCAGCACCGAGGTGGTCCAGCGGCTGCTGGCCTGGTGCAACGACCGGGGCATTCAGGTGGTGCTCATCATCCCGCCCTACGCCCCCAGTGTTTACGAGCGGATGGCCGAGAGCGGCAACTACGGCTACTTTGACTGGATTCCCAAAATCCTCACCGAGCTGTGCGCGCCCTACGGCTACGAGGTCTACGACTTCAGCTACATGCCGGACACCAGTGACGACGAGTACATCGACGGCTACCACGGCGGCGACCGGGTCTATGCCCGGCTTACCCGGCAGCTGGCCGACCAGAGCACCATTCTGGAGGGCCTGATCGACACCGATTATCTGGACGCCGCCCTGGCCGACAGCGGCAATCCCCTGCGCCTGGCGCAGTAAGGCTTGACAGCGCACAGCCAGCGGCTATAATACAAGTATCAGTTACGGGCGTTTTGCGGCGCCTAAAAAGAAATGAGGCAGAAACAATGAGCGAAGAAATGCAGCGCAAGAAGCGCATCCTGTCCGGCATCCAGCCCACCGGTACCTTTACCCTGGGCAACTATGTGGGCGCGGTGCGCAACTGGGGCGCTTTACAGGAAGAATACGACTGCCTGTACATGGTGGCGAACCTGCATGCCATCACCGTGCGGCAGGACCCCGCGGCCCTGCGCCGTCAGACCCGGGAGGCCGCGGCCATGCTGCTGGCCACCGGCATCGATCCTCAGAAGAGCGTGCTGTTCGTGCAGAGCCATGTGCGCGCCCACGCCGAGCTTTCCTGGATTCTGGCCTGCAACACCCAGTTCGGTGAGCTGGGCCGCATGACCCAGTTCAAGGACAAGAGCGCCAAGCACGCCGATAACGTGAACGCCGGCCTGTTTACCTACCCGGTGCTGATGGCGGCGGACATTCTGGTGTACAACGCGGACCTGGTGCCCGTGGGCGTGGACCAGAAGCAGCACCTGGAGCTGGCCCGCAATGTGGCCCAGCGCTTCAACAACCAGTACAGCCCCACCTTCACCCTGCCCGAGCCCTACATCGCCAAGACCGGCGCCAAGATCATGAGCCTGCAGGAGCCGGAAAAGAAGATGAGCAAGTCCGACACCAACGCCAACAGCTTCATCCTGATGACCGACGACGCAGACACCATCCTGCGCAAGTTCAAGCGCGCCGTGACCGACAGCGAGGGTACCGTGCGCGCCGGTGAGGACAAGCCCGGCGTGACCAACCTGATGAGCATCTACAGCGTGCTCACCGGCAAGGACTTCGCCGCCATCGAGAAGGAGTTCGAGGGCCAGGGCTACGGCGTGTTCAAGGAGGCCGTGGCCGGCAGCGTGATCGACGCCTTCCGCCCCATCCAGGAGGAATATGCCCGCATCCTGGCCGACAAGCAGTACCTGGACGGCGTGCTCGCCGAGGGCGCCGAAAAGGCCAGCCGCATGGCCGACCGTATGGTCAGCAAGGTCTACAAAAAAGTGGGCATGCTGCAGCTGTAACCCCTGTATCTTCAAGCAGCCCGTCCGGGCGCGCCGTTTGGCCTCCGGACGGGCCGCTTTTTTTCCTTTCGGAGCAGGCTTCGACCCCGAAAAAAGCATTTTCCAATTATTTACCATATATTGACAATTTTTCCATGGTGGTTTATAATGAAGCAAACGGGCGAGTATTCCCTGTTCGCCTGTTTCCCATGACCGACTTTTCCCAAAACCCAAAATCCCAAATCAAAGGAGAGATCGTATTATGAAATCCACAGGTATGGTCCGCAAGATCGACAACCTGGGCCGCATCGTGCTGCCCATTGAGCTGCGCCGGGTGCTGGAGATCGACCAGGACTCCTCCCTGCAGATCTTCGTGGAAGGCGACGAGATCATTCTGAAGAAGTACCAGCCCGCCTGCGTGTTCTGCGGTGAGGCCAAGGGCGTGATGCAGTTTCACGGCCGCAACATCTGCGCCGAGTGCCGCAAGGCCATCGGCCAGCTGTAAGCTGACTGACAAACAAAAAAAGACCGGAAGCCTCACAGGGCTCCGGTCTTTTGCTTTTGTGGTTATTTCTGCTTGTCGATGCGCTTTTCGCTGTTTTTGATCAGCATCATCAGGCTGCCGGAATACAGGCGGTAATCCTGCTCCAGGCTCTGGCTGGTCATGGCAAAGCAGCTGGTGTCCTTCATGGGGGCGCTGCTGCCCACCTCTTCCCCGGCCAGGATGGCGGCCACGTTGGCCTCGGCGGTATCCATGGCGGCGGAGGAATAGCCGTTCCAGCGGCCGTTGCTCACGCTGAACAGACTGCTGGCATTCTTGGCGTTGGAGGAATAGAGCAGGCGGAACATCTTGTACACCGCCACGCTCAGATAACCGCTCACCTCACTGATCAGGTCGCTGTTCTGGCTGGCGCCCAGCTTGTCGTACAGAATGTTCAGGCTGTTGGAGATCAGCTTCTTGTTCATGGTGGGCAGGGTGCTGCCGCGATAGATGCTGTCCCGCGCGGCGTCCGGATTGGGGATATCCTCCACGCGCAGGGTCAGACCGTTCCGGTCCGGGCTGCGGCCCAGCAGATAATCGCACGACACATCATAATACTCCGCCACGCGCACCACAAAGTCCAGGCCGCATTCGCGGATGCCCTTCTCGTAGTGGGACAGCAAAGCCTGGGATACACCCAGGTCCGCAGCAGCCTGCTTCTGGGTGATGCCCCGCTCTTTGCGCAGCAGGGTAATGATCCGGTTAAATTCAGTCGTCATGCAATATCTACCTCTTCGTTCCGCAAGTCCGTCCTGTCTGCGTTTGGCATAGTCTGCCCGCAGAGACAATTACGTATCGTAAATTATAAAACAACCAAAACGCTTTGTAAATACAAATTTCGCCAATATTCTTTTTGTTTTTTCGTGGGTTTTGCCTAATATTGACTTTGGCACCTAGATGTATGATAATAATCAGGAGTTCTTTTCTAAATATTGTGTTTCAAGAATTTTCCATTTAGTATTATGTTACTATTTTGTAACTATTTCTTTGCTTTCAGGAGGGATTTTTTTGAAGACCTTTACCCTGCATCTGATCCGCCACGGGCTGACCCAGGGCAATCTGGACGGACTGTACGTGGGCGGCGGCACCGACCTGCCCCTGTGCGATGAGGGCCGTGCCCAGCTGGAGGAGCTGTGCGGCCGTTTTGAATACCCCCAGCCCCAGCTGGTGTTCACCTCGCCCCTGCTGCGTGCCACCCAGACCGCAGACATCCTCTTCCCCGCCGCCCGCAAGCTGGCCATCGACCAGCTGCGGGAAGCGGGCTTCGGCGTGTTCGAGGGCCGCAAGGTGAGCGAGCTGGTTCACGAGCCGGACTTCGCCCGCTGGATGGACCCCACCTCCGGCTTCACGCCCCAGGGCGCAGAGCCCACCGCCCAGTTCCACCGGCGCTGCGGCGAGACCCTGATGAAGCTGTTCGAGTACATGATCCGCTCCGGCACTGAGGAGGCCGCCTGTGTGACCCACGGCGGCGTGATCATGAGCATGCTGGCCCAGAAGGCCCTGCCCCAGCGCAAGCCCGAGGACTGGATGGCAGACCCGGGCGCGGGCTACACCCTGCGCACCGACACCACCCTCTGGATGCGGGACGGCATTGTGGAGGCCGTGGACATTGTGCCCTTCGGCTATCTGGACGATCAGCCGGATGACTGATTCTTCCGCAAAAATAAACCCCCGGCGCTCGCGCAGCCTGCACGAGCGCCGGGGGCTTTTTGTACCCTGCCGAATTACAATACGCCAAGCACCAGAATGGCCGCCAGCATTCCCACCACGCCCAACAGGATGGACAGAGAGTTGATGAAGCTGGCCAGGCCCTCGTCGCCGCCGCACCGTTCGGTAAAGGCGGGGGCGATCACCGAAATGGGCGCAAACACCATGACCGCCAGGCCCTGCCGCACCTCCAGCGAGAAGGGCGCCAGATAATAGCAGCCCACCGAAAGCACCAGTGCCAGCACCAGGCGCACCCCCAGAATACGGGCCGCCGTCCACAGATAAGCGGGCTTTGCCTGCACCCGGAACATGGCACCCACCATCAGCATGGCCACAAAGGGATTGGCCACAGCGATGGGGCTGATCAGATCCAGCAGGGTCTGCGGCACCGTGACCCCAAAGATCACCAGCAGCAGCATGGTAACGTAGGTCACAAAGGGCACCGAGGACAGAAGCTTCTTGCCTGCGCTTTTCAGGTCCGGCTTTTCTCCGCCGCACACCACCGACACCAGTGCATAGGTTCCGCCGGTGCACATCAGGGAGTTGCCCACATCGAACAGACAGCCCGCCATCACGGCTCCGGCCCCCAGAAAGCTTTGCAGGAACGGCAGCGCAAAGGCACCGATGTTCCAGCTGGGGCAGTTTACCATATACAGCACCCGTTCCCGGTTGGTTTTTCCCCGGGCCATCGCAGCGCCCACTCCGATCATCACCCAGTTGGCCATCAGAGACAGAACCGGGATCAGCAGCAGCGTGGGTTGCCAGGCCATGTTGGCGGTGCTGGTGATCACCGCCGCGGGCAGGGTGATCTTCAAAACGATATTGCTCAGCACCCGGTGGTCCTTTTCTCCGAAGATGCCCACCGATCGGAAGATCACTCCCAGCAGGATCACCAACAAAAACGATGACGATTTTACAAATACGGCCTCCATGGGCCACTCCCCCTCTCCAAACACAATAGCTCTATTATACTTCCGCCGGAACAAAAACTGCAACAAAAAAGCAGCGAAAGCACCTGCTTTCGCTGCTATTTGCTTGTATTTGCTGCCGCCTGGAGGGCCTATCTCAGCCTTCGGCGGGCTGGGATGCGGCCGCGGGCTCAGAGGCGGGCGCGGGCTGGGAGGCCTGCCCCTGCTCTGCCGTCGGCTGAGAAGCCGGCACGGATTCCGGCGCCGGTTCCGGGGTGGGTGCCGGGGTAGGCTCCGGCGTGGGCTCCGGGCTGGGGGTGGGCACAGCGGTGGGCATGGGCGCGGGAGCCGCGGGCAGCGCCTGCTCGGCGCCCGAGGCATCCAGCAGCTTCAGGCTCTGGCCCGCAAAGCCGCCGTAAATTCCCATGTACGTCCGGCCGGGCTGCACGTTCAGCATGCTGCCGCTCTCGTCGTACAGCTTCAGCGGGGCCATGGCGTCGCCCTTTTCCCAGCGGATGGTCTGCACCCCGCCAGCGGACAGATACAGCCCCTGACCGCCGCTCAGGTCATACTGGCGGGTCACGCCGTTGTCCTTCAGGCCGCTGGAGGCCATGAGCAGGATCACATTGGAGAAGCGGACCTCGCTGTCGTCCGGGCGGCCCGCATCGGTCTGGGGCGCGTCGCCCTCCCGCAGGTAATAGCGCTGGTCCTCCGTGTTGTAGACCAGGCGGGCGGTGCGCTCGCTGCCATAGGTGATATCCAGCTCGTAGCCCTGGGTGTTCTGGGGCACGCTTCCTTCCGCGAACTGGAAGAAGCTGTGGGTTTCGCCCTCGCTGCTCTGGCCGTACAGGGCCAGTGCGCCGGGCAGCAGACTGCTGGTGGTGTACCAGCTGTACTGCTCCGCATAGATCTTGGCCCGCTCCCGGTCCAGATCAAAGGCGGCGGTGCCGGTGTAAACGCCGTCCAGCGGCTGATAGCTGTAGTAGTTCACCAGGTTGGAGGCATACACATCGCTGCCCACATACATGGGGATCGCCTGCAGCGGCATCACCATCTGCAGAAACAGATCGCGCCCCTGGCCCACCGGGCCCACCTTCTGCAATGCATCCACCCCGTCGTACAGGGCCATCATCCAGGTGTCCTGGCCTTCGGTGTTGGCCTCGATCAGCAGTTCGGTGTCCCCGATGCCCCACTGGGGCCAGGCTGCCTTGTCGTTGTAGAGCATCACCGCCACCGGGCGCTGACCGTAATACTCGGTTTCCCGGCCGGACAGCGCGCTGATTCCCTGGGCAGGCAGCGGCATGTCGTTCTCTGTTTCCGGCAGCTGCGGCGCCTGGGGCTCGGCCTGCGAGGAGGCTGCCTGGCTGGACGAAGTCTGGGACGACGGCTGCGCCTGGGAGGAATCGGCCCCCTTGCCGCAGCCAGCCAGCAGCGCCAGGCTCAGCGCCAGCGCCGCCGCTTTGTAGCATGCTTTCATTTTTGTGTTTCCCCTTCCCCTGTTTGGTGCTCTGAATGTACAAAACAGGGCCTGTCCATTTTGGCAGACAGGCCCTGGATCAGACTATGATCAATCGTCGCTTTCCACGAAGGTCTCGGTGGTGGGCGCTTCCTGGGTATCCTGTGCGGTGGCCAGTGCCTCCCACTTGAAGTTCTCGGCCTCGTCGATGTCCACCACGGTCACATAGCTCTTGCCGCAGTTGATCTCGAAGGGCTCCTGGGTGTCGAAGGTGACCAGACGCAGAGCCTCCAGCGGAGTGCCCTTCTCCCAGCGGATCTTCTCGATCTTGCCGCCGTAGCAATAGTAGCCAACGCCGCCCCAGCTGTACTCGGCATACTGCAGGTCCTTGGCCTCGTGGCCGGGATAGGTGTGGATATCAGTGAACAGCACGATCAGGTTGTCGAACATGAGCTGCTGATCGTTGTTTTCATCGATGGTATCCCGGTAGCTGCCCAGGCTGGAGTAGTACTGCGCCATCTTGTACTGACCCAGAGAGGCATCGTAGTCGAACTGGGTACGGTAGCTCTGGGAATGGCGGATGGTTACGCGCTCGGCGTTGTTGTCGCCCTCCACAAAGGTGCCTGCCGGAATCACAGCCGCGTCGCGGTAGTCCACGAAATCAAAGAAGGTGGAGTTGTAGCTGCGGCGGTCGTCGATGTTCTGGCTTTCAATGTACTCGGCAATCTTTTCGCCGTTGGTGTAGGCAGTGTGCTCCTTGGCCACCGTGTTGCCCGCCCAGTTGCGGCGGTTGAAGTCACGGTAGATCAGGCCGGCGGCGGTGTTGCCCTCCAGGTCCCACTCCTCGTAGTCGTAGTCCTCGATGTACTGGCGCTGCACCACGCTCTGGCCCACATGCACATACAGGGGCTGCCAGGGCAGAACCAGACGGAAGAACTGGTCACGGGCGGAACGGATGGGGCCGATCTCGGGAATGTCGTTGTAATCGGTGAACAGGGCCATAAAACGGGTGATGCCGCCCTCCACCTTGATCTCGAACAGGATATCCGCCGCGGAAAGGCCGCGCTGGGGCCGGCAGGCCTGGATGTTATTCACCATCACGCCGGTGATCCGCTCGCCTTCCGGGTAGTCGATGTCCTTTTCGTAGCCGGTAAGTACCTGGGCCTCGTAGGGCTCCGGAGTGGGCTCCGGCGTGGCAGCAGGGCTGGATGCACCCTGACCGCCCTCACCGCTGGCAGTTTCGCCGCTGCCGCCGCAGGCGGTGAATACGCTGGCTGCCAAGAGAACAGCCAATACGACACTCATCAAACGCTTCATGTAATTCTCTCCATTTGTCTGTGTATTTTTTGCACAGGCCGCAGCCGGGGCGCACCCATGCGGAAAGCCCTTATCATCGCGCCGGGAGCAGCTTGCCCCCGTTTTTTCCATTTTACTCCCGCGCCGAATCGTTGTAAAGCAAACGGAAATTTTTACGCACTTTCGCCAAAATCCCAGGAAAAAGTTTGTATATCAAACCTATTGAAACGATTTCAAACCATTTTCCCAAGGCTCTGGTGTGGAGATCGAACCGGGACCCCCACGCCCCAACCGCTTATCCTTGAAACGATGGGCTAACACTATCATACTCATTTTTCCGCCGTTTGTAAACACTTTGTAATTTTTGCCGGTCATTTTTCTGTTTCTTTTAACCGTCATCATGTGTCGCTTGATTTTTTTCAAAAATCGCTTGACAAAGCATTTTTCGATTGATATAATAAACAAGCTGTAAGCAGCGTGAATCATTAGCTCAGTCGGTAGAGCATCTGACTTTTAATCAGAGGGTCCGGAGTTCGAGTCTCCGATGGTTCACCAAAAAATCCCGGACGCGAAAGCGCCCGGGATTTTTCCTTATTCACTCTTCATTCTTCACTTTTCACTTAACACTCCCCCGCTTCTCTTGCACCGAGGCCGGGGGAGTTTTTGTTTTGCCTGGGTTTTCAGCCCTCTTGGGAATCGCGGCGTGCAGCGCGCTTTTTTTGGGCGATCTCTGCGGTGATGATGCCCAGTGCCGCCAGCGCAAACACCACGCCCCAGATCACGGTTCCCGTCTCCCCCGCCGGAGCCTGCGCCGCCTGCTGGGTTCCGGCAGCCAGCGCACCGGGTGCCGCGCCAAAGGCCAGCAGCAGCACGCCTGCCAGCGCTGCCAGTGTGCGCAGCGAGCCGATTATCCAATCCATCTGCCGTCTCTTCTTCATTCTTCCTTTCCCCCTTACCTGCTTGCTGTTTCTCCTGCTTTCAGTTTAGACCCGCCGGAGCGGCGGGTCTATCTCTTTTGGGTGAAGGGGATGTAAAGATCCGGTCAAATTTACCCTGGCCGCGCCGCAGCACACAAAAGAGCCGCACCCGGTTGGATGCGGCTCTTTTCATTTGAATCAGAATGCTTTGCTCACAAGCAGGCGCGATCAGCGCTCCTTGGTGGCGATCTCGGTGAGGATCTGGCCGATGAAGGCGTCGGGGGTCATCACGCCGCCCTTTTCCTCCTTGCGGGCACGCACGGCCACCAGGCCCTCTTCCATCTCCTTGTCGCCCACAACCAGCATGTAGGGGATCTTCTTGAGCTGGGCCTCGCGGATCTTGTAGCCCATCTTCTCACTGCGGTAGTCGGTGTCCACACGGATGCCGGCGGCCTCCAGCTTGTTGTGCAGCTCACGGGCATAGGCATGCTGACGCTCGGTGATGGGGATGATCTCCACCTGAGTGGGCATCAGCCAGGTGGGCAGAGCGCCGGCGTACTTCTCCAGCAGCAGGGCCAGAGTACGCTCGTAGCAGCCGATGGAGGTGCGGTGGATGATGTAGGGGGTGTGCTCCTGACCATCCTCACCCACATAGGTCATGCCGAACTTCTGCGCCAGCAGCATGTCGATCTGGATGGTGATGAGGGTATCCTCCTTGCCGAACACGTTCTTGATCTGGATGTCCAGCTTGGGGCCGTAGAAAGCGGCCTCGTCGATGCCCACCTTGTACTCCAGGCCCAGGTGGTCCAGGATCTTCTTCATCAGGCCCTGGGCTTCCTCCCACTGCTCGGCGGTGCCCTCGTACTTATCCTTGCGGTTGGGGTCCCACTGGCTGAAGCGGTAGCTTACGTCCTCGCCCAGGCCCAGGGTCTCCAGCATCTCCTTAGCCAGCTCCAGGCAGCCGCGGAACTCTTCCTCCAGCTGGTCGGGACGCAGCACGATGTGGCCCTCGCTGATGGTGAACTGGCGCACGCGGATCAGGCCGTGCATCTCGCCGGAATCCTCGTTGCGGAACAGGGTGGAGGTCTCGCCCAGACGCATGGGCAGGTCACGGTAGCTGCGCTTGCGGTTCAGGTAAACCTGGTACTGGAAGGGGCAGGTCATGGGACGCAGGGCGAAGCACTCCTTGGTCTCATCGTAGGGATCGCCCAGCACGAACATGCCGTCCAGGTAGTGGTCCCAGTGGCCGCTGATCTTGTACAGATCGCGCTTGGCCATCAGGGGGGTCTTGGTCAGCAGGTAGCCCCGCTTCTGCTCGGTGTCCTCCACCCAGCGCTGCAGCAGCTGGACGGCGCGGGCGCCGTTGGGCAGCATGACCGGCAGGCCCTGGCCGATGGACTCCACGGTGGTGAAGTACTCCAGCTCACGGCCGATCTTGTTGTGGTCCCGCTTGAGGGCCTCTTCCTGCTGCTTCAGGTACTCCTCCAGCTCGCTGGCCTTGGGGAAGGCGATGCCGTACATGCGGCACAGGCTGTCCCGGCTGGAATCGCCGCGCCAGTAGGCGCTGGTGGCCTGGGTCAGCTTCACGGCCTTCACCGCGCCGGTGCTCATCAGGTGCGGGCCCGCGCACAGGTCCACGAAGTCGCCCTGCTGGTAAACGCTCAGCTCCCAGCCCTTCTCGGCGTACTCCTCCAGCAGCTCCAGCTTATAGGGCTGACCGGCAAAGATCTCGCGGCCCTCTTCCACGGTGATGATGCGCTTTTCCACCGGCAGGTCCGCCTTGGCGATCTTCTTCATCTCGGCCTCGATGGCGGCAAACTGGTCCGGGGTAAAGGGCTTCACGCCGCCGATGTCGTAGTACCAGCCGCTCTCCAGAGCGGGGCCGATGCCGAAGTGGGCTTCGGGGTACAGGTGCTGGATGGCCTGAGCCATCACATGGGCAGCGGTGTGCCAGAAGGCGTGCTTGCCCTCGTCGTCGGCAAAGGTGAGGATCTCCAGCGCGCAGTCCTTGTCCAGCACGGTGCGCAGATCGCACACCTGGCCGTCCACCTTGGCGGCGCAGGCGCTCTTGTAAAGGCCCATGCCGATGCTCTTGGCCACCTCAGCGGCGGATACGCCTGCCTCGAACTCCTTGACGGTGCCCTTCAAATCAACTTTGATCATAACTATTCGACCTCCCGTTTGATCGCTTCGCCCAAAGGGGCGAAAAAAGAAAAAATGCCCCATCCCGTAAAACAATAACGGGATGAAGCATCTGAAAGCTCCACGGTTCCACCCGAATTGCGCGCCTTTTGGCACGCCCACTCGTTTGGGCGATAACGGGCCCTTGCCGGCGGGGGTTCGCCCCCGCGCTCCGCGGTGGTAAGCTGTGGGGGCACCTGCGCGCAGCCGCTCTCAGCACGCCTCCGAAAGGGAAGCGGCGGCCTTCTCTATCCGCGTGTTGCCCGCCCGCTCATGTCCGCATCTGCGCTTTTGCGGGATAGGTTCAGCCTTATCTTATACCTTCCCTTCGGGATTGTCAATATTTCTTGACAATTTGTGAACTCGTCATTAAAATAAATAGTAAGTATATTAGATGATCAGCCGCAGGGTCCGCCCTGCTTTTTGTGAAATATACGCAAGATACTGTGAGTATTTCCAAACGAACACCGGCAGCATGCCCTGCTGCCTTGCAATATCCAATTCAGCCCGTTTGCATCCTTCCCGCCGCACCGCCTGTGCGGCGGTATCGTTGTGCTGCGTGCCGTTCGTTCCAGGTCCCGCAATTAGCCGGTCTGCCCCTGCACCATGGCGGTCATCTCAGATACCATTTTTATTTGAGGAGTTGAAAACATTGCCATCCATTATCGTACTGGTACTGGTGGCAGTCGTTGCAATCGCCGTCGGTGTGGCCGCAGGCTTTTTTCTTGGCCAGAGCTACCGCCGCAAAACCGCTGAAGCCAAGATCGGCAGTGCCGAAGAAGAAGCAATGCGGATTGTGAACGACGCCATCAAGACCGCCGAACAGAAACGCAAAGAGACCGTGATCGAGGCCAAGGACGAAGCCCTGCGCATGAAGACCGAGGCCGACAAGGAGATCAAGGAGCGCCGCAGCGAGCTGAGCCGCCAGGAGCGCCGCCTGGACCAGAAGGAGGAATCCCTGGACAAGAAGGTGGCCGCCCTGGAGCAGAAGGAAGAGGAGCAGCGCCGCCGCAGCGAGCTGGTGGAGGCTAAGCTGGACGAACTGGAACAGCTGAAGCTGCGCCAGATGGAAAAGCTGGAGACCATCGCCGGTCTGACCCAGGAGGATGCCAAGCACCTGCTGCTGAACCGCCTGGATCAGGAGCTGACCCACGAGAAGGCCATGCGCATCAGCGCCTACGAGTCCAACCTGAAGGATGAGTGCGACACCATGGCCCGCGAGATGATCGGCCAGGCCATCGCCCGCTGCGCCGCCGACCATTCCAGCGAGACCACCGTGAGTGTGGTCCCCCTGCCCAACGACGAGATGAAGGGCCGCATCATCGGCCGCGAGGGCCGCAACATCCGCGCCCTGGAGACCGCCACCGGCGTGGACCTGATCATCGACGATACCCCCGAGGCCATCACCCTGTCCAGCTTCGACCAGGCCCGCCGCGAGGTGGCCCGCATGACGCTGGAGCGACTGATCGCCGACGGCCGCATCCATCCCGCCCGCATCGAGGAGACGGTGGAGAAGTGCCGCCGCGAGCTGGAGCTGTCCATGAAGCGGGAGGGCGAGCGCGCGGTGATGGAGGTGGGCATCCACGGCATCCATCCCGACATTGTGAAGCTGCTGGGCCGTTTGAAGTTCCGCACCAGCTTCGGCCAGAACGTGCTGAACCACTCTCTGGAGGTTTCCTATCTGTCCGGCCTGCTGGCCGGCGAGATGGGCGTGAACGTGACCCAGGCCCGCCGCGCCGGTCTGCTGCATGACATCGGCAAGGCTCTGGACCACGAGATCGAAGGCAGCCACATCCAGATCGGTGTGGAGATCGCCCGCAAGTACAAGGAGAACCCCGCCGTGATCCATGCCATCGAGGCACACCACGGCGATGTGGAGCCCAAGACTCCGCTGGCCTTCATCGTGATGGCCGCCGACGCCATCAGCGCCGCCCGTCCCGGTGCCCGCCGCGAGAACCTGGAAAGCTACATCAAGCGGCTGGAGAACCTGGAAGAGATCAGCTGCAGCTTCGAGGGCGTGGAGAACGCCTTTGCCGTGCAGGCTGGCCGCGAGGTGCGCATCATGGTAAAGCCGGACGCCATCAGCGACGACCAGCTGATCCTGCTGGCCCGTTCCATCACCAAGAAGATCGAGGAAGAGCTGGATTACCCCGGCCAGATCAAGGTGAACGTGATCCGCGAGAGCCGCGCGGTGGAATACGCCAAGTAAGCTTTCAACCATACAACGAGTCCCCGGTGGAAAATTCTCCGCCGGGGGCTTTTTTTATCACAAAAAAACCGGCCCGCGGGGAAAATTTCTCCCTGCGGGCCGGTTTTTGTTTGCCCGAGTGCTGTTATGTTGTACTTTCCTAAAACAAAGCCGGAGTTTGTCTCTCGGATAAATTTATATTTCAATGCTTTTTGTGTCTCGCTTTTGGCGCAGTTGCATCATAACTTTCACTTAGCAACATTTTGATTTTGTCATCCGAGACACTACCATCCAAGGCAACCGTAATCCAGCTTTCCTTATTCATGTGGTATGCCGGAAAAAAACCCGGCTCACACCGCAGAGACCCTATCAACAGTGTGTCGCACTTGAAATTCACCACATCAATAAGGCCAGTACCTTGCAGCCCAATCTTGTTTTTAGGCACATCCATAATAAGTGCAAACCATTTTTGATTATTGTTATGGCGAAACACTTCATAATTGGGATATTTTAGCCATGGAAAATCCCGCTCTGCATTGTAATTTTCGAGAATAAACCGTCCTAATTCCACACGATTCATTGATGCCACTCCCAATCTTTCTATTCACACAAAATATAATATTCCTTCAAGAGTGCCGCAAGGAATTTACGTTCTCAGCGGACCACAGCAAAAAGCCATAATACATAACGCCTAACATAAAAAAACGACCTGCAAGTATGCTGCCGCAGGCCGTTTTTTTTATTGTGCTTTTCGCAGAGGCTCAGCCCTGGCAGCCCAGATCGTCCCAGTCGCCGAAATCCTCGGCGCTGGCGATGCGGGTGGGGTCCAGCTTGCCGTTCTCATCCAGCGGCTTTTCCGCTGCGCCCAGGGTCACCGGGTTGGTGTTGGGGCCACGGTCGGGGCGCTGGGGGTAAACGGTGGGCTCCGGCCGGGGCTCCTCGCGGGAAGCCTTTTCCGGCTCGGCCTGCGCGGGCTGCTCCGGCTCGGTGGGCACCTCCACATATTCGCCCTCGATATGAGAGCTCTTGTTGTAATCGTTGAGCAGCTTATAGGCCACAGCGCCCGCCGCAATGCCCAGAACGATGGAAATCAGTCGTTTGAAAAAACCCATGGGTACTCCCTCCTTTTTTGAGTAGTATACCACAGGGCCCGCCCCGGCGCAAACCCGGGAACGGGCCCTGTTCGTTTTGTTTTTCTTCGGCCGGTCAGCTGAAGGTGACCACGTCGTCCTTCAGGGGCTGGGCAGCCTCCACCGACAGGGCGGTGAGCACCGGGCCCTTGCCGCCAAACAGGGGGTGGAACTGCACCCGCACCTTGGCGGTGATCTTGATCCAGCTGCGCTGGGCCAGCTTCTTGGCATCGTCGTACTTGCAGGGGAAGCCCACAAACTGGATATCCTGCACGCAGCAGGTCATGGCGAAGCGGCCGGGCACAAACTGATTCTGGCCCACCCGGGGCGTCTGGCAGACCTGGGCGGTGAAGCGCACGGTCTTGCCCGCGTACTTCTCTGGGTCCTCGCTGGCATCCAGATACCAGATGCCGAAGTCCTCGTCGCCGATCTCGATCACATCCGCGTTGATGTCGAAGGGCAGCTCGTCCGGCAGCTGGTCGTAGGCCACGCTGCCGTCGGCGTATTCGTAGGCGATGTCGCACCGGCGGCTGGCCTGGCGCACCGCCTTGTGCACGAACTCTTGGTCCTCCTCGGTCAGGCCGTCGGCCCGGTTCACCACCAGCAGCTCGCACTGGGCGAATTTATCCAGGAACAGCTGACGCATGTTGTCGAAGTACATGCGGAAGGTGTTCGCGTCGGCGGTGCCGATGGTCTGGTAGATCACCCAGTTCTCCGGCATGGCCTCGTACAGCTCCTGCACCATCCACATGCCGTTGTACTCAATCACCACACGGCCCGCGCCGGTCTTTTTCACCAGCTCGGCCAGATGGGTGGGGTTCAGCTGCTCCTTGTCCTCAATGAGCTCCACGCTCACGCCGCCGAAGGCGAACTTGTCGGCGTCATACTCCTCTTCGCCCTCCTCGCAGACCAGCAGCAGGGTCTTGTCGCCGGAGTCGAACTTGGGGTCCTCCATGGTCTCCTGCACAAAGCGGGTCTTGCCGCTTTCCAGAAAGCCCAAGAACAGATATACCGGAATCTCTTTCACGTTACCTCTCCCTCCCTGCGGCTCAGGCCAGATGGAACAGCTGCTCCAGGGCAGCCTCGTCCAGCTTGGAGCCGATCACGCACAGGCGGCCGGTCACATCCGCAGCGCCGCCGCGCACATCAGCCTCGCCGGGCACATGGTCAAAGTAGATCCAGCCGTTGGTGCCGGGCAGGATGCCCTTGGCGCGCAGCACCACACCGTACTTGCCGCTGTCCAGCTCTTCCAGAGCGTTGCGGATCTCCTCCTCGGTGAACACCCGGGCAGTCTCACGGCCCCAGCTGGTGAACACCTCGTCGGCGTGATGGTGGTGGTGATGGTCGTGGTCATGGCCGCAGCCGCAGCTGCATTCGCCGTCGTGATCGTGATGATGGTGCTCGTGCTCATGTTCATGGTCGTGACCGCAGCCGCACTCCTCATCGTGATCGTGATGATGATGCTCGTGCTCATGGTCGTGGTCGTGACCGCAGCAGCACTCCTCGTCGTGATCGTGATGATGATGCTCGTGCTCGTGCTCATGGTCGTGACCGCAGCAGCACTCCTCATCGTGGTCGTGATGATGGTGATGCTCATGCTCGTGATCGTGGCCGCACTCCTCGCCGTGCTCGTGGTGATGGCCACACTCGGGGCAGACCTGAGTCTCCTCCAGCAGCTCCTTCACGAAGTCCCGCTTGGACTCCATGGCCGCCACGATCTGCTCGCCCTTCAGCTGGCTCCAGTCGGTGGTGACGATGGTGGCCTCGGGGTTCTTCTCCCGGATCATGGCCACAGCGCGGGCGATCTTGTCCTCGCTGGCGGCGCCGGTGCGGCTCAGGATGATGGCGTTGGCATGGCCGATCTGGTCGTTGTAAAACTCGCCGAAGTTCTTCATGTACAGCCGGACCTTGTTCACATCGGCCACGGTCACAAAGCTGTTCAGCTGCACGTCCCGCTCGGCGGCGATGCCCTGCACAGCCTTGGTCACATCGCTCAGCTTGCCCACGCCGGAGGGCTCGATCAGGATGCGGTCCGGCTGGTACTGGTCGATGACCTTCTTCAGAGCTTCGCGGAAGTCGCCCACCAGGCTGCAGCAGATGCAGCCGGAGTTCATCTCGGTGATCTCGATGCCGGCCTCTTTCAGGAAGCCGCCGTCGATGCCGATCTCGCCGAATTCATTCTCGATGAGCACCAGCTTCTGGCCCGCGTAGGCCTCGGCGATCAGCTTCTTGATGAGCGTGGTCTTGCCGGCGCCCAGAAAACCGGAAAAAATATCGATCTTGGTCATGGTATATTGTCTCCTTTTATCTTGCGCAGAGCCGCCCTGCCGGAGCATGTTCCCTCCCCCGGGCCGCCTGCTGAAAACAGTCGTTCTGTTTCTTATTATACTATCTTTGTCAAGGTCATTGCGCGGTTTTCTCCGGTGTTCTTTTTGCGAAATTTTGCGTTTTTGCGCCTCGCTCTCTTTTAAAACCTGCTTTACCGTGTTAATATAAATTCAACACGATTTTGCACGGTGGGCGCGGAATGCTTCCGCTGTGAGAAAAGAGGTAAAACAGATCCCATGAAAACCACCAACGAAAAGATCGCCCAGCTGCGGGCGGCCATGCAGGCCGCCGGGGCGAATGCCTGCCTGATCCCCTCGTCGGACCCCCATTCCAGCGAATATCTGCCCGACCACTGGAAGGCCCGGGCCTACTTCTCCGGCTTCACCGGCAGTATGGGCACCCTTGTGGTGACCGATACCGCCAGCGCCCTCTGGGCCGACGGCCGCTATTTCATCCAGGCCGAGCGCCAGCTGGCCGGCAGTGAGATCCAGCTGCAGAAGATGGGCACCGAGGGCACCCCCACCGTGACCCAGTATCTGACCGACGCGCTGGGCGAGGGTCAGGTGCTGGCTCTGGACGGCATGGTCACCCCCACCGCCACCGTGCAGGAGCTGGAAAAAGCCCTGGCGAAGAAGGGCGCGAAGGTGCTGTCCGTTGATCTGGTCAGCCCCATCTGGGAGGACCGGCCCCCGGTTCCCTCCACCCCCGCCTGGCTGGTTGACGCTGAAACCGCGGGCGCTTCCGCGGAGGAAAAGCTGAACCGCCTGCGCAGTAAACTGGCCGATGCCGGTGCCTCCGCCATGGTGGTTTCCCGGCTGGACAGCGTGGCCTGGCTTTTGAACCTGCGGGCCGCTGACCTGGACTGCACTCCCTTTGCACTGGCCTACTGCTTTGTGACCGCCACCAGCGCCACCCTGTTCATCGACCAGAGCCGTCTGCCCGAGGAGGCCACCGCCGCACTGCGGGCCCAGGGCGTGGGCGTGGAGGATTACGACCGGCTGCTGGGCACTCTGACCGGCTACCATCACGACCGGGTGATCCTGATGGACGGCTCCACCAACTGGGCCATCTACAGCGCCGTGTGCCAGAACCCCAACTTCACGGCGAAGATGGGCGAGGACCCCATCCAGGCCATGAAGGGCGTGAAGAACGCCGCCGAGATCAAGAACCTGATGAACTGCCACGTGAAGGACGGCGTAGCCATGGTGCGTTTCCAGATCTGGCTGGAGCAGCAGCTGGCCGCGGGCGAGACCGTTACCGAGGTGGATGTGGACCGCAAGCTGCTGGAGCTGCGCGCTGAGCAGCCCGGCAACCTGGGCCCCAGCTTCGACACCATTGCCGCCTACGGCGCAAACGCCGCCATGATGCACTACCACGCCACCCCGGACAACTGCACCAAGCTGGAGAAGCGGGGTTTCCTGCTGGTGGACAGCGGCGGACAGTACACCGACGGCACCACCGACATCACCCGCACCTACGCGCTGGGTGAGCTGACCGACAACGAGCGCACCTACTACACCTACGTGCTCAAGAGCCACATCGACATCGCCAAGCTCCAGTTCCTGTCCGGCTGCACCGGCGGCAATCTGGACGTGATGGCCCGTGCCGCAGTGTGGCAGCACGGCATTGACTACCGCTGCGGTACCGGCCACGGTGTGGGCTTCATCGGCGGCGTACACGAGGGCCCCCAGAGCCTGCGCGTGACCAATCACGTGCCCTTCGTGCCCGGCATGACCGTCACCGACGAGCCCGGCATCTACGAAGAGGGCGAGGTGGGCATCCGCATCGAGAACGAGCTGCTGTGCGTGGAGCGTGTGAAGAACCAGTACGGCCAGTTCCTGGGCTTCGAGTCCATGACCCGCTGCCCCATCGACCTGACCCCGGTGCGCCCCGAGTTGCTGGACGCGGACGAGAAGGCCTGGCTGAACGCCTTCCATGCCGAGACCTATCGGGATCTTGCTCCCCTGCTGACCGAATCGGAAGCCGCATGGCTGGCTGAAAAGACCAAGCCCCTGGCCTGATCACACACTTATCCCCCGGTGAAAGCCGGGGGATTTTTTGCATCCCGCCGCCAAAATTTACAACTTTGCACGCTCCTTCGATACAGTTTCGTTACATCGGCGCGGTATAATACGTCTAATAGAAAAATATTGCCAAAGGAGGAACGAGACGATGGCCAATTCCCCCGAAAGCTGGAAATACCATTCCGGGGCAGGCCGCCAGCGCACGCCGCGCCAGATGGTCCAATCGGCCCAACCGGTTCGCCGCGCCCCCGCAAAGCGCACCGCGCCCCGCCGTTCCTCGCTGGAAACCCGCTATGCGCCCCAGGTCCAAAAGCGGCAGGTGCGCCGCCCTGTGACCCGGCAGCCCACTCCGCGCCCGGTGCAGCAGCGGGCCAATCCGCCCCGGCCGGTCCGCCGCAGACGCCGCTCCTCCCTGCGGCCCTGGGCGCTGGCCGCTCTGGTCAGCTGCCTGATTCTGGGCTTCACCTGGGTCTGGTCCGTCGGGCAGACGGTTCCCGCCGGGGCGGATGCTTCCACCCCGGCCAGCCAGGCAGAGCCTGCACCCGCGCCGTCGGTAGGCGAATGCGTGTTCCGCTCCGGGGGCGATGAGCTGCCCCGGGAAGTGCAGGACACCCTGACCGAATGGTTCGTGCGCTGCTACGATGCCGCGGCCCGGCTGGAGGCCCCGGAGCTGGACGATCTTTACGGCCCGGGTGCCGCGGCCCAGGAGGCCTGCCTGCTGGATGAGGCCAGCGTGGACTTTATCAGCCGGGTGCGGGCCATGCAGCCGGTGGACCTGACCATGACCGGCTTCACCATCGGCCTGACGGTGGAGGAAACCAGCTGGGAGGGCGAGACCATCACCGTGAGCCTGCAGGAGGACGACCAGATCCAGTTTCGCTTTCTGAACGGCCGCACCAGCTCCAGCTGCGGCATCGAGAACACCTTCACCTTCTCCGCCGACGGCAAGATCCTGGCCCACGAAAAGACCGAGGACGGCTTCAATCTGGTGCGGGATGTGTACAGCCGCCAGTCCTCCGGCGGCGAGAGCGCCATCCAGAGCACGCTGAGCCAGCTGATGAGCGCCGCCAAGGCAGATGTGGACAAGCTGGCCAGCCAGCGCCAGCAATATCTGGCGGACCCCTCCGGCCAGAGCAGTCTTCAAACCTGCAACATGGATTATGACCGGCAGGCGGCGGTGGCCTACGCCCGCCAGTGGGTGGGACTGACCGCCATGACCCGCAATCCCAAATGGGGCATCTACGACGACTACGGCGGCAACTGCAACAACTTCACCTCCCAGTGCCTGTACGCCGGCGGCATCCCCATGGACATCTACGGCTACGACACCCAGCAGTGGAAATGGTACAGCGACGTGCCCAACTCCTACTCCGAGGCCCGGGGCCGCTCCTCCAGCTGGAGCGGTGTGGATGAATTTTACACCTACGTGAACGAGAACAGCGGCTACGGTCTGGTGGCCGAGGCGGACGGCAACCTGTACACCGCCCAGCCCGGCGACGTGCTGCAATACGGAGCGGACGGCGAGTGGAAGCACTCGGTGCTGGTGACCGAGGTAGTCAACGACGCCAATGGCCAGCCGGTGGAATTTCTCATCGCCTCCAACACCACCGACCGGATCGACTGGCCCATGAGCGCCTACGCCTACGCGGATGTGCGGCTGATCCATGTTCTGGGCTACAACAACTGAGGCAACACCGCATCCTTCACGCCAAACGGCTCAGGCGGTATTTCCTTGTAACAAAGCGAGCCTGCCACGGGAGCATTCCCGGTCAGGCTCGCTTTTGTTTGTTTTTTGGTTCAGGCTTCGGCCACTGCCACCAGATATTTGTAGATCTGCAGCTTGTTCTCCTCGTAAAGGCCCAGCTCCTCATAGAGCTTTTTGTAATAGGCAAACAGGCTGGCCTTGGTGGAGAGCATCTTCATGGTGTTGCGCAGCCCCAGCTGGGTGGCGGTGATGCTCTGGGGGTTCTGCACATAGTAATACACCGGCTGCTCCAGCGCATAGAAACGGGAGGCGTAGCGGATGTACTCCAGGTTGAACAGCAGATCCTCGCTCCAGCCCAGCTCCACGTTGCACTGGATGTTGTGGTTATGTACAATATCCCGCCGGTAGAGCTTGTTCCACATCACGCCATAGTAAAAGCTGGCGGGTTCCTTCATCAGGCCCTTGGCAAAGGCGGTCTTGTCGTAAAAGCCCGCGTCCAGAAAGCCGTACTGCTCGATGGTCTGGTAGCTGTCCTCCTCGGTTTTTGCGAAGAGGGGCTTGTGGTTCTCCACCCGGTAGTAGGGCGCGATCACCAGATCGGCGGTATGCTGCTCCGCCTTTTCCACCAGCAGGCGGGTGGCATCCGGTGCCAGATAGTCGTCACTGTCGGCAAATTGCAGGTATTTGCCGGTGGCCATGGAAATGGCCAGATTTCGGGTGGCCGATACCCCGCTGTTGGCCTTATCGATGAGCAGGATGCGTTTGTCCACCCGGGCGTACATATCCACCACCTGCAGGCTCACATCGCTGCTGCCGTCGTTCACCAGAATGATCTCCAGGTTCTGGTAGCTCTGCTTGCGGATGCTCTCCACACAGCGGGCGATGTGTAGCTTCGCGTTGTAGACCGGCACGATCACACTGACCAGCGGCTGCTCCATCCTTCGATTCCCCCCTTCGGCATTCATTGCTCCTCTGCTTTTCAGTGTAGTGCATCCGGCGGCGAAAATCAACCGGGAGCATCCGGCTTTTCTTCGGCTTTTTGAGAAAGGTTTGTATTTTTTGCCGTCAGCCGGTATAATAGCAGAAAAAGCCCCTGCGCCGCACCCGGCAAGCCGCCGGGCCGGGCGCGGGCGATTTTGCCCACAAAGGAGTGACCATTTTTATGATGACCGAGACCATGCAGGCCCTGCGGGACCTGCAAAAGAAGCTGTACGCCTTTCAGTTCGCGCTGAATGTGATCGACTTCGACGCCCAGACCGTGGCCCCCAGCGAGAGCTATTCCGGCCGCGGCGAGGCACTGGAGGTGCTGAGCAGCATCAAATACAGCCTGATCGCCGACCCTGCCCTGCCCGCTCTGCTGGAAAAGGCCCGCAATGAGGAGCGCACCGAGCAGGAGGCCGCCGAGGTGGCCGAGCTGCAGCGGATGTACGACGAGACCAGCAAGATCCCCGCCCAGGAATACGCCGCCTTCGTGAAGCTGACCACCGCCGCGGTGAACGCCTGGGAGAAGGCCAAGGCCGCCAGCGACTTCTCGCTGTTCGCCCCCTATCTGGAGCAGATCGTGGCCTACCGCCGCCGCACCGCCGCCTACTTCGATGCCAATAAGGCCCCCTACGACGTGTGGCTGGACCAGTACGAGAAGGGCCTGTCCATGGCCCAGTGCGACGCCTTCTTCGACCGGCTGAAGGCAGTGATCCAGCCGCTGGTGAAGGAGATCGGCCAGCGGGGCGCGAAGATCCCCTGCGATTTCCTGGAGGGCACCTGGCCCATCGAGGCCCAGAAGATGCTCTCGGCCGCTGTGATGAAGCTGATGGGCATCGACGAGGGCCACTGCGTGCTGAGCGAGAGCGAGCACCCCTTCACCACCGAGTTCTACAAGGGCGACGTGCGCATCACCACCCACTACCACGAGGACGACATGGCCAGCAACCTGTACTCGGTGATCCACGAGGGCGGCCACGCGCTGTATGAGCTGCACATGGCCGACCGGCTGCAGTACACCTGCCTGTCCGGCGGCGCATCCATGGGCCTGCACGAGAGCCAGAGCCGCCTGTGCGAGAACTACCTGGGCCGCAGCCTGGGCTTCATCAAGAGCCTGTGGCCCACCCTCACCGAGCTGTTCCCCACCCAGCTGGCGGGTGTGACCCCCGAGGCCTTTTACAAGGCGGTGAACCAGTGCCAGCCCAGCCTGATCCGCACCGAGGCGGACGAGGTGACCTACTGCCTGCACGTGATGGTGCGCTACGAGCTGGAAAAGCGCCTGATGGACGGCTCGCTGGAGGTAAAAGACCTGCCTGCCGCCTGGAACGCCCAGATGAAGGAGCTGCTGGGCGTGGATGTGCCGGACGATGCCCACGGCGTGCTGCAGGACATCCACTGGGCCGGCGGCGATCTGGGCTACTTCCCCAGCTACGCGCTGGGCACTGCCTACGGCGCCCAGATGATGGCCTCCATGCGCAAGGATCTGGATGTGGACGCTCTGCTGGAGGCGGGCAACTGGGCCCCCATCACCGGCTGGCTGGAGGAGCGCATCTGGCAGTACGGCAAGGAGAAGACCCCCGCCCAGCTGCTGAAGAACGCCTGCGGCGGCGAATTCGACCCCAAGTTCTACACCGATTATCTGGTGGAGAAGTATTCCGCCATTTATGAACTGTGAGGTCTTGCCTTTTGGCACGGGCTTTGCTATACTGAGTAGCGGAATTCAAGGCGATACCGCACAATTCCAGGTGGTGGAGCGCGCCGGAAAATTTTGGCGTGATACGCCGCCTGAGCCGTGAGGCGTGAATTATGCGGTGTTGCCTCAATACAAAAACATGGCGGGCGGCCACCGGGTCGCCCGTCAGGTGCCTGAACCTCTCCCGGTAGGTCGCAAGCAGGGAGGGGGGCAGGCACCTTTTTTTGCTGTGAGGGAGGAAGTAGAAGTCTGTGAACGTATTGCCCAAATTCTGCCGCTATGTGAGCGCCAACGTGCTGGGAATGATCGGCCTTTCCTGCTACATTCTGGCGGACACCTTTTTCATTGCCAACGCCATCGGGGCGGACGGCCTGGCCGCGCTGAACATCGCCATCCCGGTGTTCAACCTGATCAACGCGGCGGGTCTGATGACCGGCGTGGGCGGCGGTACCCGCTATGCCATTCTGCGGGCTCAGGGAGAAAACGATGCCGCCAACCGGCTGTTCAGCGGCATGGCGCTGCTGGCCGCGGGAGTCGGCTGCGCCCTGCTGGCTCTGGGCGCGCTGGCCGCCCGGCCTCTGGCCGCTCTGCTGGGGGCGGACGCGGTGACCCTGCCGCTGTGCAGCGTCTACCTGCGCACCATTCTCTGCTTTGCCCCCTTCTTTTTATTGAACAGCACCCTGCAGGCCTTTGTGCGCAATGACGGCGCGCCCCGGCTGGCCATGGCGGGCATGCTCACCAGCAGCCTTTCCAACGTGGTGCTGGACTGGGTGTTCATGTATCCGCTGGGGCTAGGCATGTTCGGCGCGGCCATCGCCACCTGCATTGCCCCCATCCTGAGCCTGTGCGTACTGTCCACCCACTTCGCCCGCCCTGTCAGCCGGCTGCGCTTTTCGGTGCGGGGCGCGGCGCTGCGGCCCGCTGCACGGGCGCTGAGTCTGGGCGCCTCCTCCTTTGTGTGTGAGCTGTCCTCCGGCGTGGTGCTGCTGGTGTTCAACCTGCTGATTCTGCACTTCACCGGCAACGTGGGCGTGGCGGCCTACGGCATCATTGCCAATCTGGCGCTGGTGGGGCTGGCCATCTTCACCGGCGTGGCCCAGGGCATCCAGCCCCTGACCAGCCACGCCTACGGCACGGGCAATACCACCGAACTGCGCCAGCTGCTGCGGCTGGCAGTGGGTCTGGTGCTGGTGCTGGCGGCGGTCTGTTACCTGGCGGTGAACCTGTGGCCGGACCCGCTGATCGCCGCCTTCAACCGGGACGCCGACCCCCAGCTGGCGGACATCGCCCGCACCGGCATGCGCATCTATTTTGTGGGCTTCTTCTTTGCCGGGCCCAATCTGGTGCTGGCCGCCTATTTCAGCGCGGTGGACCGGCCGGGGCAGGGCTTCGGGGTTGCCATGATCCGGGGGCTGATTGCCCTGATCCCGCTGGCACTGGTGCTGGCGGCACTGCTCAGCATGACCGGTGTCTGGCTGGCTTATGTACTGGCGGAGGCCTGCGGCCTGGGTGCTGCCCTCTTCTTTCTGACCCGTCGCGCAAAAGCAAACTGAGCATACACACAACAAAAGCCGTGAGGGGCAATGTTCCTCACGGCTTTTGTTATACAGTTTAGTCTTTCCGGCCGATGCGCCGCTGCCGGGCCAGCCGCCACAGGGTGGCCGTGGCCAGCAAAATCAGCAGCGGGGTGAAGTTGAAGGAGTACCGTGCCTTGGTTTCCCAGAAGCTCAAAAAGAGCATCAGACCGAACACACTCACCCGTGCCAGGGTCAAGGTGCCGGGGCGCGCCCGCCGTACCGCGCCCAACGCGCCTGCCAGCACCAGGCCCATGAGCAGGAACTGATAGGCCTGGCAGTAGTAAACCATGGGCATATAGCCGGGCTGGTCCTCCAGAATGAACCGGTGGGTCCAGTTGGCTTTGAGCGGGGTGGCCAGGAACTCCTGGGCGTCATACATGCCGTCGCCCCAGGTGATGGCCGCCTTGCAGGTCATAAAGTCCAGCTGCTCCAGCGGGCTGCGGGAGGAATACTGCTCGATGATAAACTGGCGCAGCATCTGCCGCCGGTCAGCCATGGTGGGCAGGTCCTTGGCGGCCTGACAGACCGGGTCGTTGTAATCGCCGTCGCCGGTGCTGCCGTAGGCAAACCACAGCTCAATAGGGAAGCCCTCGGCATCCTCCACCGAGAAGTCCAAAAGGCCGCTGTGCTGCCAGGCCTTGTAGCCCGCGTTCAGCCCCACGAACACCAGCACCAGCACCAGCGCCCCGGCCAGCGCCTGGCGGAGCTTTTTCTCCAGAAAGAGCTGGATCACCAGCGCTACCACCATCACCGCCACGCTGCCCTTCACCGCGTAGCCCACAAAGGCCGCGGCTCCCATGGCCACCAGCAGGGCAATGCGCACCGGGCGGCGTTTTTCGCTGCGGTAGTAGTTCCAGCACAGCAGCACCAGCAGCCCAAAGGGCAGGGACAGGGTATCGGAATAAAAGCAGGGAGACCAGAGCACAAAGGGCAGAAAGCCCGCGCACAGCACAAAGGCCAGGGCCACGCCGCTGTTGTGGTGCAGGATACGCCGGGCCAGCAGGCAGACCAACAGCACCGCCAGCCAGATGGCCAGCACGTTCAGCACGATGCCCGCGTAGATGCCGGCCTCGGTGTCCGGCGTGATGCCGAACAGCCCCACCAGCTTATACCAGCCGGTGAGCAGCAGTGCCAGGCCCAGATTGTTGTTGCAGATCACATAATAAGCGCCCCACACCTGAGGCACGCCGTCGTCCAGAAAATCCGGCAGGCTTTGCAGCACGGTGCTCATATCCATGATGGGCACCTCGGCCAGCAGAAAGCCCAGCCAGCCCAGCGCAAGGCCGTAGACCGCCAGCACCGCCCCCAGCAGCAGCCGGAACCGGCGGCGGGGCAGCTGGTCCAGCAGCGGCAACACAAAGCGGGCCAGGGCGAACAGCACCGCCCCCAGCACCGCGCCCGCCGCCAGCGCGGCCAGCCCGTTGTGCTGCCAGCGCAGCACGCTATTCAAAAAGACCCAGCCCCAGACCAGGGCAAACCCCGCCGAAAAAATGCGGGTGAGCTGTTTCTGCATTCCCATTCTCCCCTGCCGTATCTGCCCGTTGCCGGGGCAGGAGCAAACCCGCCGCACCGGCTTTTGGACGCAGTTTTTTCCTTATTGTATCACATCACACCGGCAAAACAAAGAAAAAACCGGGAGTGTTCTCCATTAGAAAACACTCCCGGAAATTCCGTCTCATAATAAGGCGGGTTCAAAAGCCGCCCCCGGGCCGCTTGCTAAGCCCTGGTGCAACGTTTTGCATGATTTAAGAAACAGCGCGCAGCTGGCCTTCGCCCTCGGCTTCAAACAGCTGCTGGCGGGGTACAAAGTACACGAACTCGCCGCCTCGGTAGGTGAGCACGCCCCGCTCACCGGGTTGCAGCTGACGGGCGATGTGGGCAGGAATGGCGAACTCCACTTCCTGGCCGCGGGCGATGAATACGCCCTTGTACTGACCCTCGCCGTTGGTCAGAATCCGCTTCACAGTGGCCATCAGGCTCACTTCACCCTTATTCGACTTCCCCTTGCCGGCCCATGCACGCAGCAGTGCGAACGCAGCACATGCAGCCAACAGGCCCGATACGATCAGCATCCACTTCATGGAATTCCCTCCTCAATTTCAATTTTGTTTCATCCGCCGGGCCGCTGGCTCTGAGGGCCCCGTGCCGGTCGGTTTGAATGTCCGCTTGTACTTGTAAGACGATTGAGGACCGAGTTTTATTTCAACTCTTTCCAAAAATTTTTGAAAAATCAGAAAAATTTTAAAAAAAGTCATTTTGTTTGCCAATCGCGAACACCTTTCCCCGTCAGCAGGGCAAAATCCCGCTCAAAACACCCATTGTACCAGCAGCATATAGCAAACCGTACCTCCGGCAATGGAGAGCAGCATCTGCCGTTTCCACCGGTGCAGGCCGATGGTGACCAGAATTGCGATCAGTTCCGGCAGGCCGTGGGTCCCGGTGGTCCACTGCACCCCCTTCAGGCAGTAGACCACCAGCATACCGAAGATGGCCCCCGGCAGCGCCCGGCCCAGATACCGCACGTAGGCCGGAACCTGACCGCCTCGGAACACCCAGAAGGGCAAAAACCGGGTGAGCATGGTGCCCAGTACGCACAGGCCGATGGTGATGATCTGTTGGGTCAGGGTCATTGCACATCCCCTCCTTCCGCCTGCATCCGGTCGATGGGTGTTTTGAAGACCGTGAGCAGGGCCAGAATGCAGCCCATGGCGGGCAACAGGAAGGAATCCGCCCCGAACAATGCCAGACACGCCGCGCTGGCTCCCAGGCCGATGAGCGAGGGCAGATGGGTCTTCTCCTTGCCCCACTGCTCCAGAAAGATCACCACGAACATGGCGGTCATCACGAAGTCCAGGCCGGTGGTATCGAAGGAGAGCAGCGACCCCGCAAGACCGCCCAGAGTTGCCCCCGCCACCCAGTAGCTGTGGTTGAGCAGAGTGACCCAGAAATAAAACCAGCCCCGATCCACCCCTTCGGGAATTTCGGCGCTGCAGTTGATGGAAAAGCTCTCGTCGCACATGCCGAAGATCAGATAATACCGTTTGAGGCCCAGACCCCGGTATTTTTCCAGCATGGCAATGCCGTAGAACAGGTGGCGAGCCTGGAGCATCAGCGCCACCAGAAAGGTCTGCAGGGGCGCAAAGGGCGCCAGCAGCATGGACACTGCCACAAACTCCAGCGAGCCGCCGAAGATGGTAAGCCCCATGAGCATGGGGTACCAGAAGGAAAAACCGGATACATTCATGTATATGCCGTAGGCCATGCCCAAGAACAAAAAGCCCGCCAGAATGGGCACCGTGTGGGGAAAGGCCGCGGCCAGCGCCCTGCGGCGCATTCCCTGCTGCATTGTATGTCAACTCCTTTTACGTGTTACCAGTTTAGCATTTAAAAGCCAAAAAGGCAAGCGCCGCCGCAACAGGCACAAAAAAGGCCCCCGCGTGGAGGAACCACGCGGGGGCCTTTGTCATACCCTAAGCAGAGGAGAATTACAGCTCAGCGAAGTACTTGATGGTGCGAACCATCTGGCTGGTGTAGCTGTTCTCGTTGTCGTACCAGGACACAACCTGAACCTGATAGGTGTCGTCGTCGATCTTGGTAACCATGGTCTGGGTGGCATCAAACAGGCTGCCGTAACGGATGCCGATGATGTCGGAAGAAACGATAGCGTCCTCGTTGTAGCCGAAGCTCTCGGAAGAAGCAGCCTTCATGGCAGCGTTGATGCTGTCAACGGTAACGTCCTTGCCCTTAACAACGGCAACCAGGATGGTGGTGGAGCCGGTGGGAACGGGAACGCGCTGAGCAGAACCGATCAGCTTGCCGTTCAGCTCGGGGATAACCAGGCCGATAGCCTTGGCAGCGCCGGTGCTGTTGGGAACGATGTTGGCAGCGCCAGCACGAGCACGACGCAGGTCGCCCTTACGATGGGGGCCGTCCAGGATCATCTGGTCACCGGTGTAAGCATGCACGGTGGTCATGATGCCGCTCTGGATAGCGTAGGTGTCGTTCAGAGCCTTAGCCATGGGAGCCAGGCAGTTGGTGGTGCAGGAAGCAGCGCTGATGATGGTGTCTTCCTTGGTCAGGGTGCCCTCGTTCACGCTGAACACAACGGTCTTGGTCTCCTTGTCAGCGGGAGCAGAGATAACAACCTTCTTGGCGCCGGCGTCGATGTGAGCCTGAGCCTTGGCCTTGCTGGTGAAGAAGCCGGTGCACTCCAGAACAACGTCTACACCCAGCTCACCCCAGGGCAGCTCAGCGGGGTTGGGGTTAGCGTAGATGGTGATCTTCTTGCCGTCAACGGTGATGGAACCCTCGCCAGCCTCAACGGTGTGACCGTCGTAACGACCCTGAGCGGTGTCGTACTTCAGCAGGTGAGCCAGCATCTCGGGGCTGGTCAGGTCGTTGATGGCAACGATCTCGTAACCCTCAGCGCCGAACATCTGACGGAAAGCCAGACGGCCAATGCGGCCAAAACCATTAATTGCAACTTTAACAGCCATTGTAATATCCTCCTTAAGGTAAATAAATTACTTAGGTGTCTTTATTGTATACCAAAAATCTGAAAACTACAAGGGCTTGTCAAGAAATTAACACAAAAGTACAAAGATTATTACGCAGGCGCCTATCCTTAGGCATTATCATGGGATATTGGTGCATCATTTGTGCAAACTAACAGATACATGCCCCAAAAACAGGAGGGACTCTCATGCGTTTTGCAAGCGATCCGCTGGAGCTGGCGGCCCTGCTCCGCCGCCAGGCCGCCCTGCGCCTGGGCCCGGACGCGCCCGCCGATGCCGCCGGGCTGCGGGCCGGTTACCTGCTGCTGCGCCGCGCCCGGGCGCTGGAGCTGGAGACGGCCTTTTCCCTGCCCGCTGCATCCTGCCTGGAGCTGAACAGCTGGTGCGGCGCTCTGCTGGAGGCAGCGGCCGAGGTCTGCCCTCTGCCGCCCGCGTCGATGCGCTTTTGCGGCTGGGGCGAACCGCTGCCGGTGGCGGGCCGCAGCGGCCTGCTGGAGGCGCTGGTGCTGCAGCTGGTATGCAACAGCCTTTTGCATGCCGGGCCCCGCCCCAACCTGGAGCTGCGGCTGCGTTCAGCAAACGGGCGCGCTCATCTTATCTATATAGACAGCGGCCCCGGCCTTGCCCCCGATGCCCGACCGGGCTTCGGCTTCGGTGCGGCCCGTGCCTTTGCCCGCCAGGCGGGAGGAAGCTTTGCGGTGCGCGCGGGTGGGCCGGGCTTTGTGTGCGGGGCTTCGCTGCCTCTCTACCCCGCCCTTCCCCTGCTGGCACCACCCCGGCCGTCGGAGCTGCTGGCGGACCGGTTCAGCCCGGTTTATATTCATCTTGCCCCCCGGTGCATCCTGCCGGAGTAAAGTTGCCCCCGCCCGGCTTTTGTGGTATGCTGATAAGCAGCAAAATCCGCCGCAGCGCCGCAGAAGCCGACGCCGGCCAGGGGGCATTTTTTATGAAAAAACGCATCTGCATCTTATATACCGGCGGCACCATCGGCATGATGCCCGGCGAGCAGGGCTACGCGCCCAAGCCGGGCTGCTTTGCGGGCGGGCTGGCCACCATTCCTGAGCTGACCAGCCCGGATATGCCGGACTGGGAGCTGGTGGAGATGGACCCGCTGCTGGATTCCTCCAACATCACAGTGCACGAGTGGTGCGCCATCGGCCAGGCCATCGCGGACCGGTACCACCAGTTCGACGGCTTTGTGGTGCTGCACGGCACCGACACCATGGCCTACACCGCTTCGGCGCTGAGCTTCATGCTGGAAAATCTGGACAAGCCGGTGGTGCTTACCGGCAGCCAGATCCCGCTGTGCCAGCTGCGCAGCGACGGGCGGGACAATCTGATCACCAGCCTGCTCATTGCAGCCGAGGGCGTGGTGAACGAGGTGAGCCTTTATTTCGGCGGTCAGCTGCTGCGGGGCAACCGGGCGGTGAAGAGCTCGGCGGACGGCCTGCAGGCCTTCTCCTCCCCCAACTATCCGCCGCTGGCCACCGCCGGGGTGGACATCCGCTACAACAAAAGCGCCATCGGCGCACCCCGGGTGAACGGCCCCTTGCAGCTGGCAAAGCTGGAGAACGTGCCCATCGGCGTATTGAAGGTATTCCCGGGCATCCAGTTCGAGCTGTTCGACTCGATCCTGACCGAGAAGCTGCAGGGCATCGTGCTGGAGACCTTCGGCGCGGGCAACATTCCGGACTACGACGGTGCACTGCTGCCGCTGATCCAGAAGGCCTTCGCCCACGGCACCATCCTCACGGTGTGCAGCCAGTGCCCCCAGGGCGCGGTGCACATCGGTACCTACGCCACCAGCAGCGGCCTGAAGGCCGCCGGTGCGGTGAGCGGCCTGGACATGACCACCGAAGCCGCCGTGGCAAAGCTGTACTACCTGTTCAGCAAGGGCTACGACCGGGACACCATCAAGCACTGGATGGAGCAGGACCTGCGGGGCGAGCTGACCAGCGCCCGGTAAATCCGCCTGAACATACGAAAAATGCCCCTTCGGCAAAACAGTCGAAGGGGCATTTTTTCTGTGTGCTCCGCAAGCGGTCAGTCGCCCAGCGCCTTTTCCAGGGTATCCACAATGATCTCCAGGGCTTTGACGCGGGCATATTTTTTGTCGCACGAGGGCAGGATGTGCCAGGGGGCCTTCTGGGTACTGGTCTTCTGCAGCATCTCATCCACCGCCTGCTCGTAAGCGGGCCATTTTTCCCGGTTGCGCCAGTCCTCGTCGGTGATCTTCCACTGCTTCTCCGGGGTGTTCTGGCGGCTTTGGAACCGCTCCAGCTGGGTGGCCGGGTCGATGTGGACCCAGAATTTCAGGATCACTGCGCCCCAGTCGGCCAGCTCGGCCTCGAACTCGTTGATCTCGTTATAGGCCCGCTGCCAGTCATTCTCGGTGCAGAAGCCCTCGATCCGCTCCACCAGCACCCGGCCGTACCAGCTGCGGTCGAAGATGGCAATGTGGCCGGTTTTGGGCAGGCGGGTCCAGAACCGCCACAGGTAATGCCGGGCCTTTTCGTGGGGCTCGGGGCTGGCGATGGGATTCACCTGATAGCCTCGGGGGTCCAGCGCGGCGGTGACCCGCCGAATGTTGCCGCCCTTGCCCGCGGCGTCCCAGCCCTCGTACACGATGATCACCGGCACCTTTTTGCGGTAGGTGCGGTTGTGCAGAACGGTCAGCCGCTTCTGCAGGGCCTTGCGGCGGGCGTCATATTCCTCGTCGGTCAGGCTTTGGGAAAGGTCCACCTGCGCCAGCTTGGGCATGGACACCAGCGGGAAGGTATTCTGCAAAAGGGGCACCGCCAGCGCCGCGTTCTTGCGGGCGGTGTCGATGGCGCTGCACAGGGTCTCCAGCATCTGCAGCTCGCACCACTTTTTGTCCTTCGCGTCAATGATGTACCAGGGCGCGCCGGGCAGATTGGTGGCCCGCAGGTAATCGTCGAACACATCCTCGCACTCCTCATAGTGCTTGTTCTGCCAGCGGTCGTTGGCGCTCACCCGCCAGGCGGTGTCCGGGTCGGCGGCCAGAGCCTCCAGCCGCTTTTTCTGCTCCTTGCGGCTGATCTGCAAAAACAGCTTGAGCACCAGATAGCCGTTGTCGGTGAGCTGGCGCTCAAAGCGCAGCACGCTCTGCAGCCGCCGGGCGTAGGCCTGGCCCTCCAGCTCGCCCCGCAGCCGCTCCTTCACCACCTGGTCCATCCAGCCGGAATCCAGAAAGGCAAACTTGCCCGCCTCGGGAATGGCCTTCACATACCGGTGCAAAAAGGGGTAGCGCCCCTCCTCCGGCGTGGGGGCGGACATGCTGGTCACCGTGAAAAACCGGGGGTCGATGTTTTGGATGATCCGCCCCAGCATGCTGCCCTTGCCCGCGGCGCCCCAGCCCTCCACCAGCACCAGCACCGGCAGGCCGGCGGCCTTCACCTCCAGCTGCAAAGCTTCCAGCCGGTCACGGGCGGCATCCAGCCGCTGCTTGCATTCGCTCTCCTCCGGCCGCGCGGGCCGTACCCAGGTTTTCAACATGTTGCACACCTCTCATTTCCCTGCCCGGACACTTTACCGGGCGCTGCGGGCGGCGCGGGAGATTGCCCACTGTCCGCCGTTTTCTTTCATTATACCACCGGGCAGCAGGTTCATACCGGCGTAAGTTTCGGCACATCCCACAAGCTTTTCGCCCATTTTTTGCCAACTATGCAAAAATGCCCCGGATGGCAGCTGCCATCCGGGGTATTTTGTTGCATTTTTTCGCCGGCTCAGACCAGATACTCCGCCGCCAGGGCGCGCAGCTCGGCCTCGTGGGAGGGCAGCCATTCCTCGAAGGAAAGGCCGGTATCGGCCACCTTGCGGCCCAGCGCCACCAGGAATTCCGGGATGCGCTCCTCAAAGATCACGCCCCAGCTCTCGCCGAAGCGCTCCTCGCCCATCCGGGCGCTGCCGTTCACATGCAGGGTGAAGGCGGGGTGGGGCTTTTTGTCCACCAGCTTCACGCCGCCGTGGAAGCCCAGGGCGCCCACCTGATGGGTGCCGCAGGAGGAGGGACAGCCGGAAATGTGGATCACCGGCAGCGCGCCGTCCGGCAGGTTTGCCTCGCGGGCAGCCTTCACACAGGCGTGGTACAGCGCCTGGGAATCCCGCACGCCCTGCTGGCAGACCGCAGCGCCGATGCAGGCCACCGAATGCTCAAATCGGGTGCGCGCGCCGTCCTCGGTGACGGCCAGCACCTTTTCCGCCTCGGCGGCGGTGCAGTTGATCACGTACATGGTGCCGTCCGCGCCCAGACGCACCTCCACCTGCTCCATGGGCTGGATGGTATCCAGCAGCGCCCGCAGAGTCTGGCGGCTGGGAGTGCCGCCCAGGGGATGATAGCTCACCGCGAACAGGCCCGCCTGCTTTTGGGCGATGATCCGCTTGCCGCTGATGCTGCCCTCGCCCTGCTTGGTCACCGGGCGCTTCTCCACCTGCCGGTCCAGCCCACCGGCGGCTTTCGCAGCCTCCAGAGCCTGGTTATAGGCCTGGCGCAGACCCTCCTCGCCCAGGGCCTCCTGCATGTAGCGGGTGCGGGCCTTGGCCCGCTGCTCATAGTTGCCGTGGGCCAGGAAGGTGTCCACCATGGCCTTCACGTAATACAGCAGCTCACCGCCGGGCACATGCTCGGCCACCTTCAGGCCCATGCGGGGGTTGGGGCCCATACCGCCGGCGATGTATACCGAGAAGCAGCCGTCCGCCTCGGCCACAAAGCCCAGGTCCCGCATGGTGACGTGGGCCGTGTTGGTTTCATGGTTGGCAAAGCCCACCTTCAGCTTGCGGGGCATCCGGATATCGTACAGCAGGCTCAACAGATAATCTGCGGTCATCTCCGCATAGGGGATCACGTCGAAGCTCTCGCCGGGCAGCACGCCGGACAGAGGCGGCGCCATCACGTTGCGGGGGTGGTCACCGCCGCCGCCCCGGCAGACGATGCCCGCATCCAGAGCCTTTCCCGCCACGTCCAGAATCTGGCGGCCGGTCAGATGGTGCAGCTGCACCGTCTCGCAGGTGGTCAGCTTGATCAGGTCAATGTTCAGCCGCTCGGTGGTCTCCACCACAAAGGCCAGCTTTTCCTTGGTCACGCGGCCGGCGGTCATCCGCAGGCGGATCATCCCCTTCTGGCCGCCCTTTTCGGAATAGCTGCCGAAGCCGCCGGAGATGCCCTTGTACTCCTGCTTGCTCATATTGCCGGTATAAAAATCACGTGTGGCTTCGTCAAAGCCCTTCAAATCCGCCCGGAAGGCGGCCATCATATCGTTCATATGCCTCTCCTTTGTTCAGCTCACCGCCCCTGAGCGGAGCGGTTTGAAAAGTTATTATACCATAGGTTTGGCAGGATTTACACAAAAAAGGCCCGCCGGATTGGAAAATTCCGAATCCGGCGGGTTCTTTTTCACACGTTACTTCTCTTCGCTGGACACAGTGAGCGCGTAGACCGCGCCCATCAGGCCCACCAGAGCCAGGCACACGCCCTCGACCATGCCGCGCAGCGCGCTCTGGCCCTGCAGCCAGGTCCACACGGCGCTGGGCAGTGCCAGGCAGGTGCAGAACAGGAAGGCCGCCATGCCGCTGAGCCAGATCCACCGGGCGCTCTTGCCGCCGGGGATGTAGGCGCTTTTCAGCTGAGCCGTGCAGAACAGCAGCGCCACCAGCGCCGCCAGGGCCTCCAGAGTGGTGTTCACCCGCGCGATTCCGGTGGGAGCCAGACCAAACCGCTTGATGGTGAGCAGGTAGAGCGCCAGTGTGCCCGCAACGCCGAACAGCGCGCTGCCGGTGGGAGCCTCAAATTCCGGCGTGAACCGGCTGCGGCCCAGCAGCAGCATCCACACGCCGCTCACCAGATACAGCACCGCCAGCGCCAGCTCGAACCGGCCCATCTCATCAAAGGCCGCCAGATACACCCCGCCCAGCGCGGCAAAGCCCACGCCGCACAGCAGTGCCAGCATGCCCTGAGCCGTGCTCTGGCCCTTCAGCGCGGTGCTGGTTTTGGGGATCATCCAGCCCGCCAGCCACAGCAGCACCAGCACGCCGCCCGCCAGCGCATAGCGCCACAGGTAGCTGCCCCAGGTCACAAAGCCGGTGGCAAGATCGGTGTAGTACATCACATCCAGCCAGCGCACGGCACCTGCCGCCGCGCAGACCAGAAGCAATAAAATCGTTGCAATTCGTTTCATCCGCGTTCCTCTAATGTTTTGTATTTCTGCCGCACGCCCAGGTACTTGTAGGCCGGGCGGATGATCCGGTTGGCGAACACCACCTCTTCAATGCGGTGGGCGCACCAGCCCGGAATGCGGCTGATGGCAAACAGGGGGGTGTAAAGATCCTGGCTGATGCCCAGCATCTTGTAGATCAGGCCGCTGTACAGGTCCACGTTGGCGCACACGGTCTTGTTGCCCTTTTCCTCGGCAAACACCTGGGGACCCAGCTTTTCCACCAGGCACAGCAGGCGAAACTCCTCCTCGAAGCCCTTTTCCACCGCCAGCTTCTCCGCCTTCTGGCGCAGCACCACGGCACGGGGATCGCTGATGGTGTAGATGGCATGGCCCATGCCGTAGATCAGGCCGCTGCCGTCGCCCGCCTGCTTGCGGATGATCCGGCGCAGAAATTCCCGCACCTCGTCCTCGTCCCGGTAATTCTCCACACCGGCCTTCAGGTATTCCAGCTGCTCCATCACCTTCAGGTTTGCGCCGCCGTGCTTGGGGCCCTTCAGGCTGCCGATGGCCGCCGCAATGGCCGAATAGGTATCGGTGCCGGAGCTGGACAGCACCCGGCAGGTGAAGGCGGAGTTGTTGCCGCCGCCGTGGTCCGCGTGGACCAGCAGGCACAGATCCAGCAGCTTTGCCTCCTCGTGGGTGAACTTCTGGTCCGCCCGGTAGGTGGAGAGGATGTGCTCGGCGGTGCTCTGCCCCGGCGTGGGCGGGTGGAAGAACATGCTCTGCTTGTCGTACACCCGGCGCTTGAGCTGGTAGGCGTTCACCATGATGGTGGGCAGCCCGGCGATCAGGTTGATGGACTGCTCCATCAGGTTTTCCAGGCTCAGGTCCTCGGGGCGCTCGTCGTAGCTGTAGAGCGAGAGCACGCTGCGGGCCATCTTATTCATAATATTGGGGCTGGGCGAGCGCAGCAGCACGTTCTCGATGAAGTGCTCGGGCAGGTTGTGGTGCTCGGCGATGATCTGCTGGAACTGCTCCAGCTCGCTCTTTTTGGGCAGGCTGCCGAACAAAAGCAGCCAGCTGACCTCCTCAAAAATGAAGCGGTCGTGCTCGTAGGCCTCCCGCACCAGCTCGTTCAGATCCACGCCCCGGTAGATCAGCCGGCCCGGAGTGGGGATGACCTCGCCCGCCGGGCCTTTTTCGTAGCCCACAACATCACAGATGTTGGTCAGGCCCGCCAGCACACCGGTACCGTCCGGGTTGCGCAGGCCCCGCTTGACCCCCAGACGCTCACTGGTCTCCGGGTCGATGTAGTTATTTTTCAAATATTCCCGGCATAAAAATTCCATACCGGAAGACTGCTGGGCCATGGCCCCCTTCCCCCTCTGATCCGAATTTGTCAAACGGCCTGCTTCGGCGCGCTTTGCGCCCCGGGGCCGTTATTCTGAAAACCACCCGTTCCCACCGGTGGTTTATGTTTAATCTTACACACTTTACAACGAAAAAGCAAGTGCGGAAACTGCCGCCGCGCCGCCAAGGAGGTCCAATGCCATGAAACGAAGTATCCTGCCCATCCTGCTGTTCTGCCTGCTTACCTTCTGCCTGCCGCTGGTGAGCCTTCTGCCCCAGGCCGCCGGGCAGGCTGGGGCATCCTCCTCTTTGGGGCAGAACGCCGCCGAGGTCCAGCCTGCGCCCGCTGTCTCCTCCCCCGAAAGCACCACACCGCTCCCCAGCGCTCCGCCCGCCGAGACCCCTGCCCCGGCAGAGGATGTGATCCGGGTACAGAATGCCTCCACCGGCCAGGTTCTGGAGATACCGGTGCTGGAGTACATGATCGGGGCGGTGGCCAGCGAGATGCCCATCACCTGGCCGGACGAGGCACTGAAGGCTCAGGGAATCGCCGCCCACAGCTACGCGCTGTATCAGCGGGACCACGCGGACACCGAGGCGCTGGGCGGGGCCTGGTTCTCGGTGGACCCGGCCCGCCGCCAGGGCTGCATGACCACCGAAGTGCTGCAAAGCTACTGGGGCGAGGACTACGAGGCCAACTACCAGCGGCTGAAAACCCTGCTGGAGCCGCTGGTGCACACGGTGCTTTTGTACGAGGGCGCACCCGCCGCCGCCTGCTACCACGCCATCAGCAACGGACGCACCGAGGCAAGCCAGCTGGTGTGGAACGAGGCGCTGCCTTATCTGCAGGGCGTGGACTCCCCGCTGGACAAGCTGGCCGAGGGCTACGAGGAAACGGTGAGCTACACCACCCAGCAGATGTACGACATGCTGGCCACTCAGTTTTCCGGCCTGGACCTGAGCGGCAGTGCGGACGGCTGGTTCGGCGAGACAAGCCTTACCCCCGCCGGATACGTGGACACCATCCAGGTGGGCGGGGCCTTTGTGAAAGGCACCCAGCTGCGCACCGCCCTTTCGCTGCGCAGCAGCTGCTTTACCATTCAGCGCACCGAGGATGGTTTCGATGTGACCACACTGGGCTACGGCCACGGAGTGGGCCTGAGCCAGTGCGGTGCCCAGGCCATGGCCGCCCAGGGTCAGAGCTGCCAGCAGATTTTAAGCTGGTATTTTCCCGGCACCAGCCTTGCGGAATACCCCGGCTGATCGTTCCGCTTCGTTCTCCTTTTCAAGTGGCAAAATGCCCGCCCACAAGCCATGTGGACGGGCTTTTTTGTGCTCTTTTCTAATTTTGAAAATCAGTCGAAAATCCTCAAAAAGTTGCATTGACTTTTGCCGCCGCTGCGGTATGATAGGTGGCGTTATGTTTTCGCACAACACTCTGGATCTGATTTTTGCAACGCACCCAAATGGAGAGAATTGTTATGACCAAATCCATGACCGCCGGTTCCCCGGCAAAACTGATTTTGCTGTTCGCACTGCCGCTGTTCATCGGCAACCTGTTCCAGCAGGTCTACAACATGGCCGACGCCTTCATCGTGGGGCGGATGCTGGGCGTGAATGCCCTGGCCGCGGTGGGCTGCACCGGCAGCCTGACCTTTCTGATCATCGGCTTTGCCCAGGGCCTGTCCGCCGGTTTTTCCATCCTCACCGCCCAGCGCTTCGGCGCGGGAGAAATGGACGGCGTGCGCCAGAGCTATGCGGCCAGTCTGGTGCTGGGCGGCGTGATCAGCCTGGTGCTCATGGCGGCCAGCATGGCAGGCACCCGCCAGCTTCTGGTCCTGCTGCAGACCCCACCGGAAATTTTAGAGGATGCCACCCGCTACCTGATCGTGATCTTCGCGGGCATTCCGACCACCATGCTGTTCAACGTGGTGTCCAACGTGCTGCGCGCGCTGGGCGACAGTAAAACCCCGCTTTCCTTTCTGGTGGGGGGCTGCGTACTCAACATCCTGCTGGATGTGCTGCTCATCCTTTACACCCCGCTGGGGGTAATGGGCGCGGGCGTGGCCACCGTGATCGCCCAGCTGCTGGCCGGTGCCGCCTGCGTGGTCTACATCCACAAGGCCTTCCCCGCTCTGCGGCTGCACCGGTCCGACTGGAAGCTCAGCCGCCGGGAGGTGCTGCGGCATCTGCAGATGGGTCTGCCCATGGGCTTCCAGAGCAGCATCATTGCCATCGGCTCACTGATGCTGCAATACGCCCTGAACAGTCTGGGCAGCACCGCGGTGGCCGCCTTCACCGCCGCCAACAAGCTGGAATCCCTGGGCACCCTGCCTCTGTGCAGCTTCGGCCTTGCCATGGGCACCTTCGTGGCTCAGAACTACGGCGCGGGCAAGCTGCACCGCATCCGCACCGGTGTGCTGCAGTGCAGCGCCATGGCGCTGAGCTGGTCCGTCTTTATGGGTGTGGTGTTCCTGGTCTTCGGCCGCCAGCTGGCCATCCTGTTTGTGGGCCGCGACGCCCAGGTGACCGGCCTTTCCTATATTTATCTGTGCGTGGTCGCCTTCTCCATGTGGGTGCTGGCACTGCTGTTCATCTTCCGCTACTCCCTGCAGGGGCTGGGCCAGAGCTTTGTGCCCACCTTCGCCGGAATCATGGAGCTGGTGATGCGCGGCGTCTGCGCGGTCTGCCTGGTGGGCCCCTTCGGCTTCACCGGTGCCTGTCTGGCCAACCCCATGGCCTGGAGCGGCAGCGCGGTGCCGCTGGTCATTGCTTTCTTCATCACCATGCGGCGGCTCACCCTTTCCATGCCGGAGCATGAGGAGATCGCCTGACCGCTTCTCTTATTCCGGTCGGGCAAGCCGGGCCCGGATGAAGTCCCGCACCCGGCGGCGCTCCGCCTCATCGGCAAAGGCCTGGGGTGGCAGCAGCGTGATGACTCCGCCGTCCTTTTTCAGCACCAGCGTGCCCCGCTGCTCTCTCACTTCGTCGATTCGCTCCCAGCTCCAGAAGCTGCCCTCCTCGCCCCGGGCAAGCTGAATGCCGTCCTCATACAGTTCAAATCGGGCGGGCATGCGGGTCAGGCCGGAGGGTCCGCCCTGCTGGATGGTGGCTTTTTCCCGCCGCCGGGGATTGGTCTGAGCGGCCACCAGACCCACCACCGCCGCCGCGGCAATTCCCTTGACCAAAAGCCCGCCGGGCATCAGCAGAAGGATGATGAACAGTGCCGCTGCGCCGCCCAGCGCCAGACGCAGACGCAACCGGCGGTTCCAGGCATCGGCAATGGAATAGCTGGCGCCCCAGACCAGATTCGGCCGGGGTGTGATGAGCGACCGCCAGAGGGTCTCGTCCAGCGGCTGGGCCTGACGCACCCGCTCGTTCACGGTGTGCTGCAGCTGCGCCAGACCGCCCTGAGCCTCCAGCTCCCGGGCGGAAATGGCCGCCAGACAGCTGCGCCCGGCGCACAGCATTACCAGATCGCGGCTCTGTACCACCCGGATGCTCGGATTCCAGTGAACGGCCAGCAGCTGCAGGCCGTCGAGCCGATAGATGCGAAGGATATGCTGGCTGAATACCAGACGGCGAGGTTCCTCCGGCTGGTCCAGAAACCGCCGGTATGCCCTGCGGTTGCCCGCCACGATACGCCAGACCATCCAGCCCGCGGTGCCCAGAAACAGCAGCATATAGGCCAGCGTCTGCCAGCCATACCAGGAAAAATCCATGCCCATGTAGTAAAAGCCCCAGTAGGTCAGCCACAGTTCATGGATACCCAGCACCGCCAGAAACAGCGGCCCCAGAACGGCCGCAATCCCCAGCGGGCTGAGCAGGGTGCGCCGCAGCAGCAGCTTCCAGGCCTGACGGCGCAGCGAGAGGCTGTTGGTGTATTCGATCTGATCCATGGCGATATCCTCGCTTTCCGCTTTATTTCCCACAATTATACCATGAAATGCAAAACGGAGGGAAGCCCCGGCGGCTTCCCTCCGTTTTTTCTGTGCTGTAAAACCGGGTCAGGTGCGGGCCAGACCGTCCACACTGAGCACCACGCCGGTGATGTAGCTGGCCATCTCGCTGGCCAGGAACACGAAAGCATTGGCCACCTCTTCCGGCTTGCCGATGCGGCCCAGCGGAATCTGGGTGCACAGGGCCTTGATGATGTGTTCCGGCACCGCGCGCATCATGTCAGTATCGGTGATGCCGGGGGCCACTGCGTTCACCCGGATGCCGTATTTGCCCAGCTCCCGGGCCAGCGACAGGGTAAAACCGTTTACCGCAAATTTGCTGGTGGGATAGGCAATGCCGCTGGGCTGGCCGTAGCGGGAGACCATGGAGCTGGTGTTCAGGATCACACCGCTGCCCTGGGCCTGCATGATAGGAGTCACAGCCCGGGCGCAGGTGAACACGCCCTTCACGTTCAGGTCCATCACCTTTTCAAAGGTGGCCTCGTCGTATTTGTCAAAGGGCGTGGAATCGGACATACCTGCGTTGTTCACCAGGATATCAATGCGGCCGTACTCCTGCGCCACCTTCTGGAAGGCCTCTTCCACGCTGGCCAGGTCCGCCAGATTGGGGGCGATGCCCGCCACCCTGGCGTTGGGGTCCTTCTCCTTCAAAGCAGCCACCGCCTTGTCCGCGGTCTCCTGCCGGGAGCCGGTGAGAATCACGGTAGCGCCCTCCCGCAGAAAAGCCTCCACGGTGGCCAGGCCGATGCCCCGGGTGCCGCCGGTGACAATAGCGATCTTGTTTTCCAATAACATAATCCGTACCTCCTTTTATTCTTTCCCGCAGTCCGTCTGCGCGGGAACAGTTGTTTATCTTTATTATAACACCTTTGCAGACCGAAAACGGTGAGGAACGCACGGAAAACGCAAAAGCGCCGCTGGTTTTCCAGCGGCGCTTCTGCGTATAACATGATTCCAAGGGGAAGGATCAGTTGAGGATGGTCAGTTCGGTCTCGGGATCGAACAGATGGATCTTGTGAGGATCGAAGGCAACGGTAACGTTGCTGCCGTTCTTGGCCTTGGAGGTGGGAGCTACACGAGCGGTCAGCTTGTTGCCCTTGTACAGCAGGTACAGGTAGATCTCGGAGCCCATCAGCTCGGAAACCTCAACAGTGGCCTCCAGCTTGCACTCGCCCTGCTTGTTCACGAACTCGGGATCGTCCTTGATGTCCTCGGGACGAACGCCAGCCTTGACCTTCTTGCCAACATAGGCATCCAGCTTGCCGTCGGTGGTCTTCTCCTTGGGCAGGTCGATGCGGTCGCCGGCCAGATCCAGGAAGTAGCCGTTGCCGTCCTTGTTCAGGGTAGCATCCAGGAAGTTCATCTGGGGGCTGCCGATGAAGCCGGCAACGAACATGTTGATGGGGAAGTCGTACAGGTTCTGCGGGGTGTCGACCTGCTGAACGATACCGTCCTTCATAACCACGATGCGGTCGCCCATGGTCATAGCCTCGGTCTGGTCGTGGGTAACGTAGATGAAGGTGGTAGCCAGCTTCTGGTGCAGCTTGATGATCTCGGTGCGCATGCTGGTACGCAGCTTGGCGTCCAGGTTGGACAGGGGCTCGTCCAGCAGGAATACGGCCGGGTTACGAACCATGGCGCGGCCCAGGGCAACACGCTGACGCTGACCACCGGACAGAGCCTTGGGCTTGCGGTCCAGCAGGTGCTCGATGTCCAGTACGCGGGCAGCCTCACGAACACGCTTGTCGATCTCAGCCTTGTCTACCTTACGCAGCTCCAGGCCGAAAGCCATGTTCTTGTAAACGGTCATGTGGGGGTACAGAGCGTAGTTCTGGAACACCATGGCGATGTCGCGGTCCTTGGGGGCCACATCGTTCACCAGGCGGTCGCCGATGTACAGCTCGCCCTTGCTGATCTCTTCCAGACCAGCGATCATGCGCAGGGTGGTGGACTTACCACAGCCGGAGGGGCCAACCAGAATGATGAACTCCTTGTCGGCGATCTCCAGGTTGAAGTCCTTAACGGCGGTAACGTCGCCGGAGTAGATCTTGTAGATATGACGCAGGCTAATGCTTGCCATGGGAATCGACACTCCTTTTTATTGTTGATGGTTTTAATTGTCTTTTGTTGATACGCTTGACCGCGTATCTCGTTGCTAATATAATGATACCAGACTTTTTCCGGATTTAAATAGCACTTTATTGATATGAGGTGATGTAAAATTGATTTTCGACCCCCTTGTCTTCTGCACCCTGAAGGAAACGAAGGACCTGCAGTTCTCCACCCCCATTCCTCTGGAGGGAGAAGGGCTTTGGATCGGGGTGCTTTCCAGTGGGCAATGTGCCCTGGCGGATGAAGAGGCTCCCCAGCTGGCGGGGGCGGGCAGCCTTTTGCTGGGCGCGCCGCCGCTGCGGCTGGTGCCCGCCGAGCCCTGCCATCTGGCAGCGGTGCTGCTGGGCGGTCAGGCGGCCGCGGCCTTTGCCGAGGGCCTTGCCGGCCCCATGTTCGCGGCGGGCGCCTCCTGCCCCGGCGCGGCTGAGCTGGTGGCCCAGCTGGTGGCCTCCCCCTCCTCCCGCCGGGCCTCGGCCCTGGGCTACCAGCTGCTGTGCGAAAGTGCCCGGGCGGACGCCGCCGCCCCCAGCTACCCGCCGCTGGTGACCATGGCCATTGCCGCCATGCGGGAGCACTACGCCGGGCTTTACGGCGTGGAGGAGCTGAGCGAGAGCCTGGGCGTGAGCAAAAGCCATCTGGTGCGGGTGTTTAAGGCGGCGGTGGGTGTGCCCCCGGGCCAGTACCTGACCGGGGTGCGCATTGAGGCCGCCAAGCAGCTGTTGTGCCACCGGGAATACCCGCTGGAGGTGGTGGCCAGTCTGTGCGGCTTTTCCGGGGCCAACTACCTGTGCCGGGTGTTCAAAAAGGCCACCGGCCAAAGCCCCACCGCCTGGCGGGCGGCCGCCGCCGGGGTGCCGGAGCTGCCGGAGCTGCCCCAGGAACGGGAGCTGTATGTGTAAGGCTTCTCCTTAATATAGTAAGAGAAAGGCCTATTTTTCAACAAATCCCGCCCCAATTTCGGAAAAGATTTTGTTTTTTGTGCAAAATTTCTGCATATTTTGGGCTATAATTTTTCCCCGGAAGGCTGTATGATAAAGATAAGACCGCGATTTGCAGGCAGGGCGCGCCCCCGCTTTGCGAGTTTCACCGAAAAATAGTAAAGAACGGAGTGTATCACAATGAAAGTTGTTGTTACCAAGAGCTACGACGAGAGCTGCGCCTATGTGGCCGACATGATCTGCAAACTGGTGAATGAGAAACCCAACTGCAAGCTGGGCCTGGCCACCGGCGGCACCCCCGTACCCATGTACAAGAAGCTGATCGAGGCCAACAAGGCCGGCAAGGTGGACTTTGCTCAGGTACGCACCGTGAACCTGGATGAGTACTGCGGCATCCCCGAGACCCACGACCAGAGCTACCGCTACTTCATGAACACCAACCTGTTCGACCACATCAACATCGACAAGGCCAACACCTACGTGGCCAAGGGCATGGGCGACGCGGAAGCCAACGCCGCTGAGCTGGAGGCCAAGGTTCGCGAGGGCGGCGTTGCCGACCTGCAGCTGCTGGGCATCGGCAACAACGGCCACATCGCCTTCAACGAGGCCAGCGACCACCTGATCAGCGTGGCTCACATCGAGAAGCTGACCGAGAGCACCATCAACGCCAACGCCCGCTTCTTCGAGAAGAAGGAGGACGTTCCCACCACCGCCATCACCATGGGCATGGGTGACATCATGGCTGCCAAGTGCGTTGTGCTGATCGCCACCGGCCTGGCCAAGACCGACGCCATCAAGGGCCTGGTTATGGACAATGTGATCACCACCCAGAACCCCAGCAGCATGCTGAAGATGCACGAGAACGTGGTTGTCGTGATCGATCAGGAGCTGGCCGACGCCGTTGGCTACAAGGGCTAAGCGCTCCGTTTTCCACAAAAGAACCGCTCCCCAGTGAAAAACCGGGGAGCTTTTTTGTTGCCTGCCCAAACAAAAAGCGAGCGGAAAGATCCGCTCGCTTTTGTTTTTCTTATTTTGCGCTTAAAAGCTGCGCCAGCTGTCCAGCCCGTCGGGCAGATGACCGGCCCAGAAGCCTGCCAGCATCGCCGCAGCCTGGGGGCGGCTCACACCGCCCAGTTCCCGGGTGATGTCCGGCCCGCCGGGCTGCTCCAGTACCGCCTGCACCGCCAGACCGCCGTCCGGGTCGGTGGTACAGTGCATGGACCGGCAGCCCTCCAGAGGTGCGGGCGGGGTGAGCACCAGATAACCCGCGCTCACGCCCACGGCCTCCACCGCGCGGGTGAGGGCGGCTGCATCCGGCTGGCAGGGCGCCTGGCCCTCCACCGTCAGCTGCCACAGACCGGTGTCGTTTTTGCGGCCGGGGCGCTGCTCCTCGGGCAGGCCCGGGTTCAGCCGCTGACGGCGCTGCTCTTCCCTGCGCCGTTCCACAGCCTGGCGGTCCCGCCGGCGGGAGCGCACGGTGGAATAGATGGCAAGGCCCATCATCACCAGCACCAGCACGCCCAGCAGCACCGGCAGCAGCGTCTGAAAGAAAAATACACTCATCACCTGTCTGCCCTCCGGCTTATTCCTCGCCGCGGCCGCGCCGGGCCAGCACCTTCACGCTGCTGGCATACTCCGAGGGAGTCATGCCGGTGACCTTTTTGAAATGGCGGGAAAAATAATGGATGGAATTGTAGCCCAGCAGGGCCGCGATCTCGGTGAAGTTGTGGCTGCCCTCCCGGATCATCTCCTTGGCCTTCTGGATCTTCAGATTGCCGAAGTATTCCATGGCGCCGCCGCCGGTCTTCTCCCGGAAGACCTTCTGCAGGTAGCTGCGGCCCACCAGATTGTCCCGGCAGATGTCGCTCAAGGTCAGGCGGCGCTGGATGTTGTTCTCCAGATACTGCTGCACCCGGCTCAGGAATTCATTCTGACTGCGCTCCCGGATCAGGCTGGTGGGCTTGGTCACCACCGGGCTGTCGCCCCGGCGCACCATATCCAGCAGCATGGTCTCCAGCGAGAGGCCGATCACCTGCTCGGCGCCGAAGGCCGCATCCTCCCGGCGGGTCAGATGCTGGGCCAGGGGATCGTCCAGCGGGGTGGAGAAGGCCGCACCGGCCATTTCCACGATCCGGGCCATGAGCACCCGGTCGCTGTCGCTTGCCATGAGCACCCGGCCCCGGAAAAAGTCCATGGCGGGGCTGTCGCAATCAAAGGAGACGATCACAATGTTGGGCGCATCCTTGCCGGTGGCACGGATGTTGTGATACTCGCCGGGCTCGTGGAAGATCATCTGCCCCTTTTTCAGCAGCTTCTCCTCCTCGCCCGCGGTCACGTAGACCTCGCCCTTGTCCGCATAGACAAATTCCCAGAAATCATGACTCTCGCCCGTGAAGGCGTAGTCCGGGCCATATTCAAAATAATGTACCGAATAGATGCGGTCGATGCGCAGCACCTTGTCCAGCTCCAGTGCCTGATAGCCCATCTGCTTGCAGCTCCTCTCCTTTGGAAGAGGGGCGGTCTGCCCCTGCTTGTTTGTCCGTGGTTCACTTGCTCATGCTTGTAGTATATCCTAAAACGACCGATTGTGCAAATGTTTTCTTTTTTTCTGCCCCAAATGCCGCTCTCTGGCAGCATTTGCTCGAATATGCTATACTGGAACCGATGATGCAAATAACAGGGGCCCCGCCCCCAAAAATCAAACAGAAAGAGGACGGACCAATGCAGCGATTCAAAGAACATTTTTATACCGACTGGTCGTTTTACAAGCGGATGCTGGCCATCACCATTCCCATCGCTTTGCAGAACGTGATCAGCCTGGGCGTGAACATGATGGATACCATCATGCTGGGCCAGCTGGGCGATGTGGCCATCGCCTCGGCCAATCTGGGCGGCCAGCTGTTCACCATTCTGGATGTGATGGGCTTCGGCCTGGCCAGCGGCGCGGCGGTGCTGATCGCCCAGTACTGGGGCAAGCGGGACATGCTGCGCATCCGCCAGATCTTCGCGCTCACGCTGCGGGTGGTGCTGGTGGTGAGCAGTCTGTTCGCTCTGGTGGGCCATTTCCTGCCCGAAAAGGTGCTGGCCATCTATACCACCGATGCGGCGGTGATCGAATCCGGCGCGACATACCTGAAGCTTTTATCCATCAGCTTCGTGCTGTTCAGCTTTTCCAACTGCTACATCATGTGCCTGCGGGCGGTGGAACAGGTGCGCATCAGCATGGTAGTGTACGGATGCAGCTTCTTCATCAACGTATTTTTCAACTACTGCTTTATCTTCGGCAAGCTGGGCGCACCGGCCTGGGGCGTACGGGGCGCGGCCTTCGGCACCGTGATGGCCCGCCTGTTCGAGCTGTGCGCCACTCTGGTGTACATGTGCTTCATTGAAAAACGGGTGCGCTTTACTCCCCGCTGGCTGCTGCAGCTGAAGAGCGGCCTGGGCCGGGACTATGTGCGCAACAGCGTGCCGGTGGTGAGCAACGAGCTGCTGTGGGGCGTGGGCCTCTCGGTGGTGAACCTGACCATCGGCCACATGGGCGCCAGCTACACCAGCGCCATGAGCATCGTGAACGTATTCAACCAGCTGGTGAGCGTATTCACCTTCGGCATGTCTGCCGCCAGCGCCGTGGTGGTGGGCAAGACCATCGGCGAGGGCCGCATCCACGATGCCAAACGGGCCGCCAACAGCTCGGTGCTGGTGGGTCTGGGCCTGAGTTTTATCTGCATGACCCTGCTGCTGGTGGGCCGGCCCTACATCCTAAGCCTTTATAATGTGAGCCAGCTGGCCCACGACACCGCCTTTGCCATGATGACCATCCTGGCCCTGATGCAGCCCTTCCAGGCGGTGGGCTGCGTGATGATCGTTGGCGTGCTGCGGGGCGGCGGCGATGTGCGCACCAACCTGATGCTGGACAGCGGCCTGCAGTGGTGCCTGGCCATTCCGCTGGGCCTGCTCACCGGCTTTGTGCTCCACTGGAGCGCCCCGGTGGTATTCTTCTTCCTGCGGTGTGACAACATCGTGAAGAGCATTGCCGGTTTCATCCGGCTGCGCAGCGGCAAATGGATTCGGGTGGTCACCCAGGAAGCCGCCTGAGTGCTGCTTTTTCGCCCCGGCCAAACACCGGGGCGGCATTTTATAAAAACGGGGAGATGTGTTGTTATGAGCAAGATCGCATGGATCGGCACCGGCGTGATGGGCCGCCAGCAGGCGGGCCACCTGGTAAAGGCCGGGCATACCGTAAAGGCCTACAGCCGCCGCTACGAGGCAGTATGCCAGCAGGCGAAGGAATTCGGCTTTGCGCCCTGCGCCACCATCCGGGAAGCAGTGGCTGATGCGGAATTCGTCTTCGTGATGGTGGGTTACCCGGCGGACGTGGAGCAGGTGTTCTGCGGTCCCGAGGGCATTCTGGAAAACACCCCCGCCGGGGCCGTGGTGGTGGACATGACCACCTCCAGCCCCACGCTTGCCCAGAAGCTGTATGCTCTGGGCAAGGAAAAGGGCATCGCCGTGATGGACGCCCCGGTCTCCGGCGGCGACAAAGGCGCCCGGGAGGCCACCCTGTCCATCATGGTGGGCGGTGACGAGGAGGCCTTTGAGAAGACCCTGCCCCTATTTGAATGCATGGGCAAGAGCGTGCTGCTCATGGGCCCCGCGGGCTATGGCCAGCACACCAAGGCGGCCAACCAGATCGCCGTGGCGGGCGCGACCGCGGCCTACACCGAGGCCATCCTCTACGCCGAAAAGGCCGGGCTGGACCCCCACAAGATGCTGGCGGCCATCGGCGGCGGCGCGGCGGGCAGCTGGCAGATCGCCAACATGGCTCCCCGTGCCCTGGCCGGAGATTTCGCTCCCGGCTTCTTTGTGAAGCACTTCATTAAAGATATGAAGATCGTGCGGGAGGAGGCCGCCCAGCGGGGCGTGGAGCTGGAAATGCTGGACAGCGTGCTCCATCTCTACGAGGAGTTTGCCGCGGCGGGCGGCGAGAATGAGGGCACTCAGGCGCTGATCGATTTCTACCGCAAAAAGTAACCGCAAATAAAAAAGGGAGCAGCCCGCGCTGCTCCCTTTTTTGTTTGCTTCAGCTGTGAATCAGCTCCAGCGGCTTCGCGCCAGCGCCCCGCTGCCCTGCCCGCCAGGCAATGAGCTGGCCCGCCACGCTCACCGCGATCTCCGCCGGGGTCTCGGCCCCGATGGAAAGGCCGATGGGGGTGCTCACCCGGGCAAACTGCTCCGCACCGAAGCCCTCCTCTTCCAGCTTCTGGCGGGTCATGGCGATCTTGCGGCGGCTGCCCATCAGCCCGATGTGGCCCGCCGGGGTGGTCAGCGCCTTGCGCAGTACCTCGTAGTCGTGCTCGTGGCCCCGGGTCATGATGACGATCAGATCCTCTTCGGTGGGCTCCAGACAGTCCACCGCGGCGGCCATCTCCTCGCAGAGCACGCCCGCCGCGCCGGGGAAGGCAGACTCCACCGCGAACTCCGGACGGTCGTCCACCACCCAGTATTCAAATTCCAGCGCGGGCAGCAGCGCCGCCAGCGCCCGGGCCACATGACCGGCGCCGAACAGCAGCACCCGCCCGGCTCCCGTCTGAGCCGCCCGCCGCTGCGCCTCCTGCACCGAGGCCTCGCCCGCAGGCAGATACAGAAATTCCACCCGTACCTGGCCGCCGCAGGCCATACCCACCTGGTTGGGGCCCCTGTCGTTCAGGTCATATTCCTCCACCGCGCTCTGCTGTTCCTCCAGAGCCCGGGCGGCCCGCTGCTGGCACACCGCCTCCACCCTGCCGCCGCCAATGGTGCCGATGCATTCGCCGCTGCCCAGCACCGCCATGAAGGCCCCCGCGTGCCGGGGAGCCGAGCCCCTGCTTTCCAGAATGGTCACCAGCACCGCCGGTTCCGTTTCCAGCCGCCGGGCCAGCTGCTTCATTCCCTGGTTCATATTTTCTTCTCCTTCTGTGTGCCGGGCATATTGCCCCGGCCCCGTTCATATTCCTGTTGAGACGACACCGCACGGTTTTCATGCGTTATTGTCCTTAGCATATCACGCCCATCTGCGGATGGCAAGCCGGTTGACAAAGTCCCCCTGTTCGCGGTACGCTGAAACCACAGAATCCGGCATTTGGCATTTTTGAAAGAGTTTCCTCTGCCGGTTCGTTTTATTAACAGCGCCGCCCCAAACGCGGCAAAGGAGGACCCATGTCGTTTACGCTTCCCATTTACCGCGCGCCGGATTTTTCCGCGCCCGCCTTCGCCCGCTGCCCCGATGCCCGCTTTGTGCCCGCCCCCTGTGACGGGGCCGCGCCGGACGGCTACCACAGCACCAGCATGTACCCGGAATACTTCCGGATCGACGGCCGCTGGACCCTGGCTGAGGAAAGCCGGATGGACGGCTGCGTGGTACTGCGGGAAAACGGCCGGCTGGATGTGGTGGAGCTGCGCAACCTGAAGCAGGGCGACCTGGTGGCCCTGGGCCGCACCGACGACGGAGCGGACGGCATCTACCTGCACACCGGCGGCTTTGCCGACCCGGAGGCCCGTGCCGAGGCGGACGCCTTCACCTTCCGCCAGGGGCGCAGCCGGGAGACCTCCTATACAAAAGACTATGACCGGCTGATCCAGCTGCTGCGCCACGAGAAGGAGCACGGCAACATTCTCTGGGTGATGGGGCCTGCCTTCTCCTTTGACGCGGGCGCCCGCGCGGCCATGCAGGCGCTGGTGGAGGCAGGCTACGCCCACGGACTGCTGGCGGGCAACGCCCTTGCCACCCACGATCTGGAGGGCGCGCATCTGCACACCGCCCTCGGGCAGGACATCTACACCCAGCAGAGCATGCCCGGCGGGCATTACAACCATCTGGATGTGATCAACCGGGTACGCCGCTGCGGCAGCATTCCCCGGTTCATTCAGGAATACCACATTCAGGACGGCATCATGTACAGCATCGTGAAGCAGGGCGTTCCCTTCGTGCTCACCGGCTCCATCCGGGACGACGGCCCCCTGCCAGAGGTGATCGGCGACGCCTATCAGGGCCAGACCGCCATGCGGGGACTGGTGAAGCAGGCCACCACCGTGATCTGCCTGGCCACCATGCTGCACACCATCGCCGCCGGCAACATGACCCCCAGCTTCCGGGTGCTGCCGGACGGCACCATCCGCCCGGTGTATCTGTACACCGTGGACGCGGACGAATTCGTGGTGAACAAGCTGCTGGACCGGGGCAGCCTGTGCGCCACCACCATGGTGACCAACGTGCAGGACTTCATCACCAAGCTGGCCCACGGGCTGGGAGTTCTGTAAGAAGTTTATTTTACATAAATAAAGAAAGGAAGTGCCGTCCATGCGCCGGGCCTTGTGTGCTTTGATGATTCTTGCGGTTCTGACCGGCTGCTCCGCTCCCGCCGCTTCGGGGCAGGCCGGGCAATCTGCGCCTGCCAGTCAATCCTCTGCGGACACATCGTCCGCCAGCACTGCGGCGCCTGCACAGGGCGCGGTAAACGAGGCCCAGCTGCGCTGGAAGGAAAACGTCTCCACCGCTCTGCGCCAGTCACTGGTGCTGGCCACCGACCTGCCGGTGATGGACTACCTGCTGCCCGCTTTGAACGAACAGGACGCGGTGGTGCTGGTGGGCAAGCCGGAGCAAAGCGTGCCCCAGGCCGCCTTTTACGTTACCGAGGAGGAGGCCACGCCCCTGGACATCGGCCCCTGCGGGCCCCAGACGCTCCGAAGGCTTACGCTGGAGGACGGCCAAACCTGGGTGATGATCACCGAGCAGCAGCTGGGCGTTTCACCCCCGGCCAGCTACTTTTTCTATCTGGACAATGCCGGCGCGCTGACCGGCTTTTCCCTCCGGGACCCGGAGAGCGGCCAGCCGCTGGCGGTGTCCGCTCAGACAATCGAGGGCAGCACCCGGTTTTCGCTGGAGGTCACCCGGCTGGACGGCGGCTGCACCCGCATAGAACCCGCGGACGGGATGGACAATTCCTATCTTTGGGTCACCGAGGAGGGGAGCTTTCTGCCCTCCGGGCGCAGTGTACATCACTACCCGCTGGTGCTGGAAAACGGCAGCTTTTACGAGCTGGCGGCCGTTCCGCTGGAGGATGAGCAGTTTTTGCAGCTGTTCCCCGAGGGGAAGGACTGGCTGGACCGGATGCTGGAACACGAGACCCGTCTGGTTCGGGAGGATACGCTGGACAGTGAATACACGTTTCTGTACCGGGGCGACGGCACGGTGGACGTGAACCTGCGCTACGGGCATTTTGAATGGGGCTGGCAGTGCTGCCATCTCACTCTGACCCCCGGCCAGCCTCTTCCCGAGCCGGGCACTCCCGAGGGCAGATTCCAGCCGGGCTACCGCCAGCAGGCCGCCTGCCCAGCCATTGCCCGGCAGCCTGAACTCCCCGACTCCCTTGCCGAACCCGGCGAGGATCAATGAATCAATCCAATCACAGGAGGAACCCGACCTTGACCAAACGCATTGCATCCATTCTGTTTGCCGCCCTCATGCTGGGCGGCCTGCTGGCAGGCTGCGGCGGAAACGCTGCCCAGTCACCCGCCGCCTCGGCCGCTCCCACCGCGGCCCCGGCCACACCCGAACCCACCGCCGAGCCCACCCCCGCGCCGGACCCGGAGGCGGTGTGGGCCCAGGCCGGCAAGGACACCATGGCCTGGCTGCAGAGTCAGCCCGGCTTTGAGGGGCTGGACCTGACCGTGCAGGAGGGCTTCCCCTATTTCCTGGCGGTGAACCGGGATGCCAACACCGTGACCGTTTACACCGCCGACGAGAACGGCCAGTACACCAAGCCCTACATGGCCATGGTGTGCAGCGGCGGCACCGACACCCCCACCGGCTACTGGAACACCCCGGTGAACTACGACTGGCGGCTGCTCGCCGGCCCCTGCTACGGCCAGTACGCCACCCGCATCAACGGGCCCTACCTGTTCCACTCGGTGCCCTACTACACCCAGCACAAGGACGATCTGGAATACGACGAGTTCAACAAGCTGGGAACCACCGCGTCACTGGGATGCATCCGGCTGGCGGTGGTGGACGTACGCTGGATCTACACAAACTGCCCCATCGGCACCCCGGTGGCCATTTATGACGACGCGGCCAACCCCGGCCCCATGGGCAAGCCGGACACCCTGACCACCGACCCCAAGGACGAAACCCTGCGGGGCTGGGACCCCACCGACCCGGACCCGGCCAACCCCTGGAGCGATGAATATCTGGACGGCACTGCCATCCGCAGCGCCGCCGCGCAAAGCGACTGGGAAGCCTTTAAGGCCAGCGAGGCCTTCACCCAGAACCTGACCCCCACCGACCTGCAGGGCTGGAGCCACGACAGCGCCATCGTGGGCACCCGGGGCTGATTTCTTTTCAACCGAATACAACACAACAAAACCCGCTGAGGCTTCGCCCAAATGGACGGAACCCCAGCGGGTTTTCTTTTGTTTTTATGGTGTTACCAGTCCCAGCGGAAACCGGCGGCCTGCAGATCACCGCGCATGGCGTAATACTCCTGCTCGAAGGTCACATACTCCCCGGCGGCCAGCGCATCCAGCTGACGCTCACAGGCGCAGGCGGCATGGGCCAGCGCCCGCGCCGCGTTGGCAGGGCAGCCCTCATGGCTGCAGGCCATCAAGTACTGCATCGCGTTGGGCAGATACTGCACCGCGAAATCCGCCGCCTGGGTCGGGTCGGCATCCTCCGTCTCCAGCATCGCCAGCAGGGCGGCGCAGCCGGTCTGCAGCCGCTCGAACTGCCAGGCCAGCATGGGCGGCCGGGAAAAGGTTTCGGTCATACCGCCCATGGCACGGACTGCACCCCGCAGGCTGCCCAGCACCCGCTGGTCCACCCGCAAACTCTGGGGCAGGGTGGGCGCGGGAGGTACCGGCCGGGCAGCGTTCTCCTCTTCGTCCAGCCCCAGCACCGGCAGCGCACCCGCAGGCAGCAGAGCGTTCACCACCAGCAGCATGGCACCCACCAGCAGCGGCACCGAAAGAACCGCCAGCGTGAATTTCAGCCAGGCCCAGGGAGCGGGCAGAAGAATACACACAGCGGCCAGCACAAAGCAGGCGGCAGCCGCCATCCAGAAACGTTTTTTCACAGGGCAAAGCCCCCTTTCCCATCAATCATCCCATCTGCCCGCAGGCAAGTCCGAGAACCGTTTTCTATTATAACACAAAAACGCCCACCTCCAAAGAGGTGGGCGAAAATGCTCTGCAAGTTTTACAAAAAGTTTTCAGGCAACGCCGCACAATTCACGGTGAAGCCCTCAGGCGGCGTATCACGCCAAAATTTTCTGTGATATTTTCCAAAAATGCTCGCCAAGCCACCAAGGCTTGTCTGCGCTTTTTTGTTCATCTCACAAAAAATTTTCCGGCGCGCACCACCACCTGAAATTATGCGGTGTTGCCGCTTACTTAACCTCAGGCAGGCTGGCAGCAGCGGAGCTCTGGCCAACGCGGCGGGTCATCTCGTCCGGAGCTTCGGGACGGAACTTCACGTCGGGGTACTCCTCGTCCATCACGCGGGCAGCGGTCTCCAGAATGATATCGCCGCCGCGGCCGCTCATCACGCGGCCCATCATCTGCACGTGGTGGATGTCGTAGAACTGAGCGTACAGGCCCATGGTGTGGCCCAGGTACACGCCGATGCTCTCGTACACCTTGATGGCGCGCTCGTCGTTCTCAGCCATCAGGCCCTGAACAACCTTCAGGCGCTTTGCCGGGGGCTCGGTCTCGTCCAGCTCGATGCCGGCACGGGGAGCCAGCTTGTTCACGCCGTCCTGGCTGAAGTACTTCACGCCGCAGCCGATGTCGCCGCTCCACTCGTCCTCCATGGCGTCGGGCTGACCGTCCACGGGAGCAAATGCCAGCTCGTTCAGCCAGCCGCAGATGTTGCCCTCGCCGTCCACGTAGCCAACGGCCTCGCTGGTGCCCATGGCGATGCCCATGATGCCGTTCTCACCCAGGCCCATCGCACCGGCCAGAGCGGAAACGTCGCCGTCGTTGGCAACCACAACGGGGATCTCGTAGCCCAGGATGCGGCCCAGATCCTCGGCGGCGCGGGTGTAGATGTTCTTCACCTTGGCGTCGAAGTCTTCCTTGCCCACCTTCAGGAACAGGCTGGCAACCATGCACTTGTTGTCGATGTAAACACCGGCGGAGGAAACGCCGATGCCGTCCACCTTGCGGCCCTTCTCCAGGATCTTGGCGGCAGCGGTCTCCATGGCGGCCAGGATGCCCAGGTAGTGGTAATCGGGATTGGTGTTGACCTTCGGGTACCACACAACCTCTTCGCTGTAGATGGTCTCGCCGTCGATCACGGCGCTCACCTTGCGGTCAGATCCGCCGGCATCAAAGCCGATGCGGGCGCCGTTGGTGTGACGGCCCACGCTCTCGGTCTTCTGGAAGGCAGCGGGCTTCTGGTCGTAGGGCAGAGCCACTACCTCAAACTCGCGCTCGTAAACGCCCTCCATGAAGTTCTTGTCGAACTCACGGCTGCCGCCCACGGAGTAGGCCTTCTTGATGCCCTCGGCCAGCTTGTCGTCGCCGCAGATGTACACCTTGAAGCCGCCCCAGCTCCACAGCAGGAACTTCACCAGACGGTCCACATAGTAGGCATCGGCCTCGGCCATCTCGGAGGTGTCGTAAACCTTGCACTCCCAGGTGCCGATCTGACCGCCGCTGCGCTCCACAGCGATGCACAGGGGCTTGGTGGCGCCCATGGAGTAATGCTTAAAGAACAGGCCCAGAGGCACAAAGCCCTGGTCCAGCTCAGGCAGGTTCTTTACGGGAATCTCAACATTCAAGAATTTCATGTTCTTCCGTCCTTTCGTGTCATCACCGGCGCTTCGGCCTGCGGCCCGCAGCGCACTGTGCCGGGCTGCAGACCCGGCCGCTTCTCTTGCTTTCATTGTAGTACATCCCTCAGCGCAGCGTCTATTGCAAAGCGGCTTTACAATTTGTACTTTCGTGTATTTTTGGGCGCTGTGGCCAAAATCACTGCCCCATGTTTACAGCTTTTGCACTATATTGGACGGAAGCAAAAACGCGCCCCGGCTGCATAACCCGGCCGGGACCCGGGCAGACTAAGGCCAGAAAAGGAGGAAAAAACATGTCTGTTTTTTATAAGATCTGTATCCTGCTGCTGATCGTGGGCGGCTTGAACTGGGGCCTTGTGGGCCTGTTCCGCTTCGATCTGGTGGCCTGGCTGTTCGGCGGCTCCGCCAGTGTGCTCAGCCGCATCGTCTACTCGCTGGTGGGCGTTTCGGCTCTGGGCGCCATTCCCAGTCTGTTTATGTCGTCCGACGGCGAGCACTGACCGCCTGCAGCACAAAAAGCGCGCTTTCCCGCCATTTGGGGAAAAGCGCGCTTTTTGTTATGAGAAAAAGGAAAATTTTAATCCTCCAGGCAGACCGCCGCATCCTGCTGCTCGGTCACATAGCCGATGCGTGCCGCCTTTACGCCCGCGGCCAGCAGCTGCTGAAGGCATTCTTCGGCGCACTCTTCCGGCACCGCCGCCAGCAGACCGCCGCTGGTCTGGGGGTCGTAGAACAGATCCTCCAGCGCCTGCTCCACCTTTCCCTTCACCTGCACGCCCGCCTGGGCGTATTCCCGGTTGCGGTAGGCTCCGGCGGGAATGAAGCCCATCCGGGCCAGCTCCAGCGCCTCCGGGTGGAAGGGCACCGCATGGGCCTGAATGTGCAGGGTGCAGCCGCTGCCCTGTGCCATCTCGAAGCTGTGGCCCAGCAGGGCGAAGCCGGTCACATCGGTGCAGCTATGCACCGGGTACTCCACCAGCACATCCCGGGCGGCCTTGTTCAGGGTGGCCATCTGCCGGTAGATGCGCTCCAGCACTGGCGCTTCCACCAGGTCCGCCTTGGCGGCGGTGGTGATAACCCCCACGCCCAGCGGCTTTGTGAGCAGCAGCACGTCGCCGGGTTTGGCCCCGCTGTTGGTGAGGACCTTATCCGGGTGGACAAAGCCCGCCACCGCCAGGCCGTAGATGGGCTCGGCCCCGTGGATGGTATGCCCGCCGGTGATGATGGCCCCCGCCTCGTAGGCCTTGGCGTAGCCGCCCCGTAGAATTTCGTGCACCGTGTGCTTGTCCATGGATTCGGGCAGGCACATGATGTTCAGCGCGGTGCGGGGCTCGCCGCCCATAGCGTATACATCGCTCAGGGCGTTGGCCGCCGCGATCTGACCGAAGAGATAGGGGTCGTCCACGATGGGCGGGAAAAAGTCGGTGGTCTGCACCAGCGCCACCTCATCGGTAATCACATACACGCTGGCGTCGTCGCTTTTGTCGTAGCCCACGATGAGCTGGGGGTCGTAGTGGGTCTCGAAGCCCTCCAGCATGCGGGCCAGCGTGCCCGCGCCCACCTTAGCCCCGCAGCCCGCGCAGCTGGCCAGCTTTGTCAGCTTTACCTCGGTTTCCATCAACAGCGCCTCCTTCAGCTGCCTTCCGCCCGGTAGACCGGGCGATATCCCTCACCGGTCACCTCCACCACCTGCTCCACCTCGGCGGGATATTCCCCGCCGAGGCAGGGGTCGCTGCCCCCGTATTCCGCGCAGGTGCCGCAGCTGCTGCTCAGCGCCCGGGGCACCGGCATCACCTTCACCGGAATGCCCGCTTGCTGGCACAGCTTTTTGAAGCGGATGGCTCCGAAATGGGAGTAAAAGGTTGCAATGTAGCTCATGCCCGGGTCAGGGTCAGGGTATATTCGCCGCCCGTCTCCTCCACCTGGACCGTGTAGCCCTGGTGCTGGGCATAACGGGTCACGTTTTCCTTGCTGGCCAGATTGTCCACCAGCACCTGATATTTTGCCTGCTTGTCCATCATGGCCTTGCGGGTCATGACCACCGGCTCCGGGCAGGAAAGCCCTCTTGCGTCCACGATAACCATCGTTATTTTCCTCCTTATGCGTTCTTGCGGAAGGTGTTCACGCAGGCGATGACCGCCACCACCACGATACCGATGATCACAGCCAGCTGACCGGCAGGGGTGCTGCCGGTGCCGCTGGAGGCCAGACCGAAGTTGTGGGCAAAGGCAGCGCCCGCGATGAGGCCCAGAACGGCCACCGCGCTGTCGGAATTGCCCTCACCCGCCAGCACCAGCTGACGCAGGGGGCAGCCGCCCAGCAGCACGCAGCCGAAGCCCGCCAGCAGCATGCCCAGGAAGTTCCACACACCGTCGGTATGAGCCACAGGCTGACCCTCAAAGCCCAGGTTGAAGTAGGCCTCGCCGGTGACCGCGCTCAGGATCAGGTTGCAGACCAGGGCGCTGGCGAAGATGGCCACAAAGCCCAGCAGCAGCTTGCTCTCCCGGAAGAGGGCCATGTCACGGATGCCGCCCACCATGCACAGGCGGGTGCGCTGGGCCAGAGCGCCCACCACAAGACCGGCGATCAGGCTGATCAGGATGGGAGCATGCAGCGCGCCCGGGCCTGCGCCCGCCTCGGAGAAGAAGATGAAGGCGGGAGCCGCCACCAGCAGCACCAGCATGACCACCTGCACCGCCGGGAAGGCCGCGCCCTCCAGCACCGGCTGCTTAAAGGTCCGGCCCAGGGAGTAGCCCCGGTTCAGGAACACAACGCCCACCAGGATGCCCGCCACGAAACCGGCCAGACCCAGCAGCGCGTTCAGATCGCCGCCCGCCAGACGCAGGATCATGCGGAAGGGGCAGCCCAGGAACATCAGACAGCCGATCATCACAAAGAAACCCAGCACGAAGCGGGTCAGCGGAGCGCTGCCGCCACGGGCAGAGAATTCCTTCTTGGCCAGCGCCATGGCAAAGCTGCCCAGCACCAGGCCGATGATCTCGGGCCGGATGTACTGCACCGCGCCCGCCCGATGCAGGCCCAGCGCGCCCGCGGTGTCACGCAGGAAACAGGCGATGCAGAAGCCCATGTTCACCGGGTTGCCGAAGAATACCAGCGCCGCCGCAATGACGCCGATGATCAGACCCGCGATCACAATTGTGATCTTTTCTTTTTTCAAGTCCATACCAAACGATCCCTCACTTTTTGTAGTTTGAGCCCCCGCTCCCTTCACGCCCGGAAGGCCGCGGGATTTTCTTTGGGGTTCTCCTGTTTCCAATTATAGATAGTATTACTTTCGTTTTCCAATAGAATCTATTAATCTATTAAATAGATTTATCTGCTTTTCCAATAAAACAATTGTAGACTGCCCTCACCTGTGATATGCTGAAAGCAAACCACAGATCGAATGGAGGATGCGACCATGCCGCGCATTTATCTGGACAATGCCGCCACCAGCTTTCCCAAGCCGCCTCAGGTGGCCCGGGCGGTGTTCGAGTTTATGACCCAGGGGGGCTGCAACATCAACCGGGGCGGCTACCAGACCGCCTACGACACCGAGGAGCAGGTATTCGACACCCGCCAGCTGCTGTGCGACTTGTTCGACGGACCGGACTGCAAAAACGTGATCTTCACCAAAAACGTGACCGAGAGCCTGAACCTGCTCATCAAGGGCTTTCTGCACCCGGGGGACCATGTGCTGGTCTCGGCTATGGAGCACAACGCGGTGATGCGCCCGCTGGTACAGATGGCCGCCCACGGGGTGGAGTTTTCCCGCATTCCCTGCCAGGCGGACGGCTCGCTCTGCATCGAGCAGCTGGAGGGACTGATCCGCCCCAACACCCGGACGGTGATCCTGACCCACGCCAGCAACGTGTGCGGCACCGTGATGCCGATCCGGCAGGTGGGCGAGATCTGCCGCCGCCGGGGCCTGCGCTTTTTCGTGGACGCCGCCCAGACCGCCGGAGTGCTGCCCCTCTCCATGACGGAGGACTTCATCGACGCGGTGGCCTTCACCGGCCACAAGGGGCTGCTGGGACCCCAGGGCACCGGCGGGCTGGTGCTGGCCGAGGGGCTGGAACAGGAGCTGGACCCGCTGCTCAGCGGCGGCACCGGCAGCCTGAGCCACACCGAGGAGATCCCCGCCTTTCTGCCGGACCGGTTCGAGCCGGGCACCCTGAATCTGCCGGGCATTCTGGGCCTGCGGCAGGGGCTGCTGTGGCTGAGTGAGCAGCCGGAGGGTGCGGTGCTGGCCCACGAGCTGGCCCTCACTGGCCGGTTTCTGCAGGGGCTTGCCCCGCTGGAGACCGCAGGCCTTGTGCGGCTGGCGGGCAAGCGAAATCTGAAGGGCCGCACCGGCGTGGTGGCACTCCAGACACCGGGCCGGGAGATGGCCCAGGTGGCCTACCGGCTGGACAGCGAGTTCGGCATCCAGACCCGGGTGGGGCTGCACTGTGCCCCCTCGGCCCACAAGAGCCTGGGCACCTGGCCGGAGGGCGCCATCCGGTTTTCCTTCGGGGCCTTCAATACCGAGGCGGACGTGGACGCGGCCCTGGCCGCGCTGGAGGTGATTCTGCATGGAGATTAAGCAGCTGCGCTCCTTCGCGGCGGTGGTGCGCTACGGCAGCTTCACCCGGGCGGCGGAGAACACCTATCTTTCCCAGCCCACCATCAGCACCCACATCCGAGCGCTGGAGGAGGAGCTGAACACCCAGCTCCTTCTGCGGGACACCAAAAATTTACAGGTCACGCCCCGGGGTCAGGAGCTGTACGAATGCGCCTGCCGGATGCTGGAATTACAGGACAATCTGTTGCAGCGCTGGCGGCAGAGCGACCAGCACATCATCCAGCTGGGGGCCTCCACCATCCCCTCGGCCTACATCCTGCCGGAGGTGCTGCCCCTCTACGGCAAACAGAACCCGGGCAGCTACTTCGTGGTGCATCAGAGCGATAGCCGCCAGGTGATCGAGGGGGTGGCGGGCGGCTTATTCGACGTGGGCATGAGCGGCATGCCCTGTCAGGACGAGACCATCCGCTGCGAGCCCTTTTTCCGGGACCGGATGGTGCTCATCACCCCGGTGAGCCGCCGCTTTCTGGCCCTGCAAAGCCAGGGCGAGCAGGCGCTGCCCGAGCTGCTGCGCGAGCCTATCATCCTGCGGGAAACGGGCAGCGGCAGTCAGAAAAGCGCCGACCGGTTCCTGGCCCAGATGGGCCTGCGGGAAAACGAACTGCGGGTCACCGCCCGAGTGAATGACCAGGAATCCATCAAAAATCTGGTATCCGGCGGGCTGGGGGTGTCCATCGTGTCGGAAAAGGCGGTGCGGGATTTCGTGGCGGAAAAACGGCTGCTGGCCTTTCCTCTGCCGTCCGGCAGCGCCGAGCGGAATCTTTATCTGCTGCTGCCGCGCCACGCCAGTGCCGACAGCCTGCGCTTTTGCAGCTTTGTGCGGGAGTTCTACCGCGCCCCGCAGTCTCTGGAATGACACAGAAAAAAGCCGCCCGCCGTGTGCTTTGGCTGCACACAGCGGGCGGTTTTTGTTTTTCAAGCTGTCCGGCTCAATCGCTGAACAGGCGTTTTTTGTTGTGCATGTAAACGCTGGTGACCAGACCCACACACAGATACATCATCAGCACGCTGCTGCCGCCCGCCGAGAAGAAGGGCAGCGTAACGCCGATCACCGGCAGCAGCATGGTGTTCATGCCCAGATTGATGATGATCTGCCAGGCCATGGTGGCGAACACGCCCACGCAGATGTAGGTGCCGATGTGGTCCTCGCTGCGCAGGCCGGTGGTGAGGGTGCGGATGGCGATGCCGAACAGCAGCGCCAGCACCACGATACAGCCCACAAAACCCACACACTGGGCCAGGTAACTGAAGATGAAGTCATCCTGGGCGTTGATCACATAGGCGTGGCCATCGTGGAAAAAGCCGTTGCCGAAGATCTGACCCGAGCCGATGGAGACACGGCCGCCCTTCTGCTGCTGCATGATGTCCCGGTACTTGGGGTCGTCCGGGTAGAACCACAACGCCATGATCCGGTCCACCTGATAGCCCTTGAGCTTATCCGGGAAGAAGTTCAGCACTGCCGCCAGACCCGCCGAGCCCAGCGCAATGGCGCTGAGGATATATTTCCAGGAAAGGCCCGCCGCGAACAGCATCATACAGCCGATGGTGGCGAACACGATGCCGGTGCCGTCGTCGCCCTGGATGTGGATGATGCCCACCGGCACCAGAATGTGCAAAAGCAGCTTGGCCAGCACCTTGGGCTCGTTGATGCGCTCGCGCACATTGTCCAGATGCATGGCGAAGGTGAGGATGAAGCTGATCTTGGCCAGCTCGGTGGGCTGCAGACTCAGCGGTCCCAGCACGATCCAGCTGTAGTTATCGGTGCCGCCCGGGTTTTTGCCCAGGGTGACCGGTCCGATGGTCAGATGGGTCAGGGTGAGCAGCACCAGACCCCAGGTGATGGATACATGCACCGGCCAGATCTTGGCCAGACCCCGGTAGTCGATGCAGGAAAGCACCACCGCACAGCTTATCCCCAGCAGGCTGGCCACCGCCTGGATCAGCACGTCCCGGTAGTTGCCCAGGCCGGTGATCTTGCCGGTGAACTGATCCACGGCGAAGCCGCCGTTGTCCATGCCGATGCTGATGAGGGTGATCACGCTGAGGATGGAACAGCACACGCACAGCAAAAGATAAAACCAATCGGTGGCTTTTACATATTGACGGATGATCTTGAACATTCCACGGCTCCTTTTGTGTTTGCCCCAGCCGCCCGCAGCCCTTTACAGCCGGGGCAGGGGGTTGCTTTTTATTATAGCCCAGTTGAAGGCGGCTGACAATCATTTCCCCGCCGCTTTGTGTTGAACTTTCGGGGGCAATTGAGTATACTTATTATAAGTATGCTTGTTTCTTGTGTTTCTTTTATGAAAACGAGGCTGCATCCCGTTTTATTTCACGGCCGGGGCCTTCTTTTTTGCCGCGGCCGGCATCCCATCGTTTAAGGAGTATCTGTTTCATGGCCATTTTCAATACCGCCAGCCGCGCCGAGACCGTGGCTCTGGGCGAGCGGCTGGCCGGCCGCCTTGCCCCCGGCAGTCTGGTGTGCTTCACCGGCGGGCTGGGCGCGGGCAAGACCGCCTTCACCGAGGGGCTTGCCAAAGGCCTTGGCTGCACCGACCCGGTGAGCAGCCCCACCTTTGCCATCGTGAACTACTACCGGGGTCCCCGGCCGCTGGCCCATTTCGATCTGTACCGCATCTCCACCGAGGAGGACCTGAACGCCGCCGGCTTCTATGATTATCTGGACCAGGGCGCGGTGGTGGCCGCCGAGTGGAGCGAGAACTTCGCCGCACTGCTGGCGCTGGAGCACCCGGTGACGGTGGACATCCAGGTCACCGGCCCCGAGAGCCGCTGCATTACCATCGAGGGGGTGAGCCTGTGATCACCTTTGGTATGGATACCGCGGGCCGCACCGTGAGCGTGGCCCTGATGCGGGACGAGCAGCTTTTGTACGAGTGCTACCAGGACGCGGGCCTCACCCACAGCGAGACCCTGATGCCGCTGGTGGATCAGGCCTTCCAGGCCACCGGCCTGACCCCCGCGGATGTGAACCTGTGGGGCGTGTGTGCCGGGCCGGGCAGCTTCACCGGCCTGCGCATCGGCCTTGCGGCGGTGAAGGGCCTGGCCTTCTGCACCGGCGCGCTGTGTGCACCGGTCTCCACCCTGGAGGCGCTTGCCCACAGCTTTGTGGGCGAGGGCACCGTGGTCAGCGCGCTGGACGCCCGCCGCGGTCAGGTGTACTGGGCAGCCTTTGATCTGGCACCCGGGCACGCCCGCCTGGTGCCGGACACTGCCGCCGAGCTGGAGGATATGTCTGAATTTTTGCAAAATTGCAAAAAACCGGTGTTTTTTGTTGGTGACGGGGCTGCACTGTGCTATAATAGGTACGGCTCTTTGCCGGGGGTTCTGCCCTGCCCGCCCGCCCTGCAGCGGCCCCGGGCAAGCGCGGTCTGCCTCGCGGCAATGGAAATGAATCAAAAGGGCCTCTGCGTGCCCCCTGCCCGGCTGCTGCCCAGCTATCTGCGGCTGAGCCAGGCGGAACGGGAACGCCAGGCCCGTATCAAAGGAGAATCGATGCAATGAGCAAACCCGTTGCCCTTGCCGCCGACCATGGCGGCTACGAACTGAAGGAAGCCATCCGCAAGCATCTGGACGAGATCGGCGTTGCCTACAAGGACTTTGGCAGCTACACCGGCGAGGCCTGCGATTACCCGGACATGGCCGAAGCCGCCTGCCGGGCCGTGGTGGCCGGTGAATGCGACAAGGCGCTGCTGTTCTGCGGCACCGGTGTGGGCATCAGCATGAGCGCCAACAAGGTCCGCGGCATCCGCGCCTGCTGCTGCAGCGACGCCTTCAGCGCGGAATACACCCGCCGCCACAACGACGCCAACGCCCTGTGCATGGGCGGCCGCGTGGTGGGCCCCGGCCTGGGCGTGTATCTGGTGGACCTGTTCCTAAACACTCCCTTCGAGGGTGGCCGGCATCAGCGCCGCATCGACAAGGTGATGGCTCTGGAAGAGCAATAATTGCGTTTTAAGGAAGTTTTCATACACAACTCACAACATAAGGAGCGGTTAATTATGAGTAAGAATCCCATGATCCTGGACCATCCCCTGGTACAGCACAAGGTAAGCCACCTGCGCGACAAGTACACCGGCACCAAGGAGTTCAAGGAGCTGGTCAGCGAGCTGGCCATGCTGCTGTGCTACGAGGCCACCCGTGACCTGCCCACCGAAGAGGTGGAGATCGAGACCCCTGTGGCCATCGCCAAAACCCGCGTGCTGAGCGGCCGCAAGCTGGCTCTGGTGCCCATCCTGCGCGCCGGCCTGGGCATGGTGGACGGCATGCTGACCCTGCTGCCCGCTGCCAAGGTTGGTCACATCGGCCTGTACCGCAACGAGGAGACTCTGGAGCCTGTGGAATACTACTGCAAGCTGCCCAGCGACATTGCCGAGCGTGATGTAATGGTTCTGGACCCCATGCTGGCCACCGGCGGCAGCGCTGTGGATGCCATCACCCAGATCAAGAAGCGCGGCGCCAAGAGCATCAAGTTCCTGGCCATCATCGCCGCTCCCGAAGGCCTGGAGCGCCTGCACAGCGTCCATCCCGATGTGGACATCTACGTGGCTGCTCTGGATGAGAAGCTGAACGAGAACGGCTACATCATCCCCGGTCTGGGCGATGCCGGTGACCGCATCTTCGGCACCAAGTAAGCTCCCCTTATAAAGCCAAAACGGAAACGAGGTGTGCCTTGTGAAACAATTCATTCGTTCGCTGCTGCTCAGCCTTCTGCTGACCGGCGCGATCGGCGCGGCCTTCTGGGTGTTCCATCAGGGCACATTTTTTGGTCCGGCGGTGAACCGGATCACCATGACCTGCCTGATCCTGCTGCTGGCGGCGGTGTGGTATCTGTTCTTCTCGAACCTGTGGTTCCACCACATGCAGCGCAAGCAGCGGGTGCTGGACGCACTGCCCCAGCCGCCTCAGGCGGAGCCGGAGCCCGCTGAACCGGAAGGCAAGCCCGAGGCAGCCGCCGAGAGTGAGCCGGAGCCGGAGGCCGTGCTCGAGCCGGAACCGGTTTCGGAGCCTGAGCCCGCCAACGGGCCGGAAGCCACGGTGTTCATTCCGCCGCAGCCCGAAGAGGCCCCGCAGCCCGAGGAACCGGCAAAGCCGGAGGCCAAACAGCCCGCGGAGCAGTGGACCGCCGCGCCGGAAAGCACTCAGCGCCCGGCCGCAAAGCCCGCCCGCACCGCTTCCGCCCGAAGCCGGGCCAAAACCGCGGAGGAAAAGGCCGCGGAAAAGGCCCGCAAGCTGCAGGAAGCCGCCCAGGAAAAGCAGGCCAGCCGGGCCCGCCGCCTGGACGAGGACGCCGCCCGCCAGCAGAAAAAGCTGGAGGAGCTGCGCGCCGCAGCCGCCCGCAAAAAAGCGGCCGGCACCAAAAAGCGAATGGACTGGAAAAACAGCGATCCCCAGGACAGCGAGCAATAAAAAGCAAAAAGTTCCGTGTGCAGCGCACACGGAACTTTTTTGTTGCTTTTGTTGGATGGATGGTCACACCGGGCCGCTGGTCTCCCACTCGCTGGAAAACAGCATACCCAGCACCACGGCCAGCACCAGGCATGCCAGCCAGATGGCCCCGGTGCCCAGCGGCTCGCAGACCAGTGCGCTGATTCCCGCGCCCACCACAAAGGCCAGAATGACCCCGTAGTAGTTGCACATGTGGGCCAGCAGGGTCCTGTCGCCGGTGCGGCGGTACTGCACCAGCAGCTCGGTGCCGCTGCGCAGATTACCGGTGCACATGGTGGTGGCGTAGGCCCTGCCGTGCACCTTGCGGAAGGACTCCACCTGCAGCGAGCACACAAAGGACACGCACACGTTGGCCAGATCGTTCCAGCCCTCGGCCGCGGGCAGAAAGCCCACCGCCGCCAGCACTGCCAGCTCGATCAGCAGCACCCACTGCCGCCAGTGGAGCCGTCCGCCGGGGCTTGCTTTGCCCCGCGCCCTGATCCATTCCGCCAGCAGCACACCTGCCACAAAGGCCAGGATGGGCAGCAGGTAGTGCCCCGCACCGGCCCAGTCGCCCCGGGCCACGTCCACCCCAAGCATCACGATATTGCCCGTCTGGGCGTTGGCAAACACATGCCCCCGCCCCAGATAGGTATATGCATCCAGAAAACCGCCTGCCAGCGCCAGCAGAAGGCCCACACGAAGCGCCTCACTGCTCTGCACCACGGCCTGCTGTTTGTTCTTCACCGCATCTTCCCTCCCGCTCATGGTTCTTCGCCCCTCATTATAGTGCGTCGGCACGAAAAATGCAACTTGCCCAAAAAAGCCGCCGGGCATTTGTGGGTTCTGCCAAGGAACATCCGGTCATTCCCCGGTGCGCAGCAACGGCTTTTGGGTGTAGCTGCCGCCCATGGGACCGGGCGTGCGGCGGCACAGCGCCGCCAGATCCGCCCCCGCCGCGTGGGCGCGGGCCATGGCGCGGGCCGCGTCGCTTTTCTTCTCCAGCGCGGCCAGAGAGGTATCCGCCGGAAGGAGCGCCCCCTTCAAAAGGGCAAGGCCCGCCCGGTTGGCCGCCAGCACATGCAGGTAGGGCGGGGTCTGGGGCAGGTCCGGGCCGTAGCCCAGCGCCGCGCACAGCGCATAGCGGCGCAGCCGGGCGTGGGCATAACGCTTGGTCTTCATGGCGGTGTACAGGCCCTCCAGGTCCGGCGCGGTACGCGCTGCTGCCGCCAGCCGGTGCTCCAGACCCTCGGCGGTGCCCCGGGTGGCGCTCAGCTGCTCGGGACCCATGGCCCGCAGACGGCTCAGCACCGCGATGGAAAAGGCACGGCTGTCCAGATCCTCCCCTTGGGCCGCGGCGGCCTTATACCGCTCCAGCGCCGGGGCGGGCACATAGGGCTCCAAAGCCTCCACGCCCTGCTGCCGCCACAGGCTTCGCAGAAAGCTGGCGCTGGCAAAGCCGCCCTCGCCGGGGGTCTGCTGGCCGTGCTGGGCCCCGGTGCGCTGCACCGGCACCGGTACAAGGCGTCTGCCCTGCCGCAGAATGGCCTTGCAGTATTCCACCCCCAGATTGTTGTTGGGAGCCGCCAGAATCTCCCCGGCCCGGGGATGCAGCGCCCCGGCCGCCCGGGCACGGGCGGCGGCAAAGGGCAGCCCCTGCCCGGACAGCTGCCGCACCAGCCCGTCGAATTCCGGTCTGCACAGCACCCGGGCGGTTTCCTGCAGGTCCTGCGCATCCGGCGTTTCCGCCCCGAAGACCAGGCTGTCCAGCCCGGGCAGGGCGCTGAGCGCAGCCACCCCCGCAGCGGCAAAGCCCTCGGCGCTCTGCATCGCACAGGGGTTGGGCAGGCCGATCACCAAATCGGCCCCGGCATCCAGCGCGGCGGCCGCCCGCACCGCCGGGGGCAGCAGTGCCGCCGCGCCCCGCTGGGTCAGATCCTCGCTCATACAAACCGCAATTGCCTCGGCTCCCAGCTCCCGCGCCCGGCGCAGCTGCCAGGCATGACCCGCGTGAAAGGGGTCGTATTCTGTGATAATGCCCGCCAAACGCATGTTTTTACCGCCTTTCTCCAGCTTATTGCCGGAAAACCGGCCTGCTTCTTGAAAACGAATTGGTTCCATTATATAATAAAAAAAGCAAAATGTAAAAACCCGGCTCGGTCAAAGGTCTTCTTTTTCCTGGGCGCGGGTTTTTGCGCCGATTTTTTGATTTTACATGATTGCAGGAGGAAACTAACACATGAAGATTCTGGTTATCAACTGCGGTTCTTCTTCTCTGAAGTACCAGCTCATCGACATGGACAATGAGAACGTGCTGTGCAAGGGCCTGTGCGAGCGCATCGGCATCGAGGGCAGCAAGATCACCCATAAGGCCAACGGCGGCGCCTGGACCGAAGAGGTTCCCTTCCCCACCCACACCGAGGCTTTCTCCAAGGTCGTTGAGATGATGACCACCGGCGAGGGCGCTGTTGTGAAGGATAAGAGCGAGATCGGCGCCATCGGCCACCGCGTTGTGCAGGGTGCTGAGTTCTTCACCAAGAGCGAGATCGTGACCGATGCCATCATCGACAAGATCGAGGAGATCGCTCCCCTGGCTCCCGTTCACAACATGGCTCATGTGCAGGGCCTGCGCAGCGCCAAGGCTGTGTTCGGTGCTGAGACTCCCAACGTGGTTGTATTCGACACCACCTTCCATCAGACCATGCCTCCCAAGGCTTACATCTACGGCGTGCCCTACGAGATGTACGAGAAGTACTCCATCCGCCGCTACGGCGCTCACGGCACCAGCCACCGCTATGTGAGCATGGCCGCTGCCAAGTTCTTGGGCAAGGACCCCAGCGAGCTGAAGATGATCACCTGCCACCTGGGCAACGGTTCCTCCATCACCGCTGTGGACGGCGGCAAGTGCGTGGATACCAGCATGGGCCTGACCCCGCTGGCCGGCGTGCTGATGGGCACCCGCTGCGGCGACGTTGATCCCAGCGTTGTGACCTACATGGAGCAGAAGCTGGGCATCCATGGTCAGGAGATGGCCGACTACCTGAACAAGAACAGCGGCCTGCTGGGCATTTCCGGCGTTTCCAGCGACAAGCGTGACGTTGAGACTGCCGCTCAGTCCGGCAACAAGCGCGCCCGCCTGGCCGAGGAGATGCTGAACTACCAGATCAAGAAGTACATCGGCGCTTACACCGCTGCCATGGGCGGTCTGGACTGCGTGGTCTTCACCGGCGGCATCGGCGAGAACGACGCCCCCCTGCGCAAAGAGGTTTGCGAGAACATGGAGTTCTTCGGCATCAAGCTGGATGAGGAGAAGAACAAGCAGCGCGGCGCCGACATCATCGACATGTCCGCTGAGGACAGCCGCGTGAAGATCCTGATGGTCTGCACCAACGAGGAGCTGATGATCGCCCGCGATACCCTGGCTCTGGTGAACGGCTGATCCATTCCCCTGAACAAGGCATAACAAAAGCCGCCCGGTTTTCCGTTTGGAAAACCGGGCGGCTTTTGTTTCGATTGATTTTAAAGCACGGATGAATGCGCGGCGGCTCAGAACCGGGCCTCGCCGTCGTGGGCCAGCAGGCTCACGCTCTCCACACCGGGCACCGCGGCGCAGGCCTGCACCAGCTGGGCCTCCTTACCGGTGCGCAGCTCCAGAATCAGGTCCACGCCCTGAGCGGTCAGGTTGCGGCTCTTCACCCGAACTCCCTTGGCATACTGGCGAACCACCGCCTCCAGCGCCTTTTCCACCGCCGGGTCGCTGCCGTTCACCACCAGCAGGAAGGGCGCCTTGCCCGCGGGCACCAGGTCCAGCAGGAAGACCAGCACGGTGACCACCAGGCTGGCGATGATGGCAATGGAATACAGCCGCGCGCCGCACACGATGCCGATGCTGATGCTCCAGAACAGGAACACCAGATCCATGGGGTCCTTCACCGCGTTTCGGAAACGCACGATGGACAGCGCACCCACCATGCCCAGGCTGATCACGATGCTGCTCTGCATGGCCAGCACGATGGCCGCGGTGATCACCGGCATCAGGGCCAGGGCCTTGTTGAAGTCCCGGCTGTAGAAGGCGTTGCGGCTGGCCAGCCGGTACACCACATACAGGTAAACGCCCAGTAGGGTGGTGATGCCCAGCACAACCGCCAGGGCGGCGGGGGTGATATCGGTGGAGGCGAAGCCCTCCAGCACACTGTTTTTGATCACATCATTGAAGCTCATATTGCATTGCCCTTTCCGCCAGAGGCTCGCTCAGAACCAGCCGGCTGAGATAATATTTTGAGAATGCGGTGCGGCGCAGATGCCCCAGTTCCAGCACCTGGGCCACCGGGTCCGGGAGGAATTCGTCGTATTTGACCTCCAGCACATGCTGCCCTGCGGGCAGGATAGGCGTGAGCGGCACCCGCTCGTCCAGAAAGCGGCCCACCGCCGCACCGGCGGCGATGTTCCGGTCAAAGGTGATGCGCACGTTGCCCAGACGGCTTATGTAGGCGGTGCGCTCGTATTCCACGATCACCTTGGGGGCAAGGCCCCGGGTGCGCATGGCCGCCGCCAGCAGGTTCATGGGCGGCGGACTGCCCGGCCCGATGGGGGGAGGCGTGCCCTGCAGGATGGCCCGGCACTGCTCCGGCGTGATGGTGCAGCCGGTCTTGTGGGTCATGCCGTGCAGCTTTTCCTTGATCTCCAGCTTGATGAGGCCCGTGTCGCCGTTGTAGATGCGCAGCCGGTATTTGCGCCGGTCGTCCACGCCGGCCTCGTTCTCCCACAGGCAGTTGTTGTCGAAGTCGTCAAAATACAGGCTGCGGATGGCATAGCCGCCGGGCCGGTGATGGCCGTCCGGCCGGAGCAGCGGGGCAAGCCGGGCGGCGAGCACCGTCAGCTGGGCCCCGCTCACCTGGTACTTCCATTCATTCCGGTAATCCAAACTCTTCCACCCTTTCCGGCCGGTAATCCGCCATGTATTCGTCCAGATAATCCAGCCGCTTTTGCATCAGCTCATCGGTTTCCTCCAGATCCATCGTCCGATGGGCGGAAAGGCCGCTGGCGTAGGCATCCTTTTTTCCCCAGAGCGCCCAGTCACGGGCCATGGCTCCGCTTTTCACCAGATATTCGGTCTCGGTCTCCATGGCCTCGAGGATTGCGTCCCAGTCGAACAGGGTCTCGCGCAGCTCGGCCCAGCGCCGGGCCACCCGGTCGGCGGTGCCCTCCGGGTCGGTCTCATACAGCCGGTTCAGCTCCATATCCGGGATGACGAGGGTGGTGAAGTCCAGCTCGAACATGCCCTCGTGGGTATCGCCCCACACATAGTTCAAGTCCCAGGGGATGCGGTAGAACTGCCCCTCGTCCGACCGGTACATGTAGTACATATTGTGGTAGGAATTGTCGATGGCGCAGGTAAACTGCTTGAACAGAGCCACATCGATCAGGTTATCGGTGTTGGCCGTCTGCTCCAGGTGCCCGGTATCCGTCTCGGTATCCGGCCAGAAGAAGGCCTCTGCGTAGCTGCGCAGGGGCTCCCACACGCCTTCGGTCCAGCGCTTCGGCCAGACCACCTCCAGCTTGTTCAGCCACTGCAGGCTCTGGTCCTCCTCCAGCTGGTCGTATTCCTCATCGTGGGCCATCACGCCCTGCCGGTATTTATACAGCCGGTCGCCGCCCTCCAGGTCCAGCAGCTCCCGGTCCACGGTGGTGCACAGCAGATACATACCCATGTACTCGCCGTTCAGATACAGCTCCACGAACTCGCAGGACGCGCCCGCCGGGTCGAAGTCGTAGGCGGCGCTCATCTGGCCCCACAGGTCGTTGACCACCTTGTCCCGCACGCGGGTCACATCGGTGGCCAGATTCAAAAGAATCCAGTCCGCATCCGAGCCAAGGCCCAGCAGGTCCTGGGCGTCGGCGGCTCCGCTCTCGTCCATCAGGTTCAGCCGGTAGGATTTTTTGTCCGCAAAATAGCTGGCGTTGCCCCGCCAGTGCCATTCCAGACCGGTGCTCACCGCCTGCTGACGCACATTTCCCTCGGGCCAGAACACCCGGATGCTGCCGTAGTTGTTCTCCACCGGCAGGCGGCCCATGGTGCCGCCCACGATCGCCGGGTCACGGGGCGTACTTACCCGCACCTGACTGTCGATGGCGATGGCCGGCATGCCGCTGCGGTACACATACAGCTTTTTCCACTGCTTGCCGTCGCACACATACATCGCCTGCGGCGCGCCGGTCTCGATGGCCTCGGCGCCGTCCGTCTGCCAGAGCCAGTCCGGCAGATAGACCTGCCCCCACTGGGCACTGAGCGTGCCGGTCACCTCTCCGCTCAGCGGCTGCGGCAGGCAATAGGCCCCCAGCTCCCGGTTATAGGGCAGCTCCACCCCGTTCCAGTACAGCGCGCATTCCTCGGCGCTCAGGGCGGTGGTGGCGGTCAGCTGCTCGATTTTGTCCCGGTCCGCCAGAGAAACGCCGAACAGCAGCCGGGACTGCTGCAGGCTGCTGAACGCCAAAAACCCGGCCAGGGCGCAAAGGCAGCCGATGACCAGGACCAATTTGACTGTTTTCTTCAAGAAATTGCCCCATTTCCCTAAGGCCGCACCGCTTGAACAATACGCCGTAAATCGCGCGGAGCCGCCGTAAAATTGTGTCGCAGTTTCGTTTTATTTTACCACGCTGCCGGGTGGGCTGTAAAGGCTGGTCCAGCTTCTGCCAGACATAAAAAAGCCGGCCGGTGCAATGCACCGGCCGGTCCTTTTTTGGTTTGGTTACTGAACCACCGCGTTGTAGACCTGCTCTACTTCCTCGGCGTTCTCACCCATCAGCTTGACGGGATGTTTGTAATCCAGATTCATCAGGCCCAAAATGCTCTTGGCATCGGCGATGACGCCCTTCAGATCCTGCACGTTCAGCTCGCACTCGCAGGAAGCTGCGGCGCTCACAATGTCCTTAACCTGTTTGAAGCTGGAAACCTTGATTTCTTTCATCATTGTCTCATGCCTCCCAAAAAATCTTTTCCATGTTTTCCGGCGGCGCGCCTTTCCCCTGCGCGCGGCATTCCGGTTTTTCCTCGGAGCCTTACCGGTGTGTTATAGTATGGCTGAATCAGCCGCCCCTCAAACACAACCTTGCTCCTCGCTAGGCATTATAGCACGGAATAATCCATTTGTCGCCACTTTTCAGAAGTTTCTCCCCGATGTACCAAAAGCGCTGTTCTTCTTGGTTACTTTTTGTCACTTTTGTCTTTAACATTGAGATGGGTTCACACTTCGGAAACATTTGTCCATATCCTTTTGTTTGTTAGGCAAAAACACATTGTTTTGCTGCAACAACCTTCGCCATATTTTTGTTGCATTGTCGGCCATGTTCTGTTATATATAATAAGGTAACCCCTGCCCCGCTGCGGGGGCTGCAGCCCGAAAAATACATTTGAGAATTCAGAAAGGTTCGTGATTGTTTTTGGATACGCCTGGCCCTAGTATGTACCTGTTTCTTCTTCTTCTGGTCGCCGGTTCGGCCTTCTTTTCCGGCAGCGAGACCGCACTTTCCTCCTTCAACCGCATCCGTATGCGCAACCGCGCGGAAAGCGGCGATAAGGGAGCGGCCCTTGCGCTGAAAATCGCCGACGATTACGACAAGACCATCTCCACCATCCTCATCGGCAACAACATCGTAAACATGGCCAGCTCCTCGCTGGGCACCGTAGTGGCGATCGCCATTGTGGGCCAGCAGTGGGGCCCCACGATTTCCACCGTGGTAATGACCCTGCTGGTGCTGATCTTCGGCGAGATTCTGCCCAAAAGCGTGGCCAAGGAGCACGCGGAATCCATCGCCATCCGGGTCGCCGGCATCATCGACATGCTGCGCAAGCTGTTCGCCCCCCTGGTAATGTTCTTCGTGCTGCTGAAAAAGCTGGCCTTCGGCCGCAAGGCGGCGGACGATCAGCCCAGCGTGACTGAGGACGAACTGAAGACCATCATCGACACGGTGGAGGAAGAAGGCGTGCTGGACAGTCAGGAGACCGACATCATCCAATCGGTCATCGACTTCGACGATATCACCGTGCAGGAGATCCTGATTCCCCGCGTGGATATGCTGGCTGTGGATGTGAACGAGCCGGTGGATCAGGTGATCGCCACCGTGCTGGCCAACAGCTACACCCGCATCCCGGTGTATGAGAACGACATCGATCACATCATCGGTATGCTGCACACCCGGGACCTGTTCAACTGCCTGGCCCAGAACAAGCCCGTGAATGTGCGCGAGCTCTGCCGCGACATTCCCTTCGTTTACCGCACCAAGCACATCAACGACCTGCTGGCCGAGCTGCGCCGCAAAAAGCAGCACATGGCCATCGTGACCGACGACTACGGCGGAACCCTGGGCCTTGTGACCATGGAGGACGTGCTGGAGGAGCTGGTGGGCGAGATCTTCGACGAGACCGACGAGGTGGAGGAGCTGCCCATCCAGAAGCTGGAGGATAACCTGTACCGGGTGGCCGGCGAGGTGAACATCGACGACCTGTTCGATGAGCTGGACCTGAAATTCAAAGGGTTTGAAAGCGATTATTCCAGCGTGGCCGGCTGGGCCCTGGAGTGCCTGGAGCACATCCCCGAGCCCGGCGAGCACTTTGTGTTCCAGAACCTGCACGTGACCGTGGAAAAAGTGGAGGACAAGCGCATTCTGAGCCTGCTGGTGCGCATCGAACCCAAGCCCGAGGAGGAATAACACCAATGAACAAGACCGTGCTGCCCAGCGGCTACACGCCCTGCCTGGGCCTTTACGACACCCAGAAGGCCATCGGCCTGATCAAGCAGATCTTCGAGGTGAAGCTCTGCGCCGCACTGCATCTGAAGCGGGTCACCGCGCCCCTGTTCGTGGACCCGGCCACCGGCCTGAACGACGACTTGAACGGCGTGGAGCGCCCGGTCAGCTTCGACGTGCCCGCCACCGGCTCCAGCGCCCAGGTGGTTCACAGCCTGGCCAAGTGGAAGCGGCTGGCCCTGCATCAGTACGGCTTCCGGGTGGGCAACGGCCTTGTAACCGACATGAACGCCATCCGCCGGGATGAGGAGATGGATAATCTGCACTCCATCTACGTGGACCAGTGGGACTGGGAAAAGGTGATCACCGCCCAGGACCGCACCCCGGAATTTTTGCAGCACACGGTGCAGAACATCGTGTACGCCATCAGCTCCACCCTGGATGAGCTGAAATGGCAGTTCGCGGATCTGAACACCAGCCTGTGCCGCGAGGTCACCTTCGTGACCAGCCAAGAGCTGGAGGATCTGTACCCCGGCCTGTCGCCCAAGGAGCGGGAAAACGCCTTTGCCAAGGAGCACCGCACCATCTTCATCATGCAGATCGGCGGCAAGCTGAAGAGCGGCAAGCCCCACGACGGCCGCGCCCCCGACTACGATGACTGGACCCTGAACGGCGACCTGCTGTTCTGGCACGAGCCGCTGGAACAGGCCATCGAGATCAGCAGCATGGGCATCCGCGTGGACCCCGCCGCGCTGGACCGGCAGCTGAGCGAGGCCGGCTGCGACGAGCGCCGCGCCCTGCCCTTCCACCAGATGCTGCTGGCGGGCGAGCTGCCCCTGACCATCGGCGGCGGCATCGGCCAGAGCCGTCTGTGCATGCTGCTGCTGGGCAAGGCACACGTGGGCGAGGTACAGGTGAGCCTGTGGGACGACGAGACCCGCGCCGCCTGCCGCGCCGCCGGTGTTCCCCTGCTGTGATATTTTCCTGATGTTACAGGTTCCCGGCCTTCCGGAATGGAAGGCCGGGTCTTTTTTCGGACTGTTCACAAAATTTTCGCCTTTTTGCGCTATTCTTCTCTTTGACATTTTGGAAATTGGAAAAGTGAGGAAACGGTAAGATGCTTTTGAGCCTGATCGTATGCTTTTTTGCGGGGATGGGCGCGGGCCTGGGCACCGGCTTCGCCGGCATGAGCGCCGCCGCGGTGATCAGCCCCATGCTCATCACCTTCCTGCACATGGACCCCTATCTGGCGGTGGGCATCGCCCTGGCCAGCGACGTGCTCGCCAGCGCCGCCTCCGCCTACACCTACGGCAAAAATAAAAACCTGGACATCCGGGGCGGACTGGTGATGATGGCCGCGGTGCTTCTCTTCACCATGGTGGGCAGCTGGGCCGCCAGCCTGATGCCCAGCCAGACCATGGGCGGCTTCTCGCTGTTTATGACCCTGTTCCTGGGGCTGAAATTCATCGTGCTGCCGGTGACCACCACTAAGGAGAAGCGGGCCGGGCTCTCGCCGCTGGTGAGCTGCCTGCAATCGCTGGGCTGCGGCGTGGTGATCGGCTTCATCTGCGGCTTTGTGGGCGCGGGCGGCGGTTTGATGATGCTGCTCATCCTTACCAGCGTGCTGGGCTACGAGCTGAAGACCGCGGTGGGCACCAGTGTGTTCATCATGACCTTCACCGCCCTCACCGGCGCGGTTTCCCACTTTGCCATCGGCGGCACACCGGACGCTCTGGTGCTGGCGCTGTGCATGCTGTTTACTCTGGTGTGGGCGCTCATTGCCGCCCGCTTCGCCAACCGGGCCAGCCCGGTGGTGCTCAACCGGGCCACCGGCGCAGTGCTCACCGTGCTGGGTGTAATCATGATCGCGGTGCATTATCTGTAATCAAAAAAGCCGCGGAGCATTCCAAAAGAGAATGCTCCGCGGCTTTTTTTATTGCTCCGGGGGAAGATCCTTTTCCGGATGGAACGAGGAAAAATAGGTGTTGTACAGATCCTGGGCGCTCTGGCCGCAGGCGGTACGGTAGGCCTGATAGCGCATGAGCAGCTCCTTGGCCTGAGGGGTGATGGTACTGCCGCCGCCCCCCTTGCCGCCGATGGTCCGCTGGGTCATGGCGAAGCCGAATTCCCGTTCCGCCCGCTTGACCATGGAAAAGGCCTTGGTATAGGCCATGCCCAGATGCTGGGCCGCAGCCCGCAGGCTGCCCAGCCGCTCCACCTCCAGCAGCAGCTCACAGGGGCCAGCGCCGAAAAAACGCTCGCCCTCGTCGCTGCAAAAGTACACGCTGAATTTTACCTGCATGGCTGTTTCCTCCCTTTCCCTTCTCTGCCTTGATTTACTGCTTGTTCAGCCCCTTCATGGTCAGGCTGATGCGCTTTTTCTTCTGATCCACATCCAGGATCTTCACCTTGACCACGTCGCCCACCTTCACCGCCTGGCTGGGGTGCTTGATGAACTTGTCGCTCAGCTGGCTGATGTGCACCAGGCCGTCCTGGTGCACGCCGATGTCCACAAACGCGCCGAAGTCGATCACGTTGCGCACGGTGCCCATCAGCTCCATGCCGGGCTTCAAGTCCTCCAGGCTCATCACGTCGCTGCGCAGCATGGGCGCGGGCAGCTCGTCGCGCATGTCCCGCCCGGGGCGCAGCAGCTCGGCGATGATATCCTTCAAAGTCGGCTCGCCCGCGCCGGTCTCGGCACAGAGGGCGGCAAAGCCGATCTCTTTGGCCTTTTTGGGCAGAGCCTGGATGGCCTCGGTGCCGATGTCTTTGTCCGCAAAGCCGCACAGGCTCAGCAGCTTTTCCGCCGCCGGGTAGCTTTCCGGGTGGACGGCGGTGCCGTCCAGCGCCTTTTTGGCCCCGGGAATGCGCAAAAAGCCCGCGCACTGCTCAAAGGCCTTGGGGCCGAGACCCTTCACCTTTTTCAGCTGGGCACGGCTGGCGAAGGCGCCGTTCTCCTCCCGCCAGGCCACCACGTTTTTGGCGGTGGAGGCGCTCAGGCCCGCCACCCGGGCCAGCAGGGGTGCACTGGCGGTGTTCAGGTCCACGCCAACGCTGTTCACGCAGGCCTCCACCACGCCGTCCAGCGTTTCGTTCAGCCGCTTCTGGGGCATGTCGTGCTGGTACTGGCCCACGCCCACGGCCTTGGGGTCGATCTTCACCAGCTCGGCCAGGGGGTCCTGCAAACGGCGGGCAATGCTCACCGCGCTGCGCAGGTTCACGTCGAACTGGGGGAACTCCTCGGCGGCAAGCTTGCTGGCGGAGTAGACGCTGGCTCCCGCCTCGCTGACCACCATGTACTGGACGCCGCCGCCCAGCTCCCGGATGACCTCGGCGGCGAAGATCTCGGTCTCCTTGCCGGCGGTGCCGTTGCCGATGGCGATGATTTGCACATGGTGGCGGCGGATCAGGTCCTTTACCTTCGCCTTGGCCTGATCCACCTTCTTGAACTCGGGCACCGGGAAGACCACCGCGGTGTCCAGCACCTTGCCGGTCTCGTCCACCACGGCCAGCTTGCAGCCCATGCGGTAGCCCGGGTCCATGCCCAGGGCCACCTTGCCCTTGATAGGGGGCTGCAAAAGCAGCTGGCGCAGGTTCTCGCCGAACACCTGGATGGCGCCCTCGGCGGCCTCGTCGGACAGGTTGGAGCGCACCTCACGCTCCAGACTGGGGTGGATCAGCCGGGTGTAGGCATCCTCCACCGCGGCGCTCACCTGGGCCGCGCTGGGGCCGCCGCCCGCCTTCACGAACATGCGGCGGATACCGCCCACGGCCTTTTCCGCGTCCACCTCCACGGTCACCTTCAGAAAGCCTTCCCGCTCGCCCCGGTCCAGAGCCAGCACCCGATGACCGGCGATCTTGTTCACCGCCTGGCTGAAATCATAGTACCCGGCATAGACGCTGTCCTCCTCCTTGGCGGCCTTGCTCTTCACCAGGCCGAAGGTCTGATAAAAGCGGCGCAGCTGGGCGCGCAGGGCCGCGTCGTCGCTCACCTGCTCGGCGATGATGTCCCGCGCACCGGCCAGAGCGGCTTCGGCATCCGGCACCTCGTCATTGATGTACTTCTCCGCCTCGGCGTTCACATCCAGGCCCGGCTTCTGGGCGAAGATGGCCTGGGCCAGCGGCTCCAGCCCGCGGGCCTTTGCCACGCTGGCGCGGGTCTTGCGCTTGGGCTTGTAGGGCCGGTAGATATCCTCCACCTCGGCCAGGGTCTTGGCGGTGTCCAGAGCCTTTTGCAGCTCCGGAGTCATGGCGCCCAGCTCTTCGATGGTAGCCGCCACCTCGCCCTTGCGCTTTTCCAGACCACGCAGGTACTCCAGCCGGTCGGCCAGCTGGCGCAGCACCTGGTCGTCCATGGCGTTGGTGGCCTCCTTGCGGTAACGGGCAATGAAGGGAATGGTGTTGCCCTCGTCGATCAGGCGGATGGCCGCCGAAACATACTGCTCGGGAACGTTCAGCTCCCCGGCAAGAATCTTTGCAAAATCCATTGGGTTCTTTCTCCTTTGTGTTCCGGTCTTACTGCCGGGGCTGCGGCGGGTCCAGATGATATTTTTCCGCGAGAGCCGCCCGGTGCTTTTTGCGGGCACGGGCGCACAGCACCAGATAGCCCGCAAAGACCACGGCGCTCACTCCCGCCAGAGCAAGGCTCACATTCAGGCCCTGGGTATGATATTCCAGCCGGATGGTGTTGTCGCCCGCGGAGGCAGGCACCGCCATCAGTCCGCCGGAGACCTTGAGCACCGGGGCCTCCTCGCCGTTTACAATGGCGGTGAAGCCCGCGTCGTAGGGCACCGGGAAGAAGACCAGGGTGCTGTTTTCCAGCTGGATGTTGGCGGTAAGGCCCCAGTTGTCCAGCGCGACGCTGCTGGCGGCCATGGCCTGGCGGTCGTCCAGATCCTCCTCGTAGCTGGCCCGGTCGAAGTCGGTCTGCTCGGCCTCGGTCAGGTGGCGCAGTCCGCCGCCCCAGGTGTTCACCTGCTCCTCGCTGAGCACCATGGCCCGCACCAGCAGATTGTCCCGGTATTCCTCCGGGATGTCCTCGTACTCCTCCTCGGTGATGTAGGCATCGTAGGCGTAGGCCATGGGCAGCCAGTCGGTGTTCTCATACACTGCCAGCTGGCCCTGGGTTGTCCAGTAGCGCCAGTTGTCGCCGGCTTTTTCCTCAAATTCCTCCTGCTTGTCCACCGGGCAGATGGTGTATTTCACGCTCAGCAGACCCCGCAGGGCGTATTCGTCCACCTCCGGGGCGCTGCGCACATCCCGCTTCACGCCCACCTGGGGGTAGAACTCCAGAATGGAGGGGGCCACGGTGGAGTTGAAGGTCTGCAGGTCGCTCCGGTTCACCCACAGACCCAGGTTATCGTAGCATTCGTAGTCGTCGATGCGGTAGGCGCCCTCCGGCAGAATCTCCGCCAGAGCCCGGCCGTCCACATACTGCTGCTGATAAAAGTCCTTGTCGTTGTCCCACTGGGCAAACTTGCCAATGGCAATGTGCACCGCGCCGTACAGGCAGCCGAAGGCCAGCACCGCGGCGGTGAGTCGCCGGGGCAGCTGGGGCGTGCGCTTGTACATGAGCCACAGCACCCAGAACAGCAGCACCCCGATGAAGGCGATGCCGAAGTTCAAAAAGAACTTTTCCGGGTAGTCCATCACGCCGATCTTCCAGCCGCCGTCGTCGGTCTCGGTGGGCACCAGCGCGAAGGCACAGTAGGCCAGCAGCACCGCCAGCGTGGGACGAAGGCCCTTTTTCAGGTCCACCTCGTCCTCGTGCTCCAGCCCGTAGATGGTGACCGCGCACATGATGAGCACCGGCATGTAGTACCAGCGGGCGTAGTAGCTGGAGTTCATGGCGTAGAACATGGAGTTCAGCCCCGGCACCAGTGCCATCACCAGGCAGACGCTGAGAATCCACTTGAAGGCGGTGCCCTTTTTGCACCGGCAGTAGGCCAGCACGCCCATCATGCTCACCAGGGGCAGATAGGCGGTCATGCTGGTCCATTTAATAACGCCGGAATCGAAGATCACCGGCATGTAGGGGCAGTCCGGCGGGAAGAAGAAGCTGTAAAGAATGGCGGCGTACTGCTGCACATTGCCGTAGAGCAGCAGGCCGAAGCCATCGGAAAAGCTGGACACCCGGGGGTTGTTCTGCAAACTGAGCATGGTGGGGATGGCCAGAATGGCCCCCATGCCCACGCCCGCCAGACTCTCGAAGGCCAGCGCGCCGAAGGTGCGGCCATTGATTTTGTACCGCCCGGCCAGCACCATGCAGATAAAGTAGATGGCCAGGAACACCACCTGACCGGCGAAGAAGAAGTAGTTGTTGAGTAGGTTCAGCGCCACCAGCACCGCAAAGGGGCCCCGGCGCTTTTCGTACACCGCCGCGTCCAGCGCCCAGAGCAGATAAGGAAACAGCGCCACCACATCCACAAAATGGTTGAAAAACACGTTGTACACGGTGAAGCCGGAAAAGGCATACATGCAGGCCCCCAGCACCGCCATATTGGGCTTGCGGGTGTAGCGGCGCATCCACAGGTACGCGCCCCCGCCCGCCACGGCGAATTTCAAACAGAGCAGCGGCACCATCAGATAAGGCAGCCAGGCCGCCGGGAACAGCAGGCTCAGCCACCAGAAGGGACTGCCCGCCAGATAAAAGGCGTAGCTGTTCAGAAAGCCGCTGCCCAGGTCGGTGGCCCAGCTGAAGGAGCCGCCGCCGGATTTCACGAATTCATTGGCGGAATAGTAAAAGGCGATCTGCTGGCTGTTGAAGTCCCCCGCGTACAAAAAGAAGCCTTTGTCCACAATATAGAACGGCAGGAACATCAGCGCGGCGGCCAGGCCGCACAGCGCAAAGGTGAGCCAGTATTTGTTCTGTGGTTTTTCCAGTGGGCGTATCATAGAACGCACCTCACATCCTTTTTCTTTCGCCGCGCCGGGGCTGCCCCCGTGCGGGAAAATATGATATAGTGTTTTCAGAAAGCGCCCGGTGGGCGCAGATAAAGTTCAGTATAACACCCAGGAGTGTGAAAGAAATGAAAATCTATTCCTTCAACGCACTGGTGAGCCGGATGAAATACATCCGCCGGTGGAGCCTGATGCACGCCTCCCGCACCGAGAGCCTGAGCGAACACGCGGCGGACACCGCCATTCTGGCCCATACCCTGTGCCTGATCGCCCAACGCATCACCGGCACGCCGGTGCGGCCGGAGACGGTGGCGGTGGCGGCGCTGTATCACGATGCGCAGGAGATCCTCACAGGCGACATGCCCACCCCGGTGAAATACAAAAACGAGCGGCTGCGCAAAGCCTACAAGGCATTGGAAGACGAAAGCGCCGCCGCCCTTCTGGGGTATCTGCCGCCCCAGCTGCGGGGCGAGATGGCCGGTTACGTGACCGGCAGCCTGCTCACCGAAGAAGAGGCCAGGCTGCTCAAGGCGGCGGACCGGCTGAGCGCCCTGATCAAATGCACCGAGGAGGTGCAGGCGGGCAACCGGGAGTTTGCCGCCGCGCTGACCCAGCAGCGGGCCGCATTAAAGGAAATGAACTGCCCGGAGGCGGACTATTTCATCGTACACATGCTGCCCTGCTACGCCCAGCCTTTGGATGAGCTGACCGGCCAGAGCGCGGACTGAACCGCTCAGCGGTTGCCCGCGTCGTATACTTTTTGGAAGAGCTCGTCCAGGTCTTCGTAGTGGCTCAGCTGGCAGCAGGCCCGGCGCAGCCCCGCCGCGCCCTTGAGGCCCCGCATGTAATAAAGGGCCTGGCTGCGGGCCTGGGGCATGGCTACCCACTCGCCCTTTTCCTCGCACATCTCATACACCTGGGTGCGCAAAGCCTCCAGCCGCTGGCGGAGGGTGGGCTTTTCCGGGGCAGGCTCACCGTTTAAGGCGGCCTTGATCTCGGCAAAGATCCAGGGGTCGCCCAGCGCGGCACGGCCCACCATCACGCCGTCGCAGCCGGTGGCGTTCACCATGGCCAGCGCGTCGGCGGCGGATTCAATGTCGCCGTTGCCCAGCACCGGGATGTTCACCGCCTTTTTCACCGCTTCGATGATCTTCCAGTCCACGGTTCCGGGCTGATACATCTGCTCCCGGGTGCGGCCGTGCACCGCCACCAGCGCCGCGCCCGCGGCCTCGCAGGCCTTGGCCACCTCCACGGCGGTGATGTGGTCGGCATCCCAGCCGGCGCGCATCTTCACGGTGACCGGCTTGCCCTGGCTCTCCTTCACCACGGCGGCCACGATGTCGCCGCAGTTTTTGGGGTCCAGCATCAGCTTGCTGCCCGCTCCGCTGGAGTTGATCTTGGGAGCCGGGCAGCCCATGTTGATGTCGATGAAATCGAACTTGTACTTCTGGATCAGCGCGGTGGCCTGGCCCATGGTCTCGGGCTCCGCGCCGAACAGCTGCACCCCGTAGGGGGCCGGGTTGTTTTCATTATAAATCAGCTGGGCGCTCTTTTTGTCGCCAAAGGTCAGAGCCTTCGCGCTGACCATCTCGCTGATGGTGTAAAGCGCCCCGTGGTTGGCCGCCAGACGGCGGCAGGCGGCATCGGTAAAGCCGGCCATGGGGGCCAGCACCGCGCCGGGGGCAAAGGTCATATTGCCAAGCTGCATTGCAGTTTCTCCTTTGAATAAGCCGGAGCGCCGCCCCGGCAGAAATCCAGGGTTTATTGTACCACAAAACGCAGCGTTGTGGTATACTTATTAAATATAGCTATGGCATAGCGACCGCTGCCCGCTGTTTTTCGCGGGCGGCCAACACACGTTTTTTTTCGGAGGTCTGCCCATGAAATTGCTGGTTTTGGACGGCAACAGCATTGTGAACCGCGCCTTCTACGGCATCAAGCTGCTCACCACCAAGGATGGCCGTTACACCAACGCCATCTACGGTTTTATGAACATTCTGCTGAACCTGTTGAAAGAGGTCCAGCCGGACGAGGTGGCCATCGCCTTTGACCTGAAGGCCCCCACCTTCCGCCACAAGATGTACGACGGCTACAAGGCCACCCGCAAGGGCATGCCCGAGGAGCTGGCCCAGCAGATGCCGGTGCTGAAGGAGCTGCTGGCCGACCTGGGCTTCGTGATGGTCTCCAAGGAGGGCTACGAGGCGGACGACATTCTGGGCACCCTGAGCGCGGCCGCTGCCGCCCGGGGCGACGAGTGCTACCTGGCCACCGGTGACCGGGACAGCCTGCAATTGGTAAATGACCACGTGACCGTGCTGCTGGCCGCCACCCGTATGGGCCGCAGCGAGACCGTGGTGATGGACAAGGCCGCCGTGGAGGAAAAATACGGCGTTACCCCCAAGCAGCTCATCGAGGTGAAGAGCCTGATGGGCGACACCTCGGACAACATCCCCGGTGTGGCGGGCGTGGGCGAAAAAACCGCCCTGGCCCTGATCCAGAAATTCGGCAGCCTGGCGGGCGTGTACGAGAACATCGACGACAGCGCCATCAAACCCGGCGTGCGCACCAAGCTGACCACCTATAAAGAGGATGCCGAGCTTTCCCGCAAGCTGGCGGAGATCGACTGCGCCATCCCGGTGGAGACCGCCCCCGGCGCCTACAAGCGGGGCGAGGGCGACGCGGCCGCGGCCGCCGGGCTGCTGGCCGAGCTGGAGATCCACAGCCTGGCCCCCCGGCTGGGTCTGGAGGGCGTGACCCCCAAGGCCGCCGCCCCCGCGCCGGAGCTTGCCGCCGTGGAGCCGGACGTGCTGCCCATGCTCCCCGAGGGCCGGTATGAGCTGGCCCAGGAGGGCGAGGGCTGGTACGCAGTGCAGGAAAACACCGTCTACCCGCTGGACGAGGCCGCGCTGGTCCGCCTGCTGGACAGCGACGCCACCCTGCGGGTGTTCGACGCAAAGCCTTTGTATCATCTGGCACTGGCAAACGGCATCGAGGGCAAGAGCATCGTGTTTGACGCGAAGCTGGCCGCTTACCTGTTGAACCCCGCCGCCAGCAGCTACACGGTGGAAAATCTGACCGCAGAGTACGGCATCCAGCCCGCCTTCCGGTGCGAAGCCGCCCCGCTGGCCGGTGTGCTGGCCGGGCTGTACGACGCGCTGGATACCAAGGTGACCGAGGAGGGCATGGACCGGCTGCTGGCTGAGGTGGAGCTGCCGCTGGCGCTGGTGCTGGCGGACATGGAGCGCACCGGCATGCTGGTGGACCGGGAAGGCCTGGTGGCCTTTGGCGAAAAGATGAAGCAGGAGCTGGAGGGGTGCCTGGCCCGCATTTACGAGCAGGTGGGCTACCAGTTCAACGTGAACAGCCCCAAGCAGCTGGGTAAGGCCCTGTTTGAGGACCTGAAGCTGACCCCCGGCAAAAAGACCAAGAGCGGCTACTCCACCAACGCGGAAACGCTGGAAAACCTGCGCCGGGAGCATCCGGTGATCGACGACATTCTGCAGTACCGCACCTACCAGAAGCTGAACTCCACCTATGTGGAGGGCCTTTTGAAGGTGATCGGGCCGGACGGGCGGATGCACTCCACCTTCAACCAGACCGAGGCCCGCACCGGGCGGCTTTCCTCCAGCGAGCCCAACATGCAGAACATTCCCATCCGCACCCCGCTGGGCAGCCAGCTGCGCCAGTTCTTTGTGGCAGCGCCCGGCTGCACCCTGGTGGACGCGGACTACAGCCAGATCGAACTGCGGCTGCTGGCCCACATTTCCGGGGATGAATCCATGCGCCAGGCCTTTCTGACCGGGCAGGACATCCACCGCAGCACCGCCGCGAAGATCTACAACCTGCCGCCGGAGATGATCACCCCCGCCCTGCGCTCCTCCGCCAAGGCGGTGAACTTCGGCATCGTGTACGGCATCGGCGCGTTCAGCCTTTCCCGTGACATCAACGTGACCGTCAAGGAGGCGGACCAGTTCATCAAGAACTATCTGGCCACCTTCCCCGGCGTGAAAAACTATATGGACGAGACCATCGCCCACGGCACCGAGAAGGGCTATGTAACCACCCTGTTCGGCCGCCGCCGGGCGCTGCCCGAGCTGGCCAGCAAGAACCACAACCTGCGGGCGCTGGGCGAGCGGATGGCCATGAACACCCCCATCCAGGGCACCGCGGCGGATGTGATCAAGCTGGCCATGGTGAAGGTATGGCGGCGGCTGCGGGCTGAGGGCCTGGCCGCAAAGCTGATTCTGCAGGTGCACGACGAACTGATCGTGGAGGCCCCGGAGGCCGAGGCCGAGACCGTGACCCGCATCCTGAAGGAGGAGATGGAGGGCGCGGTGAGCTACTCCGTACCCCTGACCGCCGATGTGGGCCAGGGTAAGACCTGGCTGGAATCCCACTAAGGCGGGTTTTCCACAAAGGAGGCGTTGTTTCGTGGAATATTTGATCCGGCCCATGGAGCGGGCCGATCTGGAAGTCTGTGCGGTGATCGAGCAGAGCGCGGGCGACCCCTGGAGCCTGGCCCAGCTTGCCGAGGAGCTGAAAAACCAGCTGGCGGGCGGCGCGTCCCGGCTGTTTGTGGCCCAGCAGAAAGACCGGCCGGTGGCGGGCCTTGCCGCCTGGCAGCTGGCCGCCGGGGAGGCCAGTCTTTACACCCTGACCGTGGCCCCCGAAGCCCGGCGCACCGGCGCGGGCAGCGCCCTTCTGCGCCGGAGTCTGGAGGCGCTGCGGGCCGAGGGCGCGGAGGTGGCCTTTCTGGAGGTGCGGGCCTCCAACGCCGGGGCCATCGCCCTGTATGAGCAGGCGGGCTTTGCGGCGGACGGCCGCCGCCCCCGCTTTTACCAGAACCCCACCGAGGACGCGGTCCTCATGCACCGGGCCCTGTGAATCTGGCCGAACCGGCCCGGATTCCCCTGATTTTTGTTGAAAAGCATGGTGATATTACAAAATGTATATTTTAGGAATCGAGAGCACCTGCGATGAGACCGCCGCCGCCGTGGTGAAGGACGGCCGCGAGCTGGTGAGCAATGTGATCTCCACCAGTGTGGCGGAGCAGGCCCTCTATGGCGGCGTGGTGCCGGAGATCGCCAGTCGCCGCCACGCGGAATACATCAGCGCCACGGTGGAAAAGGCGCTGGCGGATGCGGGCATGACCCCCGCCGAGCTGGACGGTATCGCCGTTTCCTTTGCGCCGGGCCTGATCGGCGCGGTGCTGGTGGGCGTGAACTTCGCCAAGGGTCTGGCCTACGCGGCAAACAAGCCTTTGGTGCCGGTGCATCATCTGCGGGGGCACATCGCCGCCCTCTACCTGACCCACCCGGATTTAAAGCCGCCTTTCCTGTGCCTGGTGGCCAGCGGCGGCCACAGCCATATCGTGCAGGTGACCGACTATACCCACTTCACGGTGCTGGGCCGCACGGTGGACGACGCGGCGGGCGAGGCCTTCGACAAGGTAGCCCGCACCCTGGGCCTTGGCTACCCGGGCGGACCGGCCATCAGCAAGGCGGCCAAAAACGGCAACCCCAAGGCCTACAAGCTGCCGGTGCCCCACGTGGAGGGCAAATACAACGTGAGCTTCTCCGGCCTGAAAACCGCCGTGCTGAACGCGGTGAACCAGGCCGAGATGCGGGGCGAGACGGTGAACGCGGCGGACATGGCCGCCAGCTTTGAGCGGCGGATCGACGAGATTCTGGCGGGCAAGCTGCTGGATGCCGCCAGGGACACCGGCGCGTCCACCATCTGCCTGGCGGGCGGCGTGGCCGCCAACAGCCTTTTGCGCTGTCTGGTGAATGAGGGCGCCCAGAAGCTGGGGGCAAGGCTCTGCCTGCCCGCGGTGGAATTCTGCGGCGACAACGGGGCCATGATCGCCGCCCAGGGCTTTTACGAGCTGCAGAGCGGCAATGTGGCGGGCCTCGACCTGAACGGTCTGCCCACCCTGCCCATCGATTACAACTGCGCTTCGACTGTTTCGCCTTGACGAACAGATTCAAAGGCTCTATAATATATAATATATCTAGTATTAAAAACTATGTGGTTTTGCGCGGCTCCGCGCCGCCCAAAGGGAGTGTATTTACTATGTCTTGGATGATCGTTGCCGACTCCTCCTGCGAACTGCGCAGCCTGCCCGATGCCGCCCCCGATACCGGCTTTGCCACCGTGCCGCTGAAGATCCGTGTGGGCGACCGGGAATTCGTGGACAACGCCGCGCTGGATGTGGCCGTAATGATGGCCGAGATGCGCAACTACAACGGCGCGTCCACCACCGCCTGCCCCAGCCCCGAGGAATGGGCCGAAAAGTTTCTGATGGCGGACCGCATCATCGCGGTGACCATCAGCAGCAATCTTTCCGGCAGCTACAACAGCGCCATGATCGCAAAGGAAATGGTGCTGGAAAGCCATCCGGACAAAAAGATCTACGTGCTGGACAGCCTGTCCACCGGCGGCGAGATGGTACTGGCCATCCGCAAGGCCAACGAGCTGATCGGCCAGGGGCTGGAGTTTGAGGATGTGGTGAAGGAGCTGGAGGTATATTACGCCCCCCGGCAGGTTCTGTTCGCTCTGTCCTGCTTTGACAATCTGGTAAAGAACGGCCGCATGAGCCGCGTTGTGGGCTTTGTGGCCGGCAAGATGGGCATGCGCATCGTGGGCCGCGGAAGCGACGAGGGCAAGCTGGAAATGCTGCACAAGACCCGCGGCGAGACCCGCACCCTGGCCTTCATTCTGGAAGAGATGGACCGGCGGGGCTATCAGGGCACGCCGGTGGTCATCAGCCACTGCTTCAACGAGAACGCCGCGCACCTGCTGCGCCACGGCATCGAGGCCAAATGGCCCGGCGCGGATGTGACCATTCTGCCCTGCAGCGGGCTGACCAGCTTCTATGCCCAGGACGGCGGCATCATCGTGGGCTACTGATTTTTCACTTTTTTCACGCACTCTGTTTGTTTTCAAACAGGGTGCGTTTTTGTTATAATAAGGGTATCGAAACAATTTCCCCACAGGAGGTCAGACCCTATGGATCAAAACCGTGCCGATCGGGCCGCCCGTCTGTTTCTGGGCGCAGCCGCCGGAGCCGCCGTTGCCGGGACCGCGGTGGGCTGGTATGCCGCGAAGGTGGAGCCCCGGCAGCTTACCATAAGCCGCCCGGAGCTTTGCCGCCGCCCGCCGGTGAAGACCCTCTTTTTCTCGGATGTACACTTCGGGCCCATGTATTCCCCTGAATTTCTGGAGCCGCTGGTGGATGCCATCAACGCCGAAGGCCCCGAGCTGGTGCTGTTCGGCGGCGACTTCTTCGCCAAGTTCGCCCGGGATGCCCATATGCTGGACTTCTCCTGGCTGGCGGGCCAGCTGCAGCGCATCAAAGCGCCGCTGGGCAAGTACGCGGTGTGGGGCAACCACGATGTGCGCCAGGGCGCCGCGCCTTTTTACCGGATGCTGATGGAGCACGGCGGGTTTGTGCCCCTGTGGGATAAAATCGTGCAGCCCGCGCCGGGCATCACGGTCTGCGGCCTGGCCCCCTATTCCGACGGCAGGGTGCTGCGGGATATGCCCGCCGAGGGCTGGCGGGTCTGTTTGTGCCACATGCCGGACAAGGCCCGCTACCTGGACCTTTCCCAGGTGGATGTGATGCTCAGCGGCCACAGCCACGCAGGCCAGCTGCAGGTGCCGGTGCTCACCAAAATGATCCTGCCGCCGGGGGGTAAGATGTTCCCCAAAGGGCTTTACCGGCCCCAGCCGGACCGCCCCGCCCAGCTGTTCGTGAGCCGGGGCATCGGCATGAGCGGCGTGCCCTTCCGGCTGCTCACCCCGCCCGAACTGGTGGTGCTGGACTGACGCGCCCTTCCCTTTTTGTTTTTTGCTGGCCGTGCTCATCGCACGGCCGGTTCGCGTTTTTCCTGATCTGCAGTCGGTCTTCCCACGCGCTTGTGAAGGGAGGGCCGGCTTTTTTGGCGGTGAACCCCTATGAACGAATTTTCTCTGCCTCAATTCACCCGGGAGCTGTGGGAGCATCTGGATGCGCATCCTCTGGCCCAGCCCGCCGATCTGGTGAAATACTGCCGCCAGCGGGCCTTCGACGCTTCCCGTACCTATTCCGGGGAGCAGGAGGCCCTGCAGGCTCTGGCCGGAGAATATGCCACCCTTTCGCCCGGCGATACGGCTCCGCTGCTGGAGCCGCTGGGCTCCGGCGTGGTCCGGCTGAATCTGGCGGGCGCCGCCGCCAGCAGCCTGAGCCCGGCCCAGCTGGCACGTGCCTGTGTGCTGGATTCCTCCCTCCCCCGGCGGGAGGAGGTCTGGTTCCGGGAGGAATGGATTCCCATGGAGCGGCTGTATCAGGAGCATTTTCAGATTCGCCGCCAGGCGGACCTGATCGTGGAATAAAAACGCCCGGCACACGGAGTCGATACCGTGTGCCGGGCGTTTTTGCTTTGGGAAGGGAAACGGTTGCCGGGATGCTCAGTCCTCGTCCTCCTCGCTCTTGGCATCGCTTTGGCTTCGATTCAGGCTGGAGGTGCCGAAGGTGTCCTCGCCGGGCATGTGCGCCCCGAAGGCGGGAACAAACAGGTACTTGCGGATCACGAAGATCAGCAGGATAGCCAGAATGCTCACCAGATTTTCCACCGGGGAGGTGTGCTCCACCACCATCTGGCGGGCAATGGCGAAGAGCAGCACCTCAATGGCACTGCCGGGGCTGTGCTTGGCCAGCATCTTGACGAACTCGATGCCGATGACCACGTTGAAGGCACTGCGCAGGAAGGTGGTAAAGGCCTCGTCCACATCCGGGGCAAGGAACAGATCCTGCACATCCAGCAGCACCCTTACACCCGCCACCAGAATCGCCAGCAGCACCACCAGTGCAACCACCGTTTCGATGATGCTGGCCATTCTTGCCACCCACTGGCGGCAGAAAATCAACCGATTGCGTTTCATTACCGGGGTCCCTCCTCAATTCTTCAATTTTCAGCGGCCCGCGTTGCGGACCCGTTCCAGCGCTTCGGCGGCTTCCTTTTCCCGCTTGCGGCGGGCCCGCTCCAGCGCGGCTTTCTTTTCCTTGGCCCATTTGGTCTGGGCCTCCTTGCCCGCCGGCTCGGTGGCCCGGGCAAAGGTGAAGTGCAGGCCGTCCAGCCGCATGCGCCGCAGCCAGATCAGGGCCGGGCCGTGCTGGACGCACTCGCCCATGCTGTACAGGCAGTTGTTGCCCTTGCGCAGCCAGATGTCGTCCCCGTCCAGCGCCAGCGGCGCGCCGCATTCCGGGCACACTGCGCCCCGCAGCTCGCTGCTGGTGGACCAGGCCTCGCCGTCCACATGGCCGGGCCAGATCACAAAGTTCCGGCGATCTTTGCCCTCCGGGCAGAGCAGCTCCTTTAACTGCTGCTCCTCATCCGGGTACTCGGCCAGACCTCGCTCCAGATCCAGAAAGCCGCACACCGCGGCGGTGTATTCCGCGTCGCTCAGCGCGTCGTGGAAGGCGTCGTTTTTGGGGATGCCCAGCCGCTCCACCACCGCCTCCAGAGTCATGCCCTCGCCCTCCTGCCGGGGGCGCTGGCTGGTGAAGACCCGCTGCAGGTCGTACCACTTATGGGGCCAGGTCGCGTCCAGCCCGCAGAGCACCAGATTCTGCTTGAGCACGGGCACGTCGTCCTGCCCCCACTCGCCCAGAGCGGTATCCGGCCCGCACCACTCGGCAAAGCGGCGCAGGCCCTCCTTGATGGGCACGCCCGCGTCCAGCTGGGCCTGGGTCAGACCGGTGACCTTGGCCACATGATGATGCAGCCGGGGGAAGATGCGGGGCTTCATGGTCAGGGAGAAGCGGTCCACCGGCTGACCGTCCCGCAGCTTCACCGCGCCGATCTGGATGATCTCGCCCCGAAGGGTCTGCTCGATGCCCTGATAGCGGAAGGTTTTGGGCTGGTAGCCCATGTTCCATTCCATGTCAAAAATCACAAAGTCGCTCATCTGCGGCTTCCTTTCCTGCTCAGCGCAGCCCGGGCGCTCAGTGCACGCCGGGGATGCTTTCGATTTTGGATTCCAGACCAGCCACCGGCTCCTGCACCGGGGCGGCCTGAGCGGCGATGCGCTCCTCCAGCCGTTCCTTGCCCACGCTGATCATCAGCTTGATGCGGTTTTCCTGGTTGACCGGGGTAGCGCTGGGGTCGTAGTCGATGGGGGTGATGTTGGCATTGGGGTAGATGGCCCGGATGCGGCTGATCATGCCCTTGCCGCAGATGTGGTTGGGCAGGCAGCCGAAGGGCTGGGCGCAGACGATGTTCTCGTAGCCGGTGGTGACCAGCTCCACCATCTCGGCGGTGAGCAGCCAGCCCTCGCCCATCTTGTTGCCCCGGCTGATGATGCCGTTGGCCATCTCCCGCAGCTCCAGAAAGCGTGCCGGGGCGTGGAAGCCCGCCTCACGCATGGCCTTGCCCATGGCCCGCTCGAAGCCGTCCAGATATTTCAGCAGCGCCTCGCTGCCCCATACCTCGGCCAGGCTGCCGCCGTAAAAGCGCACGGTGTCGCCCATGTTGCTGATGCAGTAGTCCACAAAGCCCAGCAGGCCCGGCAGGTTCACCTCGCAGTCCTGGCTGGCCAGGAACTCCTCCAGGTTGTTGTTGCCCAAGGGGGAATATTTCACGTAGATCTCGCCCACGATGCCCACCTTCACCTTGGGGGTGCGCACCACCGGAATGGCGGCGAAGTCTTTGGCGATCTTGGGGAAGGTGGCCTTCATCTCGCCGCCGGAAAAGCCCTTGTTCTGGTGGAACCAGCCGCAGATGGTGTCCACCCATTGTTCCGCCAGCGCCTTGGCCTGACCCTTGGTGACCTCGTAGGGGGAGGTCTGGTTGCGCAGGGCCATGATCAGATCGCCGTAAAAAATCGCGGCGATGGCCTTGCGGCCGATGGACAGGTTCATCTGGAAGCCGGAGTCCTTCTCCAGGCCCGAGAAGTTCAGGCTGGCCACGGGAATGTGGCCGTAGCCCGCCCGCTGCAGCGCCTTGCGCAGCAGGTGGATGTAGTTGGAGGCACGGCAGCCGCCGCCGGTCTGGGTAATCAGCAGAGCGGTGTGGTCCAGGTCATATTTGCCGCTCTGCAGCGCGTCCAGAAACTGGCCGATGACCAGCAGAGCCGGGTAGCAGGTGTCGTTGTGCACGTACTTCAGGCCCAGCTGCGCCACCTGGCTGCCGCAGTTGCCCAGCACCTCCACATGGTAGCCGTCGTATTCCAGCGCCGCCGCCAGCATGGAAAAGTGCAGGGGCAGCATGTTGGGAATCAGGATGGTGTGGGTCTTTTTCATCTCCTGAGTAAAACGGGGATAATTGGGTTCCATTGGGTCATTCCCCCTTTCGTTCTTTTTCGTCCAGCGCGGCCAGCAGGCTGCGGATGCGGATGTTCACCGCGCCCAGGTTGGTGATCTCGTCGATCTTCAGCTGGGTGTACAGCTTGCCGCCCTCGTGCAGGATCTCGCGGGTCTCGTCGGTGGTGATGGCGTCCACGCCGCAGCCGAAGCTCACCAGCTGCACCAGATCCATATCCTTCTGGGTGGTGCAGTATTTGGCGGCGGCGTACAGGCGGGAGTGGTAGGTCCACTGGTTCAGCACGGTGGTGGGGAATTTCTCCTCATGCCAGGCCACGCTGTCCTCGGTGACCACCGCTGCGCCGTGACGGCACAGCAGCGCGTCGATGCCGTGGTTGACCTCCGGGTCCACATGGTAGGGACGGCCCGCCAGCACCATGATGCGCTTGCCCTCGGCCCGGGCGGCGGCGATGATCTCGGCCCCCTTGTCCCGCAGGCGCTGCATGTGGGCGTTGTATTCCGCGTAGCCCATGTCGGCCGCGCGCTCCACCTCGGCCCGCTTGATGCCGGTGAAGTACCGGTTCAGGATCTCGAACATCTTCTTCTTGAAGTCCTTCGGGCGGTGCAGACCCACATACTCGTTGATGAAGGTGACGTTTGCCAGCTCGGGGCAGTTCACCGCCAGCACCTCCGGGTAATAGGCCACCACCGGGCAGTTGTAGTGGTTGTCGCCCAGATGTTCGTCGATGTTGTAGCTCATGCAGGGATAGAAGATGGTCTTCACGCCCATGTCTGCCAGCGCGCGGATGTGGCCGTGGGCCAGCTTTGCCGGGAAGCAGACGGTGTCGCTGGGGATGCTGGCCTGGCCTTTGATGTACATGGCGCGGGTGGATACCGGGCTGGTGACCACCGCGAAGCCCAGACTGGTGAAGAAGGCATGCCAGAAGGGCAGCAGCTCATACATGTTCAGGCACAGCGGGATGCCGATGGTGCCCCGCACCGACGGGCCGGGCTTGTAGGAAGCCAGCATCTTCTGCTTGTAGGCATACAGGTTCAGGTCGTTCTCGGCGGTCTTGCCGGTGACCGGCTTTTCGCAGCGGTTGCCGCTGATGAGCTTGCGGCCGCCCGCGAAGGTGCTCACGGTGAGCTGGCAGTGGTTGGTGCAGCCGTTGCACTGCACGTTCTGGGTCTTCTGGGTGAATTCCAGCAGCTCCTGATGGCTGAGCAGGCTGCTCTTGTGGCCCTTTTCCACCAGGGAACGGCCGTGCAGCGCCGCGCCGAAGGCGCCCATCAGGCCGGCGATGTCCGGCCGGACCACCTCCACGCCCATCTCCTTTTCAAAGGCGCGCAGAACAGCCTCGTTGTAGAAGGTGCCGCCCTGCACCACGATGCGGCGGCCCAGCTCCTCGGGGCTGGCGGCACGGATGACCTTGTAGATGGCGTTCTTGACCACGCTGATGGACAGGCCCGCCGAGATGTTCTGGATGGACGCGCCGTCCTTCTGGGCCTGCTTCACGCTGGAGTTCATGAACACGGTGCAGCGGCTGCCCAGGTCCACGGGCTTATCCGCGAACAGGCCCAGAGCCGCGAACTCCTTCACATCGTAGCCCAGCGCCTGGGCGAAGGTCTGCAGAAAGCTGCCGCAGCCGCTGGAGCAGGCCTCGTTCAGGAAGATGTCGCTGATGGCGCCGTCCTCGATCTTGAAGCACTTCATGTCCTGGCCGCCGATGTCGATGATGAAGTCCACATCCGGCAGGAAGTGACGGGCAGCGGTGAAGTGGGCCACCGTTTCCACCACGCCGAAATCGCCCCGGAAGGCGTGCTTGACCAGCTCCTCGCCGTAGCCGGTGCTGGTGACGCTGGCCACCTCCAGATTGGGGTGGTTCTGGTACAGCTTGAGCAGCACCTCGCGGATGAGGGGCAGCGGGTTGCCCAGGTTGGGCTGGTAGTCGGTGAACAGCAGATTCGCGTTGTCGTCGATGACGGCCACCTTCACGGTGGTGGAGCCGGAGTCCACGCCGATGTGCACCGGGCCCACATCCGCGCCGAAGGGCACGCGGGGCACGCTGGCGCGCATGTGGCGGGCGTGGAAGTCCTCGTATTCCTGCTTATTGGCGAACAGGGGCGGCTGGCTGGTGTATTCTCCCACCTGCTGGATGCTGCCGATGGCCTTTGCCACCTGGGCCAGGTCCATCTCCTTGTCCGCGTAGAAGGCCGCGCCCATGGCCACAAAGTGCAGGCTGTGGTCCGGGCACAGGCCGGTGAGCTCCAGCGTCTGGTCAAAGCTTCGGCGCAGCTCGCTGTTGAAGGTGAGCGGACCGCCCAGATACAGCACGTTGCCCTGAATGGGCCGGCCCTGCGCCAGACCCGCGATGGTCTGGTTCACCACCGCCTGGTAGATGCTGGCGGCGATGTCGCCCGCGGCGGCGCCCTGGTTGATCAGGGGCTGGATGTCGCTTTTTGCGAACACGCCGCACCGGCTGGCGATGGTGTAGGTCTTCTCGGCCCGGCTGGCAGCGGTGTTCAGCTCCTCCGGGCTCATCTTCAAAAGGGTGGCCATCTGGTCGATGAAGGCGCCGGTACCGCCGGCACAGCTGCCGTTCATGCGCACCTCGGTGCCGCCGGAGAGGAAGAGGATCTTGGCGTCCTCGCCGCCCAGCTCGATGACCACATCCGCCTGGGGGGCCAGCCGCTTGGCGGCCACCCGGGTGGCGAACACCTCCTGCACGAAGGGTACGCCGCAGCCGTCCGCCAGGCCCATGCCCGCGGAACCGGAAATGGCCAGATATGCCTTGCCGCCGGGCACCTGCTCTTTGGCAAGCCGTGCCAGCAGCTCCCCGGCCTTTTCGGTGATGTGACTGCCGTGGCGCTCGTATGTATCGTAGATGACCTGATCGTGCTCATCCAGCACGACGCACTTGATGGTGGTGGAACCAATGTCCAAGCCTACCCGCATGTATCAAACACTCCTTCTTGCTGTACGGGAGCCCCGCCCCCGCGAAAAACCAATGCGGACCGCCCGGGGCTGCAGAACACCCCGGCGGCATGGGAGCGGCGCGGTGCGCTCCGGTGTATATCATACCGCGCAATTTTGAACGAATTGTTGCGCCAATGTCCTGCTCACAGCGCCCGGAAGCCCTTGCCCACGATCTCGGAGGAATTCACGATGGTGAGGAAGGCCTTGGGGTCCACCCGGCGCAGATGGTTGCGCAGCAGCACCGCCTGCCGGCGGGTGAGCACGGTGGTGAACACCTGCTCGGACTGGCCGGTGTAGGCACCCTCGGCGGTGTAGACCGTGGCGCTTCGGTGCAGCTTTTCCAGAATGAAGTTCTTCACATCCTCCGGGTGGCTGCTGATCACGGTGACCACCTTGCGCTGGTTCAGGCTCTCGATGAAGCTGTCCACCATGAAGGCCTTGGCAAAGGTGCCCAGCACACAGTAAAGGCCGGTGGCGATGCCGTACAGCCCGCCCGCCCAGGCCGCGATGGCCAGGTCCGAGATGAGCAGCGCGCGGCCGATCTCCATGCTGGTGTATTTGGAGAGGATCATGGCCACAATGTCGGTGCCGCCGGTGGAGGCCCCCACGTTGAACACGATGGCGCTGCCCGCGGCGGGCAGGGCCACCGCGAAGCACAGCTCCAGCAGCGTGTCATTGGTGAAGGGGGCGCTCATGGGGTAGATCTTCTCCAGCAGACTCACGAAGGCCGACAGGGCAAACGAGGAATAGATGGTCACGCCCATGGTCTTCACGCCCAGGAAGATGATGCCCAGCGCAACCAGGATGCCGTTGATGATGAACAGCGCCCCGCCCACGTTCATGCCCGGCCACAGGGTGGCCATGATGATGGACACACCGCTGGTGCCGCCCATGGCGAAGTGGTTGGGGGTCTTGAACAGGTGGATGCCCGCCGCAGTGAGGAACAGGCCCAGATTCAACAAAAATGCATATTTTGCAAATTCACCGGGGCTGCTCATGTGTTCCAGTCGAAAGGGGATCAGCTGCCGCCCCTTACCGGCTTTGTTGTGTGGTTTTTCCACGCTCATCGCTCCTTTTTGCCCTTCGCTGCCTGCGTTTATACTGCACAAAAAAATCCGAGCCCGCAAACAGGCCGCCCTCAGCCGGGAGCGGCGCCGCGCGGGCAGCGTTCGCTTTTGACCCGCGCCGAAGCATCGCTGCCGCGGGCGGCGGGCCGGTATTCTTTTGCGCGCGGTCTCGCCTTACCCCTGCTCGTTTACTTATTAAATACGCGTACGCGCATGGGCATTCGCTATTTTACATTACCACAGTACATTGTTCCTGTCAATGTTTACAGCTTACTTTGGCATTTCTTACCGTTTTTCGGGCCCGAACCGAAAAATTCCTGCGCGGATTGTATGGTTAACGCTTGCGCACCGGGCGGCTTTTTACTATAATTTTAACCAGAAAAGCCAAAGTTTGGGCAAAGCGGCTTTGCCCGTTCCGGAACGCCGCCGCTCTGCTCTGCTCCAGAGGAGTGATCTTCTGATGAAACATTTGTCCGTTTTTCGCCGCTGGATGCACACCGTCCGGCAGCTTCGCCTTGCCCTTCTGGGCCTTACACTGCTGTTCGTGACCCTGGTATTCAGCGCGCTGGACTTCACCCTGCAGCTCAACCGCTACACCATCGCCTCCAGCCAGGATCCCCTGCAAAACACCGCCCGCTCCAGCATCGTCACACTGGAAAGCTATCTGGAACGGCAGCTGAGTTATGTGCAGTGGGCGGCCACCGCCATCGCCAGTCTGCCCGAGGGCAGCAGCGAAGCCGAGGTGCGCCAGCTGCTGGATGAATACTTCCAGCGCAGTGACTTTGCCCAGATGTGGGCTGTCTCGCTGGATAAGCAGGCCATCTCCTCCCAGGGTTTTTCGCTGGATCTGTCCAGCGAAGAGGCTCTGGACAGCGCCTTTCAAGGGCTGAGCGGCTATTCCGCCGTATACACCAGCCGCACTTACAAGGACGATCGGTTCTACGTATACGTCCCGGTGCGTGTAAGCCCCGAGCAGCCGGTAACCGGCGCCGTGCTGGGGGTGCTGGAGGTGGACCAGCTGGCACAGGAGCTCACCTTGTACGGCCTGTCGGACGAGAGCTGCCTGGCCGTATTTCAGCCGGACGGCAAGCTGGTTTATGCCTGCCCCAATCTGCGAAGACAGCTGACGGACAGCGACAACTTCTGGGACACCGAGGTTGGCCACATTCTGGGCAGCCTGCCCGAAAATGAAGCCGGGCAGTTCGGCACCGCCGGCAGCGATAAGGATGCGGTGGCTTGGCTGTGCGTTCCCACCGGCATCCAGAACTGGTACCTGTATCAGGATGTGCCCCAGAGCGCCCTGCTGGCCACCAATGCCCAGGAGACCAGGCTCGTGATGCTCATGGCGGTGAAGATGCTTGCCGCCTCGGTGGTGATGCTGGTGCTGCTGGCGGTCTACCACCGGCAGCGGGAAGGCCAGGTGCAGCGGGCCGAGGACTCTCTGCGCACCAGCAACCAGCTGCTGGCCATGGCTCTGCAGCATACCGCCATCACCCTGTTCATTTATGACCTGCACGATCATACCATGGCTTCCTGCGCCGAGCCCCGGCCCGGCGAAAAAGCCTCTGCGCCCACCGAACCTGCCCTGCTGGTGCAGAGCGGAACGGTGGCCCCCCAGCATTCCACCGGCTTTCTGGCTCTGTTTCATCAGATCCGCCAGACGCAGGAACCGGTGCAGGGCGATTTTCTGGTGCGCTGGCCGGGCCAGAGTGAATACCGCTGGACCCGGGTGACCCTGACCGCCGTGCTCATACCGGGTCAGGCCCCTAGCCATGCCATTGTGACCTTTGAGGACATCACCGAGGAGCGCCGCCGGGAGGACGAACTGCGCCAGCGGGCCAACCGGGACCCGCTGACCGACCTGTTCAACCGGCGTGGGCTGCGGGTGCGGGTAAACGAACTGCTGGCCCAGCCCGACCCGCCCAAAACCGCCGCCCTTTTGATGATGGACCTGGACCACTTCAAGGAAGTGAACGACATGCTGGGCCATCCCGTGGGCGATGTTCTGCTGCGGGAGGTGGCACGGCTGCTGGAGCAGCTGGCCCCCGCCCCCGGCATGCCGGTGCGGCTGGGCGGCGACGAGTTCCTTGTGCTGCTGCCCGGCGCGGACTGGGCCCAGGCCGAGGCACTGGCCGGGCGCATCTGCGACCGGCTGCCTGCCCTTGCCAGCAAGCTGGAGTTGGGTGTTCCGGTGGGCGTGAGCGTGGGTGTGCACCTGTTTGACCCCGCCGCCGAACCGCTGAACCAGGCCTATCAGCAGGCGGACGTGGCCCTCTATACCGCCAAGCGCAACCGGGGCTGCTGGGTATCCACCCGCAGCCTGCGGAAGCTTTGAGCCCGGGAGGTATGCCATGGAACCGTTCGTACATTACAACATCTATTTTCAGATGGCCGGATTTGTATTTCTGGCCGCGCTGGCCCTGATCTGCCTGCTGCGGCAGGGGGCTCACACCCTCACCCGCACCGCTTTGCACCGGCTGTTCGCCAGCGCCATGACCGCCACCGCGCTGGATGTACTGGCCACTCCGGTACGCGCCGGGGCCTGGTCCTGGGTGCCCGGATGGGTGGCCCACCTGCTGCTGGTGGTCTGGCTGATCAGCCAATATCTGTTTTTCGCCTGTTTTGTGCTGGGCATGCTGTTCCTAGCCAAGGCGCCCGGTCCTCGGCTGCGCCGGATGATGCAGCTGACCGGTGTGGTGTGCTTTGCCGGAACCGCCGCCGCCCTGCTGAGCCCCTGGCTGGAGCTGCTGTACCGGCCCGCGCTCAGCGGCGGCTTTGCCGATGGTCCGCTCTATCTGCCCATGCTGGCGATCTGGTGGCTGCTGCTGGTCTTTGCCTGCTTCTGGCTGCGCGGGGCGCGGCCGGGCTCCGGCCGCCGCTGCGCCGCCTGCATGGCCGGACTCGTTCTGACTGCCATGCCGCTGCAGCTGGCTGTGGGCGGCGTGCGGCTGTTCTGGTTTTTCGTGGCGCTGTCCCTGCTGCCCGCCGCGCTGGGCGCACCGCTGCCGGGCAATCAGATCCACACCGCCAGCCGCTGCCCCAACTACCGGGCCCTGGTGGACACCCTGTGGGACTGCTACCAGTTCCGCAAGCCTTATAATCTGGCCTTTCTGCGCATCGCCCCCGCCAACGACGCGGGTGCAGCCCAGTCCACCGCCTGGATGGCTCCGGCCGCAGCACGGCTGCGGGCTGCGCTGCCCCGGTGCACCGTCTTCTTTCTGAGTCAGGCGGACCGGTTCTTGGTATTCAGCCGGGGCAGCCGGGAGGGCTTCAGCAGCCAGATGGCGGAGCTTGCCGCCGGGCTGAACGAGGGCTGGCTGCTGGGGGAATCCACCGTTACCCTGACCCAGCCCGCCTTGCTGATGGACGGCCTGCGCTGCGCGCCCGACCTGGATCAGGCGCTGCTTCTGCTGGACCTTCTGGAGAAGTTCGTGCCGGACGGCCCGTCCCATGCGGCTCCCCAGTGGGTGAACGATCAGGCACTGGCCCGCTTGCAGCGCACTCTGGCGGTGCGCCGCGCTTTGACCGGTGCGCTGGAGCGGGGGCGCTTTGCACTGCGCTATCTGCCGGTGCTGAACGCCCGCACCGGAAAGCCGGTGCAGCTGGAGGTGCTGCCCCGCATCGACGACGAGCAGCTGGGCCTGCTGGGCCCGGATGCCTTTGTGCCCATTGCCGAGCGCTGCGGCCTGACCGAGCGGATGGGCGAGGTGATCTTCGATTCGCTGCTGGCGGCCATGGCTGCCGACCCGGAGCTGTTCAGCCGGGTGGAGCGGGTGAGCATCAACCTGAGCCCGCTGCAGCTGGCGGAGCCGGACCTGGCGGACCGGTTCATCCGCATGGCCCGGGAGAAGGGCGTGCCCTGCTCCCGGCTGGCCTTTGAGCTCACCGAGAGCCGCAGCCTGCGCCGGAACGACGGGGTTCCCCGGCTGATCCGCCAGCTGTTCGACGCAGGAGCCGCCATCACGGTGGACGACTTCGGCGCGGGCCATTCCAACCTGACCCGCATTCTGGACCTGCCGGAGGCGGGAGCCGTGAAGCTGGACCGCTACGTGATGCGCATCTGCCTTTCCCGGGACCCCCGGCTGCTGGCCCACCTGATCGACTTCGTGCACGACTGCGGCAAGCTGGTGATCGCTCAGGGCGTGGAAAGCCGCCAGCAGGCCCAGCAGCTGGTCGATCTGGGCGCGGATTACCTGCAGGGCTTTTACTACACCATGCCGCTGGACGAGGCCGGTCTGCGCCGGTTCCTGCACGGCGACGGAATCTGAATGGCTGTTTGCCTTTGCTGCCCCGCTTTCTGTGTTGCAAAGCGGGGCAAAATCCTGTAAAATGGGAGAATAGAGCGCTTGGGGCCCCTTTGCGGGCCCCTTCAAAATAAGAGGAGCGAAGAATCAGCTATGGAAAAGCCGAACAATTTTCTCACCGAGATCATCGACGCGGACCTGGCGGAGGGCCGCGTAACGGAAATTCACACCCGGTTCCCGCCGGAGCCCAACGGCTACCTGCACATCGGCAGCGCCAAGGCCATCTGGATCAACTGGGGCATTGCCAACGCCTACGGCGGCAAGTTCAACCTGCGCTACGACGACACCAACCCGGTGCGCGAGGACGACGAGTACGTGAAGAGCATCGAGGAGGACCTGCGCTGGCTGGGTGCTGTGCCCAACGGCGGCATCTACTACGGCAGCGACTACTTTGAGAAGTGCTACGAGTACGCCGAGCAGCTGATCAAGGAGGGAAAGGCCTATGTGTGCGACCTGACTCGCGAGCAGATGCAGGAGTACCGGGGCACCCTGACCGAGCCCGGCAAGCCCAGCCCCTGGCGCGACCGCAGCGTGGAGGAGAACCTGGACCTGTTCCGCCGCATGCGTGCCGGTGAATTCGCCGACGGCAGCCGTACCCTGCGCGCCAAGATTGACATGGCCAGCCCCAACATGAACCTGCGCGACCCGGCCATCTACCGCATCGTGCGCGCGCATCATCACCGCCAGGGCGATGCCTGGTGCATCTACCCCCTGTACGATTTTGCCCATCCCATCCAGGACGCCATCGAGGGCATCACCCACAGCATGTGCAGCCTGGAGTTCGAGAACCACCGTCCCCTGTACGAGTGGGTTATCAACAACCTGCATCTGGGTCCCTTCCCCATCCAGCGCGAGTTCGCCCGCCTGAATGTGTCCAACACCGTGATGAGCAAGCGCTACCTGCGCGAGCTGGTGGAAAAGGAGATCGTGGACGGCTGGGACGACCCCCGCATGCCCACTCTGTGCGGCCTGCGCCGCCGCGGCTACACCCCCTCCAGCATCTTTGAGTTCGTGAAGAAGGCCGGTGTTTCCAAGGTGTACAGCCTGGTGGACTATCGCCTGCTGGAGTACTGCATCCGCACCGAGCTGGAGACCACCGCTCTGCGCCGGATGGCCGTGACCGAGCCCATCAAGCTCACCATCACCAACTACCCCGAGGACAAGGTGGAATACTTCGATATTCCCAACAACCCCAACAAGGCCGCCAACGACTCCTCCACCCGCAAGGTGGCCTTCTCCGGCAGCCTGTACATCGAGAAGAGCGACTTCGCCGAGGTACCCCCGCCGAAGTTCCAGCGCCTGAAGCCGGACGGCGAGGTTCGCCTGATGGGCGCCTACATCGTGAAGTGCAACGAGGTCATCAAGGACGAAAACGGCGAGGTGGTCGAGCTGCGCTGCACCGCCGACCTGGAGACCGGCAACGGCAATCCGGTGGACGGCCGCAAGGTGAAGGGCACCATCCATTGGGTGAGCGCCGCCCACGCGGTGGACGCTGAGGTTCGCCTGTACGACAAGCTGTTCACCCAGGAGAACATGGGCGAGCTGCCCGAGGGCAGCGACTACAAGGACTTCCTGAACCCGGATTCCGTGAAGGTTCTGAAGGGCGCCAAGCTGGAGGCCAGCCTGGCCGACGCAAAGCCCGGCGAGAAGTTCCAGTTCGTGCGCATAGGCTACTTCACCCCGGATTCCAAGAATCCCGGCGTGTTCGGCCGCATCGTGACCCTGAAGGACAGCTTCAGCAAGACTCTGGAGCAGAAATAAGTTTAGCACGCTTGCTTCAAACAGCACCGGCGGCTGCCGTATTCCCCCACCCGGGGAACGGCAGCCGCCGGTTTTTCTTTGTTTTCTTCCGCCTTGCCAGAAGCTTTTGATCTGTGGTATACTGAAATATAGCGGGCAGATGCCTGCCAGCCATATACAGATTCTTTCGCGCCGCTGTGCGCGTTTTCCATATCCCCATCAAGGAGGCCTTTTTATGATCGCTTTATGGATCGTGCTTATTCTCATTCTTATTCTTTTGATTCTGCTGGGCGTTGCTGCCGCCCGTGCGCTTCAGATGAAGCCCACCTCTGCCGCCACCGCTCAGTTCCCGGATTCCGATCTGGAACGGGCCCAGCGGTACGCCGAGGCCCTGTCGGCTCTGGTGCAGTGCGAGACCGTGTCGGAAAAGGACCAGGCAAGCCGCCGCAAGTTCCAGGCCTTCCACAAGCTGCTGCGGGAGCAGTTTCCTCTGGTGCACAAGGCAGCCACCCGCACCGTGCTCAACGGCAGCCTGATCTATAAAATTCCCGGTCTGGACGGCGGCGCAGGCGCGCCCATCCTGATCATGAGCCACCACGACGTGGTGCCCGCCCAGGGTGAGTGGAAGTACCCGCCCTTCTCCGGCGAGATCGTCGAGGGCTCGGTGTGGGGCCGCGGCACCGTGGACACCAAGGGCAGCCTGTTCTGTTTCATGCAGGCGGTGGAGGAGCTGCTGGCCCAGGGCTGGAAGCCCGAGTGCGACGTGTATCTGGCCTCCAGCTGCACCGAGGAATGGGGCGGCGACGGCGCGCCCGCCATTGCTGCCTGGCTCAAGGAGCAGGGGGTCCATCTGGGCCTGCTGCTGGACGAGGGCGGCATGATCATGGATTCCCCCATGGCCGGGGTCAAGGGCCGCTACGCCATGGTGGGCGTGGTGGAAAAGGGCTACGCGGATGTGAAGTTCACCGCCAATGCCGCCGGTGGCCACGCCAGCGCTCCCGGTCCCAACACCGCACTGGTGCAGCTGGCCAAGTTCATCTGCAAGACCGACCGGCACAGCCCCTTCCAGGCCCGCTTCTCCCCCACCCTGCGGGAGATGTTCCAGCGCCTGGCTCCCAACATGAGCTTTGGCATGCGGATGCTGCTGGGCAACCTGTGGCTGTTTGAACCGCTGCTCTGCTTCCTGCTGCCCCGTGTGAACCCGCTGGCGGGCGCGATGATGCGCACCACCTGCGCCTTCACCATGGCCGAAGGTTCCCCCGCCTACAACGTGCTGCCCCAGCAGGCCTGGGTCACCGCCAACATGCGCTGCATGCCTCACCAGGGCACCGACGAGAGCATCGAGATCATCCGCGCCGCTGCCAAGAAGTGCGGGCTGGACACCGAGGTGCTGAAGGCCGACCCGGCCTGTGCCGAGGTGGACTTCAAGGGCGATGCCTTCCGTCTGCTGGAGGAGACCATGGGCAAGATCTACCCCGGCTACGGGGTGGCCCCCTACATCATGACCGGCGGCACCGATGCCCGGTTCTACATGTACGAGGGCGTGGTGGAAAACGCCCTGCGCTTTGCCCCGCTGGAGATCAACAAGCAGCAGTACGCCAGCATCCACGCGGCCAACGAGAACCTGTCCATCCTGGCGCTTCCCCCGGCCGTGGACTTCTACCAGGAGCTGCTGCGCTGCTACTGCGCCCGCAACGGCAAGCCGGAGCTGGCCCCCGAAAAGCCCGCCCGCAAGGCACCGGCCCGCAAAAAGGCGGCTCCCAAAGCCAAGACCGAAGCGGAGGAGCCTGTGACCGAGACCGCCGAGCCCGCGCCCGAAGCTGCACAGCCGGAGAGCGAACAGCCCGCACCGGAGGCCCCGGCAGAACAGCCGAAGAAGGCCGCGAAGCCCCAAAAGAGCGCTGCCGCAAAGGCGGAAGCCGCTGAGCCTGCCGAAGCTGTGGAGGCTGCGGAAGCCACCGAGCCGAAGCTCGAAGCGGAGGAAGCCTCTGCCGAAGCGGACGAGCCCCGGGAGGAATAATCCAAACGCAAACGAGCACCTGCATGAAAAACGCAGGTGCTCGTTTTTTGTTTGTTTTTTACTGTTTTGCGCCCCGCAGCAGCCGCCATTCCAGTGCGCCGCAGCCACCCAGATACACCACCCAGAACAGGCCGTAGGCCACCAGAGAATTCACCGGGATGGGATAGGGTGCGCTGGCAAAGCCGCCCATCAGGTTATTGTACAACAGGGACAGGGGGATGAAAGGCAGCAGCCACAGGTTCACCGCCCAGAACCGCCGCTTTGCCCGGGGACGGCTGGCAGGCTCGCCCACCGTCATGCCGATGGCATAGACCACGCAGCCCATCACCATGAGCAGCAGGCCGATGGCGGTGGCGATGGCGGTCTGCTTTTCGTACCAGAGCATCGCCGCTGCCAGAAGGCCCGCCACGGTACTTCCGGTGGCCACCACCGAGAAAAGCGCCGCGTCCGGCCCCTGCTCCCGCGCTGCCGGGTGCTGCCCGGTCAACAGATAATCGGTGGTGACATCCAGCTGCTTGCTCAGCGCCAGCAGCCGCTCCAGGTCCGGCGCTGTCTGGCCGCCCTCCCATTTGGACACCGCCTGCCGGGACACGCCCACCCGATCCGCCAGCTCCTCCTGGGAAAAGCCCTTTGCCTTGCGCAGCTGCTGCACCCGCCGGCCCAGCTCCTCGTTCAGACTCATACCGTCCACTCCTTTTTGTTTTGCTGGAACCCAGTATACCCGATGAAGCCGGGGCCTGTCCACCATTCGCCGCCCGAATTCCGTCAACCGGGCGTTGCGTTTTGTCAATCGCTGCCCCTGCGGGCGCAAAAAAGCGGCGGAGGCCAAAAACCTCCGCCGCTTTGCATGCAAAATTGATTTACAGAATGCCGCACCCGGCCAGCACCAGCAGCACCGCCAGCAGGCCGAAGTTCAGCGCGCTGAACACCAGCAGATACCGCCCGGTGTTCGCGCCCGGGGCCTTGGAATAGATCTTCAGGCTGATCAGGCTGGCCAGGCTGGCAATGGGGGTGCCCAGACCGCCCAGGTCCACGCCCATGAGCAGACCCGCGCCGTTTTCGGTAAAGCCGGAGAGCAGCACCGCCGCCGGCACATTGCTGATGACCTGGCTGGCCGCCGCGCCCACCAGCATCTCCCGTCCCTGCATCACACTGGCCAGGAAATTCTGCAGCGCCTGAATGCGGGCCAGGTTGCCCGCGAAGACGAAAAAGCACACGAAGGTGACCAGCAGCGCAAAGTCCGCCCCCAGCACCAGCTTACGGTCGAATACCGCCAGTGCCGCGATCACCACCACCAGCAGCGCGGGCCAGGGCAGCAGATGGAACACCGAGGCAAGGCAGACGCAGAACAGCACGCCGCACAGAATCAGCTGGGCGCGCTGGCGGGCGGTCATGGGTCCTTCCTCGTTCTGGCTGGTCAGGGTGACCCGCCGGGCCGGGGTGAAGAGACACAGCACCACCAGCACCACCAGGCTCGCCAGAGTGGCGGGCACGGTGAGGGCGAAGAACTCGCCCGCGGAAAAGCCGTAGCGGCTGTAGAGATAGAGGTTCTGGGGGTTGCCCACCGGGGTGAGCATGCTGCCCAGATTGGCTGCCACCGTCTGCAGGCTCACCACCCAGGGCAGCAGCCCGCCCTGGCCGCTGGCGGCCAGCACCAGCACCGCGAAGGGCACAAAGGTGATGAGGGCCACATCGTTGGTGACCAGCATGGAGGAGAAAAAGCAGAGCATCACCAGCACAAGGCACAGCCCCTTGCCGCTGCCGCTGCGTTTGACCAGCGCCGATGCCATCCGCCGGAAAGCCCCGGCCTGCTCCATGCCCGCCACCACTGCCATCAGGCAGTAGAGCAGGGCCAGCACCCGGCCGTCCACATAGCCCAGGTATGCCGCATCCGGCGGAATCACCAGACAGGAGGCCAGCGCCAGCACCGCCGAGATGACCAGCACCGGCTCGCCTTTCAGCCATTGCATCATGTTTTTCATCGGCCCAGCACCTCCTTCTTCAGCACCCGGAAGGCCTCGTCCTCGCCCTTGTCCCGCAGGGTGAGAAGCATATATTCCAGCAGCTTGCGCGTCTCCGGGTGGAGAATGTAATGGTCCCGGCCCCGGTCGTAATATTCCCAGGGGGAGGCATCGGTGTAGTTCTTGCCCTGATACACCTTGCTGGCGGCCACCCGGTCGCAGAACATCTCGGCCACAAACTGCAGCGGCATTTTATTGCCGATCAGCTTGCCGGTGCCCGCCGGGTCGTAGTCGATCCAGTATTCCAGATGGTGCCGGTTGCGCCCCTTGTGGTGCAGCCAGGCGGTGCTGCAGCCCTCGGCCTGGCGCTGGGCGTCGTTGGGGCTGCGGTTGCCCTGATAATATTTCACGCCCGGCCAGAATTCACTGGGCGAATATTTGGAAAGGTCATGGGTCAGCCCCCGCCAGTAAAGCCCCAGCCGGAAGCAGTGCTTCATCACCAGCCATTTGTGGTGATTGATGGTGCAGAAATGCCCCCACAGATTCACAGTTGATCCCTCCTACAATCAAAGACCGGGCTCCATGGGAACCCGGCCTTTATTATAGCATATTTATGCAGCGGCGTGGACCATCAATCAATGGTTTCCGACTGCTCGTCCAGCCGGTCTTCCCACAGATAGTGCCGGGTCTCGGCCACGATCACCCCGCTGAGCAGCAGCACCGAAATCAGGTTGGGGAAGGCCATCAGGCCGTTCATCAGGTCCGCGAAGCTCCAGACCAGGTCCAGGTTGGCCACCGCGCCGATGAACAGCACCACCAGGAACACCAGCCGGTACACCGGGATGCCCTTCGGCCCGAACAGGTATTCCACGCAGCGCTCGCCGTAGTAGCTCCAGCCCAGAATGGTGGTGAAGGCAAACACCGAAAGGGCCAGCGCCAGCACGATCTGACCGGCGGGCAGGTTGGCAAAGGCCAGGCGGGTCATGGCGTCGTCGCTGGCGCCCTCATACAACTGGGGCTGCTTGACCATGCTGCTCACCACCACGATTCCGGTCATGGCGCAGACGATCACGGTGTCCCAGAAGGTGCCGGTCATGGAGACCAGAGCCTGGCGCACCGAGTTTTTGGTCTGGGCAGTGGCCGCCGCAATGGGCGCGGTGCCCAGGCCGGACTCGTTGGAGAACAGGCCCCGGGCCATGCCGTAGCGGCAGGCGGCCATCATGGCGCCGCCCACGAAGCCGCCGGCGATCTGCTGAAAGCCGAAGGCGCTTTTCACGATCAGCACCAGCGCCTCGCCCAGATAGGGAGCGTTCAGCACCAGAATGGCGATGCAGCCCAGAATGTAGAACAGGCTCATAAAGGGCACCAGCTTTTCGCACACCTTGGCAATGGCCTTGACGCCGCCCAGGATCACCACGGCGGTGATGGCGGTAACCACCAGACCGGAAAGGGCGGGAGCCACCCCGAAGGTGGTGTGGATCACGTCGGTGATAGCGTGGCTCTGCACGGTGCAGCCCGCACCGAAGGTGGCCAGCACCGTGAAGGCGGCGAAGATCACCGCCAGCCATTTCCAGCCCAGGCCCCGCTCAATGGTATACATGGGCCCGCCCACGATGGCGCCGGTCTTGCCCCGGGTGCGGTACTTCACCGCCAGCAGGGCCTCGCCGTACTTGGTGGCGATGCCAAACACGCCGGTGAGCCAGCACCAGAGCACCGCGCCCGGGCCGCCCAGGGCGATGGCGGTGGACACGCCGATGATGTTGCCGGTGCCGATGGTGGCCGCCAGCGCGGTGGCAAGCGCGCCGAACTGGCTGATCTCGCCCTGACTGCCCTCATCCGGCGAAAGGCTCAGCCGGATGGCCTTGGGAATATGCCGCTGCACCAGACGCAGCCGGACGGTCAGAAACAGATGGGTGCCGAACAGCATGACCAGCATCGGCACACCCCAGATAAAATTGCTGCACGCGCTTACAAGCGCGGTGAGGCTTTCCATGGGATTCTCCCCCTTAAAATCACAATATTTTAGTATTATACCATATCAAAGCCAGCCGCGCAAATCCGCGAAAAAGGCCGGGCCCCGGCAGCTTTCGGGGCCCGGCGCGGCTTTGTCTTATTGTTTTTTCGCGTCAGAGTCCCCGGTGCCGTCCGGGGCAGCCTTGCTCGCGCACAGCACGTTGTCGCTGTCGCACACGCCGCTGGTGGTGGGGTCGGTGATCACGCCCAGCACCGCCAGCACCGCAAACAGGGCGTTCACCACCGCCAGCAGCCGGTTGCCCAGCTCGCCCAGCTCCAGCTGGTAGCCGAACACCGCTGCCACCACCTGAACCAGCAGCAGCACCGCCGGGATCAGGCTCAGCCAGAAGGCCTTGTTTTGAATGCGTACCATCCAGTTGATCTTCTTCATCTTGTTCCTTCCTTTCGCTCCAGAATCGTGATTCGTGTTTCGTGGTCGTTGAGGGCAGCGTCCTGCCCGTCGTTGTGCTTCCACAGGCGGCGGTGGCTGTCGGTGTTGTCCCGCTCCTGACGGGCCTGCCGGTCCTGCAAGCCCTCCACCAGGGTGGAGAGCTTGGTGAGGGTGCTGTTCAGCCGGATCACCGGCGCCCCCACCGACAAAAACAACCCGGCCACCACCACCAGCACCCCGACCACATTCCATTCATTCATATTCATCCTCCTCACCAGATAAACTCCGCTGAAAAGCCCAGCCCCTTGCAGTAGTTCTCAATGCTGTGCCGGTCGCCCTCGTTGGGCACCGGGCACAGGCGCAGCTCCAGGCCTTCCTCCGGCGCGTCGATGATGCGGCAGCGGTCGTCCAGAAGGGCGGCGTACACGGTTTCGCTCTTGTACGCAAGCTGCACCATGGGGTAGCCGTCCACCAGACCATCCGCCAGAGTGAGGACGGGATAAGTACCCTCCGGCAGCTTGTCTGTTTTTCCGTCCGGGTTCAGCACCACCGCGTTGATGTCCGGCGCGGTGAAGTATTCGCAGCGGCCGGCATCGAACACCTCCAGCTGCTTGCCGAAAAGGGGCACAAATTCCGCCGCGCCGGGGGTGCAGCGCTCCCGCACGATGCGGGGCAGGTCACAGTACATCCGGTTCAGATCGCACCGGCCCGCAACGCCGGGCACCGACCCGCTGCTGGAGTGCTGCCAGATGGCGGCGTTGTCCACCCCGATTTTGCCAGTGTAGTTGGCGATCCACACCCCCTCGTACGGATCGAGTGCCGCCATGTCCATGTAGCTGTTCACAAAGCTGGTGTAGCTATAGAACATGGGCAGATAGCCCGCCGCGGCCACCACCTCCATAAAGGCGTTGCAGATGGCGGTATTCTTCGCCCGACTGAAGGCGGCGTATTTGACCGCGTGCTCGTAGTCCAGCACCAGAGGCAGGCTCAGCGCCCGGCCCGCCAGCAGCTCCAGCGCCCGGGCGGCGGCGATGCGGGCGTGGTCCTCACTGTCGATGTAGCTGTACAGATACACGCCCACGTCCAGCCCGGCGTTTGCCGCGCCGGTGAGGTTGCGTTCAAAACAGGGATCGACGACGACGCTGCCGTCTCCGTTTGCGTAGCCCAACCGCACGAAGGCGAAGGCATAGCCCGCCGCCTTTACCCGGGCCCAGTCCACCTCGCCCTGGTATTTGCTCACATCAATCCCGTTTACCGGTGTTTTGGTTTCATACTTCAATGCCATTTCGTTTCTCCCTTCCTGTTGCGCGGCTCAGGGCAGATACAGAATTACCATGCCGCCGCATTTCATATCCCGCCAGTAGATGTCGCCCGCGTCCGGGATGGTCAGGGTGATCGTCTGCCCGACAGAGATCTGCATCTCGCCCCGGGCCGAGATCTCACCGTCGCCGAA